>JBKQTJ010000233.1:0-6299 GCA_052143255.1 Streptosporangiaceae bacterium | reverse complement strand
CACCTCCAGCCGCGACAGATCCCGCGGCACTTCCCCGTCTGTGATCATGATCAGCGAACGTAGCCACCGTGCTCGCGATCTGTCCGCTGAGCTGAGGAACCTCTTCCCGTAGTTCGGTTAACAGGTCACTCTTGGCCCCCGACACGCTATGCCGGCTGCGGTACCGGGACGCCTGCAGCGGGTTCACCGGAAACACCGTGTAGCCCCCGGCAATCAGCGCCGCCACCCACGGGCCGCGGTCGGTCTCGATCCCGACCTGAACCTCTGCGCCCGTGTCCTGTTCCGGCAGGAACCGGCTGATCAGCTCATGCAGCTGCCCGATCCCGGCCACGCCCTCTGGCACCCGCCTGCGGGCCAGCACCCTCCCCGCCTCGTCCATCACCTCGATGTCGTGATGATCCTGTGCCCAGTCATCCCCGACCAGCAGCCGCATCTCGCCTCCGCCTCACGTCCCGAATCCGGTAAGCGGCCAGCGGGAGAACCATCAGCAGACTAATGAACAGTGCTCACGCCAGGCGGCGGGCACGACATCCCAGCAGCGATCTACTCTCCCGGACACCGGCGGGGGCACGTTCTTGGGCTCAAGGGCTCCAGCGCCCTGTCAGGTAAAGTGCTCACCCGCCGGCGGCCACCAGCTAACGAGTCTGCCGGACGGCGGAGCGCTTAACTAACTCTCATTAGTCAGGTATGAGCCTGGCAGCCAGGTGCGGCCGAGCGTGGCATAGTTCGCCGGCCGATCAGGCAGTCAGGTGGTCAGTGCGTATAGAGATGCCCGCTTTCATACCTCGTCACGGACTTGTCTAGCTTTCTAGCTTCCCGAGCCAGACGAAGAACGCAATCACGATCACTACAACGACAAGGTCCACCTGTGCCTCCCCCGTTGAGCCATCCCGGACCTGGTCAGCAGCTTTCTACCCGGGTCGAGGTCGCACTTCACCTCCGCAGCTCGGGGTAACCACTAATCGCTCTCAGCGGGTGACGCTAGCTGATCTTGACCGGGGCCTGGCTCGCACGCCGAGGTAGGTAACGATCACGATGGCCAGATAAGCCACGTAGATGAGCAGCTGAAGCGGAGTGGGGGAGTCGCTGTAGCCGAAAAAGCTGTGCAGTACGTCGCCGAAGGCGCTGCCTTCCGAGAGCAGGTTGGCCGAATGCCACATCGGTGTCTGGAGCACGGGCAGCCAGCCGAGCTGCTGCATGTTCTCCACGGCGTCAGCGAGCAGGCCGGCCGCGAAGACCATCAGCAGCACGCCTATGACCGTGAAGAATCTCGCCATGTTGAGCTTGTGGCCGAGCCGGTAGATGGCGAACGCGACGCCCAGGGCGCAGGCCAGGCCGACGATGGCGCCGCCGAGGGCGCCCGCAGCGGACGTGGAGAAGATGATGGCCAGCGTGAAGACCACGGTCTCCAGCCCTTCGCGGCCGACTGCCTGGAACGCCAGCAGGCCCAGCCCCCACCGAGCTTTGCCGTCCAGCGCGGCATCGGTGCGGGCTCGTAGTTCCTTGGACAGCGACCGGGCGTGCTTGCGCATCCAGAACGTCATGTAGGTCAGCACGCAAGCTGCCAGCAGGTAGGTGCCGGTCTCGAAGATCGTCTGCGCGCGAGAGCCGTCATAGCTGCGGATTGTCTCGTAGGCCACGGTCCCGCCGGCCGTCGCGAGCAGGAGCGCCGCGCCAACCCCGATGAACACGTCCCGGAAATGGTCACGCCTGCCGATGCGATTGAGGTAGGCAAGCAGGATCGCTATGATCATGCTCGCCTCGACCCCTTCACGCAGGAAGATGACAAACGTGGCGAGCATTACCAGGAGCCTCCAGGGAAGTGGGCTGGCCGGGGTCCGAACTGGCCTCACCACTGAGGTGCTTAGTTAGGTTAGGCACACCTTACTTCATGAGTGAGGGGCCTGGAAACCAGGACCCTGGGCTAGCCCACCGTGCCAACCCCGCTAAGAGACCCCGGCGTCGGCGAGCTCGCCAGTTTCCGGATGCGATCGGCGCTGGATCTGTTCCTGCACCCAGGGGTCGCCATGGCCGCAAACAACCTCCAGAAGTTCGAGCGCAGGCCCGACTCCGGACGTGTCGAGCGCCAGGTCCAGCAAGTTCACCGGGTCTTCCGGGTGTTCCGGCTCCGCCGCGCCGCCGCCCGGACTCGCGTCGACGGCCTCGAAGTTCTCGACCAGGAACCGGAGCCCTTCACCGTCCTTGATCGACAACCGGAAGTCCTGCCGCAAGATGACCGATCCGTCGACATTACGACGGAAAATGTCCTGGCCGCCGGACAGGCCGTTCTGGCCGTTGGCCGACGGGAACGCGGGGGCCGGAGTTGCGTTTCGCGACCCAGCGGCATACCGGATCCCGTCCACCTGCACCCGGGCGGACATGATCGTGTCGTAACGAAAGGCCCGCCGCACGGGATCCAGAGCCTCGCCAGTCAGGAAATCAAGCGTGACGGCGGCCACCCGGACGCCCGCCCGGGTGAGCAGGAAGATAGTGACCTTGTACGCGGAATACCGCGGCGGGCCGTTAGGCAGGCGCCTGCCGACGCAGCCCGGACCCGGTTCTATCAGCGTGGCATGGGCCAGCACGTCCTGGCCCGACATGCCGGGCTGGGTCATGAACCGTTTCATCAGGGCGATCTTGTCGAGGTCGAGCCAGTTGGCGACCTGATGGTCGGTGGGCGGGTCGGCGATCTTGCCCTGCCACTGTTTGTACGCCGTCAGGTCGGCCTGATACCGCTGGTCGGCATCGGCCCGGTCCTTCGGCAACCGCCGCTTGCCGACCAGGTAAACGTCGAATCGGCTGAGAGCTACGAGCACGACCGCGAAACCGAGCAGAACCAGCGCGATGGCTCCCTGCACGGGGCGCTGGATGAGCACGAGGTATGCAGCGTAGCCCCAGGCCACGACGCCGACGACCGCGCCGAGGGCGAATCCGAGCACAGCACCCGTCCACGGCTGCATCTGCTGCCGGTAGGCACGCGCCGTTCCTCGCTTGATGGCCTCGCCTATCTCGCTCACGCGGGCGTCGATCAGCCAGTTCACCGCACCTGGCCGGGCCGCGGTGTCGCCGTAGAGCAGGAGCATCTCGTTCCTGATGCTGTCCCTCGGACCCGTGGTCTCCTTGGTCCAGCGCAGCCTGGCGGTCGGACTGACCGGGGTGAGCTTGGCAAATTGCTCATCAATACGATTGGCGACAAGGCGGGTGAACCTCGACAGCCGCACGCGCGTCCGCCTCGCCCTCTCTGCCTCCGCGTCATCTCCAGGATCGACCGGGACCTCGTCACTCGCGGGCGTGGCGACCCGCCTCGAATAACGGCCTACGTGGCGCTCACCAAAGTCGCCGTCCCGGTCCGCGATGCGCTCCATCGCCGCTAGCTCGGCGATGCGAGAAAGCATGGTGACCACGCTGGCGAGCAAGATAACCGCGGACAGGATGATCGCACGTACGGCGCCGCGTTCCTGCAAGACCCCGATTGCCAGCGGAACGGCGACCAGCCACATGACCCCGGCGGCGACGGCGAGCAGGCGGTCCTGCCAGGGGAAAACCGGCTTGTGATCTGCCCGCCGCCGTGGCTCGGCCGGCACCGGCTCAAAGTACTTCCATGCCCGAGCCGCGCGCTCCACGTTCACCCCGGGCGCCGTCGCCGACGCGGCGAGTGCCGCCTCGGATTGCTCGGTAGTGCGGCCCATCAGCATCGTGCCCAGATGCCGGTATATCTGGGCGCGGTACTCCGCGGTGACGTCGCCGCAGTCGACGGTGACCGGGCTCGCGGCGGCATCGCCTGCCCGCAGCTTGTCCAGGATCTGGCAGAGCAGGCCGTACGCATCGGGCAAAGCGCCGCGCTCGTCAGTGTCGGCGATCCTGCGGGCGCGGTCGATGTCGGTGAGATCCCGCCTCGTGAGCTGCTCAAACGCGCGGCCGCTCATGATCGCCAGGATCCAGTGGTAAGCGATCGCGGTACGCGACACAGGGCCCTGCACGCCGGGCTGATCCCTGCTGGCGCCGGCGCTGCCGAACAGGCCGTCGGCTGCTTCCGCGATCAGGGCCGCGGCCCGGCGGCCGGCTCCTCCAGCCAGGAAGGCAACGGCCTTGAGGTACTTCGCTGCTGGCGTCTGGCTGGGCGGAACGTAATACATCTCCGGATCGCCAGCCACGAATACAAACTTCGCGCCGCCCGGAGCCTCGCTGATGGCGGCGGCACCAGGCTGGCCGGTACTCGCGTCAGGCATGGCAGGCTCCGATGGCGAGCGGAAGGGATGAATGGAGTACGACAAACCCTGCTTGGTCATAGCTAGACAGGAATATGGCGAATGTCAACGACCACGCCCATTTACAAACAGAGTGGCTACCTGGCGGCTGGTAGCTAGTGACCAGGTTCGTCTGGAGCTAGACCTTTGCGCTGATGCGCGTGCCCAGGTCAGCGCCCGCGCAGATGTCGCGCATCACCCCGGCCGCGGCCACATCGAAGACGTGCATGGTCAGGCCCTGCTCGTTAGCCAGCACGAACGCGCTGGTGTCCATGACCCGGACCCCGGCAGCCAGCGCCTCGTCATAGGTCAGCCGCTCGTAGCGGAGTGCGTCGGGGTTGACGTTCGGGTCGCTGTCATACACCCCGTCAACGCCGCGCTTAGCGACGAGCAGGGCGTCTGCCTCAAGCTCGAGCGCCCGCTGCACGGCCGGGTAATCCGTCGTGACGTACGGCTGCCCGATGCCGCCAGCCAGCAGCACGATCGACCCGTTCTCAAGGTGCCGCATCGCGCGCAGCCGGATGAAGGGCTCGGCCACGCTCTGCATCGGGACGGCGGTCATTACCCGGATATCGATCTCCGTCCGCGCCGTGAGCGCGCCGCGCAGCATCAGCGCGTTCATGATCGTCCCGAGCATGCCTATGTTGTCTGCCTCGGCCCGGCTGATGCCCCAGCCCTCCGCCATCCGGCCGCGGAAGAAGTTGCCTCCGCCCACCACCACGGCGACTTGCACGCCCAGCTCCCGCAGCGACAGCAGCTCATCCGCAACCCGCGACAGGCTGGCCGGGTCCGCGCCAGATCCCGCAGCCCCAGCGAGCGCCTCGCCACTCAGCTTCACGACGACCCGGTTATAGCGCGGCACTGCCAGCCCCTCTCCCGCGACGAAGTCTTGTCAGTATCGGTGATGACAGAACATTCTCCAGGGGGAACGGGGTCACACTTGCCCACCCGGTCGGCGGAGGCTGCGCAGGATCGCGCTGAAGTGCGCGAACGGCGGGGCCGTGACGCCCGGCTCCTTGGCCGCGTCGTCCCAGCGGCGCACCTGGCAGGCCTCCAGGGCGAACGGGGTGGCCTCGAATCGCGCGGCCTCGTCCGGCTTCATCGGGCCGCCCTGCACGCCAAGGGTGTAAACGGAGGCCGGGGACAGCCTGGCCTGGTACTCCGGCTCGACCGCGCAGAGGTAGCGTTTAGCGTCCACGTGCAGCCGGACCGGCTCGGTGACTTCCGGGCCGAACCACTGCGCCAGCCAGTGCGCGCCCTGTTCGCTATGCCGGTTGTCGTGACCGCGCATGAGATCGTGACCGGTTACCGTGCTCGTGAAATGGCCGACATCGTGCAGTAGCGCGGCCGCGATGAGCGCGGGGGGCGCGACTGCCCGCTCGGCCAGCGCAGCTGCCTGAAGCATGTGCTCAGCCTGGGTAACTGCCTCACCGAGGTAGTCCGCGGCGCCCTCGCTCGCGAACAGCTCTGCGATCACGGGCACCGGGTCCATGTGATCAGCCTGCCGGTCGTGGGGCGAGCGCGCAATTCGGCTGCGTTGCCTAACCGCGGGGGGCGAAGTAGATGATCGCCACTCCGCTGAGCACCACGGCCGCGCCGATAACGTCGAACCTGTCCGGCCGGGACCACTCAACCACTTGCCTGCCTAGCCTAACTGCAGCTATTGGTGCCCCCGAGGTCCGGGCATCGACTTCATGATCTGGACAGGCGGTCAACCTGGTCACTGAATGTGACTGCCGCATGCGCTGGGCTCCGCGCCTGATCCGCCGACCGGTGTGGCTGGCCTTTACTGCAAGCGCGATGTGAGGCGTTGTCCACTCCGTTGAGATGATCTGCATCTTCAAGCCTTCGCGGCCACAAGGACCAACGACCCTGATTGCACGCCTAGGGTCGTTGTATATGGGCCTTGTGGAAGCATCACAAAGGGACTGGCTCGGGGGCCGTCAATTCGACGTGGACAGGTACCTGCACGGCGCCACGCTCGAAGAAACCGTCGCCACAGGGGTCTACTGCCTGGTCACTGGGAAACGGCGAGACTCGAACGTCTACTTC
>JBKQTJ010000232.1:0-43587 GCA_052143255.1 Streptosporangiaceae bacterium | reverse complement strand
AGGACGCCTCACCAAGAACTGAAAATCACCGAGGGATGGGGACTTTTACCTGGCCACCAGCGGCGACAAGCACTTGGCCGTTGACAGATCTTCCCGATCACACCGGCCGCCTCACCGCAGTGCCTTGCGCACCTGGTCGGCGGCGTCGTCCAGGCGCTCGGCGCGGCGCAGGCTCTCCGCAGCGTACGGGAGCAGGTCACCCGAGCGCTGCCCAGTGGCGTTCAGTTTTGCCACCGCCTGGTTCAAGTTGACGCCGATCCGGCGGACCTGCCCGCAGGCGCGCATCAGCTCGGCCAGCGCCACCCGCAGCGGCGCCTCCGCGCCAGGAACGGTTTCCTGGGCGGCGGCCAGCACCACCTGCGCCGCGTAGGCGCCGCGAGCTAGTCCCGCCCGCCCGGCTGCGGCCTGGACGGTGGCGTATTCCTGGTCGGTCAGCGCGAACCCGATCCGGTGCCGGCGCCGAGATTGACCCCGGCCGCCCGGCTACGC
Source organism: Streptosporangiaceae bacterium (assembly GCA_052143255.1). Classification (GTDB taxonomy): domain Bacteria; phylum Actinomycetota; class Actinomycetes; order Streptosporangiales; family Streptosporangiaceae; genus JAJYUU01. The sequence continues at coordinate 43,098 of JBKQTJ010000232.1, read as the reverse complement.
CGGTTGCGCCTGGATACCCCAGCGATGCGTGACGGTCTCACCCGGCGACAGGACGATCAGGCTGTCACCGGTGATGAAGGCGTTGGGCGGACAGCTCATCGGCTCGATGCCGACCGCCTTGCGGTGGCGGTCACCGGGCAGGGTGTCGCTGGTGAACACCTGGAACCACGGGCAGTCCTCGCCGGCCCAGAGCGAGACCTGGGCGCCGGCCGAGCGGAGGTGCACCCACGCCCGGCCGTCGCTCTCCCGCGTCAGGCCGGTGAGGGCATGATCAAGATGAGCGCCGCCGATCGCCCGCGACCGGCGGAAATCACACCCGGCGCCGTCGATGTCCTCTGCCGGACCCGAGGGAATGCCGCGCTGATCGACCGGCAGCCAGCGCGTGGCGGGCAGAGTCAGCTCCCATTCATCCAGCGCTGACGCGCCGACCGTGAGATAAGGGTGCTGCCCGAAACCGTACGGGGCGGGCCGCGTGCCGCGGTTCGTGGCGGAGATCGTGACGTCTAGGCCGGCGTCGGGAGTGAGCCGGTACTCAGTGTCGATCTCCAGGCAGAACGGGTACCCGGCGTACCCGTGCGGAAGGTGCTTCAGCACGACGCTGTCCTGCTCGTGTCGCACCGGCACCCATGGGGCGAACCGGGTGAGCCCGTGGATCGCGTTGCCGTTCCCCGTTTCGCTGACGTCCAGCTGGTAGTCGCGGCCACCGAAGTGATAGCGCCCGTGATCGACGCGGTTGGGCCATGGCGTGAGGAGCTGGCCGGCGGCGCCCGGGGGCAGCTCGTCCGGCTGGTAACCGAAGATGACGGGGGTACCGCTCAGGCTGAGTTCGCGCAGGCCGGCACCCAGTTCGGTCGCCACGGCGCGGTAATCCCCGGCGGAAAGCTCATACTGCTCACCGGTGACCGGGACTCCCACCCCCTGACTTACGGCGCTCGCTGCGGGACCGGGAATCGGGGAGGCCGGAGAAGGAGTGTGAGGCGTCATGGTTGCATCCTGGCAGCGGACGGCCCGCTGGTGTGCAGCGGGAGGCAGAACGGGTGCGCCAGGGAACAGAAAGGGCGAGCGCCGCTCCGCACCCGGCCACGAGTCCCCAGGTCAGTTCGGCCCCCGATGCCCGTTTCGACGGCGCTATTCGGCAAAAGTACAGTGCAGCCCCGGAATGTTCATAAATCCCGGAGAAAATAGGCGGCCTTATTCGCGGCGACCGGGGAGAGTTAATAAATAGTCTGCGGCATCTCGTGCGCCGCGGTCGGCCGAGCCCGATAAATGGCCGAATCGTCCTGTTATTACTGAGATGCGGGCCGACGGGGCTGCTTGGGGAGCGGGGGACCGTCAGCCCCGCCGGCTATTGAACCCTAGTCCTCCCGGCCGCCAAAATGCAGCCCATCCATAATGGACGTAAGATTTCTGAAATGGTTGCGTTCAGTGATCATGCTCAGCATTATTGCGGTCTCTGTGTCAGCCCTGCCGAAGCGGGAGAGAGTGATTGCGGTCAAGGTGCGGTCACCAGCGTGCCGATTAAACAAGCACCGTACCGGCGCAAGAGGTTATCGCAAGCCCGACGGATAGCCGGGCTTCGCTGACGTGCTGCGGTGCCCGGGCGGAGCCGTCTGCGGTCCGAGGTGACCGCTCCGTACGGCCTCGGCGGCCAGGATGCCGAAGAGGTAGAAATAGGCTGCCTCCTCGTCCTCGAAGAAACGGACCTCGTGCCGCGTTCGATCGGCGGAACTGAATACCTCATAGCCGCCCGGGGCCCGGATCAGGCACATCGCCCCGTCGACCTCAGCGTCCACCGCGTAGGCCGACTGCGGGATTGACACCAGCTCCATCAGCTGAGAAAACACCGTTTGCGCGGTCACGCGCGTTTTACCGGACGACCTCCGGCTGACGTGACGGCCAACGGGCGCCCCGTTCGCCCCGGCTACGGCTGCTGTTTCGCGGGCCAGCGACGGCTGGTGGTAAGCGGACTCCGTGGTGGCTGGCTGCCGGCCGTAGGCGGCACCCGGGTCCACCGCGGTTGCGGGGGCCGAAGGTCCGCTGGCGATAGCGAGTCGCGGCGGGTTTCCCCGGCCATCCATCGGCGCCGGGGGGTTCCAGCGCCCCGTGTCCTCCGGAGTGGGGGAGCCATGCCAGACCACCGCCGCGTCCGGGGTCCGCTGGTGCTTCGACGGGCGTACCACCTCGTGCTGGTAGTCGGACGGGCGCACTACTTCGTTCGGTTCCCATTCGGCCACCGCGCGGGTATCGGGCTCGGCGGGCGGCCGCGCGTGAGCCGGGCTCACGGAACGGGAACTCCACTGCGTCGCCGAGGGGGAATCCCATTCGCCCGAGTTCACCGGGCTCCAGGCCGCCGTGTCCTGTGGATCCCAGCGGTCCGCCTCTTGCTGACCCGCCGTCGCCGTCTCGCGGGCGTCCCAGCCGCCGGCATCCTCGCGGGCGTCCCAGCCGCCCGCATCCTCGCGGGTGCCCCAGCCGCCGTTGCTTTGGACGGGGGCGTCCCAGCCGCCGTGGCCCAGGGCGTCCCAGCCGGGATCTTCGCGTGTGCCCCAGCCGCCATTCTCCCGGCCATCCCGCCCAGGTGCGCTGGCAACGTCACGCGCGCTCCGGCCGTCGGTGTTCCGCGGGGCCAGGGCGGCGCGGGCGTCCTGCGTGGCCAGTCCGGCGTCCTCGCGGGCGCTCCAGCCCCCGGTGTTTCTGGCGTCCCGGGCCGCCGTGGTTGCGCGGTCGGCTGCGGCTTCCCGGGCCGCTGCGTCGGCGATCTCGCGGGCGCTCCAGCCTCCGGTACTCCGCGGGGCTGGCACGGCCCGGCGGTCGGCGGCCTCCCGGGCGGCCCGTTCGGCTACCTCACGGGCATCCCATGCGCCGGTGTCGGGCGCTTCCCACCCGCCGGTATCGCGGGCGCGCCAGCCACCCCGGCCGCGCGGGAACGGGTCGCCGGACTCCGGCGCGTCCCGCGGATCGAGATCGCGTACGGCGGCCCAGGTGCCCGTGTCCCGCGGATCCTGGGCCTGGTCGTCGCGCATGTCCCACCCGGCGTCGTCCCATCTGCCGGGACCTTGCGGCCCGCGCGCGTCCGTGGCCCACGACGGCCCGGTGTCCACCAGCCCGCGCGGGGGGCCCGCGACCGGCGAGCGGAGAGGGCCGGTGTCGGGTGCGGAGCCGTAGTCGCGCGGATTGGACGCCCAGGTCTCGCGGTGGCCGCCGTCCCAGGAGCCGGGCAGGCTGCCGCCGGCCGGATCGAGGACGGCCAGCTCGTATTCGCCCCGCTCTTCCCGCAGGTCAGTGATGTCCTGGCGGGGCACCACGACCTCGAACACGCCGCGGTCCACTTCCCAGAAACCGAGCCGCCGCGCCATGTACAGGTCCCGGCCGAGGTAGGCGATGTGCATCCGGTCACCGAGATCATCGAGCACCATGCAGCGCTCGCCGTGGTATCGCCCGATGGGCCGCGATTCCCACAGGGCGTCGATTTCCTCGACGCTGAGCCGCTTGCGCCAGTGGCCCGACGAGGAGCGGAACCCCAGTTCCTCCGGCGGCGGGCAGGCCGCGAACAGGGTCACCTCTTCGTCAGACGGGCCGATGGCCGCCTGGTACGGCGCACCCTGGAAGCTCGCCATGAGCCGGTATCGCATGCTCGCTCAGACCTCCCTCGTCGGCCGCCGCCACGCCAGTCCGTCGTACCTGGCAATGAGGTCATCGCCGCGCGCAGTGAGCCGGGAAATGGAGGCGCCCACCGGGATCGGCATGGGATCGGTGTAGAACTCGGGGATAACGCGGACGTGGGAGGTGGCCATCCTGGCGCGCGCGGACGGGGACAGTTCCTGCCAGCCGCCGCCGGGCTCACCCGGTCCCGAAGCCGCCACGTACATGTCCATCTCCCTCGCCAGCCAGGAGAGGAAGTAGACCTCCGGCATGTCGGCCGTGAATTCGGAGCCCTCATAGCCGAGGCCGAGGGCGACAATGCATTCCGCCGGATCACGGAAAGCGACGTCTTGCCCACGATAAACGAAACCGGCGATGATGGAACGCTGGCCGTTGAGATACGGCTCGACCAGCCGCGGCGGAATGACCTTCCGCATTGGCGTACCCGGCTCGATACTCATGATCTGCTTCCCGGCCCTGGTCACCGTGCCGCCGACGCTGGAGTCGGCCGGTGATCCCGGGAGCCGTGCGCGCGGCACACGAAGCCGGACTGATCGCGTCCGCTCCGCGCGACTGCGCGGGGAGAGCACGCAGCGGCCCGCCAGCCAACCGCGAACCTCACCTCTGGCTCCTCTCCGCGTACCCCGGGCCGGAATCCCCACGTCCGCACAAGGAAGAGCTCGATCTCTTCCCCGGCTGAAGTGCTGTGCCGTTCACGAGAGTCCCATATCCACAATGCGCTCTCAACTGATTCGCCCAATCACGTGGTCCTCAGCCTGGCCAGGACCGTAATAACAACCGCACCATTACTTAACGGAGTTACTTGGTCACAAGAAGTTCTTTGCTGGCCGAACGAAATGTGCTGTATCCCGTTCCCTCCGGCGGTGTGTTAACGGCGATCTTGTGATATGACTCACCGCCCGCGCAATTTCCGGAGTGCGGAGCGTTCCGGTGCGGAAAATAGCCGGTGAGCGGATCTGCCTGCTACCGCACCGGCCGGCAGACTCGGGGCCCAGCTGTGGCGACCGGATCAGCGGGGCGGCGCCGTACCGCGCGAGAGCCCCCGCGCAGGACCGCCCGGGCCACCCGCGCAGCGTAAGGTCAGAGCCGTGGCTGGGCAGAATATCGGCGGCCCGCGCTTCGCGGGCGATGACGGGAAGGCGGATCCGCGCGTCGCCGCCATCCTGGCGGGCTACGCCGCGGGTCAGGAACCGGAGCAGACGGCGCTCATCGCACTGGCGGGGACACGGCTGCTGATTCCCCTGGTCGAACGCGACACCGGGCCCGAAGCCGACCACGCGGACGCAGCGGCCGTGGATCCCGCGGACCCGCGCCCCGAAGCCGACCACGCGGACGCAGCGGCCGTGGATCCCGCGGACCCGCGCCCCGAGGACGACCGGCCCGCGGCCGCTGCCCTCGCCGACGTCTGCCACGCAGACTCTCACCCCGCGGGCACCTGCGGCTCCTCCGGATCTTCTCCCGGCCGGGAAATGGCGTTCCCCACCCTTATCGGCCGGGATGGCCGTCCGGCGCTGCTGGCTTTTACCTCCCTGGACGCCCTGACCCGGTGGCGAGCCGATGCGCGTCCCGTTCCGGCGCTGGCCACTCAGGTATGGGAGACGGCGGTGGCCGATTCGTGCGCGGTGGTGATCGACGTGGCGGGGCCGGTCCCGATCGCCGTCGACGGCGCCCGGCTCGGCGCGCTCGCCAAGGGTGAACCGCCGCCCGCCCCGCAGCACGATCCCGACGTGCACGCCCAGGTCGCCGAGGCCCTGGCCGGCCAGCCTGCGATCGCCGGGGCGGAACTCGCCGGGGGAGGAGAGGGCACCGACCTCGCGATCCGCCTGATGGTCCGGCCCGGGACCGCGCCGCTCCCGCACGTTCAGCGCGCGGACGTTCAGCGCGCGGCCGAGACGATCGCGGCCCGGCTTGCCGGGCGGCTACGCCGCGGAATCGAGGTCCGTGCGAAGCCCGCTCCCGGTGCGAAGCCCGCTCCCCGTGCGGAGCCCGCTCCCGGTGCGGAGCCCGCTCCCCGTGCGGAGCCCGCTCCCCGCGTCCGCCGGTGAAACCCTGGGCGGCGGCCCTGGTCTGTGCGGCAGCCGGCTTGCTCGTCGGCGGCTACGTCACCGTCCTCATCGAGCGGGTTCCCGCGTCGCGGACGATCTCCGGTTCGCTCGGCGAGCTGACCAGGCACCCGCTAGGGGAGTGCCCGCGCTGTGCGGCCGGGCTGCGCGCCGCCGACATCGTTCCGCTGCTCGGCTGGGCCCGGACCGGCGGCCTCTGCCGGGACTGCGGCGAGCCCTTCGGTGCCTGGCACCCGGCCGCCGAACTGCTCACCGCGATCGTCTTCGCCCTGATGGGGCTGCGCTTCGGCCTGAGCCCGGTGCTGCCCGCTTATCTCTACCTGGCCGCGGTCGCCGTGGCGCTGGCCTTCATCGACGTCGCGCACCGGCGGCTGCCGGACATGCTCACGCTGGGGTCCTACCCGGTGGCGTTCGCCGCGCTGGGCGCGGCCACCCCGGTCGTCCGGGACGGCACCAGCCACCTCATCCACGCCTTCATCGGGCTGGCCTGCGCGTCGGCCTTCTACCTGATCCTCGCGCTGATCTACCCGGCCGGCATCGGATGGGGCGACGTCAAGCTGTCCGGGCTGCTCGGCCTGTACCTCGGGTGGATCAGCCCCGCCGCACTGTTCATCGGCCTGGCCGCGGGGTTCGTGCTGGCCGCCGCGGTGGGCGCCGGCCTGATCGTCGCAGCGAAGGCGACCCGCAAGTCCCAGCTCGCGTTCGGCCCGTTCATGCTGGCCGGTGCGATCGCGGTCACCGCCAGCGGCCTCCGGTAGCCGCTGCCAATAACCGAATGGCCGTCTGTTGCCCCATAGGATCAAGGGCATGCTTCGCTGGCTTACCGCGGGTGAATCGCACGGGCGCGCGCTCGTGGCCATCTGCGAGGGGGTCCCCGCCGGAGTGCGGGTGAGCACCGACGACATCGGCGCCGCGCTGGCGCGCCGCCGGGCCGGTTACGGCCGGGGCGCCCGGATGAAGTTCGAGCAGGACGAGGTCGAGCTCACCGGGGGGATACGGCACGGGGTCACGCTCGGCGGCCCCGTCGCGATCCGGATCGCCAACACCGAGTGGCCCAAGTGGGAGACGGTGATGTCCCCGGACCCGGTGGACGCCGCCGAGCTCGCGGACCTGGCCCGGAACTCCCCGCTGACCCGGCCGCGCCCCGGGCACGCGGACCTGGCCGGCATGCAGAAGTACGGTCACACCGACGCGCGTCCCGTGCTCGAGCGCGCGAGCGCGCGGGAAACCGCGTCCCGGGTCGCGCTGGGCGAGGTCGCGCGGCGGTTCCTGCGCCAGGCGCTCGGCGTGGAGATCATCAGTCACGTGGTGGCCCTGGGCGCGGTCAGCACGCCGGACGGGCTGCTGCCCGCCCCGGAGGACGCGGCGCGGATCGACGCCGACCCCGTGCGCTGCGCCGACCCGAAGACCAGCGCCGTGATGGTGGAGGAGATCGACGCGGCCCGCAAGGAGGGTGACACCCTCGGCGGCGTCATCGAGGTCCTGGCCTTTGGCCTGCCGCCCGGCCTGGGCAGCTTCACGCACTGGGACCGGCGCCTCGACGCGCGGCTGGCCGCCGCCGTCATGAGCATCCAGGCCATGAAGGGTGTCGAGATCGGTGACGGGTTCACCACCGCCCGCCGCCGCGGATCGCAGGCCCACGACGAGATCGAGACGGGCCCGGACGGGGTGCGCCGGCGGACCAACCGGGCGGGCGGCGTCGAGGGCGGTATGAGCAACGGCGAGGTGCTCCGCGTCCGCGCCGCGATGAAGCCCATCTCCACCGTGCCGCGTGCCCTCGACACCATCGACGTGCAGACCGGCGAGCCGGCCAAGGCGATCAACCAGCGCAGCGATGCGACCGCGGTGCCCGCGTCCGGGGTGGTGGCCGAGGCGATGGTCGCCCTGGTCCTGGCCGGCGCCGTGACCGAGAAGTTCGGCGGGGACTCGGTGGACGAGGTCCGCCGCAACGCGCGCGCCTACGCCGACGCCCTGGTGATCACGTGACGGTGCAGACGCCCGCCACCGGCCGGCCCCTGGTGGTCCTGGTGGGGCCGCCCGGGGCGGGCAAATCAGTGGTGGGAACCATGCTGGCCGGGCAGTTCGGCGCCCCCTTGGTTGACACCGACGCCGAGGTCGAGGCGGCGGCCGGCAAGCCGGTCGGTGACATTTTCGTCGATGACGGCGAGCCGGCCTTCCGTGATCTGGAGCGCGCCGCGGCGGAGCGGGCGCTCGCCGCCGGTGGCGCGGTGGTCGCGCTGGGCAGCGGCGCCGTGCTCGATCCGGGCATCCAGCGGTTGCTCACCGGGCAGCCCGTGGCCTATCTCGCGGCCGGCTTCACCGCGATCGCGCGCCGCCTCGGCCTGGACCGGCCGCGGGTCATCATCCCCGGCAACCCGCGCGGCCGGCTCCGCAGCATGTTCGAGGAACGGCGCCCCGTCTACGAGCGGCTGGCCGCGTTCACCGTGCCGTCCGACGATCTCGCGCCCGAAGAGATCACCGATGAGATCGCCGCCTGGCTGGGGCACGAAGCGATGGAGCGATGACCGTCACCAGGATCCCCGTCGGCGGCGAGCGTCCCTACCAGGTCGTCGTCGGCACCGGCGTGCTCGGCGAACTGCCCGGCCTGGTCGGGGACAAAGCCGGCACGGCCTTCGTGATCCACGCGGGCAGTGTCGCGCACATCGCGTATCCCACCCGCCGCGCGCTCGAAGACGCCGGCTACCGGGTGGTGGCCGAGCAGGTGCCGGACGGCGAGGAGGCCAAGCAGGTCCCGGTCGCGGCGGGGCTCTGGTCCCGGCTGGCCGCTGAGCGCGTCGGGCGGACCGACTGCATCGTCGGCGTCGGCGGGGGCGCGGTGACCGATCTGGCCGGCTTCGTCGCGTCGACATGGCTGCGCGGGGTCCGGGTCGTGCTCGTCCCGACCACGCTGCTCGGTATGGTCGACGCCGCGGTCGGCGGCAAGACCGCGGTTGACATCCCCGCGGGCAAGAACCTGGTCGGCGCGTTCTACGCCCCGGCCGGGGTGCTGGCCGACCTGGCCACGCTGGAGACGGTGCCGCGGGCCGACTACGTCGCCGGGCTGGCCGAAGTCATCAAGGCGGGGTTCGTCGCCGACCCGGTCATCCTGGACCTGGTCGAGGACGACCCGGAGGGCGCCACCGTTCCGCACGGGCGGCACACCCGGGAGCTGATCGAGCGGGCCATCCGGTTCAAGGGGCACGTGGTGGCCGCGGACTTCCGCGAGGCCGGCCTGCGCGAGACGCTGAACTACGGCCACACCCTTGGTCACGCGATCGAGCGCGCCGAGGAGTACCGGTTCCGGCACGGCGACGCGGTGGCGATCGGGATGGTCTACGCCGCCGAACTGAGCCGGCTGGCGGCTCGCCTGGACAGCAAGACCGCGGCCCGGCACCGGAGCGTGCTCACCTCCGTCGGGCTCCCCACCGCGTACCGGCCTGACGTGTGGCCGGAACTGCGCGCCGCGATGGCGGTCGATAAGAAGGTGCGGGACGCCCGGCTGCGTTTCGTCGTCCTGGACGGCCCAGGCCGCCCGGCCATCCTCGAGGGTCCGTCCGAGGAACTGCTTGAGCAGGCGTATCTGGAGGTGTGCGGGTGACCACGCAGGTGCTCGTGCTCAACGGCCCGACCCTCGGCCGCCTCGCCATCCGCGAGCCGGAACAATGGGCCGCGCGGTGATCGTCCTGGTCGGGTTCATGGGGGCCGGCAAGACCACCGTGGGCCGTCTGCTGTCTGGCCAGCTCGGGCTGCCCTTCATCGACGCCGATGTGGCGATCGGGGAGCGCGCGGGACGCTCGGTGCGGCAGATCTTCGAAGACCACGGCGAGCAGGCGTTCCGCGATATCGAGCACGAGACCATCGCCGGGCTGCTCGACGGCCCTGCCGCGGTGCTGGCCCTCGGCGGCGGCGCCGTGGAGCACCCGGGAACCGGCCGGCTGCTGCTCGCCGTGGATGTGGTGTACCTGCACGTCGGCTACGCCTATGCGGTGGCGCGGGTCGGCGGCGACGACGGGCGCCCGATGCTGCGCCGGCCCGACCTGGCCGCCATCTACGCCCGCCGGCTGGCCGCCTACGAGGCGGTCGCCACGCACACCGTCCTCACCGACGGCCGCGAACCCGCCGACGTCTGCCGTGACATCGTTCGATGCTTTGGCTCGGCGGTGCCACCCCGGACCGGTTAACGTTCAATCATTGGCCGAACGGGACTCGGTGAGAGTGGAACGGAAGGCTGGAGCATGCGCGTCGGGATGTCGCTCAACTACGCCGGCGGATTCGCGGAGACGGTGACGGAGCTAGCCGACTACGAGAAGGCCGGTCTCGGCATCGTGTTCGTGCCGGAGGCCTACAGCTTTGACGCGGTAAGCCAGCTGGGCTATATCGCGGCCCGGACGGAGCGGCTGCAGATCGCCTCCGGCATCCTCCAGTTGTACTCGCGGACCCCCGCGCTGACCGCGATGACCGCGGCCGGGCTGGACTACGTCTCGGGCGGCCGGTTCACCCTGGGCATCGGCGCGTCCGGCCCGCAGGTCATCGAGGGCTGGCACGGCGTGCCGTACGACGCCCCGGTCGGCCGCAGTCGCGAGCTGATCGAGATCTGCCGGATGGTGTGGCGCCGGGAACGGCTCAGCTACCAGGGGAAGCACTACCAGATCCCGCTACCGCCGGGCGAAGGCACCGGGCTCGGCAAGCCGCTCAAGCTGATCAACCACCCGGTGCGCGAGCGCATCCCGATCGTGCTCGCCGCCGTCGGGCCGAAGAACGTCGCGCTCGCCGCCGAGCTGGCGGAGGGCTGGCAGCCGTTCTTCTATTTCCCGGAGAAGGCGGGCGAGGTCTGGGGTGGCCCGGTCGCTGAGGGCCAGGCCAAGCGGGATCCGTCCCTGGGCCCGCTGGACGTGATCGCCCAGGCGCCGGTGATGATCGGCGACGACGTGGCCAGCTACCGCGACCTGGCCCGCCCGTCCTTCGCCCTGTACATCGGCGGCATGGGGGCGCGCGGCCGCAACTTCTACAACACGCTGGCCCGGCGCCTCGGCTACGAAGCCGAGGCGATGCGGATCCAGGATGCCTACCTGGACGGCCGCAAGGACGAGGCGGCGTCCCTGGTCCCCGCCGAGCTGCTGGAGAAGACCTCACTGATCGGCCCGGAGGGCTACGTGCGGGAGCGGCTGGCCGCGTGGCGCGAGGCCGGGGTGACGACGCTGACCGTCACCCCGCTGGCCGGCACGCACCCCGACCGCGTCCGCCTGATCGAGCGCGCCGCCGACCTCGCCGCCTCGGCCTGAGCCGTACGTCCCTGGATACTTGGGCACATGCCGGAAATCCACGCCGCGCGGCGGGCCCGCGCCCAGGCCAAGGTCGCCGACCTGGACGCCGACGCCATTCTCGTCACCTCGCCGCCGAACGTCCGCTATCTCACCGGGCTGGCCAGTTCCAACGCGGCGCTGCTGCTGCCGGCCGAGGGTGGCGGCCTGCTCGCCACCGATTCCCGGTATGCGCTGGCCGCCCGCCGGGACAGCCCCGACCTCGAGCCGATCGTCGGGCGCTGCACCGAGCGCGCGCTGGCCGGGGCGATGACCCGCCGCGGCCTGCGCCGGGTCGCGTTCGAGGCGCACGAGATGACCGTCGAACGCCACCGGACTCTGCTAGCCAGCGCGGATGGGGTCACCATGGTCCCGTTCGGCCGGGGGATCGAAGACCTGCGGATGGTAATGGACGCCGGTGAGATCGGGCTGCTCGCCACCGCCTGCCGGATCAGCGACCAGGCCCTCGCCGGCGTGCTGCCCCAGATCCGGCCCGGCCTGACCGAACAGGCGCTGGCCAGGGAGCTGGACCAGCGGATGGCCGAGCTGGGCGCCGAAGGGCCCGCCTTCGACACGATCGTCGCCAGCGGGCCGAACGGGGCGATCCCGCACCACGCCCCGTCCGGCCGGCCACTGCGCCGCGGGGACCTGATCACGATGGATTTCGGCGCCTGTTACGCCGGCTATCACGCGGACATGACCCGGACCGTCGCGCTCGGCGAGCCCGCCGGGTGGCAGTGGGACATCTACGAACTGGTCGCGGCGGCCCAGCAGGCCGGCTGCGCTGCGGCCCGGCCGGGCGCGGGACTCCGCGACGTCGACGCGGCCGCCCGCGATCTGATCTCGGCGGCCGGCCACGGCGAGCATTTCCAGCACGGGCTCGGCCACGGCGTCGGGCTGGAAGTCCACGAGGCGCCGCTGATTGGGTACGGGAGTACGGGTAGACTGGAGGACTGTGTTCCGGTCACCGTCGAACCCGGTGTCTACCTCCCCGGTCAAGGCGGCGTCCGGATCGAGGATGTCCTTATCGTGGGGGCCGGTGCGGCCGATGTTGGGCCGGCGGCGCCGGCCGCCCAGATTCTTACGACCACCACTAGGGAACTGCTCGCCCTGTAACGGGCGGGCACGCGCGCCCAGGAGAGAAGACGGCAAACGTGGCGACCACGAACGACCTGAAGAACGGCATAACCCTGAACCTTGACGGCAACCTGTGGACCGTCGTCGAATTCCAGCACGTCAAGCCCGGCAAGGGTGGTGCTTTCGTCCGCACCAAGCTGAAGAACGTGATGACCGGCAAGGTGGTCGACCGGACCTTCAACGCCGGCGTGAAGGTGGACGTCGCCAACGTCGACAAGCGCGAGATGCAGTATCTCTACCGCGAGGGCGAGGACTTCGTCTTCATGGACACTCAGGACTACGACCAGCCGCGTATCCCGGCTGCTGTCGTCGGCGACGCCGCCAATTACCTGCTGGAACAGCAGACGGCGACGATCGCCTTCAACGATGGCAACCCGCTGTACGTGGAGTTGCCGGCTGCTGTCGAGCTGACGGTCAGCCACACTGATCCCGGCTTGCAGGGCGACCGGTCGACCGGCGGCACTAAGCCAGCCACGCTGGAGACCGGCGCGCAGATCCAGGTGCCGCTGTTCATCACCACCGGCGAGAAGATCCGCGTCGACACCCGCTCGGGTGACTACCTCGGCCGGGCCTGACCCGGCCATCTCAGCAGGCGAACTCGAACCAGCCAACTGAAACACGGTCATGGCAGCGCGCACTAAAGCCCGCAAGCGGGCGCTAGACATCTTGTTCGAGGCGGAGATCCGCGGCGAACAGGTGCTGGAACTGCTCGCGGTGCGGACGGACGAAGCCAGTCCGCCGGTATCGCCTTATGCGGCCGAGCTTGTCCAGGGCGTGCGCGGACACCAGGAGCAGATCGACATGCTGCTGGGCGAGCACGCCCAGGGCTGGACGCTGGACCGGATGCCCGCGGTAGACCGGAACATCCTCCGGATCGGCGCATTCGAACTGCTCTGGCGCGACGACATCCCCGACGCGGTCGCGATCAGTGAGGCGGTCCAGCTGGCGGGCGAGCTATCGACCGACGGCTCCCCGGCGTTCGTCAATGGCCTGCTGGCCAGGATCCTCGAACTGAAGCCCACCCTGACCCTGTGACCGGCGGCGGGCGGCTGTCGGCGCCGGGCGTTACAGTCGGATCAGCGGCGCGCGCAAGATTATGGCGGGTGAGTGGTGGGCAGGCAGGTCCAGCCGCGCTTTGGCGGGGTAAACGGCGCCATCGGTGACGACACCGGATGCCACATCCTGCATGTGGACATGGACGCTTTCTACGCCAGCGTGGAGATCAGGGACCGGCCGGAGCTGACGGGCAAGCCGGTGATCGTGGGCGGGCTATCGGGGCGGAGCGTCGTGCTGTCCGCGACCTATGAGGCCCGGGCGTTCGGCGTCAGGTCGGCGATGCCGATGTCGCGGGCCCGCCGGCTCTGCCCGCAGGCCACCGTGATACCGCCGCGCCATCGGCTGTACGGGGCGGTGTCGAAAGAAGTCATGTCGATCTTCCAGTCGGTGACTCCGCTCGTGCAGCCCCTCTCGCTGGACGAGGCGTTCCTCGATGTGTCTGGCGCCATCCGCCTGCTGGGGCGGCCGGCCACGGTGGGGCAGCTGATCAGGCGGCAAGTTGCCGAGCAGCAGCAGATCACTTGCTCGGTCGGGGTCGCCGCGAACAAATTTCTCGCCAAGCTCGCGTCGGTGCACTGCAAGCCGGACGGATTGCTGGTCATACCCGCAGATGGCGCCATCGCCTTCCTCCATCCGCTGCCCATCTCGGCGCTCTGGGGAGTTGGCGAGAAGACTGGCCAGACGCTCGCCAGGCTCGGGCTCCGGACTGTCGGCGACATCGCGGGCACGCCCGTGGCAGCGCTTGAGCGGGACATCGGCAAAGCCGCAGCTGCCCACTTGCACGCGCTCGCCTGGGGCCGGGACGACCGCGGCGTTGAGTCTGCGGTCCGGGAGAAGAGCGTCGGCGCCGAGGAAACATTTGACGTCGACGTCACGGACCCGGTCGTCATCAGGAGGGAGCTGCTGCGGCTGTCCCGGCGCACGGCAGCGGCTTTGCGGTCCTCGGGCTCTGCCACCAGGACCGTCGTGGTAAAACTGCGCAAGGCTGACTTCACCACGATCACCAGGTCAAAGACCTTGCCGGAGCCCACCAACGAGACTCAGCGGATCTACTCCACTGCCTGCGCCCTCTACGCGGCGTCGGGGCTCAGCGAGCGGACGCGGCTACGGCTTGTCGGCGTGCGCGCCGCCGGACTGGTGCCGGCCGCTGTTGCCGCCACCCAGCTGGCGCTCGGCGAGCACGGGGCGCCCTGGCGGGACGCCGAGACCGCGCTGGACCGGATCACCGGCCGGTTCGGCCCGGACGCGGTGCGCCCGGCGAGCCTGGTTGACCCTGGCCGGGGGCCAGGCGACAGCGAATGGTCCGGCCCGGCGCGCGTTCCCGCACCTGGAAATGCGGGCCCGCAGACCGAAAAAGGCTAGCGCCAGTGGGACCAGAGTGGGCAAAGCAGTCACCGACCGCAGTCCTGGTATACCGGTTCGGCTCCAGGTGCCGTGTACCCTTCCACAGTGCGGCCTACCGCTCGTATTCTGGGCGTAATGCATGGGCCGCGTCGCGGTAAGTAAGGGCCGAGTCCACGGGAGGCAAGGTGCCGCTCTCTGAGCACGAGCAGCGTCAGCTCGAGCAGATTGAGCAGGCGCTCTATGCCGATCATCCCCGGCTCGCCAAGAGAATGCGGGCGAAAGATCCCAAAGTACACTACCGCCGCAGAGTCATCCTGGCAGCCATCGGTTTCCTCATTGGCGTCGGCGGAGTTGTCGCCGGGTTCCTCCTCAAGTACTCCTGGCTTGAGGCTGCCGGGTTCGCCGTCATGCTGGCTTGCAGCGCCTGGGCCGTGTCGAGCTACCGCCGGATGTCGGGCATCGTGCTCGAGCGTCGGCGCGGCCTGGACGGCACCGGCACAGATCGCGGTGGCCGTAGCCGTCCCGGCAAGGAGCGCCGGCCGAGGCCCGCTCCCAGTTCCGGCCTGATGGAGCGCATCGAGGAGCGCTGGCGCCGGCGCCAGGAAGGCAACAGCCGCTAATCCGGCCGGCCCTATCCAGACTGCCGCGCACTGCGCCTGCCCCGATCACGCCCGAGGGCTGCGCTGCTCACGCCCGAAGTCCGCGCTGGCATCGGACCTCGTTGTCAGCCGGCCCGGTGCAGGACGCCTCGAAGCTGCCGGCGCATGGTCGGCCAGGACGATTCCAGCCAGCTCAGCATCTCCCCGCCGCGCTGTAGCAGCCGGGCGGTCGCGGCCAGCGTGGACGCGGGGAGCAGCCGCGCCTGTAGCCGCTGCCTGCGGCTCACCGAGGCCGCCACGGCCTGCCGCACCGTCCGCACGTCGCCGGCTAGCCCCGCGCCCGGTTGCGGATGCCGCGAATAGCGGGCCCGCTCGTCCGCTGAGGCGAGCCTGGTCACTGCCTGCACCGCGGCCGGATCGAGGTTAGCCTCGCCGGCAATCCGCCTCGCGGTTGCCCGCGGTGTCTCGCTGGGGCTGCCTGCCATGCCGAGATCTGTCATGTCATCCACTAGTTCGCGCCAGGCGGCGCTGGCCAGGCCCGCATCGTCTGATGCCATCAGCCACCGGCGCCGCCTGGTCACCAGCCTGGTCACCGAGGGCCACGCGAGCAGGAGGAAGACCAGGACGAGAATGGCGATCACGATGCCCAGGCGGGATGAGTGAGTCACCAGCGCGGAACCGGCGGCGGTTTCGGCCAGATGGGTCGCCCGGCTGTTGCGCGCCTTGCCGGTGCCGCCGGCTGGCAAGCCCAGGTTGTTCTTCGAGTTGCCCGTGTGACGCTGTTGGGTGGTCGAACCGCTGCCGCCTGAGCCGTTCGCGTAACTCGGCACGGTGGCCGTTCCCTGACCATGCGCCGTCGGCGTCGGCTCGAACCGCAGCCAGCCATAGCCGGGGAAGTAGAGTTCGGGCCAGGCGTGCGCGTCGGCAGTGGTTACCTGCCAGCTGCCGGTCGGGCCCGAGTAGCTGCCCGCGGTATAACCCACGGAGATCCGGGACGGAATGCCCATCAGCCTGGCGAGCACCGCAAATGCCCAGGCGAACTGGCGGCAGACGCCGCGCTTATCCGTGGTCACGAACTTCAGCAGCCAGTTCGAGGACGCAGGCAGGTTCGTCTTCAGGCTGTAGGTGAAAGCCCCGGACCGGAACCAGTTCTGCAGGTCGAGCGCGGCCTGCAGGAAAGTGCCAGCGCCCCCGGTGTGCTGCTGCGCGATCGACTGCAGTTGGGCTGGGTCCGGCCCGCCGTAGGTCGTGTAGCCAGCCTCGATGGCGGCAGGTATGACTCCCGGCTTGTCGATCTCGGTGCCAGTCGGCAGTGCTTCCTTGCTAGTGACCGCGTACTGCAGCCTCGCGAGCGCCGACCTGTTACTGAAGACCATCAGGGAGTTCTTAGTTTCCAGCCAGGGACCACCGCTGACGTCCAGCTCCTCTGGTGCGTACGGCAGCGGCAGGACGGTCCGGCCGGTCTGGTCCGGGCTCATGCTGATGACTGTCTTGGTCGTGAGGACCGGTGTATGTGACGTGACGCCCGGCGGCTGCCACGGCAACAGCGCGCCGCCGATTGAGCGGGCGCCACTGGCCGGGAAGGACGGCAGCCAGTTGTTCTTGCTCGCGTTGTAGTTCAGCACATAGACCTGCAGGTACTGATCGGCCGCATCCGGGTCGTTCGTGGTGTACGACAGCACCGGCTCTGGCTTGCTCAGCTCAAGCTGCTGCTGCACCGCTAGCAACGGCTGCAGGGCGACACCGGCCGAGCCCTGCCCCGAGCCCGTGGTGGTGGTCCCGAACAGGTCGTGCACATGGCCGGGCGGTACAACGGCCGGAACGATGACAGCGAGACAGAGGGCCGCCAGGCCAATGCGCCGCCCCGAGGCGGACAGCTCCTTGGTGTCGGGCCCCGTCCCGGTCTCATCGGCGGTCTGGACATGCCGGAAGGTCACCAGCCGGCCCCACATCCGCAGCCGGTCACGGCCGTCGGCTGACAGCAGCGCGAGATACCCGGCCAGGCTCAGCGCGAACGTGATCGACTGGCCCAGGGCGATCTGCTTGAGGTTCGTCGCGACCGGCACGCTGAACAGCAGCAGCAACGGCAATCCGGCCAGCGCCGGGCGCCGCAGCCGCACCGCCAGCAGATCCACGGTGATCGCGACCAAGCCGATTCCGCCCGCGGTAACAAAAATGACCGCCCGGATATCTGGAACCGGTGGAGCGTACCCGAACTCGGCAACGGCCTTGCTGTACAAGTGGCCGAGCGTAGTCAGTGCGCGCTGCGACGGAATGACCCATGCGTAGCAAGCACTGCTGGCAAAGGCCGCGCACAAGTAGATCAGCAAGCTGGCCAGATAGGTAGCGATGACGGCGAAGCCGCGCAGCAGTCGGGCGCCGGTCGCGCTCGCGGCTGCCAGCAGCACGACCGCGATTCCGGCTGCCCTGGCAGCCCAGGTCGGGCCGAAGAGCAGCGGGACTGCCGCGACCAGGACAAGGAAGGTAGTCACGGCCGCCGATTGCAATCCCGTCACCCTGGTCAGGATCCCGGCCAGCGCTACCGTCGCCACCGCGCCGATGGCGGCAAAGAGCCAGCCGTTCCCGCTCACCACGGCGTTCAGGGAAAGCGAGGTCAGCAAGACGGCAACGGCCGCGGTGACGGTCAGGCGCATGTTCATCTGGCCGCCTCACCCCAGGCGGTCGCGACCGTCGGCACGAGCATCTCTGCGGCCCGCGGCAGCCGCTGCCACGAGACGGACAACGGCGTGGTCGCGTCGAGCGTGGTGACGTGCCAGCCTGCCGCGCGCAGGATGCCCGTTGCTACCGCGGTCTCGGCCGCGGATCGGCTGCGTGCCGGCTCGCCTGGGGGGTGGGCGGCTTCTGCCGCGCTGGCGGCTGCAGGGCGGGCGTCTGACCTGGCGTTGGCCGGCAGTAGCGCAGCGGCCGGCGGCCCGGCTTGCGGTGGGTCGAGCCAGCTCGACGCGGCCAGCAGCAGCGCGATGCCCTGACAGCCTTCGCCCCGGCAGGCAGCCAGTTCCCGGGCCTCGGTAGCCGTCAGCAGTCCGGCGACCGCGATGATCACCCCGGCGCCAGACGCCCTCAGCTCCTTCAGCGCCGTGGTCAGGTCCCGCCGGGCAGAGGGCCTGATGGTCGACAGTGAATCCAGCAGCCTGTCCTCGAAGAAAGGGCCGCCCCGGACGACTTCGGAGTCGGTCACGAAGTGGCCGGTGAGCCCTTCCTGCGCGATGTGCACGCCCACCGAGGCGGCCGCACTGACCGCGGCCTCAAACGAGGAGCCGGCCCCCGATCCCAGGTGCGCGCTAGCCCGGGCATCGAGCAGCACGGTCGCCTTGTTCCGCCAGCGCTGCTCCTCGCGCCGCACCATCAGCTCGCCGTACCGGGCCGTGGACCGCCAGTGCACGCGGCGCAGTTCGTCGCCATCCCGGTAGGCACGCGGGATCACATCGTCTTCCCCGGCAGTGGAGGCCAGCCGGGACCTGCCTTCTCCCTCTCCGGCCCACGATCGGCTGATCACGGTCCGTGCCAGCGGTACGACCCGCGGGGTCACCACGAACCTGGTGCGCCCCGACAGTGACCGGGTGAGCTCGACTAGCCCGAACGAGTCGGCTACCCGTACCTGCAGCGGGCCGATCTCGAATGTGCCGCGCAGATCCGACCGGAGCGAGTAGGTCAGCTCGCGGCGCCCGTTCCGCTCAACTGTGTCCAGCACGTACCGGGGCCGCGCGCCTAGCGCATAGGGAACGGTGTCCTCTGCCAGCATCAGCCCGGTCGGCAGCCGCGACACGTTGTGCACCCGCAACGTGACCTGTGCGGTGTGACCGGCCGGCACGCGCGGCGGGCTGATGATGCGGCCCGCGCTGAGGCGGTACTGGCCGCGCCGGGCCGCGGCGGTGGCGAGCAGTGGCAACGAGACCAGCGCGATCCCGACGCAGAGCAGGCCACGTTCACCGAGCAGGTAGCCGGCCAGCGTCGCCGCGATCCCCGCAGCCAGGAAAGATGAGCCGCGCGTCGTCAGCCCCGACAGCAGCGAGGTTCGCATCTGCCTATTCCTCCCGCCTGCCCGGTGCGTGCAACTCCTGGCCTATCTGGCAGGCAGCGGCAGCCGCCGGATCAGGGAAGCCAGTACCTGATCAGGCAGCTCCCTGCCCACCATGGCCTCGGCGCTGGGCAGCAAGCGGTGCGCGAGCACTGGCACGGCCAGCGTCTGGACGTCGTCGGGGATGACGAAGTCGCGGTCGTCGAGAGCGGCGTGCGCACGGCAGGCCCGCAGCAGGTGCAGCGCCGCCCTGGGGGATGCGCCGAGTCGCAGTTCGGCTGAGTTCCTGGTCGCGGTCACCAGGTCGATGATGTACAGCCTGATCGTTGCGGAAACGTGCACCTGCCGGACCGCGGCGACCAGGGCACGGATGTCGCTGGCATGCGCGACCGGCTTGAGGTCATCGAGCGGCGAGTGCGACCCGTGCGAATCGAGCATCGCAAGCTCGGACTCGCGGTCGGGGTAGCCGATGGAGATCCTGGTCATGAACCGGTCCCGTTGGGCCTCCGGCAGCGGGTAGGTGCCCTCCATCTCGATCGGGTTCTGAGTCGCGATCACCATGAATGGCCGCTCGAGCTGATAGGTCCTGCCGTCTACGGTGGCTTGGCGCTCCTCCATCGCTTCCAGCAATGCCGACTGAGTCTTGGGCGACGCCCGGTTGATTTCGTCACCGAGCACGATGTTGGCGAATATGGGACCGGGCTTGAATTCGAACTCGCGCAGTTCCTGGTTGTAGGCGCTCACCCCGGTGATGTCACTTGGCAGCAGGTCGGGGGTGAACTGCACCCGCCGTACCGAGCAATCGATGGACCTGGCTAGTGCCTTTGCCAGCTGAGTCTTGCCTACTCCGGGCACGTCCTCGATCAGGATGTGGCCTTCTGCCAGCAGCGCCGTCAGGGCCAGCCGGACGGCACCGGGCTTGCCGGAGATGACGGTCTGCACTGCCGCGCTCACCTGCCGGGCAACCACTACGAGCTCATTGAGCGTCCTGCCAGCCTGGTGATCGGTCTCGGTGACCACGTGCCCCTCCCGGAGGCCATTCCTTAATAACTGCTATCGCAGCACATCAGCGTCAATCAAGCACATCACAGCGGTCGCGGTCGTGACAGCCGTGCGTTCAGACAGTACGTCCTTGCATGCCACCGAGGCGATGCCGCTCCTATCTCGGGGGCGTAACGCTGTGGTGACTGTCCATGCGAAAGGTCACCCACGAGGTCGCTGGCCTGTGCCCATGGCCCAACCGTAGAACACCCTGCTCCATTTCACTCCACCGGCGTGACCTGGCAACTTCTGGCCGAATGCCCGTCTCAGGGGTTTCTTGCAATTGACGGTGGGGGAGAGTGGAGTACAGTGGTGGTCCGTGGGGTGAGAAGCGGCCACAAAGGGCAACGGGTGGGGGACTTGGGGAGGTGAGGCGGGTGTTCCTTGGCACCCACACGCCTCGCCTCGACGAGAAGGGCCGCCTGATCCTGCCCGCGAAGTACCGCGAGGAGCTGTCGGCAGGCCTGGTCCTGACCAAGGGCCAGGAACGATGCCTGTACGTGTTCCCGGTCAGCGAGTTCGGCCGGATCACCGACGCGCTGCGGACGGCGCCGGTCACGGCGAAGGCTGTCCGGGACTACAGCCGGGTGTTCTTCGCCAGCGCGTCGGACGAGGAATTGGACCGGCAGGGTCGCATAACGATCCCGCAGAGCCTGCGGGAGTACGCCGGGCTCCAGCGGGACTGCGTGGTGATCGGCGCGAACACCAGGCTGGAGATCTGGGACGCCATCGCGTGGACCAGTTACCTGGCGCAGCAAGAGGACGCGTTTTCCGACGCATCTGAGGAGGTTCTGCCAGGAGTTCTGTAACGGCGCTGGATGCCCGGCGAGGTCTCCACCCGTGCTGGAGGTCCGATGGCCCGGCTGACGTCACTTCCCCGGCGGCAGGCGGAGCACCACGGCCCGTCAGTGCAGTGGCGCGGATGGGGGCCTGGCCGGGCATCGCGGCAGCCGGAGCCGGCAGCAATCGCCGCTTTGGGCGGCAAGCGAGCAGGGAACGAGGGGGCGCGATGGGAACGGCTGCGGCCGGGCACCTGCCGGTCATGCGTGACCGGGTCGCTGAGCTGCTCGCGCCTGCGCTGGATTCGCCAGATGCCGTGCTTGTCGACGCGACTCTTGGCCGCGCTGGGCACGCCGCCGCGCTGCTCGCGGCGCACCCTGGCCTCACCCTTATCGGGATCGACACGGACGGCACGGCCATTGCTGAATCAGGGCAAGTCCTGGCCGGCTTCACCGACCGGGTCACGCTCGTCCAGGCCGGGTACGACGAACTGCCGCAGATCCTTGCTGACGCCGGGCTCTCGGCGGTACAGGGCGTGTTGTTCGACCTGGGCGTCTCCTCGCCGCAGCTGGACAACCCTAGCCGCGGCTTCTCCTACTCCCAGGACGCGCCATTGGACATGCGCATGAATCAGGCCGCCGGGCTGACCGCGGCCGACGTGCTCAACTCCTATCCGGCTGACCGATTGGCGAAAGTGCTGCGGGACTACGGCGAGGAGCGCTTCGCGCGCCGGATCGCCGACGCGGTGGTCCGGGAGCGCGCCCGGTCGCCGCTGACCTCCACAGGGCAGCTGGCCGAGATCGTCAAGGAGTCCATTCCGGCACCGGCCCGGCGAAGCGGCGGCAATCCGGCCAAGCGCACTTTCCAGGCCCTGCGGATTGAGGTCAACGGCGAGCTGGCTGCGCTCGACCGGGCACTTCCCGCCGCGCTAGAGGCGATCGCGGTCGGCGGCCGGTTTGTCGCGCTCGCCTATCACTCCCTCGAGGATCGCGCGGTGAAGCGCGCTGTCGCCGCGCGGACGGCTGACACCACGCCTCGCGGCCTACCGGTGTCGCTGGCGCAGTCACTGCCGCAGTTCCGGTCACTGACCAGGGGAGCCGAGCGGCCGGGCCAGGAGGAGCTGGCGGTCAACCCGCGGGCGGCTTCGGCCAGGCTCCGCGCCGCGGAGCGGATCAAGGTGGCGGCATGAGCGCCAGATGTGTCACGAGGGCGGCAATACAGGGGCGGGAACGCAGCCGGGCCGCAAGCTCGCTGCCAGGGGGAGGGGCGAGTTAACTCCGATGGCATACACCCGGACCGATACGGCCAAGAGCGCGCGCGGGCGGCGCTGGCTCGGCCAACCTCAGGACCCGCGGCTGGGTCGGTCGTCGCAGGCCGCGCCGAGCGCCGCCGCGCTCCGCGCAAGCGAGCCAGGACGGCGGCCAGCCCGCCCGGACGGGCGGGACCTTCAGACCGACCTCCCGGGCGGTAGCCAGCAGGCGCGGAGCAGGCGGCCCAAGCCGGCCACGTTGCGCTCGGCGCCGGCCCGGACCGTACCAGCCAGCACGAAGCGGCCTACCACGAAGCGGCCTGCCGCGAAGCGGTCGAGCACAGATTGGTCGGGCCCAGAGCGGCCGAGTACGAAGCCGTCGAGCACAGATCGGCCAGGCGCAGAGCGGCCGGGTGCCAAGCGGCCTACCATCAAGCGGCCGGACGCGACTGGACGCATCACGCCGCAGCGCTCCGCTGCGCAACGCACCACTTCGCAGCACATCGACGCAGAACAGTCCGCGGCCGAACGGGCTTTGGCCGGCGGCGCCATCGGGTTGCCCCGCATGCCGTTCGCGCTGCTGGTGGTCGCGTTGCTCGGCGGCGGCCTCATCAGCCTGCTCGTGATCAACACGACCCTCGGCGCCACCAGTTTCCGCATCACCCAGCTGCAGAGCACCAATACCCGCCTGTCGGATCAGGATCAGGCCCTGCAGCAGGCGATCGCTGTCGAGGCGGCACCCAGTCAGATTGCCCACCGGGCGTACGCCCTGGGCATGCGGTGGCAGTCCCAGCTCAACTACCTCAACCCGGTCACTGGCCGCATTTATCAGGTGGGGGCCAGAGGGTCGGGAACTGTGGACCCGAAGGTACCCCGCCCGGCGGTCACCAGCGGCCGCTTCGCGATGGGCGGCGAGCACGTGAAGAACGGCCGCACGTCGACGGCGGGCCGGAAAGCCACGGCCCGGAGAACGGCATCGGGCACCGGGGGCAAGACCCGTACCCAGTCCCGCCGCGGCGGTGCCAGGCGGTCGCGGATCAAGGCCAGGGCGGGATCAGGAACGTGACCGGGCAAGGGGCGAACGGCAGCCAGGACCGACGGAAGCGGCCTGGCCGGCCGGTACCCGGTGGCTCCCGGGGCCCGGCGCGGCCGGCCAGGCCTGCGAACGGACCGCGGTCAGGCGGTCGGCCAGAACCCGGCCACGGCCGGCGAACCCGGCCCGCGAACATCGGCCCGGGTGCCAGCAGCATCCGGTCCGTTGGCAGCGGTGAGCGTGAAGCTTCCGCCGGGCGGGCCGCTCGTTCTGGGCAGGCCGCAGCTGTAGCGTCCCGCCGGGTGGTGCGGCTTGCCAGGCCGATGCTGCGCCGAGCGAGCCCAGGGCGCCGGCTGAACATCACCATCGTGTGCATGGCGTTCCTGCTCTCGCTGTTCGCCGCGCGGCTGATCCAGCTCCAGGGATTTGAATCGGCCCATTTCCGCGCTGTCGCGAATCACGAGCGGCTGGCCATCATCAAGGTCCGAGCGGCTCGCGGCTCGGTGATCAGCAGTGACGGGACGATGCTGGCGATGACCGTGGAGACCGAGCAGGTTTATGCCGACCCGCTGCTGATCCCGGCATCGATTCGGCCGCAGGTGGCCAGCAAGCTGGCCGGCCCGCTCGGGCTGCCTGCAGCAACTATCTTGACTGACCTGAACCACCCGTCGTCGCCTGGCTATGACGTGCTGGCGACCGTCCCGGCGAGCGCGGGCACCCGGATCGCCGCCCTCCAGGAACCCGGCATCGACATGCATCCCAGCTATAACCGCGTCTATCCGACCGGTGACCTGGCCGCCAATTTCGTCGGCTTCACCGACCTCAAGGGCCAGGCCAACCTGGTCGGCGAGGCAGGCCTGGAGCAGGAATACAACTCTGTGCTAGCGGGCCGGGCAGGCAGCGAGCAGGTGGAGACCGGGGTGAACCACGACCCGATCCCGCTGACCGAATCCGATGTGACGCCCGCCGTGCCGGCCAGGAACCTGCGGCTGACGATCCAGGCCGGCATCCAGTGGGAGGCCGAGCGGGAGTGCAAGCTGCGGGTAACGCAAGACCACGCGCGGACCTGCTCGATCATCGTGATGACCCAGACTGGGAAGATCCTCGCGATGGCGCAGTGGCCCACCTACAACCCGGCCGCTCCGTCAAGCATCGCGGCCACCACCAACATCAGCGTCGCCGATGTCTTCGCGCCGGGCAGCACGCTGAAGCCGATCACGGTCGCGGCAGCGCTGGCAAAGGGCGGCCAGACACCGTTGAGCGCCTACACGATCCCGCCCCAGATCACCATGGACCACCAGTTCACCTTCCACGACGCCGAGGCGCACCCCACGGTCAGGTACACCATCGCCGGCATACTTGCGCATTCGAGCAATGTCGGCATGGTCCAGGTTGTGCAGCACATCACGCCGATGCAGCAGTACGACTACCTGCGCGCTTTCGGGCTTGGCTCGGTCAGTGGCCTGAACATGCCGGGCGAGACCGCGGGACTGCTGCCCAAGCCGGGCACCGCCGGGTACTGGGCTGACAACCCGTTCGAGTACTCCTTCGGTCAGGGACTCGACGTGACCGCGGTGCAGATGGCCAGCGTCTACGCCGCCATCGCCAACGGCGGTGTCCGGGTTCAGCCGACCATCGTGGCCGGCACGACAAGCGTCAACGGCGCCTTCAGCCCCGCGCCGAAACCGCCAAGTCGGCGGGTCATCACAGCAACGACGGCTCACGACCTGATGACGATCTTGGAGCAGGTGCCGCGCCTGGATGCGGCCGGCGGGCAGCGATGGGGTCTCATACCCGGCTACTTGATAGCAGCCAAGACCGGGACCGCCCAGGTCTCTGGCCCCGGCCTGGACCAGTGTCTCTGTCAGTATGGTTCTAGCTACATCGGAATCGCACCTGCTGACAACCCGAAGGTCGTCGTCGCCGTCAACATTCAGGATCCGCACGGAAAGTACTACGGTGCGCAAGTCGCGGGCCCGGCCTTCTACGACGTGATGAAGTTCGCACTGCAGACCATGAAGATCCCGCCAGACTATGCCAAGCCGCCCTACATCAGGCTCACTGCGCCGTGAAACGGAGGTAATCTCAGCCCGTGCCAGCGGCCTTCCGCCCAGAACGCGTACCAGCACGCCCGCTAGCCGGGCTGGCGCAGCTGCTAGGCCTGCGGTCATCGGGACCTCAGGCCGCCGCAGCGTCCGGCCGGCCGGCCGGGCTGAGGGGCATCACGCACGATTCCAGGGCGGTCCAGCCAGGTGACCTGTACGCCGCGCTGCCCGGCAGCCGGGTGCACGGCGCCAGATTCTGCGCCGCTGCCGCGGCGGCCGGGGCGGTCGCCGTACTGACCGACCCATCCGGCCGGGAGGCGGCCATCCAGTCAGGCCTGCCAGTGTTCGTCGTGGCTGACCCTAGGGCCAGGCTCGGCGAGGTGGCCGCGTGGATCTACGGCGAACCATCCAGGCGAGTGCTGCTGATCGGCGTGACCGGGACCGCTGGCAAGAGCACAACGACCTATCTGCTCGAGTCCGGCCTGCGGGCGGCCGGCTACCGGACCGGTCTGATCGGCGGCGTGGAAACCAGGATCGGCGGCAGCACCATCGCGAGCCAGCTCACCACCCCAGAGGCGACCGACCTGCAAGCGCTGCTGGCGGCGATGGCCGAGCGTGGCGTTGGCGCTGCGGCCATGGAGGTGTCGAGCCACGCGCTGGTGCTCGGCCGGGTGGCCGGCACGCACTATGACGTGGCCATCTTCACCAACCTCTCCCAAGATCACATGGACTTCCACGCCAGCATGGACGAGTACTTCGCGGCGAAGGCACAGCTGTTTACCCCGCGGTATGCCAGGACCGGCGTCGTCAACATCGACGATGGCCGCGGACGGGAGTTGGCCCGCAATGCGTCGATCCCGATAACGACGTTCTCTGCATCCGGCCGGCCCGCTGCCGACTGGCGAGCAGCGGACGTGCGCTCTGGCGCGGACGGCTCCACCTTCCGGGTGATAGGGCCAGGTGGCGTCGAGGCCGACGGATCGGTGGCGCTGCCCGGCGAGTTCAACGTCGCCAACGCGCTCGCCGCCATCGTGGCCCTGGTTGAGGCCGGGGCCAGCCTTGCTGATGCGGTGCTGGGCGTGGCTGCATGCCCTGGTCCGCCAGGCCGGCTCGAGCGAGTCGACCAGGGCCAGGATTTCACCGTGCTGGTCGATTATGCTCACAAGCCCGGCGCGGTGGAGGCAGCGCTCACGACAATGCGCCAGGTCACTCAAGAGAGCCTTACCATCGTGCTCGGCTGCGGGGGAGACCGGGACCGTGGCAAGCGGCGGCTGATGGGTGCGGCAGCCGCCGGGCTTGCCGACACGGCGATCTTCACCAGCGACAACCCGCGCTCCGAAGACCCGCTCGCCATCCTGGCCGAGATGCTGGCAGGCGCCTTGGAAGTGCCGCAGCAGCAGCGAGCGCGCGTGATCATCGAGCCGGACCGAGGGGCGGCAATAAGCCTCGCGATCGGGTCCGCGGGCAAAGGCGACGTGATCCTGATCGCAGGCAAAGGCCATGAGCAGGGCCAGTACGTGGCCGGAACGGTGATCCCGTTCGACGACCGGCAGGTCGCGTCGGAGGCCCTGCTGCACCGCCGTGCCAGCGAAGATGCGACGATAGCCCGCGGCCCGGCGGTGACCGGCTGGAGTTCCGCCGAGCAGGCTGGTGATGAGTCCGACCAACGCGACGATGAGTCCATAGATTTCCCGGAGGGCGTGTGATCCCGCTGTCGGTTGCGCAGGTCGCCGCGGCAACCGGCGCGATCCTCGCCGACCTGCCCGACCCGACAGCGCAAGTCACCGGCCCGGTTGTGGTCGATTCCCGGGAGGCAGAACCGGGGAGCCTGTTCGCGGCGCTGCCCGGCAGCCGGACCGACGGGCACGAATTCGCGGCCGCAGCGCTGGCGGCGGGCGCCACCGCGGTGCTCGCCAGCCGGCCAGTGGGCGGCCCGGCCCTGATCGTTCCGGATGTACAGGCAGCGCTCGGCAAGCTGGCTAGGGCCGTCTTCGACCGGGCGCCCGGCCTGACGGTGCTAGGGATCACCGGATCTGCAGGCAAGACCACGACCAAGGACCTCGCGGCCCAGCTGATCGAGACGCTCGGCACCACGGTCTCGCCCCGCGACTCATTGAACAACGAGATCGGTCATCCGCTGACGGTGCTGCGGATCACTGAGCAGACTCGGTACCTGGTGTCGGAGCTGTCAGCCCGTGGCATCGGGCATATCGCTGCGCTTTGCGAGATCGCGCCGCCGCGGCTAGGCGCGGTGCTCTGCGTGGGCCTCGCGCACGCCGGCGAGTTCGGCAGCCTGGAGCAGGTCGCGGCGGCCAAGAGTGAACTGCCCGCGGCGTTGCCAGCCGACGGCGTAGCTGTGCTGAACGCCGATGATCACCGCGTCTCGGCGATGGCCGGGCGGACCCGGGCTCGTGTCGTTACCTTCGGACTGTCCCCGTCAGCGGACGTGCGGGCAGAGCGCGTGACCACCGACGCTATGAGCAGAGCCGGCTTTGTGTTGGCAACGAGGTCCGGCGCGGCACCAGTGCAACTGCAGCTACACGGCGTGCACAACGTCACGAACGCGCTAGCGGCCGCGGCCCTCGCCACCGAGCTCGGAATGCCGGTCGACGCCGTCGCTGCCGGGCTGTCAGCGGCTGTGGCCAGGAGCCGCTGGCGGATGGAGGTCAGCCAGCTTCCCGATGGCGTCACGGTTATCAATGACGCCTACAACGCCAGTCCTGACTCGATGAAGGCGGCCATCTCAGCGCTCGCCGACATAGCACGGCCAGGCCGCGGATTCGCCGTGCTCGGCCAGATGGCCGAGCTTGGCGCGGAGGCCGACCGGCTGCACGAGGCCGTTGGCGCGCAAGCGGCCGCAGCCGGCGTGGCCGGGCTGATCGTGGTCGGCGATGCCGCCGCGCCGATGCTGGCCGGTGCCAAGGCGGTGCCTGCCTGGCAGGGCGAGCTCCTGCACGTGCCGGATGCTGAGGCGGCTCTGCAAGCCGTCCGGGACAGGCTGCGCAGCGGCGACGTGGTGCTGGTGAAGGCGTCGCACGCTATCGGCCTGGAGAGCATCGCGCTGGCACTGACTGGCGAGGCAAGGGTCGGCAAAGAGGGGCCGCGCAGTTGAAGACCATCCTGCTCACCGGTGCCGTCTCGCTGGTCATCGCGTTGTTCGGCACGCCGGTGCTGATCCGGGTGCTGCGCAAGTACGGTTACGGCCAGCCGATCCGGGTCGAGGGGCCCAAGACGCACGAGATCAAGCGCGGTACGCCGACTATGGGCGGCCTGGTCATTGTGGTCGCGTCGCTCGTGGGCTACGTCGTCGGGCACGTGGGGACGCACAACCCGATGTCCACGTCTGGCGTGCTCATCCTGCTGCTGATGGCCGGCCTCGGCCTGGTCGGATTCGTCGACGACCTCATCAAGATATTCCGGCAGACCAGCGTCGGCCTGCGCAGTGGCGCCAAGCTGGCCGGGCAGGTGGTGGTTGGCGCGGTATTCGCGCTCGAGGTGCTTCAGCACCCCAACGGATACGACCTGACGCCCGCGGACGCGCACATCTCGTTCCTGCGTGACATCGGGCCCGCGATCGGCACGCTCCCTTTCGTCATTTGGGTCGTCATCCTTATCGCCGGGGCGTCAAACGGGGTGAACCTGACTGATGGCCTCGACGGGCTAGCAACCGGCGCTACCGTCCTGGTGTTGGCCGCGTACGTACTGATCGGGATCTGGCAGGAGCGCAACGACTGCACCATCGCCCTGGCTCAGCAGTGCTACCAGATCAGGGATCCGCTCGACCTGGCGATCGTCGCTTCCGCCGTGCTGGGTGCCTGTTTCGGCTTCCTATGGTGGAACGCGCCGCCCGCCAAGATCTTCATGGGCGACACCGGCTCGCTGGCCCTCGGCGGCGTGCTAGCGGGCCTGGCGGTCTGCACCAAGACCGTCCTGCTGCTCGGCATCCTGGGCGGCCTGTTCGTGATCACTACGCTGTCCGTGGTCATTCAGGTGAGCGTCTTCAAGATGACCAAGCTCAGAAGCGGCCGGGGGATACGAGTCTTCAAGATGAGCCCGCTGCATAATCATTTCGAGCTGAGTGGCTGGGCCGAGACGACCATTGTGATCCGGTTCTGGCTGATCACCGGCCTGTGCATCGCGGCGGGCCTCGGCCTGTTCTACGCCGAGTGGCTGCAGACTTAGCGCTATGACCGACGCCGGCCACGCCGCATCCATGGCAGCCCAGCTGGTCGGCCGCCAGGTTTGCGTGGCTGGACTCGGCATCACCGGCCAGTCGGTCATCGGGCTGCTGGCGGCTAGCGGTGCTGATGTCACTGCCGTGGACTCGCGCGATGACGCCGAGCGGCGCGATATCGCTGACCGGCTCGCCAAGGAAGGCGTGACGGTAAGACTCGGGGCGCAGGCAATGGGCCCGGGCGCCAGCCCGCCAGCGGGCACAAGCTTGGTCGTCACCTCGCCCGGGCTGCGCCCGGACACGCCGCTGCTGGCGAGCTCGGCCGGAATGGGCATCGAGGTCATCGGCGACGTCGAGCTTGCCTGGCGGCTACGGCCGGCGCTTGCAGACGGAACCCGCCAGCCGTGGCTCGCCGTGACCGGCACCAACGGCAAGACGACCACGGTCCGGATGTTGGCTTCCATGCTCGCCGCGGCCGGCCATCGCACCGTCGCGGCCGGCAACGTGGGCACGCCGATCCTGGACGTGGTGACCGATCCGGAACCCTACGAAGTCGTCGCGGTCGAACTGTCGAGCTTCCAGCTGTACTGGAGCGCCACCATCGCGCCGCTCGCGGCCGTCGTCCTGAACCTCGCCGCGCACCACCTCGACTGGCACGACGACATCGAGTCCTACGCAGCCGCCAAGGCCAAGATCTTCGCGCCGGGCACGATCGCGATCTGCAACGCTCAGGATGCGCGCTCGACCGCGATGGCTGACGCGGCGCTCGCTGCCGAACACCGAGCCAGCCGCAAGGTCGCGTTCCGGCTCGGGCCGCCAGGCCCGGACGAGCTAGGCGTGGCGGACGGCTGGCTCGTCGACAACGCGTTCGCTTCCGGTGCCCGGCTGGCCCAAGCCTCGGCAGTTCGCCCGGCTGCCCCGCACAATGTCGCCGACGCACTGGCGGCGGCCGCGCTAGCCCGCGCGTACGGTGACGCGCCCGCGGCGATCGCTGGAGGCTTGGCGGCGTTCGTGCCGGAGCCGCATCGCATCAGCCTGGTGGCCGAGCGCGAGGGCGTCGCCTTCATCGACGACTCCAAGGCGAGCAACCCGGCGGCCGCGGCAGCGTCGCTGGCGTCGTTCCGCTCCATCATCTGGCTAGCCGGGGGACTGTTTCGTGGCAGCGACGCCGACCTCAACGCGCTGGTGGCGACGGCCGCCCCGCGGCTGCGCGGTGCCGTCCTGATCGGCACCGACCGGGCTCGATTCGCCAGCGCACTCGCGCGACACGCCCCGGATGTCCCGGTCACAGAGCTTGCCAGCACTGAAACTGGTGTCATGGATGAGGCGGTAGCACGGGCGGCAGCGCTCGCCAGGCCCGGGGACACGGTTCTGCTGGCACCAGCCGCGCAGTCGTGGGACATGTTCCGCGACTACCCGGCCCGCGGCCATGCCTTCGCCGCGGCCGTGGCCAGGCTGGCGGATTCGAGGTGAGTTCCGCGCTGGGCCAGCCACGCCGGCGGACCAGCGAGGAGGCGGAACCGGCGGCAGGCGCACGCGTGGCTGCGGCGCCAGTGAGCGTCGACAGTGCGCGGGAGCTAGCGGCCGGGCTGCGGGACTCAGCTGGCCGCCTCCAGGCGCTGCTCAACCGGCCGCTCGCCTCCTATTACCTGGTGCTCGGCTGCACCCTGCTGCTGCTTGCCGTCGGCCTGATGATGGTGCTGTCCACGTCGACCGCCGAGGACCTGGACATCGGCCTGCCGCCGTACTCCATGTTCATTAAGCAGTGCATGGGTGCGGCCGGCGGTTTGGTGGTGATGTGGCTGGCCGCCCGATCCCGGCCGAGGCTGTTCCGGGCACTGGCCTACCCGATGCTGTTGACGGGGCTGGCCGGCCTGATGGCCGTGCTGGCGTTCGGCGTCAACATCTACGGCGCCACCCGCTGGCTGGTCATCGGCGGACTGCAGGTGCAGCCGTCGGAGTTCGCCAAGCTCGCGCTGGCGGTCTGGGGCGCTGACCTGCTCGCCCGCAAGGAGAAGTTCGGCCAGCTGAGCGATAGCCGGCAGCTGTTGATCCCGCTGCTGCCGGTCATGGCGATCTTCAGCATGCTGGTCATGCTCGGCGACGATCTCGGCACTACCTTCCTGATGCTGGTCATCTTCCTGGCCCTGCTGTGGGTGATCGGCACGCCAGGTCGGCTCCTGGCCGGGATGGTGGGCCTGATGACCTTCGTTGTCCTGATGCTGATCGTGGTGCAGCCGTGGCGGCTGGACCGGATCAGCGGTTTCCTGGCCGCCATGCATCCCAACTGCCAGACGTCAGCGTGTTACCAGCTGATCCAAGGTAAGTACGCGTTGGGCTCCGGCGGACTCTTCGGCGTTGGCAGCGGCGCCAGCCGGGCGAAATGGGGCTACGTTCCCAACAGCTGGACCGATTCCATCTTCGCCATCTTGGGCGAGGAATTGGGCCTTGTCGGGACGCTCTGCGTCGTGCTGCTCTATGGCGGGCTCGGCTATGCGGGGCTGCGGATCGCTCGGCGAGTTACCGACACATTCTCGAGGCTGGCAGCCGGGGCCATCACCGTCTGGCTGGTCGCGCAGGCGATGGTGAACATCGGCGCCGTGCTCGGCATCCTGCCGATAACCGGCGTGCCGTTGCCGCTTATCTCCTATGGCGAGTCGTCACTGGTTACTACTATGGCTGCACTTGGCATGCTGATGGCGTTTGCCCGGACCGAGCCGGGCGCGGCCCAAGCACTCGCGGCTGCTGGGCCGGGATTGCTACGCCGAACGCTCGGCTGGCTGGGGCTCCGCCGTCGGCTGGAGTGATCGGCATGCGTTCGCTAAGTCGGCTGCCTCGCCTGTGAACAGCCGGCGGGTGCGGTAAGCACGCCGGCGGACGTAGCGATCTGACCACGCCGGGTAGGGTGGCCCGTCAAGGGAAGCGAGGCACCGATGGGGGTAAGCGTCGTTATCGCCGGAGGCGGCTCAGGCGGGCATATCGAGCCAGCCCTGGCGCTTGCTGACGCGCTGCGCCGGGCCGATCCCGACACCGCCATAATCTGCCTGGGTACCGCGCGAGGACTGGAAACGCGGTTGGTGCCGATGCGCGGGTACGACCTCGCCCTGATCCCTGCCGTCCCGCTGCCCCGGCGGCCTACGCCGGCGCTGCTGTCTGTGCCGGGCCGGATGGCTGGCGCGGTCGCCGAGACCGCGAAGATCCTGGACCGCGCCAGGGCTGATGCGGTGGTCGGCTTCGGCGGCTATGTCGCGACGCCGGCCTACCTGGCCGCGCGGCGCCGCCATGTACCGATCATCGTGCACGAGGCGAACTCCAAGCCGGGCCTGGCGAACCGCATCGGCGCCCGGATGACTACTCATGTCTGCACCGGGCAGCCCGGCGCGCGGCTACCGCACGCCAGATACGTCGGCATCCCGATCCGGCGCGAGATCTCGACGCTGGACCGGCTCGCGCTGGCGGACAAGGCGCGCGCGCACTTCGGCCTGGAGCCCGATCTGCCGGTGCTGCTCGTCACCGGCGGTTCGCAGGGGGCAGCATCGCTGAACCGGGCTGTGTTCGGTGCGGCTGACGCGTTGCGCACGGCCGGAGTTCAGGTACTGCACGTGGTTGGGCCCAACTCGGGCGAGGTGGAGGTGCCGCCGGGACGGGTGCCCTACATCGTGTTGTCCTACCTGGACAGGATGGACCTGGGCTATGCGGCAGCAGACTTCGCCTTGTGCCGGGCGGGCGCAATGACCTGCGCGGAGCTCACGGCGGTCGGGTTGCCAGCTGCGTACGTGCCACTTCCGCACGGCAACGGTGAGCAACGGCTGAACGCAGAGCCGATCGAGGAGGCGGGTGGCGGTCTCATCATCGACGACGCCGACCTGACGCCGGACTGGATCATTGAGACGCTGGTACCGATCCTGACCGACGGGACGCTGGTCGGGGCCATGTCGCAGGCGGCCGCGGCGACTGGGAACCGGAGCGCGGACGCCGACCTGGCCAAGCTTGTGCTGTCGGTTGCCTGGAAGCGGCCAGGCCGACGCCGGAGGAGGTAGCACCGATGGGCCTGGTGACCCCGGTGGACCCGGTGCCGGTAGCGGAACTCGGCAAGGTCCACTTCGTGGCTATTGGCGGCGCTGGCATGTCGGGAATCGCGCGGATCATGCTGTCCCGCGGCGTGGCGGTGTCCGGCAGTGACTCGGCCGCGTCCGGGCTGCTCGATGAGCTTGCCGCGGCCGGCGCCCGGGTGCACGTTGGGCACGCGGCGGAGAATATTGCCGACGCGGACACGCTGGTGGTATCGACTGCGATCAGACCGGACAACCCGGAACTGCTGGCGGCGCAGCGGCGCGGCCTCCGGGTGCTGCACCGGGCCACGGCACTGGCCAGCATCATGCTGGGGCGCCAGGGCATCGCCGTGGCCGGCACGCACGGTAAGACCACGACCACTTCGATGATCACCACGGTGCTGCTGCACACCGGCGCTGATCCCTCTTACGTGATCGGCGGCATCCTGGCCGAAACGGGCCTGGGAGCGGCCGAAGGCACCGGCCCTGCCGTGGTGGTGGAGGCGGACGAGAGCGATGGCTCGTTTCTCATGCTGGCGCCCGCTGCCGCCGTGGTTACCTCGGTAGAGGCTGATCACCTCGACAACTACGGCAGCCTGGCGGAGATCGAGAAGGCGTTCGGCGCCTTTGTCGGCCAGATCACCGACGGCGGCCTGCTGCTTACCTGCGCCGACGATCGCGGTGCCCGGGCGCTGACGGCGCAGGTCGCGCCTGGTGTGACCGCGCTGACCTACGGCACTGCGCCGGACGCCTCGTACCGGGTCACCGACATCGAGCCGGATGGCATGCGCACGGCTCTGACTGTGGCCGGGGGACCGGGCACGGTGCTGGCGGAGTCGGGTCCGGTTCGGGTGGAGATCGCGGTACCCGGCCGCCACAACGCGCTGAACGCTGCGGCCGCATTCGGGCTGACGGTCGAGCTGGGCGTGCCGCCGCGCGGGGCAGCGGCCGGGCTGGCGGCCTATCGGGGCGCGCGACGGCGGATGGAGCTGACGGGCGAGGGCGACGGCGTACAGGTGATCGACAGTTACGCGCACCATCCGACCGAGCTGGCCGCCGACCTCGCTGCCGCCCGCGAAATTGTCGGCGGCGGCCGAGTGATCGCGATCTTCCAGCCGCATCTGTTCAGCCGGACCAGGATCTTTGCCGACGACTTCGGCGCGGCCCTGAGCCAGGCTGACGAGGTTCTGGTGCTGGACATCTACGCGGCCAGGGAGGATCCGGAGCCCGGCGTTACCGGCAGGCTGGTCAGCGACGCGGTGCCCGGCGGAGCGGCTTTCCTGCCGGATCGGGCATCGGTGCCGGCGACGGTGGCCGGCCTGGCCAAGCCTGGTGACCTGGTAATGACGATGGGGGCCGGCGACGTTACCGCGCTCGGGCCGCTTATTGTCGCCGCGTTGCGGGAGCGGGCCGGTGAGCGCTGATGAAGCCGAGCCAGGATCCTGCTGACAGCGGTCGAGCGCGGCGCGGCCTTGTTTCCTGGCGCACGGCGTTGTTCGGCGTGCTTGCGCTGGCCGTTATGGGCGGCGCGGCCTGGGCGTTACTCGGCTCGAGCCTGCTGGTGGTCCGCCACGTTGAAGTAACTGGGAACCGGCTCGTGTCGACCGCAGAGATCAGGGCCGCGGCCAAGATCAGACCGGGCGCGCCGCTGGCGACGGTGAACACCGCGGCGGCGGCGCACCGGGTGGAGCAACTCGCGCCCGTGCTGTCCGCGCAGGTGAGCAGATCGTGGCCGGACACCATCGTTATCACGGTGACCGAGAGAACGCCTGAGGTAGCAGTTGCCAGCGCGGGGGGCTACCAGCTGATAGACGGCGATGGCGTCCGGGTCCGCTTTGTCACCCGCAAGCCTGTCGGCATGCCAGTGCTGACGGCGCCTCCGGCGGTACTGCGCGGCAACTCCGCCGTCCGTGCCGCGGTTATGGTGCTGACGCGTCTGCCGCCGAAACTGCGCTCGCTGGTGGTGTCGGTGTCGGCTCCCGCAGCCAGCGCGGTGACGCTCCGGTTGGCCGGCGGTATCAGGGTGATGTGGGGCGGGGCCGGCAATGCGCGGCAGAAGGCGGCGGACCTTGCCGTGCTGCTGCGCACGCATGGCCGGTATTTCGACGTCAGCGACCCGAATGCGGTGGTGACCGAGCGATGATCCGCGTTGCCCCGCCTTGCGGCAGGCCGACCGCGACACGCCGGCCCGCGTTGGCTGGCAGTGGTTGACCGAGGGCAGCGCGCAACCCTACTGTCCGTATCAGTCGTCAGCTTGACATAACTCTAAATCTCAACTTGAGGGTGAGAGTTTGACGAGCCGAATCAGTCTGGATCCGGTGCGCTCGAGGTGCGGGACCCGATCGATTCTGGCAGCGTCAGGGGCGCGTCGGGGGCTGGGAGTTGCCGTAGGCCGGGACGGCCGGGTTCCGGCGGAAGGGAACGAGCCGTGACGGCGACGTAGGTCCCCGGGATTCGGGGGGACTTCGGGGGTGTCCGCCCGGTCGTGCGGACTTCAGACGAGCGGAAAGGGTTGCTCCTCGTGGCAGCACCGCAGAACTACCTGGCGGTCATTAAGGTCGTCGGTATCGGCGGGGGCGGCGTCAACGCCGTGAACCGGATGATCGAAGAGGGACTCAGGGGGGTTGAGTTCATCGCGATCAACACCGATGCTCAGGCGCTGCTAATGAGCGACGCTGACGTCAAGCTGGACGTCGGACGAGAGCTCACCAGGGGCCTGGGCGCGGGCGCCAACCCGGACATCGGCTCGAAGGCAGCCGAGGATCATCGCGACGAGATCGAGGAAGTCCTCAAGGGCGCCGATATGGTGTTCGTCACGGCCGGCGAGGGCGGCGGCACTGGCACCGGGGGTGCGCCGATCGTGGCCGAGGTGGCACGAAACCTGGGTGCGCTGACGATCGGCGTGGTGACCAGGCCGTTCGGCTTCGAGGGCAAGCGGCGGGCGGGCCAGGCCGACTCCGGGATCGAGAAACTGCGCAGCGAAGTCGACACCCTCATCGTGATCCCGAACGACCGGTTGCTGTCCATTTCCGATCGCCACGTCAGCGTGCTGGACGCGTTCAAGGCAGCCGACCAGGTGCTGCTATCCGGTGTTCAGGGAATCACCGACCTGATCACGACCCCGGGGCTGATCAACCTCGACTTCGCCGATGTGAAATCTGTCATGTCGGGCGCGGGCTCGGCCCTGATGGGCATCGGCACTGCGAGGGGCGACGACCGTGCGGTCGCCGCTGCCGAGATGGCGATCTCCAGCCCGCTGCTAGAGGCCAGCATCGACGGTGCGCACGGCGTGCTGCTGTCCATCCAGGGCGGTTCGGACCTGGGCCTCTTCGAGATCAACGAGGCCGCGCAGCTG
This sequence comes from Streptosporangiaceae bacterium, assembly GCA_052143255.1. GTDB lineage: Bacteria > Actinomycetota > Actinomycetes > Streptosporangiales > Streptosporangiaceae > JAJYUU01. Next base: position 6,168 of record JBKQTJ010000232.1, on the reverse strand, counting down.
GTCGCGAACTCAGCGGCACCCGACGCGAACATTATCTTCGGCGCGGTAATCGACGACGCGCTCGGCGACGAGGTGCGGGTCACGGTCATCGCGGCCGGCTTCGACGAGCCGCAGGCGGGCCGGGCCCGGCCCCGGACCGCCGCGTATGCCAGCACGATCGCAGTGGCCGACCCAAGCGGGCCGTCGGACTGGCGTCCGTTCCAGCTGGGTGATGGCAAGTCCGTGGCTAGTGCGAGGACCTCTGACCTGGCCAGGCACGCGGGCACATCAGCGGCCGCCGGCGTGACCCCGCGCGGCAACGGGAGCGGCGACACCAGCGTCGGCGCAAGCGCGGGTGCAGGTCCGGGCGCGGGGCGCGGTCCGGCCGAGGCTGGAACCATTGCGGCAGGTGCCGGCGATGCGGCGGCGGGGGAGACGGTCGCCGCTGGGGCGAAGGCAGCTGGCGGCCATGGCGGCACACGCATTGACGGAATTCCCGGGCCGCGGGCCGCAGCTGCCGACGTGGCCGCCGGGAACGGCGCCAAGGATGGTCCGGTCAAGCCGGGCACGCGTCCCGTCGAGTCAGCTAGCACGAGGCGCAAGTCGGTCGTGTTCGAGGAGGATGACGAGCTCGACGTGCCCGATTTCCTGAAGTGACCGGCCGTACCGCAGGGACTCCGGTGCCGTATGCGGGCGCCCCGCCGGTCGTGCGGACGGATTCTCTCGGCGCACGGATCAGCGCCGCCTTCTCCAGCCGGGCCGGGGGTGTCAGCAGAGCCCCGTACGACTCGCTGAACCTGGGCCTGGGAATAGGTGACGACCCGGTCGCCGTCGCCGCGAACCGGGCCGCGCTGGCGGACGCCTGCGGTTTGCCCGCGTCTGACCTTGCCTGGATGCGGCAGGTGCATGGCAGGCACGTCAGCTACATCGGCGCCGGGTCATCAGGACCGCCCGATTCAGCGGACGCGATGTTCACCGATGTGCCGGGGCTGGCCCTGTGTGTGCTGATCGCTGACTGCGCGCCGGTGCTGGTGGCAGATCCGGCCGCGCGGGTGGTGGGGGCCGCGCACGCGGGCCGCGAAGGATTGGTGGCCGGGGTTGTGCCGGCTCTGCTGGAGTCCATGACCGCAGCGGGGGCCAGTCCGGCCAGGATGCGCGCGCTGATCGGCCCGGCCATCTGCGGCGGGTGCTACGAGGTGCCGGACGAGATGCAGGCCAGGGCAGCCGCAGCCGTCCCGGCGGCGGCCTGCCGCACCACGGCCGGGACCGCCGGCCTGGATATCGCCGCCGGCGTGCGGGCCCAGCTGGCCGCAGCAGGACTGAGTTGGATCGGCGCTGACAGTCGGTGCACGAAGGAATCGACGGAACTGTTCTCCTACCGGCGGTCCGGAACGACAGGCAGGCTAGCGGCCGCCATCTGGATGTTGCCATGATCACAGCGTCATGATCGGCAGAGTCATGATCGGTAGCGTCATGATCAACACTGGCCCTGAGCGCGCTGACGTGAGCACGCTGCCATGACTGCGGGTGCGGGCGCCCCGGCTACCGGAGGCGGGAACGGGCGGCTAGCCGAACTGGCGGCGAACCTTGCCGCAGTCCGCGCCAGGATAGCGGCCGCCTGCGAGGCAGCTGGACGGCGGTCCGACGAACTCACACTGATCGCGGTCACGAAGACGTTCCCCGTCTCAGATGTCATCCTGCTCAGCCGTCTGGGCATCCTCGACATCGGCGAGAACAAGGATCAGGAGGCCGCGCCCAAGGCCGCGGCTTGCGCGGCGGCCGGGCTCAGGCTGCGCTGGCATTTCATCGGCCAGTTGCAGGTCAACAAGGCTGCCAGCGTCGTCGGATACGCCGACATGGTGCATTCGGTCGACCGGATCAGGCTAGTCGAGGCACTTGGCAGGCGGGCCAGGCAGGCGGGCCGGGTCGTCCGCTGCCTGGTGCAGGTCAGCTTGGATGACCCGACGCAGGGCAGCGGGGCGGCTGCGGGTCGCGGCGGGGCAGAGCCTGTGCAGGTCAGCGGCATCGCGGACGCGATCGCGGCTGAATCCGGGCTGATCCTGGCCGGGGTGATGGCGGTCGCCCCGCTTGGCCAGCCGGCCCGGCCCGCCTACGCCCGGCTAAGGGAAATAGCCCGAGCGGTGCAGTCCGCTCATCCGGATGCGGGGGTGATCTCGGCGGGCATGAGCGGCGACCTGGCGGATGCCATCGCGGAAGGTGCGACACACGTGCGAGTCGGTACGGCGTTGCTCGGCGGCCGGCGGCCCTTCGTCAGGTAATGTCCGACGCGTGGCACCTGGCCAGCGAATCGGCGCTGAGCCGGGCAGCCTGGCGCGCATGACGGAGGACAGAAGATGGCCAGCGCAATGCGCAAGATGGCGGTCTATCTCGGCCTGGTTGAGGACGACAACCGCTTCGAGGATCAGTACCAGGACGAGTATGGCGACGAGTACGACGAATACGGCGCCGAGCTCGTGCAAGAGGATGACCGGCTAGATGCGCACATGACCGACAGTCCGGCGGGCCGCGCTGTTGACCGGCGTGCGTCAGGTCAGGTCCAGACGACCGATTTGGCCAGGATCACGACCTTGCATCCTCGCACGTACAATGAGGCACGTACGATCGGAGAGCACTTCCGTGAGGGCACTCCGGTGATCATGAACCTGACGGAGATGGTCGACAGCGACGCGAAGCGCCTGGTTGACTTCTCCGCCGGACTGATCTTCGGATTGCGCGGGAGCATCGAGCGCGTAACGAACAAGGTGTTCCTGCTCTCCCCGGCCAACGTCGAAGTGGCGGCCGAGGACAAGGCCCGTATCGCGGAGCGAGGCTTCTTCAACCAAAGCTGACCGGCAGCCCGGCGGGCTGCTCGTCAGGGCAGGCCTCGTTGCCTGCGGGGAGCGAAGGCGGGCAATAAGTGCACATATTTCGGGACGTGGCGTTCTACGCGCTATCGGTCTACCTTGTGCTGCTCATCGGCCGCATGATCCTCAGCTGGGTTCAGGTCTACGCCCGAACCTGGAGCCCGACAGGCGTCGTTCTTGTTATAGCTGAGGGTGTTTACTCCGCCACAGACCCACCACTGAGATTCCTAAGGCGCTACATTCCCACGCTCAGGCTCGGTAGTGTGGCTCTTGACCTCAGCTTCATGCTGCTGTTCCTGGTGGTGTACGTGCTCTGGCAAGTCGCCAGGTGAGGGTAAGGTCATCGGGTAGCGTCCAAAAAAGGACAAAGCTCCAGGGAGAAGAGATGCCACTGACGCCCGCGGATGTGCGGAACAAGCAGTTCAGCACTACCAGGCTCAGGCCGGGCTACGACGAAGAGGAAGTGGATGCCTTCCTCGACGAGGTAGAGGCAGCGCTAGATGAGCTCATCCAGGAGAATGAGGAGCTCAAGGCGAAGCTGACCGAGGCGCTGCGCGGCAGGCCTCCGGTTTCGCTCAGCCCGCAGGCCGAGGTCCCGGACATGATGATGCCCGAGCCTATTCGCCACGAGCCTGAGCGCCGACCGGAGCCAGTGATGATGGCGCCGATGAAGCCGGCCGAAGACAATATGGACACCGCCGCCCGCGTACTGGCGCTGGCGCAGCAGACTGCGGACCAGGCGATCGCCGACGCCCGCCGTGAGGCCGACGAGACGCTCGGCCGCGCGCGGCGAGAGGCTGACGACATCCTGACCAAGGCCCGGCGGCAGGCAGAGCAGGTCACTAGCGACGCCCGAGCCAGGGCCGAGAGCCTCGAGCGCGATGCGCAGGAGCGGCACCGCCAGGCGATGGGTTCTCTCGTTCAGTCCCGCGAGGAACTCGAGCGCCGTGTGGATGACTTGCGTGCCTTCGAGCGCGAGTATCGCAGCAGGCTCAAGGCGTACCTGGAAGGCCAGCTCCGCGACTTGGAGGCGGGTGCTGCCGACAGTGGCGTGTTCCCCGCCGTCGGCACCGGGCCGCAATCCGCCGTCGGGGTCGGCATGGGCCGCATGGACATGCGCAACGGCAGCCAGTCAGGCAGCTACCAGGGGATTCCTGAGCCAGTAGCGCACAACGGCGGCTTTCACCCGTCGGACGCCGGGCAGCACGACCGTCGTTAGCCCGAACGGGTGGCTGGCTGCGCTCACAATTAACGGAGCCCGCAAGTGATCCGGTTCGGCGTAATCATCTCGGTCGTGGCGATAGCGGTCGGCCTGCTTGTCGCTGGTGCCGTGGCCGGGGCGCTAACGCTGGTCTACGTATCGATCGGGGTAGCTGGGCTCGCGCTGGTCATGCTGGTCGCAGGCGTAGTCATCTGGCGGGACGATGTCTTCGGCCCGGCGCCTGCGCGGGCCGCTGCCCGCCCGCAGGCTAGTTCGGCAGGAGCTGCCTCGGCTAGAGTCCTCCCGCCGGGGACCGAGGCACTGAAGGCCGCTGCGCCTGTGAGCGTGGTGGCTGCGGTCGAGGCTGGTCGCGCGGCGGTGCTGACCGAGCCGGAGCCGGCAGCTCCGCAGGGCCAGGGCAAGGCTGGGCCGGTCGCAGCGAGCCCTAACGGCGGCCGGGATCCCGGCCGGGGGGCTCGCAGCGGAGCTGAGCCAGATGCCGCCAGCCCAACGCCAGGACGCCAGCCCGGGCCGTCTGGACGGCAGCCTGAGGAGGCCAACGCACCCGAGTCAGCGCAACCTCATGCTGAGCCAGCCGTGCCCGAGTCAGCCCAGGCTAACGGCGCTAGCGATAGCCCGGCCGAACCCGGTCGGCCGATGCCCGACCGCGCGGCCCCTGACCAGGGCGAGGCCTCGACGCAGCAGCCAGTGCCGGTTCAGGCGGCCGTGCCGACCACTGCCGGGCCAGCCAAGCCGGATCCAGAGATTGACCAGCCCACGACCAAGCAATCAGCTGGGCCGGGATCGGAGCCACCTGAGCCGGTCGTGCCGTCGGGCCAGTCGCCTAAGGCGCTGCGCGCCGCGAGCGAGACTACGCAGCGGTCCGGGTCGGATGCGGCAGCAGCCACCGGCCGCCCGGCTAGCGGCGGGGTCGAAGGGAGTTCGGCAGACGAGCCGGGTTCGGCCGGGATGGCCGTTGAGACTGGTTCCGGGCGGCCGGGTGCCGCTGGGGCTGGTTCCGGAGGCGCAGGTGCCGCGGGAACCGGCGCCCGGGTAAGTTCCGGCGGGCCGTGTTCGGCCGCAGGCGACGCTTCCCTAGCCGAGGCTGCCGAGGCTGCTGAAGCGAGCGGATCGGATATCGCGGCCGGTTCCGCGCCGGATACGAGTACCTCTCCTCGGCCGGCGGCGTCGTCTGCGGCCAAGACCGCTGAGACGACACCAGGCTCGAGCAACGCAGGCACCACGGCTGGAGCGGTACCCGCCAGCCAGCCGTCCAATGGCAACGGGTCCGCCGCGACGAGTCTTTCTGCTCCTGCCCCAGCGGTGTCGGCTGGTACAAGCCAGGTCCTGGTAGTGCCCGGAATCGCCAGGTATCACAACGCGGACTGCATTCTGATCCGGTTCCTCGGCGACGATGATCTGGAGACCATGTCCCGGCAGGAGGCGGAGGCGGCGGACTGCGTACCATGCCGAGCCTGCAAGCCAGACAAGGTACTTGCCGAGAACTAACCGGCACTCGCCTTAGGTCACGGCGCGGCTCGTACTAATTGAGAGCAGCGCGTCGGGTGGCGAGCGCTTGTTCGGTAGCGGAGTTTATGAACACAACGGCGTTGTCACTATCACGTTAAACCGGTGACCGCGCTGCTTGGATGAAATGTAGTGATCGATGTGATATGGGCCGTATCCAGAAGGTCAGGCCCATCTCGGGACGGTCATGCCGGCGACCTAGCGTGTCAGTTTCGGCCGCAGGATTGGTGCGCGCGAAGTGCGCGGCAAGGACTTCTGCGCTGATCAGGGCCTGATGCTCGGTCAGGGCCGAATCCAGTTCGGGGTCCGCGGTTGACCAGCGCAGCGCGATGCGGTCGGTGATGTTGAGGCCGTCCGTCTTTCGCGCCTCCTGGACCAGCCGAACAAACTCACGGGCGTGACCCTCCCGGCGCAGTTCCGGCGTGATCGATACCTCAAGCGCCACTGTCTCGCCTGCGTCGCTAGCAACCGCCCAGCCTGCGAGCGGAGTCTGCGTCACCAGCACGTCCTCGGGCTCGATGGTGACAGTGTCAGCGCCCACCTGCAGTTGCGCTCGCGCTGCCGAGCCGAGCGGGGCGGCCGGCCCCGCGGCGGGGG
>JBKQTJ010000231.1:0-3608 GCA_052143255.1 Streptosporangiaceae bacterium | reverse complement strand
GCTGAGCGTGTACGCCCACTGCATCGACGGCCAGGACCGGATCACCAACCGGCTCGTCGAGCACGCCCTCCGCCCCGGCAGCCCGGCGCCGTGCCCGAAAGCAAGCGGTTCCGCGAACCGCCGGTACCGCCCAGACCCTGTCCGCTATGTGTCCGTGAACCGGCTCGCATGCCCCCGGCATGGCCCACAACGGCCTGGTCCCGCCCGGCGGGACGATCTCATTCAGCCGAGTTGCCCGATGACTGTTTCCGCGGCTCAGAATGGCTATGTATCGTTCGTATCCGGCGGTTGCGGACTGCCGGATCTGGCCCACGTATGGCCCACAGACCAAAGCAAGCGGTCTGCGGAACCGCTTGCTTTGCACGTAAAAGCCGGTGACGCAAATCCGCGTCACCGGCTTTGACCTGGGAAAACGTGTGGCAGGTGTTGGGTTCGAACCAACGTAGGCTGAGCCGACGGTTTTACAGACCGCTACTCCCCATCCCATCACATAGCCCCTGACCTGCGCAAATGCCGCAGAATGACATTCGCCGCGCCGACGCTGTCCGCCATATGTCCGTGGACGCTGGCACCCGGACGGCGGATCGCGCGGACAGCCACGGACACCGTCCGCAGAACGGGCTGACCTGCCAAAATACGCAGGGACACCCTCCCTGGGTAGGCGAAGAAGACGCCCTTTACAGACATTCACCCACAAGCCAGCGACCTGCCACGGACGCACGCTCTGCCTCGACTTCGCCGGGTATTCGCCGCAGCGACGGCGGCTCATAGGGTATGGCCGGTGGTCAGGAGCTCGGAGCCAGGCCGAATGCGATCCCGGAAATCACGAACCGTGGGGTTTCGGCGCGCCCGCGCCGTCCAGACGGCCGGGTTGGCGGCGCGGCGAGTTAGCATCGTGGCATGAGCGCGCAGCCTTCAGAGCACGACAGTCACGACGTCATCCGCCTCGGCGGCGAAACCGCTGTAGTGGTTCCGATGCACGAGTACCACACGCTGAAGGCTCTGCGGGACCGCGCATCCGCCGAGCAGGTCGAGGAAGCCGAGATCGACGCCGCCATCGCCGAGCAAGAGGCGTGGAAGGCGGCCGGGCGGCCGGGCCTGAAGTCGCACGAGGAGTTTATGGCTGAGGTGTTCGGCGGCTCCCGGTGAGGATCATCTGGTCAGAGATCGCGCAGGCGACCTTCGTCCGCTTCATGGCCGATCAGGCCGGGATGACGGCCGTCAACCGCGCCGTGGAAGGCTTAGCTGACGATCCGGCGCCTCCGGGCGCGTTCGTCCGCGGCGCCTACCGCAGGCTGCGCGTCGGCCCTTACCGGGTTGTTGTACGAGGTCGAAGGGGACCTGATCACCATCGTGCGGATAGACCGGGTATAAGCCGCCGACCACCGGTTCGAGCAGTTGACAGACGACCTCGACCCGGCCAGCGTAGCCGCGGAGGATCGGTCCGACCTGCGGGCTGTAGGGTTCAAGAACTGTGCAACTGGCCACGACCAGGGCTTTCGCCGATGCGGTCAGGCTACTGCCTCGTACTCGTTGATCAGGCCTCCCAGTACGGTTGTGCGCCTGATCGGGTGCGCGGGGAACGGGATGACGCTCGGGTCATCAGTCGGGGCGCGCAGGTCCAAGGCGCGGTGGGCTCTGCCGGTGTTGTAGTGCTCGATGTACTCGGCGAGCACGCGCTGGAGGTGTCGCTGCCCCATGATCAGCATCCGGTCGGTGCACTCGGCCCGGATGGTCCGCACGACGCGTTCGGCGTAGGCGTTCATCCGCGGGCACTGCGGCGCCGAGGGCAACATTTCGATCCCCTCGGCGGCGAAGACCGCGTCGAACCCGTCGGTGAACTGTCCGGCCCGATCCCGGATGAGGTACCGCACGTGCCCGGTCCGCTCGGTGAGCGTCCAGGTGAACTGCCGGGCGGCCTGCATAGTCCATTCAACTGTGGGATGCGCGGTGATCCCGAGCAGGTGGACGAACCGGGTGCGCACGTCGATGACGAAGAACACGTACACCCTGGTAAGGCCCGCCAGGTCCACGTGGAAGAAGTCGCAGGCCATGAGCGTTGCGGCGTGGGCGCGCAGGAACGCGCGCCACGTGTGGACGGTGGCGCGCTGCGGGGCCGGCGGGATCCGGTTCGCGCGCAGGACCTTGCGGATCGTTGTCGCGGCCACGCGATGACCGAGACGACGCAGCTCGCCTTGGATCCGCGTGTAACCCCAGGTCGGGTTCTCGCGCGCGAGCCGGGCGATCAAGCCGACGAGTTCGCTGGAGATCGGCGGCCGCCCGATCCGGGCCGGGGTCTGGCGCCACTTCCACCGCACCAGCTGCCGATGCCAGCGCAGTACCGTGCCCGGCGTGACGAGCCGGCCTCGGCGCAGCCCGGCGGGCAGCAGCCGGATCAGCGCGGCGAACACCGCGCGGTCCGCCCAGTCCAGTCGCGGCGGACGGCGGGTGCGGCGAAGCACGGCGACCTCGTGGCGCAACACCAGGATCTCGACGTCCTTCGCCGCCGACGAACGCGCAAGCAGCACCAGCCAGCACGCAAGACGCGCGAATACCAGGTACAGCAATCGGACCGACACGGGTGCAGCATCTTACACACCTCACGCACGAACGTCGTCTCCCCGACGACGCACACGGCCACGAGCGAAGGACTGGTCAGCCAACGTGGCGACGTTTCTGAACCCCACACCTTCGTCATCACCCTAAGCTCGGCGGACAAACCCGCCGGCATCCGCACCCCCGGCCACCGGGCTGATGCCCTTCACCGGCCCCTGGCGGCCTGTGGAAGGAGAAGAAGGCGTGACGATCACTGGAACCAGGGCGTACGAAGCGATGCGCGCGCATCACCCAGGTGCTCGGCGCTGCTCGCCCACCAGTCCGTTGATCTGGCCGCGCTGCTGGATCAGATTCACCGAACCGCCGGGCATTCCCCGGCGTCCGCCCCGGACGGCGAGAGCCAGGCCGCCGATCCCCAGGCTGCGGCGCTGTCCCTGCTGCTGCAGGCAGCGTCGACCCCTGGCACGCGCGGGCGATGCGGACCGGGCCTGCCGGCTTACCGGGTCGGCGTGGGCGGCACTGCACAAGACCCGGCCGGATCTGGCGGTCAGGGTAACCGCCGCGCAGCATGGCCTGGCCCGCCGGGCCGGCGGCCACGCCCCGGACGGATCGGCGGACAGCGCCGAGCCGAAGCCGGCCGCTGCTCCTGCATCGGCAGGCTCTGATCTCGACGTCCGCGACATACCGCCAGCGCGGCGGCATGCGACCATCTTCGACGCCTACCCTGCCCTGCTTCCCGGCACGGGGTTCGTGCTGGTCAACGACCACGATCCAAACCGCTGCGGTACCAGTTCGAGGCCGAGCACCCCGGGCAGTTCACCTGGGACTACCTGGAAGCCGGGCCGGAAGTATGGCGGGTGCGGATCGGCCGTGCCAGCGCCTAGCCCGAAGGACCGGAACTGGAGGGAGGCGGACGGTAGCGGCCTTCGACACTCGCTGGGTTACCGCCCGGTTCGCGGCTCCGGTGCTGCGTCCGACCAGGGGCTCAGTGCGCGGGTTCGCGCTGGCATCGGTGATCGCGAACGCGGTCCTCATCTACACCGGTGCTGCGG
>JBKQTJ010000230.1:0-56008 GCA_052143255.1 Streptosporangiaceae bacterium | reverse complement strand
CCCGGTTTCCCGGGACGGGCCGACGCTGGCCGTTCTTGTGCCGCTATCCCTGCATCAGGTCGGCGCACTGCCCCGGCGGGCCAGCGCGTCCAGCGTCACGGCTGCTAGCAGTACTAGGCCGGTCCAGATGTACTGGCCTGCTGCGCCTAGCCCGATCAGCGCAACGCCGTTGTAGATGACCGCGACGACGAAGCCGCCCAGCACGGCGCCGAGCATCCGGCCCCGGCCGCCGAACAGGCTGACACCGCCTATAACGCCGCCGGCCACGGAGTACAGGACGTACTGGCCGCCGGGGAAGTTCTCCGACATGGAGCCCAGGTTCGACGCGTACAGGATCCCGGTGATGCCGGCGAACAGGCCGCAGAGGCAGAAGGCGAGCACCCTGATCCGGCTCAGGTTGATGCCGGCTCGCCGGGCGGCCTCGGCGTTGCCGCCGACCGCGTAGATGTACCGGCCGAATTTCGTCCGGCTCAGCAGGATAGTCGTCGCTACGAGCAGGACGAGCACGATAGGCACGACCCAGGGCACTCCCTGCAACACGCCGATCGCGGCGCGGTTAACGTTGAGCACGATCACGAGCACCGCGCCAATAGCGGCGGCGGCACCGATCTTCAGCAGCGTGACACCCAGTGGCGGGGCAACCAGACCTGCGGTCCGGCGCCGCTGGTCTCGCAAGATTAGGAACAACCCACCGAGCCCGACTGCGGCGATCAGCACGATCCAGCCCAGAGCAGGGCTGAGGTTGCCGTTCACCAAGTTGTTCAGGAAGCCGGGACGCAGCGAGATGGAACCGCCCAGGCCGACGTTGCCGGTTTTCTCGAACAGCCAGATCAGCACGCCGTTGAGGCCAAGCAGGCCGGCCAGCGTCACCACGAACGACGGGATCTTAAGCCAGACCACGAGCAGGCCCTCAATCGCCGAGATGACGACGGTGACGGCCAGGCCAGTCACGATGGCTAGCCAGACCGGGTATGGATTGTTGATCGACACCATCCAGACCGTGATGAGGCCGCCGATGGCCGCGTTGAAGCCCACCGACAAGTCGATCTCGCCAAGCAGCAGGATGAAGGTCTGGGCCATCGCGATCGTGATGATCCAGCCTGCCTGCCCCATCAGGTTGGCGATGTTGGTCGCGGACAGGAAGCTGCTCTGGGTCAGCTGGAAGTAGATCCCCAGCGCGACCAGGCCGATGATGACCGGCAGCGCGCCGCTCTCCCCGCTGCGGACCCGCCTGAACCACACGCGGGTGTACTCCCCGAGCGAGTTGACCAGCAGATCCGGAGAGGTGGTCAGGCCAGCAGCCGCAGCCGCGTCGGCCTCGGTCGGCTCGCCAACCACCGCGACCGAACCTGCTAGCTCCCGGTCCCGCTCGCCGGGGTCCGTTACTGCCATTACTCAGTCCTTCCGATCCGCGCCGGCGCTCGGCGAAGCGGCCGAGATACTGCCGCTGCCGTTGCCCTGGCGCGTCGACACGCCGGTCGTCATGAGGTCGACGACCGACTGCCGGTCAAACTCTGCCGCCGGGCCCGCGGCGACAAGCTGGCCCAGGTAGAGCACGGCGAGCCGGTCAGCAACGCGGAATACGTCGTTCAGGTTGTGCGAGATGACGATGACCGCGTGCCCGCGGTCGGCCAGCGTCCTGATGAGGTTCAGCACCATCTCGGTCTGGCTGACTCCGAGTGCGGCCGTCGGCTCGTCCATGATGACCAGCCTGGCCTCCTGCATGACGGCCTTGGCCACCGCGACCGCCTGTCGCTGGCCGCCGGACAGCGAGCCGACTGGCTGCCTGATGGACCGCACGCTGGTGACCGACAGGTTCTGCAGGGTCTGCTTGGCAGTCAGCTCCATGCTGACCTCATCCAGTATCCCCAGCCTGACCTTCTCCCGGCCCAGCAGCATGTTCTGCACGATGTCTAGGTTGTCACAGAGCGCAAGGTCCTGATAGACCGCCGCGATGCCCAGATGGGAAGCATCCCTTGGCGTGTGCAGCTGGATGGGCTTGCCCTTCCACAGCATCTGGCCGCTGGTCGGCTGCCAGATACCGGCGATGCACTTGATCAGGGTCGTCTTGCCCGCGCCGTTGTCGCCGGCCAGCGCCGTCACCTGACCGAGCGGGATGTCCAGGTCAACGCCACTGAGCGCTTGCACCGGGCCGAAGGCCTTGCCGACGCCCCGGAGCTGAAGCAACGGCATCTCTTCTGTCAGCGTCGTGCCGGGCACGGGCGGTGCCACGCCCGCTGTTGCGGGCGTGGCACCGTCCCCGGCGCTTCCAGCTACCACCGTGCCGCCAGGGCCCGGTGACTGGGGTTTTTGATCATTACGAGATCCCGTACTTCGTGCAGTCAGCCGCGTACGTACCCGCGCACAGCTGGGAGGCCGGCACGAAGTTGTCCTTGATGACCGTCGACTGAATCGCCTGCGGCGTAACCCACTCTGGCGTCAGCAAGACCGACGAGACGCCGGCGTGCTCGACGGAGTCCATGGTGGAGCCGTTAACCAGTGCGGACGGCGGGGTGACGTTTGCCCTCGCGTACATGGCCAGCGCCACGGCCGCCTGGGCCTCCAGGTAGATCGGCTTGTACACGGTGCCGCACTGGTACCCCGCGATAATGTTCTGCAAGCCGATGAGCGTCGCGTCCTGCCCGGTCATCGGGAAGGTCATCGGCTTGACGTGCCGCGTCTGCAGGTAGTGGATGATCGGCGCGCCGTTCTCGTCGTTCGGCATGAGCCCGGCGTTGATGTTCGGGCTCTTGGTGTACGCGGCCTGGAACTCGGTCAGCGCGGTGGTCGGCGTCCAGGTGCCTGCCGGGTTCGCGACGTCCTTGTAGGTCCCGTTCTTGAAGTACGGGGCAAGGACGGCGTCGTAACCGTTGGCGAACAGCGTCGCGTTGTTGTCGGTCGGGTCGCCGCGCATAACGATCACCTGCGGCTTCTTGACACGCCACGCCGCGATGCAGCTGACCAGGCCCTTGCCCAGCAGCGTGCCGACGAAGGTGTTGTTGAAGCTAACGTAGAACTTGCGGCTACCGCCGAGGACGAGACGGTCGTAGTCGATGACCGGCACGCCGTGTGACTTGGCGTAGTTCTCGATCTTGGTGCCTACGCCGGAGTCCAGCGGGTCCATGATGAGGACCTTCGCGCCGTTGGTGATGTCCGACTGCGCGTCGGTGTACTCGGTTGCGTCGCTGCCCTGCGCGTTCTGGATGATGATGTCCGAGGACGGAAGCCCGGCCTTCAGCATCGACTCCTTCAGGTACGGCGCGTCGAACTCCACGTACCGGGTGGAGGACACGGTGTCGGGCAGGATCGCCGCTACCTTGCCCGAGCCATATTTGTCCAGGATCTTCAGCTGCGTCATGGCCGAGAAATCGAGCGTGAAGGACGTAGCAGTGAGTTGCGGGACCTGCGATGCGGGCAGCGTCGGCGGCGTGCTGGGGGCACTGCTGCCGCTGCTGCCGCACGCGGCGATGAACAGCGCCGCGCTGCTGGCGATGGCCGTCGCGGCCACTGCCTTGGTGACTGAGCGCAAGAAAACCACCTCGTTCTTAGGCGGAACGCCGATGCGAACGGGCCTGCTTCGCAGACCCATCGGAGTCACGCGCGGGATCAAACCGTCTTCTGACGCAAACACTAGGGGCCGGCGGATGAACGCTCCCGTTAACATCCAAGTAACCCCGTGAAAATTCTGTTAACAACATACGCGCAGGTCAGAGAGGGTCTCCAAGATCAGCACAGACCCTATGACACGATTTGCACCCGTGCGTTTGTTCACCAGCGGGCACGGCTGTGTCACGTTCCGGATACGGGGAGGTAACGGGGCACTGATGCCACCGGCCGGTCCGCAGGTGCGCCGCCGGACGGCCCGCCGGCGGCCTCGTCACGGCATCGGATCAGTCCGCCAGAATGCGGTACCCAGCCCTGGGCTGGGTGACGATCAGCGGTGTGCCGTTCGCTTCCAGCTTCGCCCGCAACCGCCGGACGTAGACGCGCACGTACTCGGTTTCGGTCTCATAGCCACGGCCCCATACCCGCCGCAACAGGTGCGCGTGGCTGAGCAGCTTGCCGCGGTGTATCGCCAATTCGCGCAGCAGCGCGAACTCGGTCGGGGTCAGGTGAATCGCCACCCCGCCACGACTCACCTGCTGGCTTGTCAGGTCGATCACGAGGTCCGACACAGTGATGAACTCGGGCGCCGCGGCGGCAGGCTCGGCCGCGGCCGGCCGGGTCCGGCGCAGCGTGGCATTGATGCGGGCGAGCAGTTCCTCGATGCTGAACGGCTTGGTCATGTAGTCGTCCGCGCCCACATTCAGGGCGCTCACCTTGTCCCGCTCGCCGCCCCGCGCGGAGACCACGATGATGGCGACCGAGGATCGCTCGCGGATCTGCCGGCACAACTCGAAGCCGTCGATCTCCGGCAGCATCAGGTCCAGCAGCACGATGTCCGGCGACTCGGTCTCCAGCAGCCGAAGGGCCCGCAGCCCGTCCGCCGACACGATCGTGTCGAAGCCGCGGACGGCGAGGTTCGACCGGATGAGGTCGACGATATTCGGGTCATCCTCGACTACCAGCGCACGCGTCGCCGTCTCAGTTGCCACCGGTGATGACTCCTATCCGCCGCCCAGCCAGCTCGCCCTGAGGCAGCTGACCTGGCAGCTGACCTGGCAGCTTAACTTCTGCCTCGATCGGCAGGCAGATCCGGAAGCACGTGCCGCAAGCCTGCCCGACCAGCTCGATCTCGCCACCGTGGGCCGCGACGATGCCCTGGGCGATGGACAAGCCCAGCCCGGCCCCCGCCGTCGGCCCTCGCCGCCGCCTGGCGGGCTCGAACGGCGACCTGAGCTGATCCGCGGCCAGCCCTGATCCGTCATCAGCGACCGTGACCTCGACGTGGTGCGGGCCGGCGGTGGCCGTGACGCGGACGTTGGTGCCGGGCGGGTTATGCCCGACGGCGTTGGCCAGCAGGTTGACGAACACCTGCTCCAGCCGATCGTGGTCGGCCCAGATCACCGGCAGGTCCGGCGCACACGACATCTTCACCGGCGGCGACAGCTCCGGCGGCAGGCACGCGATGGCCGCTTCCAGGACCAGCGGAAGGTCGCACCAGTCTCGCTGCAGCCGCAGAATGCCCGACTCGATTGCGGAGAAGTCCAGCAGGTCGTCGACCAGCCTGCCGAGCCTTGCCGATTCGGCCGCGATTCGTCCCAGGAAGCGATGCTGAGACTCGCCGTCCCACGTCACGTCGGGTTGCATCAGGCTGGACGCGTAGCCCCTGATGGCAGTCAGCGGGGTACGCAGCTCGTGACTGAGCCGGGACAGGAAGCCGCGCTGCAGTTCTTGCGAACGGCGCAGCGTCAGCGCTTCCTGGTGCGCGACCGACGCTTCTTCTCGCTCGAGCGCGAGCTGAAGGGACCGGGAGGCGTCGTCGAGCAAGGCGGCCGCATCGGCCGGCGACGGCCCGGTCTGCCAGCTCGCGATCAGGGCGGCGCTCGCACCCGGGGCGCCGAACGGCACCGTCATCAGCTCGTCCCCGTCGCTCCCCGCGCGGTGCACGGTGACATCGGTCGCGCCCGCCTGCTCAAGCACGGCGCTGGCGATGGCGACCAGCTCGCCGCTCGCCTCGCCGGGCCGCCTGACCGCTGGCCGCCCGGCGGCCCGTAGCTGCGCCTGACCGCCCGCCGGGCGGACGACGAGGGCGGCTTCGTCAGCCTGAAGTCCGCGGCACAATGCCGCCAGCGCGACCCCCAGGCTCTGGCTGACAGGCAGCGGCCCGGCCAGTGTCTCCAGCATCTCCCTGATCGTTTCCAGGACCCGGTTGCGCGCTGTTACCTCCTCCAGCAGCCCGTCACGCTCGATCGCGCTGGCGGCGTAGCCCGCATACAAGGTGGCGAGATCAAGATCGTCGCGCTTGGGCCCGCCCGGTATGGAACGGAACACCGTGATGACTCCCACCAGACCACGCGGGCCGAGCACCGGCACGGACCACGAGCTGGCCACCTTGGCGGGCCTGGCTAGCGCGGCGAACGGCGCCCAGCCCGGGCCGGCCCGGACGTCCTCCTCGATGACCGGCTCGCAGGCCGCAGCGGCCATGCCCGCCGGGCCGCCGGCCAGCCCGGTCGGCAGCGTGGACCAGGCCAAGAGCAGGGCATCGGACATGCCGAGCGAGGCTGCACAAGTCAGTGTGTTGTCTGCGACCAAGTGGATGCAGAGCCGTTCGCTGCCGAGCGCCGCGCCGAGCGCCGACAGGATCAGCGACAGGCTGGACGATGGATCGGCGGACACCAGCCGCCCGGCAAGTCCGTGCAGGCGGGTGAGCTGCCTGCGCGCCGAAGAGTCGGCGTCCTGCCCGGACAGCAAGGCGATCACGTCGTCGGGGTGCACCTCACCGGGCGCAACCTCAGCCACGACTTGCCCGTGCCGTAGCACCACGATGCGGTCCGCAAGCCGGAACATCATGTCGATGTCATGGCAGGCCAGCAGCACCGAGGCGCCTTGCTCTCGCAAGCCGACGATCAGGTCCTCGACCTGGCGGGCCATGGCTACGCCGAGGGACGCGGTCGGCTCATCGAGCAGCAGCAGCCGCGGCCGGCGCGCGATTGCTCGGGCAACCGCCACCAGCTGCCGCTGCCCGCCGGACAGCGACCGGATGTCGCGAGTGGTTGCTGGCAGGCTGATACCCAGCTCGTCCAGCACCCTTGTCGCCTCCGTATGCAGCCGGACGTCGGAGGCCAACTGCAGCCGCCGCTCGCGGCCGAGCATGAGATTCGCGGCGATGTCCAGGTTGTCGCAGAGCGCCAGATCCTGCCAGAGCACGCTGACGCCCTGCCGGGCTAGCGCTGCCGGATCAGGCGGCACCTGAGCGCCGCCGATCCGGATCTCCCCGCTGCTCGGGGTGATGTCCCCGCCTATGCAGCGGACGAGGGTCGTCTTGCCCGCGCCGTTCTCGCCGGCCAGCGCGACGACCTCTCCCTCGCGCACCGACAGGCTCACCCCGCCCAGGGCCTGGATCGGCCCGAAGCTCACTGCGAGGTTCCGGATCTCCAGCAGCGGCGCAGCGGTCTGCGCTGGGTGTCCGCGAGCATCATGCGGGCGGTGAGTCATTCTGGTCGCTGCCGTCATGTGCCCATTCTGTGTCCGCTGGACCGCCCGTCACCAGCCACTTCGCCGCGGACGTCCGGCTCAGCCTGGCCTGGGAGTGCCTGTGCCATTGGCAGGACCGGTCGCTCACGTGGCATTTGCTGCCAGGCTAGCCGACGGTGGTGATAGGTATACGCCAGCCGCCGGGTGACCCACGGCGGCAGTACCGGACCGGACTTCATAGTGTGCCGGCCGCGCGCCCGCTTAGTCAGCTTTCCCGGTCGCGGCCCCGTTCCCCTCTTTATCCGGTCCTTGGGCACGCCGCGCCCGGGCTCGCCGTTTGCCTTCATGCATGGCCTGCACTCGGGCGATCGGGATCTGCAGGCCCTCCTCGACCAGGTCAGCCGGCAACTGCTGCGGCTCGGGGAGCAGCTCCGCCCAGCGGTCCTGGCCGGCCAGCAGGCCCGCCGCGTTCCGCACCGTAAACTCGCGCGGCTGGACGCTGTGAATGTCGTCCCAGCTGACCGGAAAGGAAACGGGAGTGCCCGGGCGGACTCGCGGGCTGTAGGCGGCCACCACGGTCGCGCCGCCGGCCCTGGTGGCGTCCACGAAGACCTTGCCGCCGCGGTCCTGTCTGATGAAGGCGGTGGTCGCCAGGTCGGGCGCAAGCTGCTCGGCGCGCGCCGCGATCGCCCGGGTGGCGGCCGCGGCGTGCTCGCTAGTCTGCCCCGGTGCCAGCGGCACGAACACATGCACGCCCTTGGCGCCGCTGGTCTTCACCGCGCCGGCCAGGCCAGCTCCGGCGAGCGCCTCGCGGACCGCGAGCGCGGCGCGCACCGCCTGGCTAAACGCGCCAGCAGCGCGGTCAGCCTGCCCGCCATCTGAGCGTCCGTCATTCGGTTGACCGCCCGCTGCCTGCCCGTCGGGCGGATCGAGGTCCAGCACCAGGTACTCGGGGTTATCCCAGTGCCCGACTCGCATCAGGGTCGGGTGATACTCCACCGCTCGCTGGTTGGCGAACCAGAGTAGGGTGCGACGGTCGTTGCACAGCGCGTAGGAGACCTCGCGATGCGAAGCCTCCGCCCAGACCGGCGTGGTGCGCACAAAGTCGGGGGTGTACTTCGGCACGTTTTTCTGCATGAACGGCGGCTGGCCGCGGAGCACGCGGACGACCGAGAGCGGCTTGTCCCGCAGCTGGCCGATGATCATGTCGCTGATGGCGTCCAGGTAGTCGACCAGGTCCCGCTTGGTCGCCTCCGCGCCGGCGAACAGTTCCTGGTCGAGGTTGGTCAGCGGAACGCCGTCTCGCTCCTCGCCGCTCACCAGAGACGCCGGCCTGTCAGCCGCTGCCGCTCGCGCTCGCGGCTAGGGCGAGATCGCGCAGGGTCTTGACCGCGGCGGCGGGGTCAGCGGCGCCATAGACGGCCGAACCGGCCACGAACATGTCCGCCCCGGCCTCGGCGCAACGCCCGATGGTCTCCGCGGTGACGCCGCCATCGACTTGCAGCCACACCTCGCCCGCGTGCTCGCTGATCAGCGCGTGCGCCCGGCGGACCTTTGGCAGTACGAGGTCCAGGAACTTCTGGCCGCCGAACCCCGGCTCGACCGTCATCAGCAGCAGCATGTCGACCTCGGCCAGCAGGTCTGCATCCGGCAGCAGCGGCGTGCCGGGATTAAAGGCAAGGCCGGCTCGCGCTCCAGCTGCCCTGATCGCGCGCAGCGTCCGGATCGGCGCGCTGGTCGACTCGACGTGGATGGTGACGCTCCGCGCCCCGGCCTCGGCGTAGCCGGGGGCCCACCGGTCGGGATTCTCGATCATCAGGTGGCAGTCAAGGGGCAGCCGGGCGTGCCGCTGCAGCGCCTCGACGACAGGCAGGCCAATGGTGAGGTTCGGCACGAAGTGCCCGTCCATGACGTCGACGTGCAGCCAGTCGGCAACGCCAGCGACCGCCTCCGCATCATCGGCGAGCCTGGCGAAGTCCGCAGCCAGCAGGCTCGGCGCTATCTGCACGCTCATGTCAGACCGATTCTAGGCTGGCCGGGCCGGCTGGTCCCGAGCGGATTGTCATACGGCACCGATAAGTTCAGACCCGCGAACGTCCGTCCGCCGGAGGAGGCCGCGATGACCGCAGAAGGACCGGACCGCCTGCTCGACCGGGTCCGCAAGCTGCTAGCGAAGGCGGAGGCTGACGGGGTCACACCGGAGGAGGCGCAGGCTCTGACCGCTAAGGCGGCCGAGCTGATGGCGAAGTACGGGATCGACCGCGCGCTGCTGGCCGCGGTCAGGCCCGAGACCGACAAGCCTGATAACCGGATCGTGGAGATCTACAACCCGTGGGCCAGGGTCCAGGCGCATCTGCTATGCGGCCTGGCCGCTGCGCTGCGCTGCCGGTGCATCCTGCTCCCGGCCCGGGTCGGACAGCGCGTGCACATGTTCGGCTATGCCTCCGACATCGAGCGCACCGACGTGCTCTACACCTCGGTGCTGATCCAGATGTGGCACGGGCTCGTCGCCGCACAGGTCCCGGCCTGGTCGGACAGCCCGCGGGCCTGGCGACGCAGTTGGCTGCTCGGCTACGCCGCCGCCGTCACGGCCAAGGTGAAGGCAGCGGAGCAGGGCGCCGAGCGGGCAGCAACGGAGGCACCTGGCGGCCGGTCGTCGAAGGCAGCGCTGGTGCTGGCCGACCGTTCGCTGGTCATCCGGCAGAACGTCGCGCGCGCGTACCCGATGACCCGCACAGCGCGGCTGACCTATACCGGGAACGGCTACGGAGCGGGCTACGCGCAGGGCAAGCGCGCCGACATCGGGACCGGCCGGGTGGGCCAGCGGCGCCCCCGCTCGCTGACCAGGTGACTGTCCGGCTGGCGCGACGGGCCCCCGAGCACGGGGCGCAGATTTCGCGGGACGGGGGGCGTTATGAGGCGAACGGCTAGCGCCGCCGGAGCAACGCCAGGAAGATCGCGTCGGTGCCGTGCCGGTGCGGCCAGAACTGCGCGTACCTGCCCGCCTCGCCGCTGCTGAGATCCGGGACCTCGGCTAGCACCGCGGGCGCGTCCAGTACTTCGGCGTCGCCGCGTGACGCCAGCACGTCCGCCACGACATCCCTCGTCTCTGCCACATGCGGCGAGCACGTGACGTAGCCGACAACCCCGCCGGGTCGGGCGGAGTCCAGTGCCGCGACCAGCAGGCTGCGCTGCAGGGCGGCAAGGCTAGCGATGTTCTCAGGGCTACGCCGCCACCGCGACTCCGGGCGGCGCCGCAGCGCCCCGAGGCCCGAGCAAGGCACGTCCGCCAGGACCCGGTCGAAACGCCCCGGCTGCCAGGCCGGCCGGGTTCCGTCCGCTACGACGACGCCGCAGCTGCCTGCCGCGGTGGTCGCCGAGTGCACCAGCCTGGCTCGATGGTCGCGTAGCTCAGCGGCCACGAGCTTGGCGCCCGCCCCGGCGGCCAGCCCCGCGAGCAGCCGAGCCTTGCCGCCCGGTCCGGCGCACACGTCCAGCCACCGGTCATCCGGTCCGGCGATCGCTGCCCTGGTCACGGCGATGGCCGCGAGCTGGCTGGCCTCGTCCTGCACCGCGGCCCGGCCCTCCGCGAGGGCGAGGACGGCGGCCGGATCACCGCCGGCAAGGTAACCGCCGTAAGGTGACCACCGCGCCGGGCGGCAGCCTGCCGCGACCAGCTCGCCGGGTTCGGCCAGGCCGGGAACCGCGCACAGGTGCACGGCAGGCCGCTCGGAGTCCGCGGCCAGCGCGGCCTCGGTCTCCCGCAGGTTCCCGGTCGGCTCCTCGCCCAGCGCGCTGGCCAGCGCCGCCACGATCCAGCGCGGATGGCTGTACCGCACGGCGAGATGGCCAACCAGGTCAGCGTCACGGGCTGGCGCCGCGATGTCAAGCCAGGCGTCCAGGTCCCTCGTCGCCACGCGCCTGAGCACGGCGTTCACGAAGCCGGCCGGGCGCTGGCCGATAGCGTCCTTCACCAGGTTCACTGACGTGGCTACCGCGGCATGCGGCTGCACCCGGGTGGCGAGCAGCTGATGGGTGCCAAGTCTGAGCACCTGCAGCACGGCCGGATCGAGCGCCGCCAGGTCCCGGTCGCAGCAGATCGCCAGGACCGCGTCGTAGGTGCCCTGGCCGCGC
The DNA here is from genome assembly GCA_052143255.1 of Streptosporangiaceae bacterium. Classification (GTDB taxonomy): domain Bacteria; phylum Actinomycetota; class Actinomycetes; order Streptosporangiales; family Streptosporangiaceae; genus JAJYUU01. The sequence goes on along the minus strand of JBKQTJ010000230.1, from coordinate 44,797 downwards.
AACGTTCCGTAGCTCAGCTCGGTCGCCAGCGCCGCGTCGCGACCAGCCAGCCGGCGCTGAGCGAGCAGTTCCGGCAGCAGCAGGTTCGCGTAGGCGTCTCGTTCGGCTACGGCCACCAACAGGTCCAGGGCAGCGCGGCGAGCCGGGTCCCTCGCCGAGCGGCCGGATCTGCCGCCGCGCTTGGCCCCAGGCACCTTGCCAGGGCCAGGCACCTTGCCAGGGCCAGGCACCTTGGCCGGGTCAGGGGCCCTGGCCCGGTCAGGGGCCTCGGCCCGGCCGCCATTGTTGGCCCGGCCGCCACTGTTGGCCTGGCCAGGCGTGCCGGGCATGCCGGTCCTGGCCGGGCCAGCGTCTTTCGCCGGCCGCCCGCCGGTGCCGCCTGGCTTTGCGGCAGAAGCGCGCCGACCGCCTCGTCCTGGCTTCCCGCTCACCTCAGCCGAGCACCGCCCGCCCGCCATCAAGGTGCAGGCCGTTGGCCCAGTCACCGACCTGCATCTTGCGCTTGCCGTCCTGCTGGACCTCACTGAGTTCCACTGGCGACGTGGCAGTCCCAACGAGGACCTGGTTGCCGATCACTTGCAGCTCGCCAGGACCCAGCGAGCCAGCTCCCGCCTCATCCGCGAGGCTGCCGGTGACGCTTACCGGGCCGAGCTTGACCCGAATCCCCCGTAGCTGCGTCCACGCGCCGGGCGCGGGCGTGCACGCTCGGATGAGCCTGCTGACAGCAACGGCTGGCTGACGCCAGTTAACCTCCGCGTCGGGCGTAGTGATCTTCGGTGCGAGGCTGACCCCGTCGGCTGGCTGCGGGCGCGCCTCGAGCTCGCCGGACTCGATTCCGTCAAGCGTCGCCACCAGCAGGTCAGCGCCAGCGATGCTCAGCCTGCCCAGCAGGTCCCCGGCGGTATCGGTCGGCCGGATCGGCTCGGTCAGCACGCCGTAAACAGGACCGGCATCGAGTTCGCGCACGATGCGGAAGGTGGTGGCACCAGTGACATCGTCGCCGTGCAAGATCGCGTGCTGTACCGGGGCCGCGCCGCGCCAGGCCGGCAGCAGCGAGAAATGCAGATTCACCCAGCCGTGCGCGGCTATGTCCAGCGCAGCCTGCGGCAGCAGCGCCCCGTAAGCCGTCACCGGACAGCAGGCTGGCCCGATCTCCCGCAGCCGGGCGAGGAAGTCAGGCTCGGACGGCCGCGGTGGCGTCAGGACGTCGACGCCTGCTTCGGCCGCCCGCTCCGCGACCGGGCTGCGGCCCACCCTCAGCCCTCGGCCCGCCCTGGCGTCCGGCCTGGTGACCACAGCGGCGACCTCGTGCTTGGACTTCAGCAGCGCATCCAGCGACGGCACAGCCGCAGCCGGAGTCCCCGCGAAGACCAGGCGCATCCTCAGAAGGCCTTGCCGTGGGTCGGGTGCGGCGACACCTTCACCAGCGGTACCGGCTCGCCCCACCACTCCGACGACCTGATCTCCTTCATCGCCAGCTTGCGCTGCGTCGGGTCAAGCCTGTCAATGAACAGCACGCCGTCAAGATGGTCGGTCTCGTGCTGAACGCAGCGGGCCAGCTGTCCCGTTCCTGCCAGCGTCACCGGCTCGCCGTGCATGTCAAAGCCGGTCGCGACGACGCCGAGCGCACGATTGGTCGGGTAGGCCAGGCCGGGGAACGACAGGCAGCCCTCGTCGTCAAGCTCCATCTCGTCCGACAGCTGCAGCGACGGGTTGATCAGGTGACCGACCACGTCGTCGACGAAGTAGGTGAAGACTCGCAGCCCGACGCCGATTTGCGGCGCTGCCAGGCCCACGCCGGGCGCATCCATCATCGTGTCGGTGAGGTCATTCACGAGCTTGCGTAGTTCGGCATCGAACGTCGTGACCGGATCTGCGGGGGTCCGCAGCACCGGATCGCCGAACAGGCGGATCGGCCGGATGCTCACCAGGTCCTCCAGGCAGGTGCAGGGCAACGTGCCGCTGCTGTTAGGCGCGGCTGATCAAGTTTATGAAGCTGGCCGACTCTCACCGGCACCCGGCGAACGGGCCTTAAACGCCGCTTTCCTGGCAGCCCTGGCGACACCGGGGTCGGGGTGATGCTCGCTCAGCGTCGTCAGCAGGTCGATCACGCCCGGATGGCTCACCTGCCACAGGCCCGCGACGATGTCTGCTTGGGCCTCAGGCGCCACCTCCGGAAGCAGCTCGGCGACGACGTCCCGCGGGTCGGCCTCCTCCAGCAGGCCGGCGCCCAGGTCGACAAGCAGCCAGGTGCGATCGGCTGGACCGAGCTCTGCCTCTTCGCCGTGCTCGTGTAGCCAGACGGCGGCATGGGCGCGCAGCAGCGGCTGATCAAGGGCGGCGCGCACGTGTGGCGCAGCCGCCTTGCCGATGCGGTCGAGCACGGCGAAGGCCGCGCCACGCAAGCCCGGTGAGCCTTCGGCGGCAGCTTCGATCAGCTCGGCTGCTGCCTGCTCATCGGACCGGCCTCGGAGCCACTCGTTGATCTTCGATTCACCGTCCTCGGCATCACAGCTGGCCAGCGTCATGAGCAGGCCCACTGCTCCTTCCCGGTCGGCACCGCCCAGCACCGGCACGTGCCAGCCCTGCGCGAGCAACCGGCGATGTACCCCCCACACTCCGAGCGGTGACAAGACCACGGTGAGCCCGCCGGCCGCCTCCTCGGTGCCTAGTTCGACCACGCCCAGGTCAGCGAGGGTCTCCAGGGCATGGGACAGCGCCGCTGCCTGGTCCGCGTCGGGCTGTGGCGGTTCGGCCGCCCGGCCGGGGCCATCTCCGGGCCGGGCCGTTCCCGCCGCCGACGAGTAGGCGTCGAATAGGGCATCGATACGCACCGGCGCGCCGACCGTGTACAGGGCCGTCGCCAGGCCATCGAGCTCCTCGGCGGCCAGCAGGGCTGCCAGCGCGCCGTCCCACTCGCGGAGTACGTCCTCGGCACTTACCGTGCTCAGCGGAGGCAGGCCGACTGGCAGCCCGGCAGCGCTGTGCTGCAGCTCACTGGCGGCCGCTACCACCTGCCAGGCTGCATCGAGCTCGTCGAGGGTCAGCTCGAGGGCATCGGCCGCAGCCCGGGCATCGGCGCCGTTGAGGTCCTGACCAGCGGCCACCTGAGCATGCTCGGCGGCCCATGCGCCGAGGTCCCTGGCGGCCCGCAGCAGCGGCGCAACCCGCGCCGCCGCGGCCAGCTCGTCCCGCGGCGCGAGCCGCACTGGCGGCATGCGCGGGCGGTCGCGACGCGGCTCCTGATCGGCGCTACCGGCCGGGTCAGGCTGAGCGCGATGGCCACCGGGTGAGTTGGTCACCCAAGTACCCTACGGCCTGAACGATACGTAGTCAGACCAGTGTGGCCGGGTCGAGCTGAACGCGCACTAGGCCGGGTTCCTTCGCCGCGGACCGCAAAGCCTGCCCGGTGCGCAGCTCCGTGGCCAATTCGCCGCCTTCTGACCTGGGCACTCGTACAAGGTAACGAATCGGTACCTGATCTGTCCCGGCCGCATTCGCTGCAGCGGGCTGGCGGGCGGGCATCCGGCCGTAACGGCCGGCCCTGCCGCTGCCGCGCGCACTCCTGCCCGCGGCAGGCAAGGGCAGCGGGCCGAGCAACTCGGCAGCTGCTGGCAGCCTGGTGACCGCCAGCAGGGCCTCGACCGCGTCCGCCGGGCCGGTCACCGACGCCATCCGTGCTGCGGGCGGGAACCGCAGCTCGGCACGCTCGGCGAGCTCTCGGTCGGCGAAGGTCGCCGGGTCCCACCTGACCAGTGCCTGCACCGCACGCTGCGATCCGTCGGCGACGACGACCACGCTGCCGCCCGCCTGGCCAGACCGGACCAGTGCGGCCGCGGCCATCCACCGCCGCAGGGCCTCCTCGGCAGCCCGCAGGCTCGCGAGTCCCAGCATGGCCCAGCCATCGACGAGAATCGCCGCCGCATATCCGGACTCGGCCCAGGGTTCCGCGCCGGGAGTGGCTACGACCACGGCGGGCTCCGCGCCGACCTGGCTGACCACGTGGCTGCCGCCAGAGCTGACTACCGGTACCGAGCCGAACGCCCTGGCTAGCTCTTCGGCCGTCCGCCTGGCGCCGGTCACCAGCGCCCGAAGTCCCTGATGACCGCACCGGCGGCAGGTCCGGGTGATCGCCGCGCCGCACCAGCCGCAGCGCAACGGCGACGCCGGACCCGGCAATTCGGCCGGCCCGCCGCAGTCGCACCTGGCCTGGATTCGACACCGCTCGCAGCCGACGGCGGCAAGGTAACCGCGACGCGGCACCTGGACCAGCACCGGACCCGAGTCCAGCGCCTCGTGCGCGGTGCGCAGCGCGATGCTCGGCAGTCGCGCAGACCTGGCTGCCTCGTCCCTGGCAAGCTCCGGTTCCTCGCCCGTGGCGAGTACGCGGGGCGCGACCAGCCGGACGGTTGCCCGGTCAGCCGCCAGCGATCTCGCCCAGCCGGTAGTTACGAGCAGTTCCGCTTCCGCGGTGCGGGCGAATCCGCCGATCAATGCCGCCGCCCGATCGCGGTGCGCTCTCAGCGCGAGGACCTCACGCGCGTGCGGGTACGGCGCTCGCGGCTCGGCGAGCAGATCGTTGCCCTCGTCCCAAAGGGCCACCAGGCCGAGGTTGGCCACTGGGGCGAACACCGCTGACCTCGTTCCGGCGACGATCTTCACCTCGCCGCGCGCCACGGCAAGCCAGCGGCGATAGCGTTCCGCCGGGCCGAGGCTCGCTGCCAGCACGGTATGGCCGCCCGCAGGCAGCTGGCCGGCCCGTTCGGCGGCCAGCAGCGCCCTGTCTACTCGCTCGAGATCGCCGGCGTCCGGCACGACGACCAGCGCCCCCCGACCCGAGGCAACGACGGCGGACACCGCGCCGGCGATCTCTGCAGGCCAGTGCGGCCCGGGCAAGCCGGACCAGACGGCGCGCGGACTGCGCCCGTCCGCCAGCGCGGCCAGGAACGACGGCCCATCTCGGTAGCGGTCCCAAAGCCGCGGCAGGCCAGGCCGGGGTTGGCCGCCGCGCGGCGCAGGCGACGCCGGCCGTGGTGCGCCAGCAGGCTCCGCTGAGCCGGGATCGTCGGCCTGGGCGAGCGGCCCGCTTGCACCGCCGGTAGCGTGCCTGCGCGGCACGGCGAGCCGCAGCACGTCGGCCAGCGTGCCGCCGTACCGGTCGGCCACCGCCCGGGCTAGACCTGCAAGCTCTGGCGTGAGCACGCGCTCGCTTGAGACCACCCGTTCCAGATAGCCGAGCTTGCCCTGATGTTCGCTGTGCTCGGTCCGCGCCAGCAGGTATCCGCCAGTGAGGCGGCCAGCGAACCGAACCCTGACCCGGCAGCCAGGCACTGCGGCGTCGGCCAGCGGCGCGGGAACAAGGTAATCGAACGGCCGGTCCAGGTGCGGCAGCGAGATCTCTACCGCGACCCTGGCCACCGGCAGGTCGGCGGCAGGCTGCCGCGTGGCTGCCCGGCGGCCCATCGCAGCGCTGCGCGCAGTCCTCGCGCGATCCTCGACCGTCTGCTCCGGCACGCCTCCTGTACTACCAGAGCCTTACGACCCTCCGAGCAAGGTGAGCGACGAGATCGCCGGGAGCGCTGACGATGGTCCTCAGCCCTGACACGAATGAGGGAACGCGGCGCCGTCCGCCCTCAGGTGCGTGAGCACGTCCGCCGGCACGGGGCGACTCTGGACTACGTCCGCCTGAACCTGCTGCAGATCGCTGGCCATCCGGAACAACGCAGCCCGGACCGGGATCTGTCCGGTAGCCGCGGCCGCTGAGTTCGCCTTACTCTCCGCCGCGGCGAGGTCCGCTGCCTGGACCGCCGCAGGCGCCGCGGCGTTGATCTCGCTCATCGCCTTGGCGTAAGCAGCGCGCACCGCCGCCGGGTAACTGACGCACCCGTTGGCAGGGGATCCCGAACCCGCCGCGACAAGCACGGCGATGATGACTGCCCAAGCCACAGAAAGACCGACCGCGGCCCAGTAGGCCAGTCGTCCCGGTCCGGTCGGACCGACCCGGCGCAGGCCGATTATGCCCATCACAAGTCCAGGCACTACCAACGGCACGACTCCGGCGACCACCGCCGCCGGAGCCTGCCAGCCCGCGGCGCCACGGTTGCCGTCAGCGAGCTGGCCGGCAACGGTCTCGTTGCCCGGACTCGCAAGCCCTAGCATGCCGCTGGACCTGCTGCTGTCGCCGTTCGCGCCCGCCCACCCGGCCGGGCCCCCTCCCCCCGGGCCATGCCAGGGGCCGGACTCCCACGGCGGCGGGCTGCTCGCGATCGGGGCATGCTCCTCGGCAGCCCACGGCGGCGCTCCGGCCGCACCGGGATGGTTGGGAACCGGTTCCGGCTCCTCGTCCCAGGATTCGGTGATGGACTCCGGCAGTAGCGCGGCCCGGCCTGTCGGCAGGAACCATTCCGCTGGCCGGTTGCCCCGGGCATCGCCGGATCCAGGGGCACTGGCGTTACTGGTGGCGGCTGGGTCCGCCGGACCCGGCTCTGGCTCGAACCAGGGATCGCGCGGGTGCGCGTCGCCGGCCAACCGACCCGCGGGACCGTCGTGGCCGGCACTCGTGGCCAGGCCGAGGACACTAGCCTCGCCGTCAAGCCCAGCCTCACCAGCGAACCCAGCCTCACCGGCGGGCGCAGCCTCACCAGCGAGCGCAGCTTCCTCGATGGCGTCGGCTGAGGCTTGCTCGGGCGGCGCCGCCTCGACGTCGGGCTGCGCCGTCACGGCGATCTCGCCGGGCATTCCTTCAGACGTCATCCATCACCAGACCAGCATCGGATCGGCCATCAATAGGCAAAGATCGTAGGCCAATACCGCATCAGCGGCTGGATAATACAAATTAGCCAATAGGGACCTTAGCGGTAAGCACCGGACAACCGGCCCGCCCTGTCCCGGGCGTGGCTGGTCAGTGACCGAGCGCGGACCGCAATGCGTCGGCTCGGTCGGTCCGTTCCCAGGAGAAGTCCGGCTCCTCGCGGCCGAAGTGCCCGTACGCCGCCGTCTGCGCATAGATCGGCCTGAGCAAGTCCAGATCCCGGATAATCGCCGCCGGGCGGAGATCAAAGACTTGCAGGACGGCATCCTGAATCCGCTCGAGCGGGGCGCGCTCGGTGCCGAAGCACTCAACGAACAGGCCGACCGGCTTGGCCTTGCCGATGGCGTAGGCGACCTGCGCCTCGCACCGGTCGGCGAGGCCGGCCGCTACGACGTTCTTGGCTACCCAGCGCATCGCGTACGCTGCGCTGCGGTCGACCTTAGACGGGTCCTTGCCGGAGAAGGCGCCGCCGCCGTGGCGAGCCATCCCGCCGTAGGTATCGATGATGATCTTGCGGCCGGTCAGGCCGGCGTCACCCATCGGGCCGCCGATCTCGAACCTGCCCGTGGGGTTGACCAGCAGGCGGTAACTGCTCGTGTCGAGCTGCAGCCCGGCTAGCACCGGCTCGACAACGTGCTCGCGGATGTCCGGCGTCAGCAGGCCGGCCAGGTCTATCGCGGGCGCGTGCTGCGTCGATACCACCACGGTGTCGAGCCGGATCGCCTCGTCACCCGCGTACTCGATGGTGACCTGAGTCTTTCCGTCCGGGCGGATATAGGGCACCTCGCCGCTCCGGCGCACTTCCGCCAGCCGTCTGGCCAGCCGGTGCGCGAGTGTGATCGGCAGCGGCATTAGCTCCGGGGTGTCCCGGCAGGCGTAGCCGAACATCAGGCCCTGGTCGCCCGCTCCTTGGCGGTCGAGCTCATCGGAGCCCTCGCCTTCGCGGTGCTCGACGGCCTCACGTACGCCCTGCGCAATATCGGGAGACTGGGAACCGATCGATACCTGCACGCCGCACGACGAGCCATCGAACCCCTTGGCCGACGAGTCGTAGCCGATCTCCAGGATCTTTTCCCGGATGATGCCCGGGATGTCGACATAGGTGTCGGTAGTGACCTCGCCAGCCACGTGCACCTGACCGGTTGTGATCAGCGTCTCCACAGCGACCCGGCTGCGGGTATCGCCCTTCAGCATGGCGTCCAGGATCGCGTCGCTAATCTGGTCGGCCATCTTGTCGGGATGGCCTTCAGTGACGGACTCCGATGTGAACAGACGACGAGCCACCTGGCACCTTTTCCTCTGGTCGCGGCGCGCGGCCGACAGTTGCCGCGCCCAGCTACCGCGCGGATCTCCCGCCGAATTCTAACGGTGCGGCGGCAAGCGGGGGGACGCGCCGCCAGTTTCGTGCCGAACTGGTCCGTACCGCATCGCGACGGGCCTGGCTGCGGGCGGGCCGCGGTGGGTCAGCCGTGCACCACGCCGCCCTGGCGCTCGTGCTCGGTCGCCAGCCAACCAGTGATCCGGCGGTCGTGGCACGGCCGCTCGGCCTCCAAGTCGTCCAGGTAGGCGATGTCGGCGGCGAGCCTCCTCCTGAACTCGGTCCGATCGCCAGCATGCCCATGACCTGGCACGACAACGCGAACGTCCAGTGCCGCGAGCCGGTCCAGGCCGTCGCGATACCGGGCGATGGCGTCCGGGCCCATCCCGCCAAGCAGCGGGATCTCGATATCCGAGCACATGTCGCCCGCGACCAGCGTTCGGGTGCTGGGCAGGAAGACCGCTCCGTGCCCGGTCTCGTGACCCTCATGCGCGATCACCTGGGCGGGCGGGCCGTGCCATGGGATCTGGTCTGCTTCCAGCGGCCGGAGCTGTCCGAGGAGTTCCGCGTCGTGACCAGGCACCTCCAGTTCGGCCGCCTCGATCAGTGCGGCCCGGTCTCGGGCGGCCGCCGCAGCGGCGGCGGGTGTGGCGTACCTCGGCCCATCGCCAAGCTCCCGCGACCACAGCACGTGATCCCAGTGCGGATGGGTGGCCCAGCCAGCCTGCGCCCGCAGCCCCCTGGCGTCCAGTTCACCAGCCAGGCCGAGCAGGTCCGCGACTGTGATCGCCGGATCGATCACCAGGCAGCGGTCATCGTGCCCGGTGACCACCGTGCTGGTGGTGGTATACGGCTCGCCGGTGGCCACCAGGACGCCTGGTGCGACCTCGGCGAGCTGCCTCATGGCGCGGACGCTAACTCAGCCGGGGGGCGATGAGGTCCCAGATCGCGTCGGCGATTTCATCCTTGGCTGCGCGCGGCAGACTGACTTCCGCCCCGTCGGCGGTTAGCACGATCGCCTCATTGTCGGCCGTGCCGAAGGCCCGGCCATCGCCCACCAGGTTGACGACGAGCATGTCGCAGCCCTTGCTAGTGAGCTTGGCCCTGCCATTGGCGAGCAGATCCCCAGTCTCGGCCCCGAACGCCACGATCAGCTGGCCAGGCGCCTGCCGGGCGGCGACCAGGTCGCGGACGATGTCGCGATTCTCTACCAGCACGATGGGATCCGGTTCAGCGCCCGTCTTCTTGATCTTGGACCCGCTTCTCGCCGCGGGCCGGAAATCGGCGACCGCGGCCGCCATGACGATCACGTCGGCCTGGGTGGCGGCCATCAGCATCTCGTCCCGCAACTGGCTCGCGGACTTGACCCGGATTAGCTTCACGCCGGCCGGGTCAGGCAAGTCGGTGTTGGCGGCAAACAGCGTCACGTCGGCGCCTCGGCTCGCCGCTGTCCTGGCCAGCGCGTAGCCCTGCTTGCCGGAGGACCAGTTGCCCAGAAAGCGAACCGGGTCGAGTTCCTCGCGGGTGCCGCCAGCTGACACCAGCACGCGGCGTCCGGTCAGATCCGGCGCAAGCCCGGCGACGCCCCTGGCGAGAACCCGCATCGCCGCCGCGTACAGCTCAGCAGGCTCAGGCAGCCGGCCCGGCCCGCTGTCGCGGCCGGTAAGCCGCCCGGAAGCTGGGTCCAGCACGACGCAGCCCCGGCTGCGCAGTGTCGCCACGTTGGCCTGCGTGGCGGGGTGCTCCCACATTTCCGTGTGCATTGCGGGCGCGAACATGACCGGACAGCGAGCCGTGAGCAGGACTGCCGTCAGCAGGTCATCGGACATCCCGACGGCAGCCCGGGCTATCAGGTCAGCGGTCGCCGGCGCCACGAGCACGAGGTCGGCCTCCTGGCCGAGCCGGACATGCGGGACTTCCGACACCGACTCCCAGGAGGTTACTGACACCGGCTGACCTGACAGAGCTTCCCAGGTCGCCGCGCCGACGAACCGCAGTGCCGCGGGTGTGGGCACAACCCGAACCTCGTGGCCGGATTCGGTAAGCAGCCTGAGCAGCTCGCAAGACTTGTAGGCAGCGATGCCGGCCGATACGCCGAGGACTATGCGCACGGCGAACCTCCGGCTGGTCAGGCCTCCGGTGTCTCAGCGCTGAGCAGGCGCTCGCTGATCTCGCGCAGCGCGATCGAGAGCGGCTTCTCCTGGACGCGCGTCTCGACCAGCGGGCCAACGTACTCAAGCAGGCCCTCGCCGAGCTGTGCGTAGTAGGCGTTGATCTGCCGTGCGCGCTTGGACGCCATGATGACCAGGCCGTACTTGCTATCCACGACCTCAAGCAGATCGTCGATCGGCGGGTTGATAATGCCCTCTAGGGCTTGCGTCCCTGCCACCTTGCGCCTTCCAGATCTGGATCGCAGTCATTTCCCGGCTCGGCATCCGCCTGCTGGGCAAGCACCAAGGCTACCAGCTGATCGCACACATCCCTGACGGACGTGTTGACCAGCGTGATGTCGAACTCTGGCTCCGCCGCGAGTTCGGCCCTCGCGGCGTCCAGCCGACGGCTGATCACCTCAGGGGACTCGGTGTTCCGGCTGGTGAGGCGCCGCTCCAGCTCTTCCCAGGACGGCGGGGCGAGAAACACAAGCAGAGCGCCTGGCACGGCGGCCCGCACCTGACGGGCCCCGGCGACATCGATCTCCAGCAGAGCCGACGCGCCCTGATCGATCCGCTGCTGCACCGGGGTCCGCGGAGTGCCGTAGCGGTTGCCGGCGAAAGTGGCTGACTCGAGCAACTCGCCCCGCGCGGCCATGTCGTCGAATTCGCGATCACCGACGAAGAAATACTCGCGCCCGTCAATTTCGCCCGGCCGCGGCGACCGGGTAGTCACCGACACCGATTGCCAGATCCACGGGCACTTGCTGCGCAGCCGGGCCACAACAGTGCTCTTACCGACCCCGGACGGCCCGGACAGCACTGTTAGCCGGGCAGGGACAGGGGCACCGCGGCGCAGCCCGCGCGGCTCGGCTGCGAGCATGCTTCCCGCGGCCCCCTCCCGGCTCCTGCTAGTTCGGTCAGATATCTCCGCCGAACTCGCCCTCCAGCGCGCTTCGCTGGTTGGCGCCCAGGCCGCGCACACGTCGCGATTCGGCGATGCCCAGCCGTTCCATGATCTGCTTCGCCCGCACCTTGCCGACGCCCGGCATGGACTCCAGCAGTGCCGACACCTTCATCTTGCCCACCACGTCGTCGGTCTGCCCCTCCTTAAGGACCTGGGGCAGCGTGGTCGAGCCGTGCTTGAGCTTGTTCTTCACTTCCGCACGGTCCTTGCGGGCCTGGGCAGCCTTCTCAAGTGCCGCTGCCCGCTGCTCGGGAGTGAGTGGAGGAAGAGCCACGCGAGGTCACCTCGGGTTTCGTATCGAAAAAGTCGCTCCGCGAGGGGAAACTAGCGAGTTCGGCTCGCGTCGGCAACGCGAACCGGCGTTTGTAGCGGCACAAATTATCCAATATGACGCAACGTACCAGACTGCATACTAAGCGTAGTTGTATTTTCGCAGGTAGCGCAAGGATTTCGCTAATTCCCGAAGGCATCATGCAGCCGATCTTCTGCCCTAGTGCGTACCTATCGATAGGTGATGCCCGGGGTGCGGATGAACCGGAAGTTTCGCCAGGCCGCAGCCGCCCCTTCACACCGCGCCGGTTGCCTGCAGGCGCGTTTCGGCGAGCAGCGGCGCCGTGATCCCGGGCTCGTTTAGCAGCGGTGTCACAACGCCGTTCATCTGGTAACGACCGAGCCAACCTGACGCTAAACATGGCGGCAACTTGAACATGCAGAAACGGCTATATGCGAGTGAAAGGCCTGCTTGTCTGCAATACGCCCGCTGCGCAGCCGGGTTCAGGCCTGAGAAGAGCAGCGGGCCCGGGTTCGCGACCCGGACAGAGGCGGCTACTGACCCGGAACTGGCGATTAGGGAGAGATCTTGTTACCGATCGCGACAACCAAGGTCGCAACGTCTAGCTGCGCATCATCTCGGCCCGGCGCAACGACGCCGCGATGGCCGCGGCGGCAGCGCCCGGATCGGCAGCACCAGTGATCGGCCGACCGATCACCAGCAGGTCGGCGCCCGCGCGCAGGGCCTCTTCCGGGGTGGCGACCCGCGCCTGATCGTGCGCATCGCTTCCGGCCGGGCGCACTCCCGGCGTGATCAGGAGAACATCATCGCCGACTTCAGCCCGGACCGCGGCTACCTCCTGCGGCGAGCAGACGACCCCGGCTGCCCCGGCCTCAACCGCGAGCACGGCCAGGCGCCTCGCGGCATCGCTGACCGGTCCTTGCAGCCCGATACGACTCAGATCGCTCTCGCCCAGCGAGGTGAGCACGGTCACCGCGACGATCCTGGCCTCCGGAGCCGCCTGCGCCGCCGCCCTGATCGCCGCCGCCCCCGCCGCAGCGTGCACGGTCAGCAAAGAAGGCCGAAGCCTGGCCACAGCCCGGGCCGCACCTGCGACGGTGGCCGGGATGTCATGCAGCTTCAGGTCCAGGAACACCTGGACGCCGCTGGCGCCGCGTACCGAGGCGACCGCCTCCGGTCCGTACCGCAGGTATAGCTCAAGCCCGACCTTCACGGTGCTCACGTGGTGAGTGACCAGCCCGGCCCAGCGAGCCGCGGTCTCCAGGTCCGGCGCATCCAGCGCGACGGCGATCGGTGCTTGGCCGGCCATCAGGTCCTCCTCACCCGCGCGCTCGGGCTGAGCGGGCTTCCCGCCATTGCGCGGGCCTCGTGGGCCAGCCCTACCACGTCGGCAAGCCGTTCAACCCCGCGCGCGGTCAGTTCCTCCTCCAGTTCCCTCAGGATCCGCACGCAGGCCGACGGGTCGCGGAAGATCGTAGTGCCCACGCTGACCATCGACGCGCCGGCCAGGATCAGCTCCAGCGCGTCCCGGCCGGTCTGGACACCGCCCATCCCGATGATGGGAACGGCGGGCAGCGCCTCGCGCACCTGCCAGATGCATCGGACTGCGACCGGCCTGATCGCGGGACCGGACAGCCCGCCGGTGCGCCCGGCCAGCCGCGGTTGCATGGTGTCGGTGTCGATCACCATGCCGAGCAGCGTGTTGATCATCGACAGCCCGTCGGCACCCGCCGAGATGCACGCCTTGGCGACGGCGACGATGTCGGTGACATCGGGTGAGAGCTTGGCGAAAACCGGGATGTCATAGCGCGCCCGGCCGCGGACGGCCTCGATCACCGCCGCTGACGCGTCCGGGTGGCAGGCGAAAACCTGGCCCCGGTGCTCGACGTTCGGGCAGGAGATGTTGACCTCGATCGCGGTGACGCCCGCGGCCTCCGTCAGCCGCGACGCCAGGTCGGCGTACTCCGCCACCGACCCGCCCGCGATGGAGACCACCGCCCTGGCCCCCCTGGACAGTAGCCACGGCAGGTCACGCTGCAGGAAGGCATCAATACCGGGACCCTGCAAGCCGATCGAGTTCAGCATCCCGCTGGGCGTCTCGGCCATGCGCGGCGTGGGCCGCCCGGACCGCGGCCCGAGCATGACGGACTTGGTGACGATCGCCCCGATCTTCGAAACGTCCATGAACTGGGCTAGCTCCCGGCCGGCCCCAGCGCAGCCAGATGCGGTCAGGATCGGATTCGGCAGCTCTATGTGGCCGAGTTTGGCCCGCAGGTCAACTGCCATGCCCGTGCCTGCCTGACCGGCGCCCGGGCGGCCCTGCCGACTGGCTGTTCCTCGGCGGCGGCTCCTGACCGTTCGGCCCGCCGCCGGGCTGCGTCGCGTGCTCGGCCGCGCGGCGCGACCGCGGTTCCCAGCCAGGCGCGCCGAAGGCATCGAACGGGATCGTGCCGACATCGTCCCAGCGGACCTGCTCGCCGCGGAACACCGGCCCGTCCACGCAGGAGCGCGACATCCTGGTGATGCCGTCGCTGCCGACAACCGGCAGAACGCAGGTCATGCAGACCCCGAATCCGCAGGCCATCGCCTCCTCAACGGCAGCTTGCACCGGGATGTCATACCGGCGGGCCAGCGCGGTGACCTGGCGGAGCATTGGCATCGGTCCGCAGGCGTAGATCACATCTGTCCGCCCGTCGTGAATCACCTGATCCAGCATGTCGGTAACGAGGCCACGACTGCCCAGTGAGCCATCTTCGGTGGTAATCGTCGCCGAGCGGCCGGTCCGACGGGCAGTCAAGGCGCCGAACACCTTGTCCCCTTTAGACGCACCGAGCAGGAAGTCGACTTCGCACCTGCGCTCGCGCAGCTTCGCTGCCAGCGCGAAAAGCGGAGCGCTGCCATAGCCGCCGCCGATCAGCAGGCAACTGGCCGGATCGCGGGGCAGCGGGAACGGCCGGCCGAGCGGGCCGGTGACGTCCAGCACGTCCCTGGCCCGCCGCTCAGCCAGCCACTGCGTGCCGCCACCGTGCACGGCGAACACGAACTCCACCGTGCCGCCATGGTCGGGCCGCACATCGTGGATGGAGAACGCCCTGCTCAAAAGCATGGACGTGGCGGGCCCGCCGACCGGCAGGGTAATGAACTGGCCCGGCTTGAAGCGGGCCGCGATCGCTGGTGTGACCAGCGTCATCGCGTAGTAGGCGTCAACCCGGCGGACTGTCAGCACGGTGCCGCGTACCTGCACCGGGCCCGCCTGGGCATCCATCTCGCTGTGAGTCATGGCGTCTCGGGTTCTGCCGCCGCCGCTCCGCGAACGGCTGTCCCGGGCGCTCCGGTCGCTGCAGACCCGGGCGCTCCGCGCAGGCGCGCCGCATGCTCCTGCAGCGACCGCACGCCCACCTCGTCCCTGTTGATCGCCTCAATGCCCTGCACCGCCGCGGCCAGTCCCTGCACCGTGGTGATGCACGGGATGCCGCGCCGGACGGCCGCGGTCCTGATCTCGTAGCCGTCCCGGCGGAAGCCCGACTGGCCGGGACCACCGAACGGGGTGTTCACGATGAGATCGACCTGGCCGTCCAGGATGCGTTCGACGATCGTCGGCTCGCCGTCGGGACCGCGGCCTTCGCTGTGCTTGCGCACGATCGTGGCACGCACCCCGTTCCGGCGCAGAACCTCTCCGGTTCCGGTCGTCGCCCAGATCTCAAAGCCCAGCTCCGCCAGCCGCTTCACCGGAAAGATCATGGAACGCTTGTCTTTCCCGGCCACCGTGACGAACGCCCGGCCTTTGACCGGCAGCGAACCGTAGGCAGCCGCCTGAGACTTGGCGTAAGCGGTGCCGAACACCTCGTCAATGCCCATGACCTCGCCGGTTGAGCGCATTTCCGGTCCGAGCACCGTGTCCACGCCTTCGCCGCTGGAGTCGGCGAACCGCCCGAACGGCAGCACCGCCTCTTTGACCGCGATCGGCGCGTCCAGCGGGAGCGTTCCGCCGTCGCCGCTGGACGGCAGCATTCCCTCAGCCCGCAGCTCCGCGATGGTCGCCCCGAGCATGACCCGCGCCGCCGCCTTGGCCAGCGGCACTGCGGTCGCCTTCGACACGAACGGCACCGTCCGGGACGCGCGCGGGTTGGCCTCCAGCACGTACAGCACTCCGGCGGCGAGCGCGTACTGCACGTTCAGCAGTCCCAGCACGCCGACACCGCGGGCAATCGCTTCGGTCGAGGATCGGATCAACGAGATGTATTCCTGGCTTAGCGTGATCGGCGGCAGTGCGCAGGCGGAGTCACCGGAGTGAATCCCGGCTTCTTCGATGTGCTCCATCACCCCGCCCAGGAACAGCTCCTCGCCGTCGAACAGCGCGTCGACGTCGATCTCGATGGCGTCGTCGAGGAACCGGTCGATCAGCACCGGGTGTTCTGGGCTCGCCTCAGTTGCCCGCCGCACGTAGTCGGCCAGCGAGCTGTCGTCGTAAACGATCTCCATACCCCGACCGCCGAGCACGTAAGACGGCCGGACCAGGACGGGGTAGCCGATCTCGTGCGCGATGGCCTCGGCCTGCGCCACCGACGTCGCCGTCCCGTGCCTCGGTGCCAGCAGACCGGCGGCCGCCAGCACCGATCCGAACTCGCCACGGTCCTCGGCCAGGTGGATCGCTTCCGGCGAGGTCCCGACCACCGGCACACCCTCGGCTGCCAGCGCCCTGGCCAGGCCGAGCGGAGTCTGGCCGCCGAGCTGCACGATGACCCCCGCTACCACGCCGCTGCACTCCTCGGCGTGCACAACCTCGAGTACGTCCTCCAGCGTGAGCGGCTCGAAGTACAGGCGGCCGGAGGTGTCATAGTCGGTCGAGACTGTCTCGGGGTTGCAGTTGACCATGACCGTCTCATAACCGGCCTCGGCCAGCGCGAACGAGGCATGCACGCACGCGTAGTCGAACTCGATTCCCTGCCCGATCCGGTTCGGGCCGCTGCCCAGGATGATGACTTTCGGCTTGTCTGAGGCCGGCACCTCGTTGCCCAGGTCATAAGTTGAGTACAAGTACGGCGTCCGGGCAGCGAATTCGGCCGCGCAGGTGTCCACCATGTGGTAGACCGGCCGCACGTTCTCCTGCCAGCGGACCTGCCTGATCTCGGCCTCGGTCTTGCCGGTGAGCTGACCGATCTGGGCGTCGGAGAAGCCGTCGGCCTTGGCCGCCGCCACCGCCCGCGCAGTGGCCGGCCCGCCGACCCCGATCCCGTCATCCCTGATCTGGCGCGCGTGTTCCTCGATCGCGGCGATCTGGTCGACGAACCAGAGGTCGATGCCGCTGGCCGCGCAGACCTCGGCGGCTGACGCACCTGCCCGCAGAGCCTGGTGCATAGTAGCGAGCCGGCCGTCGTGCGGCAGCCTGCAGGCGGCGAGCAACTGCGCCCTGTCCCCGGCCGGGCCGGCCCAGGAGAACATGGCGCTGCTCTGCTCTAGCGAGCGCAGCGCCTTCTGCAGAGCCTCGGCGAAGCTGCTGCCGATGGCCATTGCCTCGCCCACTGATTTCATGTGCGTGGTCAGCACCGGATCGGCACCCGGGAACTTCTCGAACGCGAACCGCGGCACCTTGACCACTACGTAGTCGAGCGACGGCTCGAAACATGCCGGGGTCTCGCCGGTGATGTCGTTGCGGATCTCGTCCAGGGTGTAGCCAATGGCCAGCCGCGCGGCGATCTTGGCGATGGGGAAGCCGGTCGCCTTCGAGGCCAGGGCGCTGGACCGGGAGACTCGCGGGTTCATCTCGATCACGACAATCCGGCCGGTCTGCGGGTGCACCGCGAACTGGATGTTGCAGCCGCCGGTATCCACGCCGACCGCGCGCGCAGTGGCGATCGCCACGTCGCGCATGTGCTGGTACTCCCGATCGGTCAGCGTCATGGCCGGCGCGACGGTCACCGAGTCGCCGGTGTGCACGCCCATCGGGTCCACGTTCTCGATCGAGCACACGATGACGACGTTGTCGCGGGAATCCCGCATCAGCTCGAGCTCGAACTCCTTCCAGCCGAGCACGGACTCCTCGATCAGCACCTCGGTTACCGGGCTGGCGTCCAGCCCGGTGGCGGCCATCCGGTCCAGGTCAGCCGAACTACGCGCGATCCCGGACCCAGTGCCCCCGAGGGTGTAAGACGGCCGCAGCACAACCGGGAAGCCGAGCTCAGCAGCCGCTGCCCGGCAGTCCGCCAGGCTGTGGCAGATCCGGCTCTCCGGCACCTCCGCGCCGACGCGCGTGACGAGCTCCTTGAACTTGCGGCGATCCTCGCCCGCCCTGATGGCGTCGATGCCCGCCCCGATCAGTTCGACGTCATACTTGGCCAGCGTGCCGTTGTCGTGCAGCGCCACGGCAGCGTTGAGCGCGGTCTGGCCGCCCAGCGTGGGCAGGATCGCGTCCGGCCGTTCCCTCGCTATCACCTTCTCCAGCACCTCGGGAGTAATCGGCTCCACATAGGTCGCGTCGGCGAACTCGGGGTCGGTCATGATCGTGGCCGGGTTGGAGTTGACCAGGCTCACCCGGATGCCTTCCTGCCGCAGCACCCGGCAGGCCTGGGTGCCTGAGTAGTCGAACTCGCAGGCCTGGCCGATGATGATCGGCCCGGAGCCGATGACCAGCACGGACTTCAGGTCGGGCCGCCTAGGCACGCCGCGCTCCGTCCGTCATCAGGATCTCCCCATCAGCTCGCAGAACTCCCTGAACAGGCCGGCCGCGTCGTGCGGGCCGGGCGCGGCCTCGGGGTGGTACTGCACGCTGAGGGCCGGGGCGTCGAGCAACCGCAGTCCCTCCACGACGCCGTCGTTCAGGTTCACGTGGGTGATCTCCGCCGGCCCGAAGTCGGTGTCGAACCTGGCGCCGGGCTCGCCTTCGGGCAGCGCGACCGCGAATCCGTGGTTGTGGCTGGTGATCTGGACCTTGCCAGTGCGCAGGTCCTGCACCGGCTGGTTCACGCCGCGGTGCCCGAACCGCAGCTTGTAGGTGCCAAGGCCGAGCGCGCGGCCCAGCACCTGGCTGCCCAAGCAGATGCCGAAAACCGGCTTCCCCGCTGCCAGTACGCCCCGCATCGCATCGACGGCGTAGCCGATGGCGGCCGGGTCACCTGGCCCGTTCGAGAAGAAGACGCCGTCCGGGCTGCCGGCCAGGATGTCCGCGGCGTTCGTGGTCGCAGGCAGCACCTGCACCTCGCAGCCGAGTGCCGCCATCGCCCGCGGACTCGCCGACTTGATGCCCAGGTCAACTGCCGCGACCCGGAACCGCACCGGGGTGCCCGGCGGCGGGCTAACCAGATATGGCACCGGCGTGCTTACCTGGCGGGCCAGGTCCGCGCCAGTCATCTGCGGGCTGGCCAGGACGCGCTCCAGCAACTCGGCTGGGTCGGTCGAGGCCGCACTGATCCCCGCACGCATCGCACCCTGATCGCGCAGGTGGATAGTAAGGGACCTCGTTCCCCTCATCGCGATGCCGGTGACGCCCTGCGCCGCCAGCTCATCCTGCAGGCTGCGCTGCGACCGCCAGTTCGACGCGAGCCTGGCGGGCTCGCGGACCACGTATCCGCTGACCCAGATCTGCCGCGACTCGGCATCTTCGTCATTGATGCCGGTGTTGCCGACGTGCGGCGCCGTCATTGACACGATCTGCCGGCAGTAGGACGGGTCGGTCAGCGTCTCCTGGTATCCGGTCATGCCGGTGTTGAAGACCATCTCGCCGAAGGTCTCGCCGTCAGCGCCGAAGGTCGTGCCGGTGAACGTCGTGCCGTCCTCCAGCACCAAGATCGCCGGGCGGCCCGCCGGTGAGGCGCTCATCGTGCCAGCTTCCCGTCGAGCACCGTCGGTATCCCGCGCAGGAATGTCGCGTGCACCCGGCCGGGCAGGGCCAGCCCGGCGAACGGCGAGTTGCGGCTACGGGAGGCATGCTGCGCAGGATCGACGACATCCCGCGCGTTCGGGTCGTACAGGACCAGGTTCGCCGGGGAGCCTGCCGCCACCGCGCGGCCGTGCAGCGGAGCCCCCGCGCCGTCGAGGCCGCCGATCGCCGCTGGCCGGGCCGACATCCGGTCCGCCACCCCGGCCCAGTCGAGCTGCCCGGTTTCCACCATTGCCGCGTGCACGACCCGCAGCGCCGTCTCCAGCCCTGTCATGCCGAACGCGGCAACCTGCCACTCGGTCTCCTTATCCTCAGCCGGATGCGGCGCGTGATCGGTAGCGACACAGTCGATGGTGCCGTCGGCGAGCCCAGCGCGCAGCGCCGCGACGTCGGCTGCCGTCCGAAGCGGCGGGTTCACCTTGTAGACCGGGTCGTAACTGGTGACCAGATCGTCGGTCAGGAGCAAGTGATGCGGGGTGACTTCGGCAGTGACACGCCAGCCCTTGGATTTCGCCCAGCGGATTATTTCCACCGACCCGGCGGTGGACACGTGGCAGATATGCAGGGCGGAGTCAACGTGCGCGGCCAGTAGGCAGTCCCTGGCGATGATCGCTTCCTCGGCGACGGCAGGCCAGCCGGCTAGGCCGAGAGTGCCGGAGATCTCGCCCTCGTTGACCTGTGCGCCATCGGTGAGCCTGGGCTCCTGCGCGTGCTGGGCAATGACGCCGTTGAAGGCTTTGACGTACTCCAGCGCGCGCCGCATCATGACCGCGTCTGACACGCACCGGCCGTCGTCGGAGAAGATCCGCACCCGCGCCGCCGAGTCAGCCATCGCGCCGAGCTCGGCCAGGCGGCTGCCGTCCAGGCCCATGGTGACCGCGCCAATGGGCTGCACATCGCAATAGCCGGCCTGGCGGCCGAGCCTCCAGATCTGCTCGACCACTCCTGCGGTGTCGGCGACCGGCTCCGTGTTGGCCATGGCGTGCACGGCGGTAAACCCGCCGAGCGCCGCCGCGGCCGTTCCGGTTTCGACGGTCTCGGCATCCTCCCGGCCGGGCTCGCGCAGGTGGGTGTGCAGGTCCACGAGCCCGGGCAGGGCGACGAGGCCGCCCGCATCGAGCACCTCAGCGCCCGCGTGGCTGAGCCCAGGTGCCGCCTCGGTGATGAGCCCGTCCCGAAGTACCAAGTCGGTAACGGGGCCTCCGAGCACACTCGCATCCTTGATCAGCCAGATCTGGCCGCTGGTCATCGGTTCCCCTCCGCGGCTGCGTCGCGCTCGGCTCTGTCCCGGCCTGATATGTCACTGCTTGTTGCTTCACTGGCTGTGCTGGCGCGGCCTGCGCTCTCGCTGCCTTTCGTGTCGCTGCCTGCCCAGTCGCTGCCTGCCCTGTCGCCTTGCTCGGCGCCGCCGAGCAGCAGGTAAAGCACGGCCATCCGGACGCTCACGCCGTTTGCGACCTGCTCGACGATCGTCGACCTCGGCGAGTCGGCCACCTGCGCGGCTATTTCCACCCCCCGGTTCATCGGCCCCGGGTGCATGACGATCGCGTGCTCGGGCAGCTGCGCCATCCGTGCAGCGTCGAGTCCGTACCGGCGGCTGTACTCGCGGACGGTTGGGAAGTACGCCGCGTTCATCCGCTCGGCCTGCACGCGCAGCATCATCACGACGTCGCTCTTCGGCAGGGCCGCGGACAGGTCGTAACCGACCTGGCAGGGCCAGCTCGACACCGCCACCGGCAGCAGGGTTGGCGGTGCTACCAGGGTGACGTCAGCGCCCAGGGTGTGCAGCAACAGCACGTTGGAGCGCGCGACTCGGCTGTGCAGGACGTC
Organism: Streptosporangiaceae bacterium; assembly: GCA_052143255.1. GTDB lineage: Bacteria > Actinomycetota > Actinomycetes > Streptosporangiales > Streptosporangiaceae > JAJYUU01. The sequence continues at coordinate 23,553 of JBKQTJ010000230.1, read as the reverse complement.
GCCCACGATGGTGACCTGCAAACCGTCGAGGCGACCGAGTCGCCGGCGCATGGTGAAAGCGTCGAGCAGCGCTTGCGTCGGATGCTCGTGCGTGCCGTCACCGGCGTTGACCACGCTTCCGCGCACCCAGTTAGCGAGCCGGTGCGGCGCGCCGGATGCGGGGTGCCTGATGACCACGGCGTCGGCACCCATCGCCTCGAGGGTGAGCGCCGTGTCCTTCAGGCTCTCGCCCTTGGCGACGCTCGATCCCTTGGCTGAAAAGTTGATCACGTCGGCAGATAGCCGTTTGGCAGCCGCCTCGAAGGAGATCCTGGTCCGGGTCGAGTCCTCGTAAAACAGGTTGACTACAGTGCGGCCGCGCAGCGTCGGCAGCTTCCTGATCGGCCGGTCGGCCATCTGGGCGAGTTCCTCGGCCGTGTCCAAGATCACCAGCGCGTCGTCGCGGCTCAGGTCGCCAGCCGAGATCAGATGCCGGTTCACCGTCCAGCCCCCGTCCAGCCAGGCGCAGCAGACCCGCCAGACCTGCCAGACTCGCTGGGCATCGCTGCGGGGCGTGCCATCTCTCCGGCGCCCATTCCGAGTATCACGGCATCTTGCCCGTCGGTCTCGGTCAGCAGCACCTGGACTATCTCGTGCTGCGACGTCGGCAGGTTCTTGCCGACATAGTCGGCTCGGATCGGGAGCTCCCGGTGGCCGCGGTCGACCAGGACAGCCAACTGGACGGCGCGCGGCCGACCGATATCACCGAGCGCATCGAGCGCCGCGCGTACCGTCCGGCCGGAGTAGAGCACGTCATCCACCAGCACGACGACCTTGCCGTCGATGCCGCTCGCGGGAACGGCGGTATGCCCAAGCGGCCTGGCGGGCCGCAGCCTCAGGTCATCGCGATACATGGTGATGTCGAGCGAACCAGACGGGGCCGGACGGCCCTCGGCCTTGGCCAGCCTCGCGGCCAGGCGGCTGGCCAGTGGCACGCCCCTGGTCGGGATACCGAGCAGCACGACGTCGGAGGCACCATTCGTGCGCTCGAGGATCTCGTGCGCGACCCTGGTCAGGGCTCGGCTGATCTCATCCGGCCCGAGTACTACCTTGCCGCCCGACAGGACGGCCGAACGATCCTGGCCGCCGGGCCCAGCTGGGCCGTTCCCGGCCGCTTCCTTAGCTGCGGTCGATCCCGGACCGGCGCTCGATCCAGCGCTCACGCCCGATGCGGACTCCGCGACCGGTCCGGAGCCGACAAAGTCTGCGCTCCCCGGCTGACGTACATGCATCAAAAGGACCCCCTTTCCCGCCTCACAGGACGGGGCTTAAAGGACGTCTGTCTGCACAACCGTACCAGGCGCGACCTCCCGACCGGGTGCGGCCAGGCTCGAGGGCGCTTCCCGGCGAGTCAGATCCGACCGGGCGGGCATTGCTGATGGAACCGCAATCACAAGCTGTGACTGGTGTAGAACGCCTTGCAATCAGTGATATCGCTCACAAACTGCGCCCCGCAAGTGACCGGATATCGGGCAAAAGGAAATCCGGTCCGCCACCCGCCCTGGGCGCGCAATCGCCAGCTCTGTAGCACTTTCGCGATCAGCCACCGCGCAGACTGTCCCGGCCGGCGCGGGATGCGCCAAGGCGCACAGGTTCATCCGCTTTTTGCCATTCGGCTTGACCCTGCGCCCTAGGGGGCTTACCGTCACTGTCCGTAACCGTTACTTTTAGCTATCACAGGCCAGGGGGCCGTAACTATGGCATCTGATTACGCCAAGACCCTGGGCGCGCGACTGCGCGCCATCCGCACGCAGCAGGGTCTTTCCCTCCATGGCGTTGAGGAAAAGTCGCGCGGCCGGTGGAAGGCCGTCGTGGTTGGCTCCTACGAGCGTGGTGACAGGTCAGTGACCGTGCAAAAGCTCGCCGAACTGGCCGGTTTCTACGGGGTGCCGGTGTCGGAGCTGCTGCCTGGCGACGTGCTGCCAAGCATCATCGCCCCGGCGCCAAAGCTCGTGATCGACCTTGAGCGGATGGCACAGCTGCCCAAGGACAAGGCTGGTCCGCTGTCGCGCTACGTCGCGACCATTCAGAGCCAGCGCGGTGACTACAACGGCCGGGTGCTGTCCATTCGCCAGGAGGACCTCCGCTCGCTCGCCGTCATCTATGACAAGAGCCCTGCTGACCTGACCGAGGAGCTCATCGGCTGGGGAATCCTCGATTCCGACGCCCGCGCCGCGATCGACCAGTTTTAAACCGGGCACGGCGGCGGCACCGCAGACGGGCCGACCGGGCAGCCGCAAGGCTTCCTGGCCGGCCTGAATGACGTCCGGGCTGCACTCACCGACCAGGCCTACCGGCCGGCGGCCATGCCGAACGCCAGCTATGTACTGAAAACTAGTTTCATAAGAAATACTGGTTATGTGCAGAATGCCGGTCACGCGCCGAATGCCGGTCCAGCCCTGGCAGGTCGCAGGTACGGGGGCTAACCCGCCGTCGGTAGCGGCAGAAGCTCCTGCTCGCTCTCAATGCCCAGGGCGCCCTCGGCAAGGGCGACGAATGCGGCAGCATCGCGCATCAGCTCGTCGGCTTCGTGCGCGGACACTGCGCGTGAGAGTCCGGCTTCGGCCGCTGCCCGCTTGCCCGCTCCGGCAGCGAAGAAGGCCGCCCATTCCCGAAGCGCCGGGTCCACCTTCGGCAGCAGCTCCCACACGCTCTGCGGCCTCTTGCGCCTGGCTCCGTCCGGCTCGGCCCTGGCGGCCACCAGCGCAGCCGCCGCGCGCAGCGCGGCCAGATGCGCATTCACGTACCTGGCGCCGGCATTTGTCTCGTCCTCGGCAGCTGCCAGCCCGTGCCTGGCAGACTCCATCAGCGCCCGGGCCGAAGGCGCCACCCGGCACTGGTGCCACTGCCGTCCTGGCCTCGCCTGAACGATCGCGCTCATCGATACTCCTTTTCAGGTGCTCGGCCGGGCGGGGCGCTTCCCCACGCCACACCCGGCCGATCGAGCAACCGAGGGGGCCCGGCTGCAATTCGCACACAGCTATTCGAACATACATTCGCTCGAATGTCTAGCCGTGGCATCTGCGTTCGAAGTTACCTGCAGGGTCTGACAAAATGGCCGCGCAACAGGCTGGCCAGGCACAACTTCAGCGCTCGCACGGTCAGACGAACGATCGCGCCGGCGTGACGGCGTAAGCCAAAGCGCCTTAGGGCGGGGAGTTGCCCACCGCGGGTCGGGCCACGGGGCAGCCGTTCCGCCCCGGGGCTACGCTGGCCGCGTGCGGGACGAAGCGAGCATTCGGGACCTGGCCAGGCCGGACTTCCTGGCCACGGTCGGCGACCTGACTGGCGTCTACGCGGCCGCCATGGGCGCAGCGCCAGCCGAGCTGCCAGCCCGGCGGGTGATCATGGAACGCCATGCTGGCAATCCCAGTTTCCGGGCCGTCGCGGCCACCGCCGGCAAGCCCCGCCACATCGTGGCATTCGCTTACGGCTTCCGCGGAGCGCCCGGCCAGTGGTGGCATGACGTGGTCAGGGCGGGACTTGTGGCGAAGGCCGGGCCCGCCGCTGCTTCGGCCTGGCTGGACGACGTGATGGAAATTGCCGAAGTCCACGTCCATCCCCACTATCAGGCTCGCGGCATCGGCGGCGAGATGCTGCGCCACCTGACAAGCGGCCGGAATGAGCGGGTGGCAGTGCTCTCAACCCGGGACGCGCCCACGCGCGCGCGGCGGCTCTACCGGCGCCTCGGATTCGCCGAGCTGCTCACGGAGTTCGAGTTTCCGGGCGGCGGCCCGCTGTATGCCGTGATGGGAGCAGTGCTGCCGTTGCGTCAGCAGCAGGACGAACGGTCAGGCGGACCCGCCTGACGAGACCGACGCGGCTGGCCCCAGGCCCAATACCTGGTAGATCTCCCTGGTCGCACGCGACCCATTCAGAGTGTAGAAGTGCAGACCGGGCACGCCTTCGGCCAGTAGCCGCTCGCACATGCCCGCCGCGAACTCGACCCCGATCTTGCGAACTGCTGACTTGTCATCAGCGTGTGCATGCAGGTCGTCAGCCAGCGCAGGCGGGAACCGGCAGCCCGACAACAGCACCGCGCGGTCGATACCAGGCACCGAGATGATCGGCATGATGCCGGGGATGATCGGCACGTCGCAGCCGTGAGCTGCTACGGCGTCGCGGAGCCGCAGGTAGTCCTCCGGGAAGAAGAACATCTGAGTGATCGCGAAGTCCGCTCCAGCCCGGACCTTGCGAACGAAGAAGTCGACCTCCGACTCCCAGCTCGCGGACCGGATATGGCCCTCCGGAAAGGCGGCAACTCCGACGCAGAAGTCCCCCGATACCCGGATCAGGCGGACAAGGTCCTCGGCATAGCGCAGACCCTGCGGATGCGCGGTCCAGTCCGCCCTGGGGTCTCCCTGAGGGTCGCCGCGAAGCGCGAGCACGTTCCGGACGCCAACATCTGCGTACGACCCGATGACGTGGCGGAGTTCGGCAACGGAGTGATTCACCGCGGTGAGGTGACCAAGTGGCGTAAGCGTGGTCTCTTCGGCGATCCGGCCGGTAATCCGGACTGTGCGGTCACGAGTGGAACCGCCCGCTCCATAGGTAACGGAGACGAACGTCGGCCGGAGCGGCTCAAGCTGGCGGATCGAGAGCCACAGCCGTTCCTCGTCAGCCTCAGTCTTCGGCGGCATGAACTCGAAGGAGAACGACTGGCGCCCCGCGGCCAGCAAGTCTCTGATTGCGGGAGCTGGACCGACCGGCATCTCCCCAGGTTATCGGTACCAGTAGTTGGTCGAGGCGCTATCCCGGTCACAACGGCGGCTAGTCTCACGATCATGGCTACCGACCGGACCGACCGACACTGGGTCGGTGCTGGCCAGCCCGTGTCCGGCCAGCCCGTGTCCGGCCAAGTCAGCGGCAGTCGCGATGTCGCAGACCCAGCCGGCCTTGCCCGCATCCGATTCGAGACCGGCAGGACGCTTGAGCGGTTCCTCGGCCAGCAGCGAGCCGTGTTGTGCGCGATTAGCGAAGACATGGTGCCCTGGCTGGATGCTGCTGACGGGCTGCTCGCTGGTGGCAAACGGCTGCGCCCGGCCTTCTGTTACTGGGGCTGGCGAGCCGCCGGCGGTAGCGACTGCCCCGAGATCTACACCGTAGCCGCTGCGCTGGAACTGCTCCAGGCAAGTGCGCTCATTCACGACGACGTCATGGACGCCAGCGAAACACGACGTGGCCGCCCGGCGGTGCACAAGCAGTTCGCCGCCCGCCATCGGGCCGCCGGACAGGCAGGCTCGGCAGACCAATTCGGCGTCGGCGCGGCGATCCTGATCGGTGACGCGCTGCTTGCGTGGACCGATCAGCTGTACCACGACAGCGGCCTGCCAGCCGACGCGCTGCGGCGCGGCCAGCCTTCGCTCGATGCCATGCGCACCGAGGTCGCCGCCGGCCAGTACATGGATCTCGTTAACCAGGTCAGCGGCAGTGCCTCGGTGGCTGCGGCGATGCGGGTCGTTACCTACAAAACGGCTAAATACACCATAGAGCGGCCACTGCTCCTAGGCGCAGCCCTCGCCGGCCTCGGCCCGGTGGCGGACATGTGCTCGGCCTACGGCATACCGCTGGGGATCGCGTTCCAGTTGCGCGACGACGTCCTCGGCCTATTCGGCGACCCGCAGAAAACCGGCAAACCGGTCACTGGCGACATCAGGGAAGGCAAACAGACTGTCCTGGTGGCGCTTGCCCGCGAACGAGCGTCCACGCGACAGGCAGACATGCTGGATCGTCACCTCGGCGACCGGGCGCTGTCGGATCTCGCCGCCGCCGAGGTTCGTGCCGTCATCACCGACACCGGCGCGCTGGCCGAATGCGAGGCGATGATCGCAACCAGCGCCAAGGAAGCTGTAGCCGCTCTAGACGGAGCGCCCATTCCGGATGATGCACGAGCCGCGCTGACTGCTCTCGCGGTGATGGCGACCGAGCGCGAGGAGTAAGGCGCAGGCCAGGACGCCGAACCGGGACGCGGGCCGGACCGGGACGCGGGCCGAACCGGGACGCGCGACTCGCTCGCCGCATCGTCTGGATCTCAGTTCCTATCGCAGTCGGCCAGCGAGGCGCGCGGCGGCTGCGCCGGGATCGACGGCGTCGGTGATCGCGCGAACGACGACGATACGCGTGGCGCCCGCGTCAAGGACCTGGTCCAGGTTGGCTCCGTCAATGCCGCCGATGGCGAACCACGGCCGTGCCGTACCCAGACTCGCCGCGTAGCGAAGCAGGCCGAGGCCAGGGGCCGGACGTCCAGGCTTGGTAGGCGTCGGCCAGACCGGTCCGGCACAGAAATAGTCGGCCCACGGATCTTCGCTGGCCGCCAGCGACTCGGCCGCCGCGTGGGAGGACAACCCGATCACCGGACTCGGGCCGATGAGCTGGCGCGCGATCGAAGCAGGCAGGTCGTCCTGACCGAGGTGCAGTACGTCCGCCCCGGCCGCGTAGGCAACGTCGGCGCGGTCGTTCACCGCTAGCAGCACGCCGTGCGCCTGGCAGGCGGCCCTGAACACCTCCAGGTAACGCAGCTCCTGGCCGGCCTCCAGGCCTTTCTGCCGCAACTGGACAACGTCCACGCCGGAACTGAGCACGTCGTCAAGGAACCGGCGCAGGTCCCCCTGCCGCTCCCTGGCGTCTGTGCACAGGTACAGCCGGGCGGCCGCCAGCCGGTCACGCACGCGGTCAGGCACGCTCAGAAGGCTAGTGCCTGCGCTCGCCTGTTCACCTCGGTCCGCCGGTTCTCGGCAAGCGCCTGCACCGGAGTCCCCGGCAGGGACTCGTCAGCAGTGAACAGCCAGCTCAGCGCCTCGGTCTCGGTGAACCCGCAGTCGAAGAGCAAGGTCAGCGTGCCGCCGAGACCGGGCACAACCTGGTCGCCGTCGAGAAACCCGGCCGGGATGGCGAATTCGCCGTTAGGGCGCTGAACCGCAAGCAGCTTGCGGTCGCGCAGCAGTTGCTTGACGCGGCTCACCGGCAGGGCTAGGCGGCCAGCCACGTCCGGAACACTCAGCCAGTCACCGACGATGGCGTCGGTCGGGGGGTCGATCTGTGCCACGTCTGCAGCTTCCCACATCCAGGTGCCAACAAAACCTCTCGCACCCAGTCAAGTCCGGCGCGCCACCGCCCATCAGCCGACCTGGGCGCAGTCCCGGATGGCGATGGTCGGGTCGGCCAGCCGAGCGGCGTCGACCGGGGTGCCCGCCTCCATGAGCCGGCGCGCCTGCAGCAGATCCCTGGGCAGGCTGACGGTGAGCACTGCGGCCAGCTGATCGCCGGCCAGCCAGCAAGCCGCCCACCGCTCCACGGCTGAATCGCCGCGCCAGATCAGACGGTCAGCGCCGCCATGCCATCCGACGTATTGCACCATACGTCCGAACTGCTCCGACCAGAAGTAGGGAACGGGGTCGTACTGAGCCTCCGCGCCCAAGATGCTCGCGGCCGCTACCTCGGGAGCGTGCAGTGCGATGTCCCAATGCTCGAAGCGAAGCTGCCGCTGGTAGCGGCCAGACCAGAACGACGCGCAGTCTCCGACTGCGTACACCCCGGCCATCGAGGTCCTGAGCTGCGCGTCGACCAGCACGCCGTTGTCCAGCCGGATGCCGGAATCAGCCAGCCAGGCTACCTCTGGCCGGACCCCCACAGCCGTCACGATTACATCGGCAGCCAGCCAGCCGCCGTCTGCGAGCGCAACACCGCCCGCCTCGATCGAGGCGACGGCGGTCCCGAGCCGCAAGTTCACCTCCGCGGCGGCGTACCAGGCGCCGGTCGCGGCGCCGACCTCTGGCCCGATAGCCGAGGCGAGCGGCGCCACGGCTGCTTCCAGCACTGTTACCTGACAGCCGCGGCGCGCTGCCGCGGTCGCCAGCTCGGCGCCGATCCAGCCGGCCCCGATGATGACAAGCCGGGTGCCTGGCCGCAGCAAATCGCGCAGCGCCAGCGCGTCGTCGGCGGTCCGCAGCACGCGCTGCAGGCCGCCGCCTGGCAGCCGGACCGGGCTTGCGCCGGTGGCGATGACCAGCGCATCCCACTCGTGCTCGCCAGCGTCGGTCAGCAGCAGGCGACCCCGCAGCCCGGTGGCGCGCTCAGCCAAGCGCAGCCTGACCGCCAGCGACTCCAGATCGGGCCGCAAGCCGGTGTCATCGAGCTCGCCGGTCATCACCTTCTTGGACAATGGCGGCCGGTCATACGGCGGCCTCGGCTCGGCCCCGATCAGCGTCACCGATCCGCCGTAGCCCCGGGACCTGAGCTCCTCGGCCACCCGCAGCCCAGCCAGCCCGGCACCGGCGATGACCACCTTGGCCGGGCCTGCCATCTGCCGATCGCCCCCCATCGCACCTGGCGCAACCGTCCGACCCGGCCGGCTGTCTCTAAGCCGACATCATCGTGCCGCACGGAGGGGGAGGGAAATGATCCGGTGCCGACATCGCGGGGGACGCGCGCTCGCAGCCGTCGTGGTACTCGCGGGACTCGCTGTTTCTGTCGCCGGATGCGGCGCGCCGGCCGGCCGACCCGGTCGCGACGCGGCAACAGGCAGCGCACATGCCGCGTCACCACCCGGCCGGCCGGCGGCGTCAGAACGGCCAGTATGGCTCGACTCGCTACAGATGATCTCCGCCACGACCGGCTGGGCGCTGTTGTGGACCGCGAATCCGAATACCAGCGCCGCGGTCGTTGTGGGTCGTACGACCGACGGCGGCCGGACGTGGCATCTGCTCAGTCCGCCTGCGCGATCGGCCGCCAGGGCTGGTGGCCTCGAATTGCTTGGCGCAGTCAGCGCCGAGCGCGCGTGGACCGCGGCCGCGGCGCCTGTTTCGGCCGGAGGCAAGACTGAGCTGTTCCTGACCAACGACGGCGGCCGGTCCTGGCGCAGGTCCGAACCCGTACTAGGTGCGGAGCCTGTCGCTGCCGACTTCGTCGGGTCCTGCCGCGGCTGGCTGCTGGAGAGCCTGGGCGCGGCCATGGGCAGCAATCCGGTCCGGATCTACCGCACTACTGATGGTGGCTTGCGCTGGTCATTGCTGGCCCGCTCGCAGGCGTTCGGCAGGTCCGCCCCGAACTCCAGCGGCCTGCGCCTGACCTGCGACAAGATCGGCATCGCGTTCAGATCGCCGCGGACAGGCTGGATCGGGACCGAGTGCACTGTGGGCTACTCGGTCCTGGTCTCGCGAGACGGCGGATCGCACTGGTCGAGCCAGCAGCTGCCCATTCCGCAATCGGCATGTGAGCAGGCCGGCTGCGTGGTTTCCGCGCCGCAGTTCGCGGGACACACCACGTTCCTCCCAGTGAGCGACTACCCGGATGCCGCGCTGTTGTTCGTCAGCGCGGACGCGGGCGCCAGCTGGCGGACCATGATCATGCCGCGCGGGGCCGGGCCTTACCCGAGAGTGAATTTCTTCAGCCAATCTGACGGGATCGCGGTGTCGGCGGGATCGCAGGGCACCGTTGGCCCTACCTTCTACGTGACCTCCGACGCCGGCCTGAGCTGGACTGCCGTGCCGCAAGGCAAGCATTTCGGCCGGAGCGGAGCAAATTTTGACTTCGTCGGTCCGACCACTGGCCTCGCCTGGCTAGTGCCCGGAATCAGCCCGAACAGCGCCGCACCGAAGATGTACCGGACGTCGAATTCTGGGCGCACCTGGATCTCATTCGTGCCTCGCCTGGCCTGACGTCCGCCGCCGGACTACCGAGTGGCGGATAAGCTGAGCGGTATATCGCGCGGGAGTCCGGTGCTGACCGGGCTGAGAGGGCGGCTGGCGAGCCGCCGACCGCAGGAACCTGATCCGGGTCATGCCGGCGAAGGGAGCGGAATGAGCGCTCAGACTAATACCAGCTCCGAGGCCGACGTACTGATCATCGGCGGCGGCGTGATCGGCCTCAGTATTAGCTGGCGGGCCGCCGAGCAGGGCCTGCGCGTCGTACTCTGCGACCCGCGCCCCGGCCAAGGTGCCACGCACGCGGCCGCCGGGATGCTTACCCCGATCGCCGAGGCGGCCTACGCCGAGCGCGAGATTTTCAGTCTGGGCCGGGAATCGCTGCGCCGCTACCCGGCCTTTATCGCGGAACTGGAGTCGGTGACCGGCCTGCCGACCGGCTTCCGCCAGACCGGCACAGTCCAGGTTGCCTACGACAACGACGACCTGGCCATGCTGGCCGAGCTGCGGAAACTGCAGGAGACGTTCGGCGTGCACCTGCGGCAGCTGTCGGCGAGCGAATGCCGCGAGGCGGAGCCGATGCTTGACCCGTCGGTTCGGGGCGGCCTGCTGGCGGCCGACGACGGCTCGGTTGATCCCAGGCGGCTGGCGGCGGCGCTGCTGACCGCGGCCGAGGCCGCCGGTGCCCAGATCATCCCGCAGCTGGTCGCCGAAGTCACCTGCGCGGGCGGGCGGGCCAGCGGCGGCCGGCTAGCCGACGGCAGGCAGGTAACGGCGGCCCAGGTCGTGCTGGCCGCCGGCTGGCAGTCCGCGGCGCTGCCGGGCTTGCCCGCAGGAATCGTTCCGCCAGTGCGGCCGGTCAAGGGACAGATCCTCAGGCTGCGCAGCACTCCCGCAACATCAGCCGCTGGGCTGCCGCCTGGACTGCTACGGCGCACCGTGCGCGGCATCGTCCGCGGGTCCGGCGTTTACCTCGTGCCGAGGGACAGCGGCGAGCTCGTGATCGGCGCGACCCAGGAAGACCTCGGGCCCGACACGACGGTGACAGCGGGCGGCGTCTGGCAGTTGCTGCGCGATGCCCGCACGCTTGTGCCTGGCATCACCGAGCTAGAACTCACCGACGCGGTAGCCGGTCTGCGGCCGGGAACGCCCGACAACGCCCCGGTGATCGGCCCCACTGACCTGCCCGGCCTGGCGCTCGCCACCGGCCATTTCCGGGCGGGCGTACTGCTCGCCCCCGTCACGGCCGACACCGTCACGCATTACCTGACGACGGGAACGACTGATCCGCTCTGGCAGGCGTTCGGCCCCGGCCGGTTCGCGGCACGCCGCGGTACTAATCCCGCCGCATCGCAGGAGGCCGGCGCATGCAGGTAACGATCAATGGCGAGCCTTACACCTGGTCGCGGGGCAAATCGCTGGCCGAGGCGGTGGCGTCGCTGACCAGTGCCGGTTCCGGCGTGGCCGCGGCAGTCAACGGAGAAGTGGTTCGCCGCGCCGTCTGGGCCAGTACCGAACTCGAAGACGGCGACAAGGTCGAGGTGCTGACCGCGGTGCAGGGAGGCTGACAATGGACGATCCGCTGCTGATCGCCGGGGAAAGCTTCAGTTCCCGGCTCATCATGGGCACCGGCGGCGCGCCGAGCCTCGATGTCCTCGACCGTGCCCTGGCCGCTTCCGGGACAGAACTGACGACCGTGGCGATGCGCAGGGTCGACCCGGGGTCGGCCGGCTCCGTGCTGGACGTGCTGGCCGAGCGCGGGATCCGGGTGCTGCCCAATACGGCGGGTTGCTTCACGGCAGGCGAGGCAGTCCGGGTCGCCCGGCTGGCCCGGGAGGCGCTCGGCACGAGCTGGGTCAAGCTGGAGGTGATCGCTGATGAGCGCACGCTGCTGCCCGACCCGGTCGAGCTGCTGACCGCGGCCGAGCAGCTGGTCGATGACGGCTTCACGGTGCTGCCCTACACCAGCGACGACCCGGTCCTGGCCCGCCGCCTTGAGCAGGCAGGTTGCGCCGCAGTTATGCCGCTCGGCTCCCCCATCGGCTCCGGCCTTGGCATCAGGAACCAGCACAACATCGAGCTGATCGTGGAGTCGGCGGCCGTCCCGGTGATCCTGGATGCCGGGATCGGGACGGCCAGCGACGCGGCCATCGCGATGGAGCTTGGCTGCGCGGCGGTCCTGCTCGCTACCTCGGTTACGCGGGCTCGGGACCCGGAACTGATGGCCGAGGCAATGCGGCTCGCAGTGGCCGGCGGGCGGGCAGCGTTCCTGGCCGGGCGCGTGCCGCGCCGCCGGTATGCCCTCGCCTCGTCGCCCCCGGCCGGCTAACGGCCGGCCCGGATTGCTCAGGTTCTGTGTCCGGGCGGACCTCCTGCCACTCCGTTACGGGGGCACGTACTGGTAACGGCCCCCTACAATTCTCCCGATGGACACCACGTTGTCAGCCCCGATCGGGCAGTTGCTGGACGGCCGCTACCTGGTCGATTCGCAGCTGGCCCGAGGCGGGATGGCCACGGTGTACCTCAGCCGCGACATCCGGCTCGACCGCACCGTCGCGGTCAAGATCGCCCACCCCGAACTGGCGCGCGACCATGATTTCGTGGCCCGGTTCATCAGCGAGGCACGAGCCGCGGCGCGCCTGTCCAGCCCGAACGTGGTCGCCGTCTTCGACCAGGGCTCAACCGGTGATCTGCATTACATCGCGATGGAGTACGTGCCGGGCCCGACGCTCCGCGAACTGCTGGTCGCGCGCGGCCAGCTGAACCCGCGCGAGGCCCTGGACATCATCGAGCGCGTGCTCGCCGGACTCGCCGTCGCGCACGACGCCGGCATCGTTCACCGCGACGTGAAGCCAGAGAACGTCCTGCTCGGAGACGGCAGGTTGGTCAAAGTTGCCGACTTCGGCCTGGCCAGGGCTGCGACAGGCGGCAGCAATACCAAGACCGGCCTGCTCATCGGCACCGCCGCGTACCTGGCGCCCGAGCAGGTCTCCGGCACCGTCTCCGACCAGCGCTCCGACGTCTACGCGGCCGGCGTGATGCTGTTCGAGATGCTCACCGGCGCGCAGCCGCACACCGGGGAAACGCCGTTGGCGGTCGCCTATAAGCACGTCAACTCGGTCGTGCCCGCGCCGTCCACGGTCAACAGCGAGCTACCGGCCGCACTGGACGCCCTGGTCGCACTGGCCACCAGCCGCGATCCCGATCTCAGGCCGCCGGATGCGCGTCACTACCTAAAGGCGATCACCGAGGTGCGTCGCGGTCAGCCGTTGCCACCGTTGCCACGACACGGCCGCGCCGCCGCCGACGGCAACGCGTGGCCCCCGGCGGATCAGAACGGCCATCCTCGGCAGGCACCGGCTGCCCCGCAAGGCACCGCAGCCGCCACTGGCCCACTGCCCGCGGCGCCGGCGCTCGGCCGAGGCGGCGGCTACGGGGGGCCGTTCCCCAGCGGTGGAGGCAACGGCCCGGTGGGCAGCAACCCGGGCACCAGCGACCCAGCGGACGGCGGCGCGAACCGCACGATGATCGTGTCGGCCGACGCGCTCGAACAGGACTTCCGGGCTGGCGGCCGCTCCTCGCATGGCCGCGGCGGGTCCCGCCGCTACCGCGATCCGTTGCTGCAGCGCTGGTTGTTCAGCCGCCGCATCCTGATCATCATCGCGGTCGTGATCCTGGTCATACTGACCTGGTGGCTGGCAGCCGGCCAGTACTTCAGCATGCCGTCGGTGGTCCGGCTGAGCGTCCGCACGGCGAAGGCCGACCTGTCGAACTCCGGCCTAGTGCCTGTTGACGCCAAGGCGCGGCACAGCAACGTGCCTGCGGGCGAGATCATCGCGACCGAGCCGTCGGCCGGCTCCCAGGTCAAGCGGGGCGAAAAGGTCGTTCTTATCCCATCGCTCGGGCCGGTACTGGTCACCATGCCGCCGGTGACTGGACTCCAGCTCCCCCAAGCCGAGCACGCGCTCCAGACCATAGGGCTCAGCTATGCCAGCCCTACCGGCGAGACATCGACAAGCATCCCTGCGGGAGTCGTCATCTCGACCAGCCCGTTGGCTTACACCCGCTGGCCACAAGACCGGGCGGTGCACCTGGTCGTGAGCCAGGGCCCGCCGCTGCCGAACTTCGTCGGCGGGCCGGTGTCCGCCGCGGAGTCTGCCGCGCAGTCGGGCGGCTTCTCTATCCAGCAGCAGCAGCTGTCAACTAGCTCACTGCCCCCGGGCATTGTGACCAAGCAGGAACCCCTGCCCGGCACGCCCATCACACCAGGCGAAGTCGTGACGGTGTACGTCTCGCCCGGACCTGCCCAGGTCAGCGTGCCCGACGTGGACGGCATGTCCCTGCACGACGCGGTGGCCGCGCTGCGGGCGGCCGGTTTCCAGGTCAGCGTCACGGGCTTTGGCAACAGAGTGCAGGGCTACAACCCGACCGGCCAGGCCCCGCAGGGCTCGACGATTACCCTGTCGATGGGCTTCATAATGCCCTGACGCAGCCAGGCCGCCGGGCGCACGGCTACAGCGGCGGTCCCTCACTCGCCAGCTCCTGGTAGGAGTACCGCTGCTCACGCCATGGGTCCGCGGTGTTGTGGTAGCCCCGTTCCTCCCAGAACCCCCGGCGGTCAGCGGTCAGGTACTCGATGGCGCGCACCCATTTCACGCTCTTCCAGGCATACAAGCGCGGCACCACCAGGCGCAGCGGGAAGCCATGCTCCGGGCTGAGCCGTTCCCCGCCGCGGTGGGTGGCCAGCAGCGTGTCCTCGGCCACGAAGTCGCTGATCCGGACGTTGGCGCTGTAGCCGAAGTCCGCCCAGATCATCACGTGCGTCACGGCGGCGGCAGGCGGGAATCTGAGCAGGATCTCCGCCGCCGGAATCCCGGCCCAGCACATGCCGGGAACGGTGAACTTGGTCACGCAATGAAAGTCCGCAGTGACCTGGCCGACCGGCATGGCCTCGACGTCGTCCCACCGCAACTTGGACTCGGTGCCGGATTCTGTCGCGCCGAAAATGCGCAGGTCCCAGGTCTGGCGATGAAACGTCGGAACCGGCCCGTAGTGCAGCACCGGCAAGGTCCGGGGAATGTATTGGCCGGGCGGAAGCGCGGGTTGCGACGGCTGGGCTACGGCTTCTGGCTGGATCTCGTCGCGCGCCGGACCGCCAACGTGGGCCGGCTCATCGGACGCAGCCCGGTCAGCAGCGCCACGCTGAGTCTGACCATCAGTCACCAGCGCACCCTCCCCCGCGGCTTGCCAGCGGCTTTCGCGCTGGCCGCGCTCACGCGCACCGGTATCGGGCTGCGTCATATCCAGCTGACCTGCCCCTTCCTGCATCCGCGCGGTAACGAGCCGCGACGTCGACCCTTGTCCCCCGCAGGTGGGGCTATCTTGCCACTTCCCCGTAACTGCCTTTGCCTTGCCCACCGGGGAGCGGGCATCGCAGAGCGTGCGCTAAGCTACCCCTCGTGCGTATCGAGTATTGGTTTGGTTTCGGCTACCGGCCCGGCCCTGGGACGGTCGCCCGCCAGACTCTGCGCTGACGCGAGGCGACACTGAACTCCAAGCCCCGGGCCGAATCGGCCGGGGCTTTCTTCTTGCGGAGAAGAGGAAAAACGCGATGGTGGTAGTGATGGCCCCAGAAGTCACGGAGTCCGATATCGATGCGATCGTCGAGCTGGTGAACGCGGCCGGCGGCGAGGCGTTCGTCAGCCGGGGCGTGTCCCGCACGATCATCGGACTGGTTGGTGACGTCGAGCAGTTCGGCGCGCTCAACCTGCGCAGCTACCACGGCGTCAGCGAAGTGATGCGGATCTCGGCCCCGTACAAGCTGGTGAGCAGGGAACATCATCAGAACCGGTCGGTCATCTCCGTCCGCGGGGTGCCGATCGGGCCGGATACCGTGACCGTGATCGCCGGACCGTGCACGGTCGAGAACCCGGAGCAGACGCTCATCGCGGCACGGATGGCGCTGGCAGCTGGCGCATCCCTGCTCCGCGGGGGGGCTTTCAAGCCCCGCACGTCGCCATATGCGTTCCAGGGCCTGGGCGAGACAGGCCTGCGCATCCTGGCCGACGTCCGGGCCGAGACTGGTCTCCCAGTGGTGACTGAGGTCATTGACCCCGCCTCGGTCGATCTGGTGTGCTCGTATGCGGACATGCTTCAGGTCGGCACTCGCAGCATGCAGAACTTTGCCCTCCTCCAGGCGGTCGGGGCAGCGGCAAAGCCGGTGCTGCTCAAGCGCGGCATGAACGCCACGATCGAGGAGTGGCTGATGGCCGCTGAGTACATAGCGCAGCGCGGCAACCTCGACATCGTGCTGTGCGAGCGCGGCATCAGGACCTTCGAGACCGCGACGAGGAACACCCTCGACATCAGCGCGGTGCCCGTGGCGCAGCGGTTGTCGCACCTGCCTGTCATCGTCGATCCCTCGCACTCCGGCGGCCGCCGCGACCTTGTGCTGCCACTCAGCCGGGCCGCGATCGCCGTCGGTGCCGACGGCATCATCGTCGACGTGCACCCGCAGCCTGCGGCAGCCATGTGCGATGGCGATCAGGCGCTCACCGGCGACGACATCCGCCAGCTCGGGCAGCTGGCTGCCACGCTGCCGCAGCTACTCGGCCGCCAGCTCACGCCTGGCCCCGTTACCGCATCGGTGCACTGATCCGCAGGCGGCGATCCGCAGGCCAGCGATCAAAGGCCAGCGACCGCTGGGATGATCTTGCTGCCTATCACCTCGAGCGGGGTGAGGCTCCAGACGTCAGCCACTGCGCCGATGGCCATGCCGAATCCCATCTGTGCCAGGCTGCCCAGCTGGTCGGTCACCTGGCCGGCCTTCTCTCCGCGCTGGCCGACGTCGAAGATGAAGTAGCAGGTCTTCTCGATCTCGTCGTAGTCACGGCCCTCAGCCTCGCAGTGGGCGCGCAGCACATCGAGCTTGCGGGCCAGGTCAGGGCCCGCGAACAGGTTGCACGCCTGTCCGTATCGGGCGACCAGCTTGAGCGTCTTCCGCTCGCCAGAGCCGCCGATCATGACCGGCGGATGCGGCTTGGTGAGCGACTGCGGCTCATTCAGAGGGCGGTCAAGCTGGTAGTGCCGACCGCGGAATGATGCCTGCTCGCCCGCCCACATCTGCAGGCAGATCTGCAGCGTCTCCTCTAGCCGCTCGAAACGCTCGGCGAGGGGAGGGAACGGTATGCCCAGGCCGGCAGCTTCCTCCTGGTTCCATGCGGCGCCGATGCCCAGCCAGGCACGGCCACCGGAGAGCACGTCAAGAGTCGTGACGATCTTGGCAAGCACCCCAGGGTGCCGGTAGACAACGCCGGTCACCAGGGTCAGGAGCCGCGCGCGCGACGTGCAGGCAGCCAGGTAACCCAGCGTGGTGTAGGCCTCGAGCATGTAGTGATCAGGTGGCCCGACCATGCCGATCTGGAAGAAATGATCCATGACCGCGATGCTGTCGAAGCCGGACTCGTCTGCCGTCCTGGCTACGGCGGTCAGCTTGCTGCCGAGTTGCTCGGCGGAGCCCGCACCGTTGAATTCTGGAACCTGCAAGCCGATTTTCACGGTCGTCACCTCGCTACCGCCAGCCTGCCACAGGGTGCGCCACCGGCAGTTCGCTTCGCCAGACCTCCGATTACCCGGTATTTTGTGCAAGTCTTGACCTTAACCTTGCTTGACTGCGAAGAAAGAGCTCCGACCGCACCTGCGCGGGGAGATCCATGCTGACGATCCGCCCCCATGCCGCCCTATTGGCGGGTCTTGTTCCGGTACTGGCGTTCGCGCCGCCGGCTGGGCAGGCTGGCCGGACCGGAGCCACGACCAGCACCAGCGCCGCGTTTCAGGTCAGGCTCCGGCAGCACTACGGGCCGGCCGGGAACGCTTCTGACTACTCGGTCATCGTCGCGGCGGGCAAGCGGGTTGCCTGGGTATTCGGCGGCACGAACCCCGGCGGCGTCAGCGCCCCGGTGGCCGAGCGCTGGAACGGCCGTACGGTGGCGGTAGCCCGGCTGCCGGCCGGGCTCACCGGCTTCATCAGCGACGCCAGCGCGCCATCAGCGCATGATGTCTGGGCAGTAAGCGGGTACGGCGGTTACGTCCTGCACTGGAGCGGGCGGCGCTGGTATGTCGCCAGGCGCTGGCGCGGCGGGCAGATCACCGACGTGGCTGCCGTTACGGCCAAGGACGTCTGGGTCTTCGGCACTACGGCTTCGGGCTTCGCCGGCACCGGGACCTGGCACTTCGACGGGAAGTCCTGGCGCAAGGTCCCCGGCCCGGCCCGGGCGGTGTTCCGGGCCAGCGCCCTGTCGCGGCGCAATATGTGGGCCATCGCGGCTGGCAGCCGCGGCGATTACGTTCTGCATTTCGACGGCTCGACGTGGCGGCGAGTCCGGGCCGGGCGCCTATTCAACGGCGTTCAGCTGCACGACATCCTCGCCCTGTCCAACCGGGACGTCTGGGTCGCGGGCAACACAACGAGCCGGTCCGGGGCAACCAGCCTGGCGGTGTACCACTGGGCAGGCCATGGCTGGTTCAAGGTGCTGACCCGCCGCGGCGCGCTGGCAGGCAATCTCGCCAGCGGACGGGATGGCACCGTCCTGCTTACTGCCACGCCCACGAGCCTCGCCGCGACAGGCCTGATCATCCAGGCGTCAGTGCATGGCGTGCTGTCAGCCACGATCATCAGCTCACCTGAGGGCAGCGGGGTCAGCGACGCGACAATGGTGGCGGGTGTAGGGGAAATCTGGGCCAGCGGCGGAATCCTTACCCGGCTGGGCGGTGATGCAACAGTATGGGCCGGGCCGGTCGCGCATCCGGCCGACCCGCGCGGGATCGGCGACGACCTGACTGCGGCGGAGGTAGCCAGAGCGGGCCGTTAGCCCGGCGCCGGACGTCTCCGGCCCGGACTAGCCCTAGCCGAGGCGGTGCTCTTGCGCGGACGCGGCAAGCTCCTGAGCCAGGTCGTCGGCATCGAGCCTGGCCTCAATCCGGCGCAGGTCCACAATCCTGGCCTTGGTCTCCACCTGCCGCGGTGTCAGCAGCGAGCAGCAGTCCTGGTCTGGTAGCTCGGAGATGCCCAGCGTGGCTATCCTGCGCGCCTCCGCCATGATCTCGCTCTTATCGAAGCCGATGAGCGGCCTGAGGATCGGCAGCGGCACCGCGTCATCCAGCGCGGTGATGTTCGTGAGCGTCTGGCTGCTCACCTGTCCCAGCGAATCGCCCGTGACCAGTGCGGTAGCCCGGAGCCTGCGCGCCAGTGCTGCCCCCGTTTTCAGCATGAGGCGCCGCTGCGCGACGATCTGCAGCCGCCCCGCGCCAGAGCTGGCCAGCCGGCGCTGCGCGTTGCCGAACGCGACCACGAAGAGCCGGGAATCGCCCTGGTAACGGTCCAGCTGCCGGGCGAGGCCGTACGCCTTATACACCGACTCCGGCCCGGTCAGCGGCATGCCGGAGAAGTGCAAGAAACCGCAGCGAAGGCCGCGGCGCATCATGCGGTAGGCAGCCACCGGCGAGTCGATGCCGCCGGACATCAGCACGAGCGCGCGCCCGCTCATGCCGACGGGCAGGCCGCCTTGACCCGGCCAGCCCTGGGTGAACACGAATACCTCGCGCTGATCAACCTCGACGAAGACCGTCGTGTCCGGCGTGCGGAGGTTGACCGGGTAGCCGTACTGTTGCTGGATCCGGCGCCCGATCTCCACCGCCAGCTCGGCCGACGTGACCGGGAAGCGCTTGTCCCGGCGCCTGGCCCGTACCGCGAACGAGCCCTGGCACCCGGCGACCAGCGCTACCGCCGCGCGGATCGCAGCCTCGGGTTCTTTGGCGACCCGGACGGCCCGGCAGACCCTGGCCACCCCCATGACGTAGGTCAGCCGCTCGGCCACGACATCGACGGTGGACTCGGCGACCAGGCCCCCCGCCACGGCGCCGGGTACGCGCACGACGATGACGCCCTCGCGCTGCCAGACGCGAACCGGCACGCCCAGGTCCCGCACGGCGCGCCTGATGTTCTCGTGCAGGAGCCGCTCGAACTGCTGCCGGTTCCGCTCCTTGAGCACGATCTCGCCGAGCTTGAGCAGCACGCACGGCTCATGCGCAGCCGCGGCAGCCAGGTCAGGATCGGCAGCCAGGTCAGGATCGGCAGTCTTGACAACCGGCAGGGCAGACATCCCATCAGTCTGCCACCTGGATCCAACGCGATCGCCCGCGCAGCGGACGGGAGCGAACCGCGGCGCGGGCGGTGACAGACCGCTGCATGCAGAAACGTTAGGAAGCGGGGACAATCGACGTCTCGGCAGCGGCGGCAAGTGTCTGCTCGGATACTTATGGTGAGGTCACGCCTATCTGCAGGAGGGCGTTGAGTATGGCACGCGCCGCGTCTGGCGTTCCCGCACCCCGATCGCATGGCGGCCGCTGGATCGCGCTTACGGCCGCGGCGACAGTGCTGGTCGTCGCGGCAGCTGTGGCCGCAACGCTGGCGCTCGCCCACAGCGGCAAGCGCAACGGTAACCGGGCGGCGGGCACTCGCGCCAGCGCGGCTGCGCGCGCCAGTAAGCAGCCTGGTCACCCGACGACCCCGGGCACGACGCCGGTCACCGCGCTGGCGGGCGGGCGCATCGCCGTGGCGGTCGCTGCAGCGCGGTCACCGCAGGCCCGCCCGGTGGTGTCGTTCCTGGCCCGCTATTTCGCCGCCATCAATAGCCACGACTACGGGGCCTACCGCCGGCTTTTCAGCGCCGAGGTCCGCGGCGGGCTCTCGCGGGCAACCTTTATCGCCGGGTACGGCACGACGCGGGACTCGTTAGCCACCCTGCGCGACATCGGCGTGATCGGTCCTGGTCAGCTCGCCGCAGTGATCACGTTTACCAGTCACCAGCAGCCGGGCCAGAGCCAGTCGCAATCGTCGTGCACGCGGTGGCGGATCTCGCTCTACCTGACCAGGGCGGGGAACGGCTACCTGCTTCAGGCGCCGCCGCCCGGATACCGCGCCTTTTTTCGCGCGTGCCCCTAGCAGGCCTGCCAGCCGCCAGCCAGGACGACCCGGCGGCCGGATCCGCCAACCCGGCAGGGCAGCCAGCCGCGTTGCACGGCCGCGCTTGACAGCCAGCCGGGCAGGAAGCCGGCCGCGTTGCACAGCCGGGCCAGACCGGCCGGGCAGGTGACCGCCTCCGTGGGCTAGCCCCAGACAACCCGAGCCGGCTACCGGCGGAGGGCCGTTCCACAACCCGTTACCCTCCCGGATGTGGGCCTGGTCAGCCGAAGAAGACCTCAGCCTCGGCATATCGTTCCGGCGATACCAGCTTTAGCGTGGTGGTCGCTTCCGCGAGCGGCACCCGGACGATATCGGTCCCGCGCAGCGCCACCATGCTGCCGAACGCGCCGTCCGCGATCGCGCGCACAGCCTGTACGCCGAATCTGGTTGCCAGCACGCGGTCGAACGCCGTTGGCGTGCCGCCGCGCTGGATATGGCCAAGCACCGCGACACGCGCCTCCTTGCCGGTGCGGCGCTCGATCTCGTCCGCCAGTAGCTGGCCGACGCCGCGGCGCGCGAGCAACATGTGACCGAACTCGTCGAGCTTCTCGTCTGCCGGCTGCTCGGGGGCCTTCGGCTCGGCGCCCTCAGCGACCACCACGATCGGCGCGTACCGGGTCTGGAAGCGGTGCTCCACGTAGGCGCAAACCTGCTCCATGTCGAAGGGCTGCTCCGGGATCAGGATGACGTTCGCGCCACCCGCCATGCCCGCGTGCAGCGCGATCCAGCCGACATGCCTGCCCATCACCTCGACAATCAGCGCGCGGTGATGGCTCTCGGCCGTGGTGTGCAGCCGGTCGATCGCCTCCATGGCGATGTTCACCGCCGTGTCGAACCCGAAGGTGTAGTCGGTCCCGCCCAGATCGTTGTCAATGGTCTTGGGCACTCCGACCACACTGACGCCGGCCCCGTGCAGCCGGGCGGCGACGCCGAGGGTGTCCTCGCCGCCGATCGCGACGAGAGCGTCAACGCCGAGGCTGTCCAGGTTCTCCTTGACCCGCTCGATGCCGGACTTCCCGTCGATGGTGTTGGACTCGGCCGATGGATTGGTCCGGGATGAGCCCAAGATCGTGCCGCCCCTGGGCAGGATGCCACGGACCGCGGCCACGTCCAGGACCATCGTGTCGCCCTCAAGCGGCCCGCGCCAGCCGTCTCGGAAGCCGATGAACTCCATCTCGTGCTCGGCTACCCCGGTCCGCACTACCGCCCGGATGACCGCGTTGAGGCCCGGACAATCGCCGCCTCCGGTGAGGACTCCGACTCGCATGCTGCTCCCTCTCGCGTTCCCGGCCGTCACACTAGTGTCTATGAGCGTCCTTGCGATCGACGCGGGCACGACCGGTGTAACCGCTCTAATAGTTACCGCCAACGGCACGATAGCGGGTCGTGGATACCAGGAGTTCCGGCAGTATTTCCCCGAACCCGGCTGGGTGGAGCACCTGCCGGAGGGCATCTGGCAGGCCACGCTAGGGGCCTGCGCGCAGGCCGTGACGTCCGCCGGATCGCCGGAGATTAGCTGCGTTGGCATCACCAACCAGCGGGAGACCGCTGTCCTGTGGGACCGCACGACGCTGGCGGCGCCACGGCGGGCCATCGTGTGGCAAGACCGGCGGACTGCGGCGATCTGCGACCGCTTGCGCGCAGCCGGCCACGAGGAACGTGCCGCCGAGATAAGCGGGCTGCGGATCGATCCGTACTTCACCGCGACGAAGCTGACCTGGCTCGCAGAGAACGAGCCGGCGGTGTGGGCTGGCGTTACCGACGGGTCGCTAGCTGTCGGCACGGTCGATTCCTACCTGGTAGCCCGGCTGACCGGCGGACGCCGGCACGTTTGTGATGCCTCCAACGCGTCCCGCACGCTGCTGTTCGACATCGAGGCGGGGCAGTGGTCAGCAGAGTTGTGCTCGCTGTTCGGCGTTCCCCCGCATGCGCTGCCGGAAGTGGTGCCGTCCACTGGCGTCGTGGCGCATACCGATCCGGCCGCGTTCCTCGGCATGGCGGTGCCGATCGCGGGGATCGCCGGAGATCAGCAGGCAGCCATGTTCGGGCAGGCGTGCTTTGCGCCTGGCTCGGCTAAGTGCACGTACGGGACCGGCTCGTTCGTCCTGGTCAACACCGGGTCATCCGTCGTGCGTTCGCGAGCCGGGCTGCTCTCCACCGTCGCGTGGCTGGAGCCGTCCGGAGAACTGACCTATGCGCTGGAGGGCTCGGTGTTCGTCACCGGGGCCGCGATCCAGTGGCTGCGGGACGGGCTCGGCCTGCTGGACAACGCCGGCCAGAGCGAGGCCCTGGCGCGCTCGGTCCCAGATTCCGGTGGGGTGGTCTTCGTGCCGGCGCTGACCGGGCTCGGCGCGCCCGACTGGGATCCGTCCGCCAGAGGCGCGATGTTCGGCCTGACCCGGGGCACGACCAGAGCGCACCTGATCCGGGCGGCGCTCGAGGCGATCGCCTTCGAGGTCCGCGACGTGGTCGACGTGATGACAGCCGAAGCCGCCGCCCGTGCCGACACCGCCGCAGGCGCGCTGCGCGTCGACGGCGGGGCGAGCGCAAACGACCTGCTTATGCAGCTCCAAGCCGACCAGCTCCAGCGCCCGGTCGAGCGGCCGGTGATCGTGGAAACCACGGCACTAGGCGCAGCTTTCCTGGCCGGCCTCGGCACTGGCATCTGGTCGTCGCGCGAGGAACTTGCGGCGACTTGGCAGCTGGATCGGCGGTTTACCCCGGGCCGGCCCGATGACGCTGCCCACGCCCGCTGGCGAAGTGCCGTAGAACGGACAAAAGGGTGGTCTGGCTAGGCCGGTCCTGGACGCGGTCCTGAACCTATGGAAGTTTCCTGTTCGCGCGCGAACA
>JBKQTJ010000229.1:0-2530 GCA_052143255.1 Streptosporangiaceae bacterium | reverse complement strand
CCTGCGCCGGACCGACCTCAACGCCACCGCCGCGGCCAGCGGCGGCGACCCGGCCGAGGCCGCAGCGGGCGCGGTCTGGCTGGCGCTGCTACCGGACGACGGGCCCACCGGGGAGTTCTTCTCCTGGAACGCTACCCCGGTCCCCTGGTGACAGGCGGCACCTCCAGCCTCCACGGCGGAGCGGTCAGACGGCAACGGATGACAAACGGAAGCGACTAGAGCACGGAGGCTGGCCATGGCAGACAGGGGACCGGAGGATGCTGAAAAGCGCGCCCTGCTCGCATTCCTTGACGCACAACGCGCGATCGTGCTGGCGATTGTCGCTGGCTTGGCAGAAGATACGCTGCGGACGCCGGTCCTGCCGTCAGGCTGGACGCCCCTCGGGCTGATCAAGCATCTCGGATTCGCCGAGCGTCACTGGTTCCAGCGGGTGGCGGCTGGCTCGGTGAGCGAGCTGCCGTGGGCTGGGTTGCCCGGCGAGGAGGAGGGTCGGGAACCGTTCACCACCGGCCTGCCCGCCGAGGTAGTGTTCGGCTTCTACCGGGATCAGTGCGAGCGCGCCAATTCCATCGTGGCGGCGACGCCGTTGTCGGCGCCGCCGCAGGGCAGGCATCCGCGTGACCCGGCCGGGCGAGATCTGTGACCTGCGCCGGATCATCTTGCACATGATCGAGGAGACGGCTCGGCACGCTGGCCACCTCGACATCGCACGAGAGCTGACCGACAATCGCACCGGACTTGGCCAGCGCTACAAGGCAAGGCGATGATCGCGCCGGGCTCATCGTCGGCATAGACCCGGTTGCGCCGCGCGCTGGAGCGGTGTGGTGCTCCCCGGCGCGGCGATACACGGCGGCGAGGTCACGCCGGGCCGCTTCCAGCGCGGGGCCATCAAGGCAACCCGGCAGCACCACGCAGCCATCGCGCCGCCAGGCGCCTGCGGCATCCGGCAGGCCCATCAAGCCACGCTCTGGCATCCTTCGCACCGCATCTGCCGCCGGCGCGATGCGACGCACAGCGATCTTCGGCGTAGTGGACGGTCCCGGCCAGAACGTCCTCGCCGGACATGGCGGGCCGGCGATCATCACGTGCTTGGCGTCGGCTGGGCTGTGACCACTTGTGGGCAAGCACCGTCCCTGCCAGAGGCCCGGGCGCATACTGAGGACATGGGCCGGATCATCGGGACAATCCTCGGCGCGATCCTCGCCATATGGCTTGCCTTCATGGCTGCGGGCGGGATCGTCGCAACGCTCAAGACGTTTCTCATCACCGGGCTGATCGCGATGGCCGTCTTCATCGTCGTGTGGCTCGTGGCCAAGCGCCCTCGTCGCGGCTAGCGCGGCGCAGCCGCGCAGGCGGATATTAGATGCCTCGGCCAGGGATGTTGCGGTGCGAGACGGCAACGGTCGTGGCGTTGGGCGCACGTCCGCTGCAGGTCAGCCGGTAAGGGCGCCCAAGTCGCCGGGCGAGCGATAGCGGACTGCGTTCCATCCGCAAGCCAGCGCGGCCTCGACATTGCCGGCGCTGTCGTCGGCAAAGCTGATCTGGCCGGGCGATACCGCCAGCAGCTCGGTGACCTGCCGGTATACGGCGGGGTCAGGCTTGTTGGCGGTAAGATGCCAGCAGAAGAACAAGCGCTCGAACGGCCTGAACGCATCCGGGTACAGCCTGGTCAGGACCTCCTCTTCCAAGGTCCCATTGTTGGTGAACACTCCCCGCCGGCCGCCCCGACGGCGGGCGAGCATCTCGATCACGTCCGGGTCCGGGCGGAACGCGCTGTACCAGGCGGTATCAAGTTGCTGATCAGAGCCGACATAGCCCGTGATACGGCGGATCTGCGCACGGACGGCTGCGGCGTCGCGGTAGCGCCCGGCATCGCAAGCAGCCGGCGAACACCGAAAGCGAAGAGCAGCGCGGTCAGCGCGATTCCGATCACGAGGATGGCGTCGGTCAGGGCGATCAGGGAGGGCTCGGCCATCGGGTTGGGTGGCAATCTGGGAGTTGGCCTGCAAGGTTCTCGAAGTCGTCGTCCATCCCCGCTGGCTGTCGCATCTGGGCGACGATCCGGAAGGCGAGAGGGTCGCACCCGATGCCAGCGAGGTGCTCGCGGAGCAGGTCGGCGGCTCGCTTGCCATTGCCGGAGGCCGCGGTGCGGACGACCTCGACGTGGTGGCGTTCCCAGTTCATCTGCCCGCGACTGTGACGTTGGCCTGAGGTTCCGGTAATGGCGTCGAGGTCGGCGAGGGCGAGCTCGAACGCCGGGTCGGCTTCGACGGCGAGGCGCAGCGCTGTGGTGGCTCGGCAGCGGTCGACGGCTCGCTGTGCATGCCGGTACCACGTCGCGGCCCGCAAGCTTGCGGTGACCGCGCGGCCGTGGTCCTCAACGGCGGGCCCTAGGTCGTTCAAGTGATCATCCTGGCTGAATTGCTGACCTTGTTTTGACGGCATGAATCCCAGTTTGCCTGGCTGGCCTGAGGCGGCGCTGAGGTGACACTGAAGTCAACCGCCGCGAGGAAATCCGGAGCTAGCTGCG
>JBKQTJ010000228.1:0-3239 GCA_052143255.1 Streptosporangiaceae bacterium | reverse complement strand
ATGCGGTTCCGCCCCGAGCTGCCCATGCATGAGCGTTACGCGGTCGACCACGCGTTCCTGTCGCCGGAGCAGGGCGCGGAAGTCGTCAGCATCGGCAGGCTGGTCAATGCCTTCTTCCGGTGGGAGTTCAATTCGTGCGAGACGCTGGTGGCAGGCGACGAGGTGTACCCGATCGATTACGCCAACGCCTGCCCGGACGTGGCACTGACCAGCCTGCACTACTACTTCCCGTGGGCCATCAAGGCGCTGGTCAGGTGGAGCGTCTTCGCGCTGGTCACCGGCCGGCGGCCGAGGCTCGACCTGAGCACCAGGCAGTACTTCGAGATAGCCGATGACCAGGCGATGTGCTACGACGACAAGCTGGCCGCCTACAGCCAGCTTGCCGAGAGCTATTTCGAGACCGAGCGCTACCGCGACTTCTGCGCTACGGCGCTGCCGGATCTGGACCCGATCGTGCTCGAGTGGGTGGCAGGTCCCGACTTCGATCGGCTGCTCATCGATACGGTGCGATCGGTCTACCCGCCCGCCGAGCACGACCGGTTCATCGCCCACCTGCGCGGCTTGCTCAGCTTGTGGGTCAGCGACGAGAGCGCACGGCTGGAGGCAGCCTGATGGGCAGAGACATTCAGGCCATTACGATCACAGGCGAGGACCGGCGCAGGTACCGGGCTAAGCTCGCGCGGTCACTGGACGCGTTCGCGCGAATGCTGCGCGAGAACCTGTTCGAGTCCGGATCGTGCCTGGTGGGCCAGGAGATCGAGCTGAACCTGGTGGACGCCGACGCGGCACCGTCCATGCGCAACGCCGACGTGCTCGAGGCGATCGCCGATCCGGCCTGGGCGACGGAGGTCGGCCAGTTCAACCTCGAGATCAACGTGCCGCCCCGGTCGCTGGACGGCGACGCGCTTGGCAGCCTGGAGCAGGAGATCCGGGCCAGCCTCAACGCCGGAGACGAGAAGGCCAGGAGCACCGGCAGCCAGCTCGTCATGATCGGCATCCTGCCGACCCTTCGCAAGGAGGATGTGCACGCGGGCACGATGTCGGCGAACGAGCGGTACCGGGTCCTGAACGAGCAGATCTTCGCCGCGCGCGGGGAGGACATGCGGATCGAGATCGACGGCGCCGAGCAGATCCTGACCCACGCGGACAGCATCACGCCCGAGGCGGCCTGCACGAGCGTGCAGCTGCACGTTCAGGTCAGCCCGGACGCTTTCGCGAGTTACTGGAACGCGGCACAGGCCATCGCCGGGGTGCAGGTGGCCCTGGCGGCGAACTCGCCGTTCCTGTTCGGCCGCCAGCTGTGGCACGAGACCAGGATCACCTTGTTCGAGCAGGCCACCGACACCCGGCCGGACGAACTGAAACGGCAGGGCGTGCGGCCCAGGGTCTGGTTCGGCGAGCGCTGGATCACCTCGGTTTTCGACCTGTTCGAGGAGAACATCCAGTTCTTCCCCGCGCTGCTGCCGATCTGCGAGGACGAGGACCCGCAGGCCATGCTGGAGCGCGGGGAGTGCCCCGAGCTCGCCGAGATGACGCTGCACAACGGCACGATCTACCGCTGGAACCGGCCGGTGTACGCGGTTGCTGGCGGCAAACCGCACCTGCGGGTGGAGAACAGGGTGCTGCCAGCCGGACCGACGGTCGCCGACACCATGGCGAACGCGGCGTTCTACTACGGCCTGGTCCGCGTCCTGGCCGAGTCTGAGCGGCCGGTCTGGAGCCAGATGTCGTTCGCGACCGCGGCCGAGAACCTGCACGAGGCGGCGCGGCACGGCATGGGGGCGCAACTGTACTGGCCGGGCCTGGGCGATGTGCCCGTCACCGAACTTGTGCTGCGGCGGCTGCTGCCGATGGCGCGGGACGGCCTTGGCCGCTGGAACGTGGACGCCGCCTGTGCCGACCGGCTCCTGCAGATCATCGAGCAGCGCAGCCTGACCGGCGGCACGGGCGCGGACTGGCAGATCGCCACGGTGGCCGACCTGACCGAGCGCGGCGGAGCTGACCGGCGCGAGGCACTGCGGCAGATGACCCGTCGCTACATCGAGCACATGCACACGAACGAGCCGGTGCACAACTGGCCCAGCTCGGCCTGACCCACAGCGGCCGCCCGCCGGCAGGCTGGCGGCCGCCGTGGGGATTGCCTGCTAGCCCTCCTCGCCGAACTTGCGGATCTCCTCGTACTCCATCTCGGTGAGCTCGCGGGGCAGGTCGCCCTTGGCCGCCTTCGCGCTCTGCACGTGGTGCCGGATGTCTTCGACGATCTCCGGATTCGCCAGGGTTGTGACGTCGCCCACGTCGGCGAAGTTGGACACCGATGCGATCACGCGGCGCATGATCTTGCCGGATCGCGTCTTGGGCATGTCCGGCACGATCCACACGTTCTTCGGCCGGGCGATCTTGCCGATCACAGTCTCGATCGCCTTGCTGACCTTGTCCTCCATATCCTTCCCCGGCTCGAAGCCTGGCTTCAGCGCCACATACACCTCCACCGCGCGGCCTCGGATGTCATCGATCACCGGGACTGCGGCCGCCTCGGCGACCTCGTTGACGGTCAGCGCAGCGGACTCGATCTCCTTGGTGCCGAGCCGGTGGCCGGCAACGTTGATCACGTCGTCCACCCGGCCCAGGATCCGGTAATAGCCGTCGGCCGCCCGCACCGCCCCGTCGTTGGCGAAGTACGGCCAGTCGCGCCAGTCCTTGCTGTCCGGATCCCTGTTGTATTTCCGGTAGTAGGTGCTCAGGAACCGCTCGGGGTCGCCCCAGATGGTCTGGAATATGCCAGGCCACGGGTTACGGATGCAGATGTTGCCTGCCCTGCCGGCCGGGACCTCGTGGCCGTCCTCGTCGTAGATCACCGGGTAGACGCCGAGCACGCCTGGGCCGCAACTGCCGGGCTTCATCGACTGCAGGGCAGGCAGTGTGCTGCCGAGGAACCCGCCGTTCTCGGTCTGCCACCACGTGTCGGTGATCGCAGCCTGGCCCTTGCCGACTTCGGAGTAGTACCAGCGCCACACTTCGGGCTCGATTGGCTCACCCACGGTTGTCATGGACTTGAAGTTGTAGTTGTACTTCCTAGGCTCCTCCGGGCCGACCTTGCGCAGCATCCGGATCGCAGTCGGTGAGGTGTGGAAGATGTTCACACCGAGCTTCTCGGCGATCCGCCACGGCCGCCCGCCGTCCGGGTAGTTGGGCACGCCCTCGTAGATCACCGTCGTCGTGCCCAGCGCCAGCGGGCCGTA
>JBKQTJ010000227.1:0-6432 GCA_052143255.1 Streptosporangiaceae bacterium | reverse complement strand
CCAGCGCTGGCACCTGATGCCGCCACAGCCGGCCGGAGTCGGGCCAGCCATGCAGCAGCAAGACCGGGCGTCCCGCCCCGGTGACCTGGTACTCGATGCCGACTCCGTCGACGTCTACACGGCTCATCCATGCCCCCGTTGCGTAGGCGGACCGGCTCTGCTGTGCCGCGGTCCGCACCCTGGACGCGGTCCGTCAGCTGATCACAGCATGATCTGGCCTCCATTTAAACTCCAATAACCTCTATCTTCCCACCGCGGTCACGTCCGCCGCGGGCCTGATCCGAGGACGCGTGCGATCAGCGCACGGCGCGCATTGACAGCGACCTCTGCGGGCTGGTCAAGGCTGTAGTGGCCAAACCGGCCAGGGCGGTCACGCCGTGGTCTTGCTGCTCCTCACCGGGAACGCCGATTAGCGCTCGTATGACGCCATAACTCCCAGTGCCTCGTGGCAGAGTCGTCTGCTTAGGCGCAGGGGCCGTCATCGTGGTCAGGTGGCGCAGTACCAGGCCGGGTGCAGCAGATCGAAGTTGTTTCTTGCCCGGAGCGCTGCGCTGCGGCTGGCGAGATCACGTTGAGCGTGGTTATCTCGTGACGTTGATAGGAGCGTTATGGGCAGCGACGACATGTCCGGGGTCGTATTTCCCGCCTCAGCAGATGGCCGCAGGAGTACCTCGGCGGTGGGCAAGACGGTGGTTGCTGACGCGCTGCGCCCGGTCGATCTGGCCGGGGCGCTCGGTGCGGAGCAGGAGACGAACTGGCGCACGGGTTACCTGATCCACTTCCGACGACTTGTCGAGGCAGGCCTGGCGTCCAAGGACGCGGCGGTAGCGGTTGCCCAGAGCGGGCTCGAGTCACTGCACCGGCAAATGCGCGTCGCAACGGAAGGCGGCCAGGAATCCGGCCTCGACACCCTGCTCTCGGCACCTGCCCAGCAATCAATTGCCACCGCCACCGTGCACGGCACCGGGGAAGCCGAGGCTGAGCTCTCATTGCCCTACCACGGCCAGCGGCTGCGCGGCGACGCCCTGCTGCGCAGGCTGGAGGCGTGGACCGACGACGGCGTGATCGAGCCGTCATGCGCGGACGCGGTCCGCACTGTCGCTGAGCATCCTGACTGGCTCCGGCTGTCCGGCCGCACCGTCGCCGTTCTCGGGGCAGGAGCCGAGGTGGGTCCGCTTCCGGTCCTGCTGGGCTGGGGCGCGCAGATCATGGCCGTTGACCTGCCCAGTCCCGGTATCTGGGAGCGCGTTCTGGATACGGCACGGCGCAGCGGAGGGACGCTCTTGATTCCGGTGCCCGGCAACGCCGGCCAGCAGCTGACGGCGACGAGCGATGAGGACATCGCGCAGCACGCAGGCGTCGACCTGATCACCGACGTGCCAGCGATCGCCGACTGGCTCGCCGCCGTCGACGGGCCGCTGGTCCTGGGCAACTACGTCTACGCCGATGGCGCGGCCAACGTTCGCCTGGCCGCCGCCGTTGACGCACTCACCCTGCGGCTTCAAGCCAGCCGCGACGATGTCGCGCTCGCGTTCCTCGCCACGCCGACCGACGTGTTCGCCGTGCCAGCCGAGGCCGTCGCGCAGTCCGTCCGCGCCTACGCGGCTCGGCCGCGAGCGGCCAAGCTGGCTGGCCGGCCGCTGCGGACTCTCACCGGTGGACGGCTGCTTCGGCGCGCCTACGTTCCCGGGGCCGACCCGGGCATCAGCGACAGCCTGGTGGCGCAGCAGGGCCCTAACTACGCGCTCGCCAAGAGGCTGCACCGGTGGCGCGCCATAGTCGCCCGTGACGGCGGCGCGACCGTCTCGATGAACGTCGCCCCGCCGTCCCGAACCCGCTCGGTCGTGAAGAACCGGGTGCTGGCAGCTGCATACGCAGGCGCGCACCGGTTCGGCGTCGAGGTTTTCGACCCCGCTACCTGCAAGACGCTCATGGCCGCGCTGCTCGTTCATGACCTGCACACCGGTGGCGGCCCGGCGCACGCGCATCCCTGGCAGGACGAAGCGCACGCGGCCGCCCACGGCGGGCTGTGGCGGATGGCATACGCCCCGCGCAGCGCGCTCGGCCTCGCGGCAGCGCTCGGCTACTTCACAGCCAAGACATAACAGTCACTGCCTCTTGATGGCCGGGTGAGCTCCGCTTACGCGTGTTCCGCCAGCTTTGCGGCCGGGGTATCGGCGGGATGGAAAACACCGAGCACGCGCAGCATCGCCGATCCGTCGTTCTCCAGGCAGTGCCGCAGACCAGGCGGCAGGTGCAGGCATGTACCAGGCGATAGCACGTGCTCGGCACCCCCGATATGCGCGATACCCGCTCCGTCCAGGATCAGCACGAGCTCGTCGTAGGGATGGCTGTGGTCAGGCGCACGTCCGGGCGGGATCTCGCCGACGAACTGAGTTGCCGTGGAGCAGCCGCGCCCAGGACCGAAAACGACCCGGAACTTCCGGTCCCCGGTCGTCTCGACTTCACAGTCCTGCAAGTCACTGGCGAGTGCAGGGCCAGGATCGGGCGCCGAGCCACCGCCGTGGCCGCCGGTGCCGGTCTGCGGCAGCATGACGATGTCGAGGCGCAGCTCCGCTTCGCCCGCAGCTTGCACGACGTAGTCCGAGCCCGCCGGGATCCACAAGCCCCGGTCCCGGATAAGTTCCTGGCGATGATCGGCGCCGACATCCAGGATTCCCGTCCCGGCTATCACGAACCAGAGCTCGCCTGCCCGGCCGGCGGTGCCGCTGAACCGCGATCGAGGCCGCAGGTCCAGCGCGCGCCGGACCAGGCCAGGACCGCCTGACCCGGAGTCAAGCAGTGTCCGCACGGTGGCGCCTGGCGCCGGGT
This sequence comes from Streptosporangiaceae bacterium, assembly GCA_052143255.1. Taxonomy (GTDB): domain Bacteria; phylum Actinomycetota; class Actinomycetes; order Streptosporangiales; family Streptosporangiaceae; genus JAJYUU01. The sequence goes on along the minus strand of JBKQTJ010000227.1, from coordinate 3,600 downwards.
GGTCTGGCTGGATCTCGCCGGCCCGCACGACTCGCCCGGTTGTCACCGCGACTCGCTCCCAGCACCAGGTCTGCCGCGCTCGTTGCCTGCCACCAGCGCGCCGAGCGCCTCGTTGAACCGGTCAATTTCATCCGCGGTGTTGTAGTGCGCGAGGCCGATACGGAGCGCCTCCCCCCAGCCGATCCGTTCGTGCAGACCGATGGCGTAGTAGTTGCCGTGACTCCACACGCCGAAGCCAAGATCGGCGAGTTGCTCGCTCAGCCAGGCCGACGAGATTCCCGGGAAGTTGATCAAGAAGGTCGGCACCCGGCCTGCCATCGTCGGCAGGCCGTACATCCGGGCGCTTGGCGGCAGGCCGGCCAGCAAGTGCTCGCCGAGCTGGCGCTCCCAGGCCGCAAGCTCCGCCATGCCGCCCAGGCTGTCCAGGTAGGCGTAGGTGGCCAGCAAGCCGCCGAGCAGCTCGTAGGGCAGCGTGCCGGTCTCGAACCGGTGGCCGACAGGCTCCATCGAAACTGGCCTGGCCTTGTAGGGCCGCCACGACTCCAGCAGCTCACTGCGGCCGAACGCGATGCCCAGGTGTGGCCCGCAGAACTTGTACGCCGAGCACGCCACCACGTCGGCACCGATCGCATGCACGTCTATCGGCTCATGGGCCGCGTACTGGACGGCATCCACCCAGGCGAGCGCTCCGGCCTGATGCGCCAGGTCACACACTGCCCGGGCGTCCACGATCGTGCCAGTCGAATTCGCCGCCCAGGGGAAGGCCACCACCTTCGTCCGGGGACCTAGCTGTCGTTCCAGGTCGGACAGGTCCAGGCTGGTGTCAGCCTGCACGTCCGCGTGCCGGACCTCCAGCCCGAGGTCGGCGGCGAGGTCGAGCCACGGCGCCACGTTCGCGTCGTGGTCAAGCCGGGTCACCACGATCTCGTCCCCGGGCCCGAGCTGGCGGCCGAGGGTGCGGGAGAGCGTGAAGTTGAGCGAGGTCATATTGGCGCCGAAGATCACCTCGTCCGGCGTGCAGCCAAGGAACCGCGCCGACGCGGCCCTGGCGTCGCCGACCAGAGCTTCAAGTCGCCTGCTGGTCGCATACGGGGCGCCAGTGTTGCCGCTGGCCTCCAGGTACACGCGCGCGACCGCGGTGGCGACCTCGTCGGGAGTCTGGGTGCCGCCGGGGGCGTCGAGGTAGACGAAGCTGCTGCGTAGCGAGCTGAACCGAGCGCGGGCAGCAGCAATGCTGGCCGGCGGAGTCATCTGATCCTGGGTGACCGGAGCGCTAGGGACCGCGGCAACGTCAGCGGTGAAATTACTCATCATGAGCAAAGTAGGTCAGAAGTCCCGGCAGGGTCAACGCCGCGGCGAACCCTACCGTCCGAGGTAAGCACGCTTGAGGTCCTCGCTGCTCAGCAGCTCAGAGGCGGGTCCCTCGAGCACGATCTCGCCGGTCGACAGGACATAACCGCGATCGGCAATGGACAGTGCCATCGCAGCGTTCTGCTCAACCATCAGCACGGAGACTCCGGCGGCGTGGATGTCCTTGATGATCTGGAAGTTCTGCTGCACCAGAGCCGGTGACAAGCCCATCGATGGCTCGTCCATCAGCAGCAGCCGAGGGTGTGACATCAGTGCGCGGCCGACCGCGACCATCTGCTGTTCGCCACCGGAGAGTGTCCCGGCCAGCTGGCTGCGCCGCTCGAGCAACCGCGGGAACAGCGCGTGGACGCGGTCGAAGTCATCGTCGAGCTTCTCGCCGGCCCGCAGCACGGCACCAAGCTCGAGGTTCTCGCGCACGGTCATGTCCCCGAACAGGCGACGGTTCTCCGGCACGATGGCGATCCCCCCGGAGATCCGCTGCGGCACCGGCCAGCCGGTCACGTCCTTGCCGTCGAATAGCACCCGTCCCGATCGCGGCTGCACGATGCCGAGGATGGTTTTCAGCGTGGTCGACTTGCCCGATGCGTTGCCACCCAGCAGGCATACCAGCTCCCCGGTCCCCACCCGCAGGTTGATGCCTTCCAGGATGCGCATCTGGGCGTAGTAGGTGGTAACGCTGTCCAGCTGCAGCAGCGGCTCATTCATCGCTACCCCGCCAGGGACTCGGGATCGTGGCCCATGTACGCCTCGACGACGTCCGGATGATTCGCGACTTCGTCGAATCCGCCTTCGGCGATCTTGACTCCGTGGTCGAGGGCGATCACCCGGTCGGAACAGCCGGCGACCACGTGCATGTCGTGCTCGATCACCAGGATGGCCACGCCCCGCTCATCGCGCAGCCGCCCTATCAGCTCGGTGACCTCATGGGTCTCGGCGGGATTCATGCCGGCCGCAGGCTCATCCAGCAGCAGCAGCCGGGGCCGGGTGGCCAGCGCGCGGGCCATCTCCAGCCGCCGACGGTTCGCGTAGGACAGCGAATAGGCAGGCTGGTCCCAGCGGTATCCGGCCAGCCGCTGGCCGAAGAACGACAGCACCTCCTCGCTCAGCGCCCGGACCTCGCGCTCCTCCCGCCTGGCCCTGGGCAGGCCCAGGACGGATTCCAGCGGTGTTGCCCTCGTGCTGCCGTAAGTGGCCGCCATCACGTTCTCGATCACCGACATATTCAGGAACAGGCGCAAGGTCTGGAAGGTGCGCGCCACTCCCAGCCGGGCAATAACATGCGGCGCCTGCCCGGCGATGGACCGGCCGGCCAGCCGGACATCGCCGGCACTCGGCTCGTAGACGCCCGTTATCACGTTGAAGACCGTCGTCTTGCCGGCCCCGTTCGGCCCGATGACGCTGACGATCTCGCCGTCGTCGACATGCAGATCGAGCGCGCTGAGCGCCTGCAGGCCGCCGAAGGAGAGCGACACCTTGTCCAGTTCGACCACCGGCGGCCCGGCGCGCTCGGGCGGCTCCGCAGGCTGGCCGCTCATAGCGGCGACTCCACGCGGCGCGCGCCCAGCAGCCCCTGGGGCCGGGCGTTCATCATCACGATCAGGATCGCGCCGATCATGATCTGACGGGTGACCTGATACTGGACGATCAGCACGGTCTCCCACGTGAACGAGGCCAGCCAGAGCGTCGGCACCAGCAGGATCGTCCGCCAGCGCCCCTTAACCTGCACCAGCGCGATCAGCATGCAGATGAGGGCGACGAACCCGTAGTTCCCGGGGATGGCCGGGTTAGCCGGTACGATCACCCAGTCACGGAGCACATCGGCGATCCAGCCGCTCGACTGCGGTCCGCCGGCGACCCAGCTCGGCGACACGGCCGCGGCGATGGCATGCACGGCAAGGCCGAATACGACGGTCGCCGCCATGATCAGGCCAAGCCTGCGCCAGGGGCGTACCTTAACCAGCAAGGTGAGCAGTATCGCGCCGTAGAACAGGTACGCCGAGTCGGTCGCGCTGCGCAGCAGTCCGTCGTAGATGACCATCACTACCAGCGCGCCGGTGACCGCGCCGGCGATGCTCCCGGCTCCGCCGAGGATCAACGCGGCATAAATCAGGATCAGGATGGGCGTGTCAAAGTCGGTCGGGAACACACTGATCTGCTGGGCGGCGAAGATCGTGCCGGCCAGCGCCGCCACGGCCGCGCCGAATGCGAATGCCATCAGCCTGACCCGGT
>JBKQTJ010000226.1:0-3385 GCA_052143255.1 Streptosporangiaceae bacterium | reverse complement strand
CGTCGCGCTCTTAATCCTCACTCTCACGCCGAAGCCGCCGGGAACGCCGACGGGTCGATCCGGCTGTGGGATGTCGCCAATCCCGCGCAGCCCCAGCTCCTCGGCCAGCCCCTGGTCGCGCTTACCCGGGCCGTCCTGGCCCTGGCGTTCAGCCCAGACGGCCACACGCTGGCCAGCGGGAATTTCGACGGCACGGTCCGGCTCTGGAGCCTGCCCGAAACGACGCTGGTCGGCGGTACCGGTTCGGTCCTGGCCGTCGCGTTCAACCGCGATGGCCATACGCTGGCCAGCGCCGGCCTGGATGGCGCGGTCTGGCTGTGGGATGTCGCCGATCTCTCACACACGTACCCGGCCGGCCCGCCGCTGACCGGCGGAACTGGTGCGGCGGTGTCGGTCGCGTTCAGTCCCGACGGCCGGGTCCTGGCCGTCGGCAGCCACGATGGCACGATCCGGTTGTGGGACGTCGCCGACCCCGCACACCCGGTCCTGCTCGGCCCGGCGCTGACCGGCGGCACCCATTCCGCTGACTCGGTGGCCTTCAGCCCCGACGGCCACACGCTGGCCAGCGGTGACTACGACGGGACCGTCCGGACGTGGGATGTCGCCGACCCGGCGCACCCCCGGCCGCTGGCCCGGATCCCGACCGGCGTCGCCGTCGAGTCCGTGGCCTTCAGCCCGGATGGCCGCATGCTGGCCAACGCCGGCCCCATCATCGACCTGTGGAACATCGCCGCCGACCCCATATACCCCACGCCACTCGGCAAGCCCCTCAGCCCCGGCATCGGGCAGGCGTTCTCTGTGGCGTTCAGCCCCGACGGCCACATACTGGCCACCGGCAACGATGACGCGACCATCCACTTGTGGGACATCGCCGACCTAGACCATCCGCAGCCGCTCGGCCAGCCGCTGACCGGCGGCACCGGGACCGTCTACTCGATCGCGTTCAGCCCCAATGGCCAGACGCTGGCCAGCGGCGCCGACGACGCGACGATCCGGCTGTGGGACGTCGCCGATCCCGCGCACCCCCAGCCGCTTGACCAGCCGCTGACCGGCGGGACCCAGGCCGTCTACTCGGTCGCGTTCAGCCCCAATGGCCAGACGCTGGCCGGCGGCAGCATTGACGGGGCAATCCGGCTGTGGAACCCTACCGTCAATTACGCCACCCATTGGATCTGCAGCTCAGCCGGAGATCTCACCTCCCTGCAGTGGCACACGTATATCCAGGAACTGTCCTACCAGCCGCTATGCGCGAATTGATCAGGCTCGGCGAACGCCATTAGCGATCTTTGGTCATGAGTAGCTGGGTCCTGAGGTCCTGGCGGATCGCTCCGGTTTCGACGAAGCCGACCGGGCCGTGGGCGAGGTATGGTCACGCCGCGTCACCCGGAGTACGGTCGCGAACATGGAACCTGCACAGCCGAGCGAAAAGCCGGGTGGTGACGGGCGCATTCCGTTCACCCTCCGGATCGGGGTCACCGGCCACCGCGATCTCGCGGATCCCGATTCCCTCTGCGCGCCGATCGGCGGGGCGCTGCGCCGGCTGAAGGAATTGGTGCTCGTCTCCCCCGGGGTCGGACTGGTTCTCGTGGTGGTTTCGGCGCTGGCCGAAGGAGCCGACCGGCTGGTCGCCAAGGAGGTACTCGCCGATAAGGATGCCCGGCTCGAGGTGGCGCTGCCGCTGCCCGAGGAAGAGTACGTCAAGGACTTCAAGAGCGAAGCCTCGAAAGAGGAGTTCCGCTGCCTCCTGGCCCGGGCGAGCGAAAGGCCCTGGCAGGCCCGGGATGGGCTGGATCGCGACGTGGCCTACGAGCGAGCCGGGCGCTACGTGGTGGATCGCTGCGACGCGCTCATCGCCCTGTGGGACGGCAAGAAGTCCAGGGGACGGGGAGGAACCGCGGAAATCGTCGGCTACGCCCAGGAACACGGCGTACCGATAGCGTGGGTACACACCGAGGGCGAACCGGTGGTCGACTACGCACTCGAGAACAGCCGCGCCGGCGTCGTCACGTCGGCCGCCGCCAAGCTGTGCGAGTACAACGCGGGCGTGATCGAGCCCGCGGAGTTCGAACAGCACGCGCGCGCACTGCGCCAAGAGCTGATGCCGGACATGGCCACGGAAATACCTATCGACCCGCTCGGCCTGTCCCGGGAGACGGTGGCAAGGTGGGTATTCCCCTATTTCATCCGCGCCGACATCTTGGCCCTGCGCTATCAGCGCCGGTTCCGGCGGCTCAGCTGGGCCATCTTTGTCCTGGCTGCCGCGGCTGTGGCGGTCGTGGCCATGCAGGCGGATTTCTGGCCTGGGCTGCCCCGGCTGGCCGTGCTCGAGGTCCTCTGCCTTGTGGGCCTGCTGTTCATCCTGGTAATGAACCGCCGGTGGCGGCTGCACGACCAGTGGATCTCGAGCCGTTTCCTGGCCGAGCGGCTTCGCTCGAGCTATTTCCTCGCGCTGGCCGGAACGGGTGACCGGAGCGGGCGGTCGGCAAGGCTCGCATACCTGTCCGATTCATCCGAGGCGTGGATCGAGCGGGCGCTGACCGAAGTCAGCGCGCGGCGCCCGCACCTGGACGACGGATCACCGCCGGTCAGGGCCTTGCGCGACTACCTGAACCACTCCTGGATCGAGAGCCAGATCTCCTACCAGGAAAAAACCAGCGCAAGGCAGGCCACGTTCGACGGCCGGCTGGTCCGGGCGACAGAGTTGCTCTTCCTGCTGACCCTGGTCGCCGCGTCCGTTCATATCTTCGGGAGCCTCATCTTCCAGGAGGGAGGAATTCACGGAACGCGGTCCCCCGGATTCTGGGAAGAACTCCTCGTGGTGGTAGCGATCACCGTTCCCGCGGTAGGCGCGGCCTTCCACGGCATCGGTACCCAGCGCCAGTTCCGCCGCCACTCCGAGCGCTACCGGAGAATGGCAGGCGTGCTGGCGCAGGTACAGCGCGAGATGGCCGAGGCCACCACGCTCAAGCAGGTCCGGGAGGTCGCGGCCGAGACGGAGCAGATCATGCGTGAGGAGAACAGCGACTGGTTCGGTGTCATGCGATTCCACGACATGGAGCTGATCACCTGATCAGGCGCGTCCCCACTGCCCTTAAGTTTCCGGGGCTATGTCCCATTGCGGGAGATTCGACTTCGTGATGTCGATGGTGTAGGTGACTTCTTCGGTGTGCCGGGTGCGGCGTTCGGCGGTGGTCCTGCCGGATGTCCGCTGGCGTCCGGTCCGGTGCCTGGGTATGGCGAGGATGGCGGCGTTCAGGCTGGCCAGGGTGTCATCGGCGCTGGCGGGCCGGTGCCCGCAGTGCCGGCAGCAGGTGTCCGCAGCGACGCGGGACCGGATGAGGCCGAGGACGGCGGTGAACGGGATGAGCGCGGGGTCGAGCCCGGC
>JBKQTJ010000225.1:0-4811 GCA_052143255.1 Streptosporangiaceae bacterium | reverse complement strand
CTACTTCCGATCCGAGATCGTTCCACTGTTGCGCGAGCCGCACCCAGACCCGATCCGGCGCGAGATTTTTGCTGCCGCTGCCGAAGTCGCGCAGTTGCTCGGTTGGAGTGCTTATGATGCGGGGCGGCACGGTGCCGCTCAACGGTACTTTATGCAGGGACTTCGCCTGGCCCGTGAAGCAGAAGACGTCGTCCTTGGTGGCCGTCTACTGTCAAATCTCAGTCATCAGGCGAACTACTTGGGGCGGTACAACGAAGCCCTTCAATTCGCGCGGGCCGCGCAAACGGGGGCCGCTGGTCAGGCAACACCAACGGTGAATGCCATGTTCCTTGCTATGGAGGCACGAGCACTTGCCAGCAGTGGAGACTCTAGGATGTGCGCGCAAGCGCTACGCCGCGCTGAGCAGGCGTTCGCGCAACGCGACCCCTCCAAAGACCCGGCGTGGATTAGTTACTTTGACGCGCTTGAGTTGGCAGGTGAAGCGGCGCACTGCTTCCGCGAGCTGGGACAGCCGCACGAAACACAGATGTTTGCAGCGCAAGCCATCGATCCTGTGAACACCCCGCCCCGTACTCGGGCGTTCATCAGCATGGTCACCGCCGCAGGGGCATTTAGGGCGGGCAACCTGGATGAAGCACTATCATTGGCAAATGACGCGCTAGGGCTTACTGGGTCCTTGCAGTCAAGCCGATACGTCCGCTACCTCACGGACTTCCATAAGTCTTTGGCTGAAAGACACGCCCATGATCCCGCAGTTCGGCAGTTCACAGAAATTTTGACTAAAACATACCCTCGACTACGCCTGGCAGGTACTTCTTAGAACGGACGCCAGTTTTCCGAGTCGGTTTGCTTGCCTCGAATCGTCCGCATTCGCTTCTCATACTCCTTAGCGATCTCGGGCGACTCGTTAACGTTCTGCATTAGCCAAGTCGTCATCTTGATTTCATGGACGGCCCGCAGCACGGGGAAGCCGTCTGTCCAAGAAGTAACGTCGTAGCCGTATGCTTCTACAAACTGACCGTATTCGGATTCTGTCCACCACCCCGCCGTCTGGTACTCGGTGGCGGTCATGGAGAGGTCCCATTCGGGTTGTCCCCACGCGAACCGTTCAAAGTCGATTAGTACGGCCTGCCCATTGCGGAACATCAGGTTTTGCACGTGCGCATCGCCATGTGTCGGAGCGGGAGCGAGGGGATACCGCAGACGGGGCACCTCAGCCGCTAGTTCGCCGAGACGGCTTAGTAGGAAATCCTTATCAGCCGAAGAAACAGACGCACCGTCGATTCGCCTGCGCACACGTCCGAGGATGTCCTCTCCGGGCAAATCGAACGTTGTGGGCCGCGGCAGCTTGTGCAAGCGACGTAGCAGCGCTCCGAGGCACGCGATATCACTCCGGCCCCCACTGCGGCCGTCGATGAATCGCCAGAACGTAACCGGGTGATCAGCCACCTGTATTGGTTGTGATACCTCGCAGACTTCCGCTGCTGGAAACTGGTGGCCTGCGAGCCAGCGGGCAACGGCAACTTCCTTTACAACATCACGCCAATAGTTCATGGTGCGCGCTATACGCACAACAGCAGATTCGGCAGGCAGGTAAAACAGCGCATTCTCGCCAAGCCGGAGTAGATGCGCGCCGCCTGCGTCCAGCTCGGCAATCTCACATGCCGTGGCTAGAACGCTCTCGGCAGCCGCCGTACTGAACTGAGCGGCTGTGCTCTTGCTGGTCACTTGGGCCATGCTTGCCACCTTACGGGTTCTCACAGAGCCGTCTGCTGCCGCGGGGACGGTCAGCTCGCCGACAGGGAGAGGGGGCAGGGGAGGGGAGGAGCGCAGGACGCGCGTAGCGGTCCGTTTGAGCATCGGCGCGATAGACGGGCAAGGGGGCCGTCAGGTTGGCTCTGAGCGCTTGATCATGCCCGATACGCGCCCACGTCCGCCCGCTCCGTCGCGTTGTGCCTGATCAGGGCGGGCTAGCTCGGTTCTCTGCTCGTCAATCGCTCTCGCCCCTGTTCGCCCGTGACAACTTTCTGTACGGGCTTCCAAGGCGCCACCTCCGGCGCGCCAGGCCTGACGGCCAGGGCCAGGTCCGCGAGCAGGCGCGAGCAGCCGAGGAGAGCAGAGCGGCCGGGATGACCGCATGGAGGCGGCCCAGCGTCGCCTGGGGACTCGCCGTTGCGGGGCGACAGCTTCGCTCGCGCCCTTCCGTGCGGCAGCCCTACGGACGCGGCGGCTGCCGCGCAGGGCTGCACCGGCACCGGTCGCAGCCGGTCCCGCCGTAACGTCCCCGATGCCGCGCGCGAGCTGGTCGCAGCCGTCAGCATCGCGCTAGATACGGCGATCGCCGGGCGAAAGTCACCGGACCAGGACGGAACGCCGCGCATTGTCCGGGTCGGCCTCTCCAGCCAGTCTCAACGGTGCTTCGCGTCCGCGCTCCGCGCAGACGCGCCTACGGCGCGCCGTTGACCCCGGAGCCGATCCAGTGGGCCTGACGGCGAGGGCCAGGGCAGAGGCCAGGCCCGGAGCGCACGCGGCGAACCTCCGCCGCTGCCACAGCTCATTCAGAAGTCAAGGCGCTATGCGATTACCTTACAGTAGTCAAACTTCGTGCCGCGCCAAGCTAATTGTTAAGGGTGCTATCGCAGATTATCCAACCGCTCAAGCACCCTTTCGGTAGCGCCCGCTAGAGCCCTAGCCAGCAATGGTGGTACGGCATTGCCGATCTGCTTGAGCATTTGCCATTCGCTGCTCTTGAAGATGAAGCCGTCGTGAAAGGATTGCAGCCGGGCAGCCTCCCGAACAGTGATCCAGCGCTGGTGCTGTGGGTGTACCCACTCAGACAAGTCACGGTGCATTTGCGCCAGAATCGTATAGGCGGCCCTATCAGGGTGTAGTCGCCGCCACTTCTCTGGCCGCAACCCGTTCCAGACCTCCAGTGGCAATGAGTCGGCCTTGGCTCCAGGCTCCAGGAGTGCAATCAGGTTCTTACGTCGTTCCTGTATTTCCTTGGTGTGATGGTTATGAAGGCGCAGCGTGCCACCAGCCACCCGTTGCTTGTACTCAGCGGCGTACCAGCGCCCGTTCATGTCGAGGCGCAGCTCGCTGAGTATGTCGTTTGGCTCCGTAGCTTCGGGGTAAGGCAAGTCCTCGTAGTGGATAGCGGTTGATTCGGGCAAGTCACCGATCGCTTGCCGAACCGTCATCCCTGGCTGCTCTTGCTGCTCCAGCATCTTCTCGAAGAACTCGATAGCTTCCATGCCCAGTTCTTCATCGTCGCGAATGCCGAAGAAGATCGCTCGCTTCCTGAGCTGAGGTACCCCGTAGTCAGTAGCGGCAACGACAGTCACGCCACAGTTGGTATACCCGGCATCGGCAAAGGCTTCCAGGGCTTCCCACTTGAACCGACCTTTGGCTAGCAACAGCATGTTCGGCACGTTCTCCATGATGAACACCCGCGGCCGAAGGGTGGTTAGAATCCTCACGTATTGCCGGTAGAGGTCGTTGCGCGGGTCATCGAGTATGCGCGTACCGATCTGACTGTAGCCCTGGCAGGGCGGGCCACCAAAGAGCAGATCGACTGCACCGGGCTTCACGTTAGGGAAGCGTGGTCGAGCGTCCCGCCACGTCTGGCACTGGTCATTGAGGAAGTCATGAACGTCCGCCGCAAACAGCGGCACTTCCGGGAAGTTGTGCCGGTAGGTCTCCACTGCGAAGCGATCCCACTCCACAGCAGCGTTGACATCGAACCCGGCCAGCCTGACACCCTCACAGAAGCCGCCGCAGCCGGAGAACAGCGAGACAGCACGGTAGCCCCTGGCCCTGTCAGCAATCATGGCGCCGACCTTAGCGGAGGCCACCGACATTGCCGGGGCCGACACGCCGCACCGGCGAATGTGACTTATAGTCCGTGGACTCTTGCGCCTGATCGCCCGTAGTGTCCCTGCTCGTGCCTGACCTTCTGGAGCGCTTCGGCCTGGCAGTACGCGCTGCCCGCCGTGAGCATGGCTGGGCACAGGAGCAGCTATCGGAGGCTGCCGGGCTCGACCGGACGTACGTGAGCGGCCTGGAGCGCGGCCAGCGCAACCCGACCCTTACGACCCAGGAGCGCATTGCCATAGCGCTCGACCGGCGCCTGTCGGAACTGGTCAAGGCTGCGGAAGAAATGCAGTAATGCCATTCATTTTCAGCCAGATGACGACTCAGGGCCTCGAAGAAGCCGATCGTTGCGTTCAGGACTTGCGCAACACGCCGATACGCGGCCGTAAGACGCTGTTTCGGCTGGCACAAGCTAACATGCTGGCCTACACCTTCGCCGACTTTCTGCCAGGCTATTCTGCTTCGGCTGTCCACAATACGATGCCGTACCACGAAATAGTCAGCAAGCCGCTTGCGAACGCTGACGATGAAGGGCGGTTGTTCTTTGGTGTCGATTACTCCATAGAGAGCAACGCCAAAGCCAAGGTCGCAGGCGACATATTTGAGATAGTCTCCGCGGCCATCATGTGGAATATTGCCGCCAGGTGGAACACATACATGGTAGACGGCACCTGGCTTCCTCGCACTGCCTACCCGCGCCCGACTGCCGCCCGCAGCGAAACCCGGCAGGTCGGCGTGCTAAATCTGCCGCGTGATTATGACTGGGTGCGTCTGCTCACGCCGGACGCCACGAGCAAGATCAACCATCTTCGCGACGAGCTAGCTGAAGGCGGTTTAAGGCTGCCCACGTCAACTCCCGACCTGGCAGTAGTGGTGCTGCCCGAAAACCACCGGGGCGACGCGCTGTGGAAAACTGAGTTCCATAACCTCACGAAGCC
>JBKQTJ010000224.1:0-15914 GCA_052143255.1 Streptosporangiaceae bacterium | reverse complement strand
GTTCGACTACGGCGGCAGGCTGCTGCGTGCCGGACCGGGCGCAGTCGCCCTGCTCGATCCGGAGGTCGTGCACACTGGGCATGCGGCGACGCCGGCGGGCTGGACCTACCGCGTGCTGTATCCCGAGGTCAGCGTGGTGACCGAGGTGGCCGGGCAACTCGGATGGCGGCGCGGCACGCCCCGGTTCCCGGAGACGGTGCTCTATGACGACCGAAGCGCGGCCCTGCTGCGCAGCGCACACCGTGCCGCCGAGCATGGCGATCGGCTAGCCTCCTCCAGCCTGCTGACCACGGCACTGGCTGGCCTGTTGCGCGCTCATGCGGCGAACGGGCATGCCACGGCGCCGGAGGCGACCCGAGCCACCGCCCCGAGGCGGGCGCCGTTCGCCGTCGGCGCTGTCTGCGAGCTGCTGCACGAGCGGCTGGCCGAGCCGCCGTCGCTGTCCGAGCTGGCGGCAACGACTGGACTGAGCCAGTTCGCGCTGCTGCGCGCGTTCCGCACCCAGACCGGGTTGCCGCCGCACGCCTACCTCAACCAGCTGCGAGTGCGCCGGGCGCGCGCGCTACTTGACGACGGACTGGCGCCCTCCGAGGTAGCGGCGCTCACCGGCTTCGCCGATCAGGCCCATCTGACCAGGCACTTCAAGCGTGTCGTTGGCGTTCCGCCCGGCGCCTACCAGCGGGAGCGGATCCTGGCTGCCTGACAGCTGTTGTCCCGACACCGAACCGATCCGGGCCCTTCGGTGAACCCATCTCGGGATTGCGGAGCACGCGGCCGTGATGTGCGCGCGGCGGCTGAGGCTGGGCGCTTGGGCCCGGCAAGAACGTACAAGACGCGGCCGGCGGCTAGCCGTAGCTTCGGCGATATGCCAGCCGGGAGCGTCGCAGATCCGCCGATGCAGCGGTCAGTCCGGCCTGTCCGCGACGGGATCGCCCTCGGGCTGGCCGCCGGGATCGCCGGTACCGCATTCGGCGCGGCCGCGGTCAGCTCTGGCCTGACGGCCTGGCAGGCGTGCGTACTCAGCCTGCTGGCGTTCACCGGCGCATCCCAGTTCGCCCTGGTCGGAGTGATCGCCAGCGGCGGGAGCTTGCTCGCGGGCACGGCCGGGGCGATCCTGCTCGGCAGCCGGAACGCACTTTATGGCCTGCGGCTGGCAGACGTACTGCGGCCACGCGGGCCGGCGCGGCTACTGGCCGCGGTCGGCGTCATCGACGAGGCGACTGCCGTGGCGCTGGCCCAGCCCAGCCCGGAAGCTGCCCGGAAGGGTTTCACCGCGACTTTCGCGTGCACCTATCTGACCTGGAATCTGTGCACGCTGGCGGGCGCGCTCGGGGCTGGCCGCGTTGGCTCACCGCAGGCGTTCGGCCTCGACGTGGTCGGCCCGGCCGCGTTCCTGGCGCTGATCTGGCCCCGCCTCAAGGCTGGCCGGGCCGAGCGGGCAGTCGCAGTGACCGCCGTCGCGGTGGCTCTTGCCACCACCCCGGCGCTGCCGGTCGGCGTCCCGGTCATCCTGGCCGCCACCGCAGCGCTTGCCGCGGCTCTCGCCAGCGCCCCGGAGGCCGGGCAGTGACGGGGGCATGGATCGCCGTGCTGGTCACGGCCGCCGGATGCTACGCCTTCAAGCTGGCCGGCCTGACCGTCCCGCAGCGTCTGCTCGCCCGGCCGCTCGTGCGCAGGTTCGCCGAGCTGGTGCCGGTTGCACTGCTGGCCGCGCTGTCCGCCGTGCAGACCGCGACGAGCGGCCATGCGCTGGTTTTCGATCCGGCCCGGCTGGCCGGACTCGGCGCCGCGATCATCGCGCTGCTGCTGCGGGCCCCGTTCCTGGTCGTCATCGTGGCGGCGGCCGGGGTAGCAGCGGCGCTCTATGCGGCTGGCCTCAGCTAACCACGCCGCTGCCAGCTCCCCCGAAGCGCGCGCGGTAAAGTGCGCCGGTGGCAATCGGCATAGAGGTACTCGACAAGGTGACCGACGATGTGGTCGACGCCTTCGGCACGCTGCTGCCGCAGCTGTCGAGCACGGCCAAGCCGCTGGACGCCGACGGGATTGCGGCTATGATCTCGTCGCCTGCGGTGACGGTCCTGCTGGCGCGCAGTGACAGCGGCAGCATCATCGGCATGCTGACCCTGGCTATGTTCCCGGCCCCGACCGGCCTGCGGGCCTGGATCGAGGACGTCGTGGTCGATGCGGCGGCAGGCCGGCAAGGCGTCGGGATGGCCCTGGTGCGCGAGGCACTCCGACTGGCCGAGGCGGCCGGCGCAAGGACTGTCGACCTGACGAGCCGGCCGGCCAGGGAAGCAGCCGGAGGCCTGTACGCGAAGGCTGGCTTCGCGCAGCGCGATACGCGCGTGTACCGCTACAGGTTCAGCTAGCTGCTGAGCATCCGGCACATCGCCTCAGCACGCTCCTCGGTCGGACCGGCCTGGCTAAGGGGCCAGCTCGGCGACCGCCGCTAGCAGTCGTTCCACCTCGGTACCGTCGTTGTAATGCACCAGGCCGGCCCGGACCGCGCTGCCGCTGTCCCGGATCCCCAGCACGCCGGTGAGCTCCCAGGCGTAGTTATGCCCGTGCCAGACGTTGATCCTCCGGCTGGCCAGGTGCTCCGCGACCTGGCGGGGCGTCCTTCCGGCCACGGTGAAGTACGCGGTCGCTGTCCGGCTCGCCGCCCGCCCGTAGGTACGGACGTGCGGCATGCTCTCCAGCCCCGCTAGCAGGACCCCGAACAGCTCCTGCTCATGCTGTTGCACAGCCTCCATCGAGGCAAGCACGCGCTCGCGCAGCGAACCCGCATCAGGTCCGCCCGCATCTGCCAGCGACGCCAGGTGGTGGACGGCCGCGGTCACCCCGGCCAGGCTCGCGAACGACGGCGTGCCCAGCTCGAAGCGCTCGGGAATGGCGTCAGGGGACGGCACCAGCTTGTCGGGGCGGAGCGTGTCCAGCACCGCCGGCTTGGCCACAACCGCCCCGACGTGCGGGCCCGACCATTTATAGGCACTGGTGGCGTAGAAGTCCGCGCCGAGTGCGGCCACGTCGATCGGCAGGTGCGGAGTGGCATGCACGCCGTCGATGTAGCAGAGCGCGCCGGCCGCGCGCGCCGTCGCGGTGATCACCGCGACGTCCGGCCGGGTGCCGATGACGTTACTGGCCGCCGTGACCGCGACGAGCCTGGTGCGGCCGTTGATGAGCGCGCCGTACTGCGCCACGGGCAGGTCACCGGTGTCCGGGTCGACCTCGGCCCAGCGCACGGTCGCGCCGGCCCGCTCCGCGGCCTGCAGCCAAGGCCGGATGTTCGCGTCATGGTCAAGCCGGGAAACGACTACCTCGTCCCCGGCTGACCAGGTGCTCGCGAGCGCCCCGGCCAGCCGGTAGGTAAGCGTCGTCATGTTCGGCCCGAGCACGACGCCATCCGGATGGCCACCGGTCAGCGCCGCGACCGCGGCACGGCAGTCAGCAGTGATGGCGTCGGCCCGGTGGCTTGCCGGGAAGACCCCGCCTCCGTTACCGAGCCCCGCCACCTGCGCCGCACTGATCGCCTCGATTACCGCGGTCGGCACCTGCGTCCCGGCAGCGCCATCGAGGTAGGCGTACCCGTCAGCCAGCGCCGGGTAGCAGGCCCGGACCGCCTCCACGTCGAGCTTCACTGCCTGTCATCCCTTCCGCCGCAGCCGCAGTTCGTCCTTCCGCCGCAGGCGCTGGCGCACCCAGCCGGCTGACCGTGCTCTGGCCGGGCCGCCTGGCGTGCGCCGGCCTGACACCGCCAGCACAGCATGCCAGGGATCCGGATGACGGGCGCTCCAGCCCCCGTGGCTGCGCGGCGCCGACGGCAGCGGCCGGTGTGGCATGCCGGCCAGCCAGCCCGCCAGCACCGCGGCGGGATCGGCGGGCCGGTAGTCAGCGCCAAGGGCCATCGCCAGGTCCCAGGCGTGCAGGTGCCACTCGGCGCTGGCGGCGCCCGCCATGCCGCCGACGGTCACGACTGTGTCGCGGTACTGGTGATGCGGGAGCTCCCAGACCGCGCCTAGGCGAGCGGCGTAGCGGCGCGCCGACTCGGCAAACGCGGTGACGTGCTCGTCGGGCGCACCGTCCGCCAGAGCCGCCAGCTCGGCGGCATTCTGCCTGGCCAGCTTCCGGCTCAGGGTGTCTGGGTGTGCTCCGGTGGCCATCAGCCGCGCGTAACGGCTCACCGGTGCCTCGTCCAGGTACTCGTGGAGGTCGTCGGAGATGCAGCGCAAGTGCCCGGCCAGGTCGCACGCGCGCCACTCCGGGCATGGGGTCTGCGCGCTCCAGGTTGTCTCGTCGAACTGAGCGGCAAGGCGGCAGATCGCTGCGATCCCCGCATTGTAGACGGCTAATACCGGAACGGGCTCTCGTAGCGGCGCAGGCATCTCCCATGAATGGGTGCGCTCCACGGGGCCCCCTCCAAGCCGACTCCGGCAACAGCACGCCGTCGTCTGGCCAGAGTGCCAGAGTTACCCGTTCTTCGCCACCCTGCGGCCCATTCATCCAGAAGCCTGCAGCCATTGTGCCCAGTTGCCGCCAGGCATGACGGGACGGCATACACAAGCCGAACGGCCTTGGACGCGCCGGCATATTCGTACTGACCGGGCAGCCGGACGCTGCCCGGCCCCACGCGCAGCCCGCCGCCCCAAAACTCTGGTGACAGCACTACCGCTCGCCGGTTAACCTGCGGATAATGCCCCCCACTTCAGCCGGCTCGCCGCCGCATGCCCCGGCACAGGCGCCTGCCCAGGCCCAGGCGCCTGCGCAGGCGCCGCTTCCCGTGCAGTCGCCGGCTGCGGGGCAGGGCCAGACCCCCGGGCAGGCGCAGACTCCGGCACAAGCACTCTGGCGCATGCGCGAGTACCTGCGGCCGTACTACCTCGGCCTCTTCCTCATGATCACGGCCGCGATCGTGGCAGTGACATCCGAGATCGCCATCCCGTTCATCACCAAGTCCGTCATAGACAGCGTCGTTGTCAAGGGCATCAGGTCCGAGCTGCTGCCGCTCAGCATCGCCGCGATGGCGCTCGGCTCGTTCCAGGCCGGGCTCAATTTCTTCCGTCGGTGGGCACTGTCGGGCGCCGTTGCCGGAATGGAAAAGACCATCCGCGACGACCTGTATCACCACTTGCAGCGGCTCGAGCCGGCGTTCCACGATTCCTGGCAGTCCGGGCAGCTGCTGTCCCGTGCGACCAACGACCTCTCCACGATCAGGCGGTTCGCCGGCTTTGGCGTGGTGTTCTTCATCACTAATACCTGGACCTTCCTGCTCATCGTGGCGCTGCTGATCCGGATGAACTGGTGGCTCGGCCTGCTGACCGGCTGCCTGTTCTTGCCGGTGTCGGTGCTGTGCCTGCGGTTCGAGAAGCGTTACCGGGTGCTGTCCAGGCTGTCCCAGGATCAGCAGGGCGACCTGGCCACCTACGTCGAAGAGGCGGCGACCGGCATCCGGGTGCTCAAGTCCCTGGGTCGCCGGGACGAAGCTGCCGGCCGCCACCTGGCTCAGTCGAAGCTGGTCTTCCGCACCCAGGTAGACAAGGCCCGGTTGCGCGGCACCTTCTGGGCCGCGCTGGACATGGTGCCAAACGCGGTGATCGGCTTGTTGCTGCTGCTCGGAGCCTTCGCCGTGAGCAGCCACGAACTAACCCTCGGCGGCCTGGTCGCGTTCGTCACCCTGACCCTCCTGTTGATCTGGCCCATCGAGGCCATGGGCTTCATCATCGCGACCGGTCAGGAGGCAGCCACCGCGGCGCAGCGGATCTACGAGATCTTCGACACCAAGCCCGCGATCGCCGACCCGGGCGCGAACGGCGTCCAGGACCGGCCGGGGCTGTCCGCAGGACGCTGGCTGAGCGGAAGCAAGGCGGCAGCAGCCAAGGCGGCCCGGCCCGGCCGAGCGCCTTCTACCTCTTCCCGCGGACGGGACGGGAACGAGCGGGCCGGGCGGCTGGTCTTCGACCGGGTCGCGTTCCGCTATCCGGGGGCAGCGTCGCCGTTGCTACGCGGGGTCAGCCTGGAACTGGAGCCTGGCGAGACCGTGGCCCTGGTCGGCGCGACCGGCTCGGGCAAGACCACCTTGCTGCACTTGGTGCCGAGGCTGGCAGACGTGACGGCAGGCCGGATCACCTTGGACGGCCTGGATGTGCGCGAGCTGCCACTGCCCGAGCTGCGCAGCCGGGTCGCCTGCGCGTTTGAGGACCCGATCCTGTTCTCCGCCAGCGTGCGGGAGAACGTCAGTTTCGGTGTACAGGACGCGAGCGAGGCGGACATCCTTGCTGCGCTGGAGGCCGCGCAAGCCGACTTCGTCGCTGACCTGCCCTGGGGCCTGGACACCCGGATAGGCGAGCAGGGCATGGCACTGTCCGGCGGCCAGCGCCAGCGGGTCGCGCTGGCCCGCGCCATTCTGGCCCGGCCGCAGGTGCTGTTGCTCGACGACCCGCTGTCGGCCCTGGACGTGCATACCGAGGCCAAGGTGACAACCGCGCTGGCGGAGGTGCTGACCGAATCGACCGCCCTTGTGGTCGCCCACCGGCCGTCAACCGTTTCGCTCGCCGACCGGGTCGCGCTGCTCCAGGGCGGCATGATCGCGGCGCTCGGCACGCATCACGAATTGCTAGCCAGCGAGCCGCGATACCGGGACCTGATGAGTTCGGAGAATCTCGGCCGGAATGACGGCCAGGCCGCGGCCGGACTCAGGGCGGGGGCCCGTAGATGAGCACGGCGCCCGTACAAGCCTGGCGCGGCGTTGCCGCCGAGCAGGAAGACGAGATCAGCGGCAGGCTCGGCACCCTGCTGCGCAGGCGCTCCCGGCGGCTGCTTGCCGACCTCCTCGGACCGTACCGCCGCCTGGTGCTGACAATCTTCGGGCTGATCGTGGCCGCCCAGCTGGCTGCGCTCGCCGGCCCTTGGCTCGTCGGTGTCGGAATCGACAGGATCCCGCAGCTGGAGAAGACGCACAACGCGGGCCCGCTGGCCCTGATCATCGTCGCCTTCGCCGCGGCAGTTGTGGTCCAGGCCGTTGCCACCCGCGCCTACATCGCCGACATCGGGCAACTCGGCGGCCGGGTCGTGCTCGAACTGCGGCGCCGCCTGTTCGCCCACTTCCAGCGGCTGCCGATCTCGTTTCACGAGCGCTACACCTCGGGCCGGGTCATCTCCCGCCAGGTGTCCGACATCGACTCGATCTCCGACCTGTTCGACGAGGGGCTGGCGTCCCTGGTTTCCGCCGTGCTCTCGCTGCTTCTCGTCGGCGGCGGCATGCTGCTGCTGGACTGGCGGCTCGCCCTGGTGGTCATGTCGGGCTTCCCGCCGCTGGTCTGGCTGTCGGCGTGGTTCCGCCGCGAATCCGCGATGGCCTACCGCCGTACCAGGGAGACCATCGCCCAGGTAATCGTCCAGTTCGTGGAGACGTTCGGCGGCATCAGGGCGGTCGAGGCGTTCCGCCGGGAGAGCCGTAACGAGGAGATCTTCTCGGACCTGAATCAGAAGAACGCCGAGGCCAACCTGCGCTCGTCCCGGCTGCTGGCCATCTACTTCCCCGGCGTGACCCTCGTCGGCAACCTGGCAATCGGCGCCGTGCTGCTCTATGGCGGGCTGCGCGTCCTCGATCACCAGATGCAGGTCGGCGTCCTCGTTACCTTCCTGCTCTACCTGCAGCGCTTCTTCGATCCGCTGATCGACTTGTCCCAGTTCTACAGCTCGTTCCAGTCCGCCGGCGCCGCGCTGGAGAAGATCTCCGGCGTACTCGACGAGCCGCCCAAGGTCGCCGAGCCCGAGCATCCGGTCGCGCTCCCGGCCGGCGACGGGCCAGACACCCGCGGCAGGCGCGTGCAGTTCGAGGCGGTGCGGTTCGGCTACCGCTCTGCCACGGTGCTGCCGGACCTCACCCTGACCATCCCGGCGGGGCAAACGGTCGCCCTGGTCGGGGCCACGGGCGCAGGCAAAACGACAATCGCGCGGCTGCTTGCCCGGCTCTATGACCCGCTTGAAGGCAGCGTGCTGCTGGACGGGGTAGATGTGCGGCAGCTGTCTGACCGGTCGCTGCGGCAGGAGCTCATCCTGATCACCCAGGAGAATTTCCTGTTCACCGGGTCGATCGCGGACAACATCGAGCTCGGCAAGCCGGGCGCGAGCCGGGCAGAGATCGTCGCAGCGGCCCGCGCCATCGGCGCCCACTCGTTCATCACCGACCTGCCGAGCGGCTACGACGAGCAGGTGGGCAAGAGCGGCGGCAGGCTGTCAGCCGGGCAGCGTCAGCTGATCTCGTTCGCCCGGGCATTCCTGGCTGCCCCGGCAGTGCTGGTTCTGGATGAGGCCACATCGCTGCTGGACATCCCCAGCGAGCGGCTGGTGCAGGATGCGCTGCAGACCATCCTGGCGGGGCGGACCGCGGTCATCATCGCGCACCGGCTGTCTACCGTCGCGATCGCCGATCGGGTGCTGGTCCTCGAGCACGGCCGGATCATCGAGGACGGGCCGCCTGAGGACCTGCTTACCTCGGACGGCGAGTACTCAGCGCTGCATGCGAGCTGGCAGGAAAGCCTGGCCTGAGACAGCCGCCACTCCTGCCCGCACCGTGAGCACTCGCGCTATAACCATCGTCGGCTTCGCGGCCGTCATTGCCGCTCTAGTTGTTCTGGAGGTGCTCGGCCGGCGGAAGGATAACCGGATTCCCGCCCTCGGCGAGTGGCTCGGCTATGTAATGCGCCCCAAGGCTGGCCGGGCCCTTATCCTTCTCGGCTGGCTCTGGCTGGGCCGGCACTATTTCGCGCGGTGACCTTTCGCTGGCGAACGTCCCTGCGCTCAGCAGGTCGTCCGCTTTCGCTAAGCTATGCGCGTGAAAAAGGGTCGCACGAAGATTAGCGCCACCGCCGAGGCGGATTATCTTGCCGACGTCGCGCTGGCCGCGAACTTCGATGATCTGCTTCGCCGCGCCGAGGCTGCCGAACAGGCTTACCGCCGGGCTCAGGCTCTCGCCGCCCCGGCTGACGAGCAGTATCAGCTGGCCCGCGAACTGGACATCGCCCTGACCGACGCGACCCGGGCCGCCTACGCCGCTCAGCGCGCCGAGATCGGGCCGCTGGGCTACGAGGACCGCATCTACCGGCGGAAGGCCATGGCCACCTCCGCCGTGCACGGCTGGACCGACGAGGCCGACCGGCTGCTGACCCTGCGGGAGACGCACCGGCTCACCGGCTTTCCGCCCCGCCGGCTGGTCCGCGTGATAGGCGCCGAGATAGCCCGGCTGCCGACCTCGAACCACTCCTGACAACCGTCGTTCCGCTGGCCGTTTCGCCGCGGCCGGCCGAAGGTTACCGGCCCCATTGATGCTGGCTACATCTGCCTGCGTAAAGCGGACTACATGAAACCTACAAAGCGCGGTTCGGAAAACAGTCACATCGGGCCATGCCGTGCCGGACCACTCTGCTGGCACAGTAGGGTGTGATCAAGAGCACAAGCAAGTGACCACAGGAGGCACAAGAATGTGCCCGCACACGCCACGGTGTCCGGACCCGAGCGGGCCGGACCGCGAGGCGGCACGGACCGTCATTAGTCATCCCGAGCAGGGCTGGAGCCTGCTCTGCAATGGCATCGTCATCTTCGAGGACACCGGCGAGCTGCTTCCCGGTGGTGCGGCGATCGCCCCGCATCGCCCGACGGATATCGGCACCTTCGCCATCAGCACCGAGGTAACGGCAGTTCCGTCGCCGGCTGCCTGAGCACACAGGGCAAACCCCGTAGCCCTGCGGTCCCGCATCGGCGGCGACTAGCCGCGCAGCAGGCCCCCGAGCCACACCCCAGCAGCCGCGCCCACCGCGGCCGGGTTCCTGGTCAGAGCGTGAGTCTCTCCCGGCAGCACGATCACTGAGGTGGCATCTGCCTGGTCAGGTATCCCGAACGGGTCACGCTCACCGTTGATCACAAGGACGTCGGTTCCGGCCGCCCGCAGCTCGCCGGCCCTGCTCTGGTCAGGCCGACCAGGCGGATGGAGCGGGAACGCCAGCGCGAGTACGGCGCGGGCCCCGGTTGCTGAGGCGGTACGGCAGGCCACCCTCGCGCCGTTGCTGCGGCCACCCTGGACCAGTGGGATGCCCGGGTACTTGCGGCGCAGTGCGGCGATGATCTCCAGCCACGCGGCGTCCTGACGGTCCGGCGAACCAGGCGCCCGGGCCCCCCGTACCCGGTATGGCTGAAGGACCCGGGCGACGGCGCCGCCCAGGTTCACTGCGGCGTCCCGGACGGCAAGCAGGTCCTTGGTGTCCACGCCGCCAGCCGCCCCATGGGTCATGGCCAGCAGGAACGCCGGCTTCCCAGGGGCGTCGATCGTCACCTGAGCGGGCCCGCCCCCGGTGCTGATGTCCACGGGAGGCAGCCTAGACCCCGCCGTCACGGCCGCCGCAGCAGCCGAGCGCATTGTCAGCCACCGTGACGGCGGCCGACTGCGTCGTCTGACCGGGACACTGTTGCAGCAGTGATCAAGTCCGCGGCTTCGGTGACGGTTCGCCCGTCGGTGTCAATGCGAATGTCTTCGACCTTTGAGCGCTCTAGGGCGCGGGCGTCTGCTGCCGCCCGGTCGGCTACGCCGCTTAGGTACTCGGCTGACTTCCCGCGCAGAGGATCTCCGGGCTGTGGCCAGCTGCCGCCTGAGGCGCGGGACATGATCCGCGTGCGCACCTCCTCCGGCCCAGCGTGAAGTCAGCACACAGTAACGGTTGCCGCTGGCAGTGCGTCGGTATAGGTCCGCCGTACTGCCTCGGTTGGGACCGGGCCGGTCGCGATGAGGTACCTGGCGCCGGCAGCGTGATACGTACGCCACATGGCGGCGAAGTTGCGGGCCTTGAGCAGGTGGTGGCCGGGATCACCAGCTGCCTCCGGCTCGAGGAAGCCGATCTGGTCCAGATCGATGTAGCCAGCCGTGTGGCCCACGCGCAGGTATCGCAGGTAGAGCTCGAAGCCGATGGTGGACTTGCCGACACCGGTCGGCCCGCAGATCAGCAGGACGCTCCCAGCCGCGCCGTCAGGCACGTCATCACCGGCTGCGTTGACTCGACCTGCCGCCGTCCGCTGTTGCGGGAGCCCTCCGCTGAAGCCGGGCCAGGCGCGGCACTTGTCCCGGACGAGGCCGACTACCTGGGTCACCGTCGCGTTGCTGGTGTCGACGCACGCATCGGCGAAGTCACTGGCCTCCATCGCGTCAGCCTCGTCTAGCGTCTGCTTAAGGACTTCGCCCAGATCGCTGGTTGGCCCGTGCCGTCCGCCGAACCGGCGCGCGAGTTCGGCGCGGTCAGCGCGCAGCTGGCAGACCATCACCTCGGACTGTCCCAGCAGCTCTGTGTGCAGGCCGCTGACTGGATCAAGGACGCCATTCGCGACCACGCACTGCGCACCTGCCGCCTGATAATGACGAAGTATCGCGGCGAAGTTTTGAGCCTTGATTCGCTGGCGGCCGGGATCTGCTTGCCGCGCCGGGTAGCACATACAGAGCTGGTCGGTATCCGCGAAGGCGACGTGAACGCCAGCCTGCGCTAGCTCGGTGAAGAGCTGCCACGAGACACTGGACTTGCCGACCCCTGACGGACCGGTGAGCCACAAGACCGGTACTAGGTCACCTGCCACCGACTCACTCCGAGCTTGGAACCAATCCCCGTTGCGCCAGCCAGGATCGCCGTGATGGCAAACGGACTCCGATGAGGCTGACCCCGCTAGGGCAGACTGGCCACATTAACGGCTTCCAGCTGACCGGAGGCGAAATTCGTCACCAGCAGCACCTTGCCACCCGGCTCGAGCGCCATCTCACGCGGGAACCGGCCGGCTGGCAGGTAGCCAAGCAGCGCGGGCTTGCCCGCGAGCGCGGCCGCGGTGTCGACCAGCGCAAGTGACGCGACGGCGCCGCCGGCCGCAAACCTGTTGGAGTCGGCCACCACGATCCTGGTGCCGCCCCGGACGAGGGCCAGCCCTACCGGAGCTTCCCCGACCCGGACCGCGGCCAGCAGGGCGTGCCGTGGATCGGCTCGCAGCCGGCTCGCGGAGAACGCAAGCAGGGCGTCGCTTGCCCTCGCGGTCACCCACACCGTGCTGCCATCGGGCGAGGTGATGACCCGGACTGGATTGCAGCCAGCCAGGACTCTGGACACTACCGAATGGGCCGGGTCTGTCTCGGCCTTGGCCACATCGATTACCGACAGCGATCCGACCGGGCTCGGCAAACCGCTGACCTCGCTGGTCGAGTACAGCCAGCGGCCGTCTGGCGAGAACGCAAGCCCGACAGGAGCGACCTGGGTGGGAATGGACCCGATGTAATCAGCCGGACCGAAGCCGTCTGCGATCGCGCGCTGCAGGCTGAAAACAGCGATCTTCTCAGCGTCCTCGAGGCTGACGAACGCGTAGCGGCCGTCCGGTGACACAGCGACCTCGATGGCACCGCCTGGTCCCGGCGGTCCGGTCAGCGCACCCAGCACGGCGTGCGCGCGGCCGTCCTCGGCTGCCCGCGTGCTGAGTACGACCGCCCCGCTCCGGGCATCGGCCGCGAGGAGGTACCGGCCATCGGGAGTCGTCGTGTCGCCCAGCATGGCAACGGCTTGGCTGGTGGGCTGGATGGTGACGTGCCGGACAAGCGCCGGGATGCGCTGGCCTCCAGTCCGGACGACGCCAACCTGACCGCCAAGCCCGACGAACGCCCAGCGGCCAGCAGGCGCGGCGGCGACCCCGAACGGGGTGCCGGGAACGGTGGCCATCGTCACATCAGAAGCTGGAAGCTCTGACGCCTGCTGGGTCGCTGTCGTGCAGCCTGGCATAGCCGCAGACGTCACCCCTACCGGACGCGCGTGCGCGGCTGCCGGGCGCGCCGGACTGCCTGAGCTGCCGGGCCCAGACGATGCCGAGCAGCCCGGGCCGGCTATGGCCAGTACCGCCAGTCCGGCCGCTGCGGCGCGGTTCACGGCCGGGTCCGTACCGAGTGACGTCGCTGACGGCGAGCGGAGCAGGTCGGGACCATCAGCGGCGGAAGGTCACGATTGCGGATCGGTCCTGCGAGACCTTGCCCGTCGCGCTGCCCCAGCTGACCACGACACGGGGCAAGCCGGCGAGCGGCCCGGTCCTTAGGGCCGACTCGACCGAGATGCCAAAGGTATCGCCCGGCCAGACGGCCCTGTTGCCGTACTGCCGGGACACCTGGACGATCGGGGAGAGCCAGCCCTTCCTGATGGAAAATTCCCGCAGGTACAACGCGTAGCCGCCGCGCGAGTTATCGGCCAGCCAGCCGATGTAGGCGATACCGCGCCGGCCGCCGGCCACCTGGACTATATGGGTCGCTTTGTCGGTGTCCGGTGTGACGCGGACTGTAGTCCAGTTCCGGCCGTGGTCTTTCGAAACCGCCAGCCAGCCGACATCACGGCCGTGCACCTGGCTGTCCCAGGTCGCGAACAGGTTGCCGGCCGAGTCGGAACTGATGTCGCCGTCGATCCACCACTCCGACTTGTTCATCGCCAGCCCCGCGGGCCCGATCCGGACGGGCTTGGACCAGGTCTTGCCGCCGTTCGCCGAAGAGGTGAAGAAGCTGTGCGCGTTGGTCATGGTGAACTTAGTCCGGCTGGTCATGTGGTAGCCCTGGTAATCCACGTAGATCTTGCCGTCCGGCGCGATGAAAAGCGGTGCGCTGTCCCCGCCGCTGGCCGGGAAGCCCGGGCTCACGTGCACGATCGGGCCCCAGGTCCGGCCACCGTCGGTGGACTTCTGCACGACGATATTGAGATCGCCGGTGGCAAAGCCGCAGCTGCCGCCGGGCGGGCAGATGAACGTCACGTCCTTGGCGCTCGGACCGTAGTCCCAGGTCACGTAGACCGCGCCGGTCGGGCTGACGGCGATGAAATCGCGGTCGCCCCAGTTGCCCTGCTGCCTCGGGATCAGCTGCCTGACCTGCGGGAACGTCATGCCGTGGTCGAAGGACGCTTCGACCACCGGGAAAGTATGGTGCGCGTTCGCGTTCATGAACGCCGCGTACACGGTGCCGTCAGGGGCGACAGCAAGCGCCGGGTCCCACGCGCCGGCCGAATCGGCGAGCACGATCGGCTTGCTGAAATGCCGACCGCCATCGCTCGACGTGGCGAACCCGATCTTGTTGTTACAGCCCATCCACTCCTCGTACACATAACCGCGCGCGGCGGCCTCCTCGACCTCGGCATTCTGGCCGGGGCAGGCGCTGAACTCGGTGATCGGGCCGACGACTGGCCCCGGTGCCGCCGATATCGTCTGGCTAGCCGCACCTGCCGCGCCGGGCGCCATCGCAGCGAAGGCGACAACAGCGGCCGGCAATGCCCATCGTCGGGTTCTGGTCAACCATGCCGTCACGCAACGCCTCCCGGTTTCTGCGGCCACAGGCGCGAACAGCTACCTGTCGGTATAAGTCAGTACTGGATACGCTAGTACGGCTGGGCCTAGGGGAAGGTAACGATCGCGGCGCGGTCCTCGGAGACCTTGGCCGCCGCGCCGCCATTGCGTCTTGTCAGAGCTAGACGTCCAGCAGCTTCTTGAGGAACTGGCCGGTGTAGCTCTCTTCCACCCGTGCGACATCCTCGGGCGTGCCGGTCGCGATCACATCGCCGCCGCGGGATCCGCCGTCGGGACCGAGGTCGATCACCCAGTCGGCGGTCTTGATCACGTCGAGGTTGTGCTCGATCACGATCACGGTGTTGCCGCCGTCGACGAGGCGCCCGAGAACACCGAGCAGCTTGCGGATGTCGTCGAAGTGCAGGCCGGTCGTCGGCTCGTCGAGAACGTAGATCGTCCGGCCAGTGGAGCGGCGCTGCAACTCGGAGGCGAGCTTGACCCGCTGAGCCTCGCCGCCGGACAGAGTGGGCGCCGGCTGACCGAGCCGGACGTAGCCAAGCCCGACATCGACAAGCGTCTTCAGGTGCCGGTGGATGGCGGGCACCGGCTCGAAGAACTCGGCTGCCTCCTCTATGGGCATCTGCAGCACGTCCGCGATGGTCTTGCCCTTGTAGTGCACCTGCAGGGTGTCGGTGTTGTACCGGGCACCGTGGCAGACCTCGCACGGCACGTACACGTCGGGCAGGAACTGCATCTCGATCTTGATGGTGCCGTCGCCAGAGCACGCCTCGCAGCGGCCGCCCTTGACGTTGAAGGAGAACCTGCCCGGCTGGTAACCGCGCACCTTGGCCTCGGTGGTCTGCGCGAACAGCTTCCTGACGCTGTCGAACACGCCGGTGTAGGTGGCCGGGTTCGACCGCGGGGTCCGCCCGATCGGGCCCTGGTCGACGTGCACGACCTTGTCCAGGTGCTGCATGCCCACCACCCGGGTGTGCTTGCCCGGTACGATCCGCGTGCCGTGCAGTTCCTTAGCCAGCGCGCTGTACAGGATGTCATTGATGAGAGTGGACTTACCCGAGCCGGATACGCCGGTGACGGCGATGAAGCAGCCGAGCGGGAAGGCGACGTCCACGCCCTTGAGGTTGTGCGCGGCCGCGCCCTTAACCTCGACTTCCCGGCCCTTCGTCCGCTTACGCCGTTTCGCGGGCACCGCGATGGACTCGCGACCCGTGAGGTAGGCGCCGGTGATCGAGTCCTTGCTCGCCAGCAATTCTTCCAGCGGCCCGGATACGACAACGTGGCCGCCGTGCTCGCCAGCTCGCGGGCCGATGTCGACCACCCAGTCGGCCGATCGGATGGTGTCCTCGTCATGTTCGACCACGATGAGCGTGTTGCCGAGATCGCGCAGCCGCAGCAGGGTTTCCAGCAGCCGGTGGTTGTCCCGCTGGTGCAGCCCGATCGACGGCTCGTCCAGGACATAGAGCACGCCGACGAGGCCGGAGCCGATCTGGGTGGCGAGCCTGATCCGTTGCGCCTCCCCGCCGGCCAGCGTGGCCGAGGCCCGGTCCAGCGTCAGGTAGTCAAGGCCCACG
>JBKQTJ010000223.1:0-29288 GCA_052143255.1 Streptosporangiaceae bacterium | reverse complement strand
CGCCGATCAGATAATCGAGCATGGCCCGGCCGATCCCGGTGCCGCGCGCGGTCGCTGCGGCGTGCATGGACTTCAGCTCGCCGTGCCTGTCCGTAAGCTGCTTCAGTGCTCCGACCGCGAGCACCTGGCTTGGCTCACGATCATGGAATTTCACCGGTCGCAATCGCGTTGACCTGCGGGTTCTCGGGTTTTGGTCAACAGATTTGCGCACTAAGGCCACGGTACGGCTCAGATCGTGAGCCTCATCACTGGCCGCGTGGGAGACGTGCGAGCTACTTCGACGAAGCCCGATGCGGCGAACATGGCCTTGGTTCCGGTGTACAGGGCAGATGGCGCGGCCCGGGCGGCCTTCAGGCCAGCCACGTCGACCGGATGACCCTCAATGGCGGTCGCCCCATGCTGGCGGGCGAACCCGACGGCAGCTTTCAGGAGCGCCAATCCGACGCCGGATCGCCGGTGACGGCCGTCGACGGCGAAGCACGTGACCCACCAGACTCCGTCATCATCGTCAGTGAGCACTCTGGCGAGAGCCTTGTTGCCCTGGATGCCAGGAAAACCCGCACGGGGTCCTACCCGTGTCCATCCGGCGGGTTGATCATCAACGTAAGCGATGAGCCCCGGCGGCACCACCGCACGCGTGATCTCCTGGTACAACGCGTCGCGATTGTCCGGCGGCTGTGATACCGCGGACTTCGCTGTCCCGGAGCGAAGGAAGAGCTGGCACCAGCACCACAAAGGATCCTCGCCGCGCCGACCGAAGACCGCGACCAGGTCACGCCACCGGTCCGCAGTCACGGGACGAACATTGACGGGCACGAGTCCCACCGTAAGACCCCGCCCCGACGACCACCACCACGCCCCCGACCGCATCCACGGACTTTCAGGTACGCACTAAATGAGCCAACTCGGGCCAGTCTGCGAGTTGCTTCAGTGCTCCGACCGCGAGCAGCTGGGCGCCCCTGCGGTAGCCGTACAAGGTGATCGAGGGATCGAGCAGCCCGTTGGCGTCCAGTGCGTGCATGTCCCGCGGCGGACTCTGCGCGGTAGTGATGGCGAGATGGAGTTCGAGCATGCCGCGGACGTCGGTTGCCTGGGGGTCGTCCGGTGAGATGATGCCGTCAGCCACGCGAAGAAGATACGGCAGTGCGCGGTGACGACTTAGCGCCGGCCCGCTGAAGGTTGCCCGGCCGATGAGGATGCCGTGGCGCACGACCGGGAGGAGCTGGCATGCCCTCGAAAGGAAGCAGCGAGGCCGGCGGCGTGACCCCGCGGCTGCGCTCCGCGCTGGCCGCGATCGGCAACGCCGAGGCGGTCGGCACGGCACGGGAGCCGGGCCGCAAGTCGGCCACGAGCACGCACTTCGCTGGCGCCACCGCCGGCCTTGGCTCCGCCGAGGTGCCGCGCCGCAGTCTCAGCGAAACCGAGATCCAGGCCATCGTCTGCGCGGAGATCACCGACCGGCAGGCCGCGGCGCGGCAGTATGACGAACTGGGCCGCGGCGAGGAGGCCCAGCGGCTACGGCGCGAGGCTAACGCGCTCGCTGCCGCGCTCGACGGGCCGGGCTAGCCGCGGCCGGCCCAGCGGTAGCGCTGCGAGCCGCGGCCGAGTATCCGGTCGACCGCAGAACTGATGCTCCCGTCCTCGGCCATCAGCTTGCGGACGACGAAGATCATTGTCGGGATCGCCCAGAAGTCCCCGCAGATCCACAGGATGCCGGCGCCGATCTGCTGGTCAGCGAAGGCCGGCAACGTCACGCCCGGGACATGGTTATAGACCGAGTACCAGGACGTGCTGGTAAGGAATCCCATTGCCATGGCCAGCACCCACATGAAGGAGTTCGTCACAAGTAGCGCTCCCGCTTGCCCGACCGGAGACATCTTGATCCGGAACGGCGGCGAGTTCAGGAACTGCAGCCAGAACAGCACCCCAGCGATGAAGAAGCTGGAATGCATCAGCCAGATGTGCACGGCCTGATTTCGCTCGGCTAGGTCAAACGGGCCTGGCAGGTGCCAGCAGACCATCACCACGTTGAAGAAGATGATGGCCACCCACGGCCTGAGCATGAAGCCGCCGACCGCGCGCAGCGGGCGAGCCCAGCCGCTGGTCATGACCTCGCGGGTCGCATTCTGACCGGTCTTGCCGGGCAGCGCGTCCAGCAGTGGCTGCCACGGGGCGCCAGCCACCACCAGCGTCGGCGCGGCGAACATCAGCAGCAGGTGCTGGATCATGTGCACGTAGAAATAGTCGTCGGCCCAGTAATCGATGGGCGACTGCACCGCGATCAGCAGGACGAGCAGGCCGGCGTAGAACAGCCAGGAGCGCCGGCGCCGCTGCCTGGTCCGCTCCGGCCGGGACCGGCGCGCGAGCCTGGCCAGCCCGATCTCGTGCCAGCCGACGAGCCCGATCACGATTATGAGGAACGGGTCGAACGACCAGTGGTCGAGCAAGACATTCATGGCACTCCGCTCAGCCTGATGACCCGTACGGGATCTGGATCTTGATCGTCTGCAGCTGCTTCCAGCTGGCCGGCCCGGCGCCGATGCCAGCTGGCGTGACGCCCGAGCCCGAGCCCGCACCGAGCTGCCACATGCTGACTGTTCCGGCGTGCGCGGTGAGGGCCTCGAGCTGCCCGGCCGGGCCGAGGGCCAGCGTCTCGCCGTGCGATCCGGCCAGCACGATCCCGACTGCGCCGGCCAGCCACAGCGACTGCGACAGCAGGTGCGTTGTGCCGGTCCGCAGGACCGGCGAGAACGTCCACCCGCCGTTAGCAGTGCGCCCGCTCCAGGCGGCGACGATCCCAGTCAAGGGGCCGTGGCCCACGGCCAGCAGCGCGGTCGTCCGGCCCGAGAACGTGGCCAGCCCCAGTACGGACGCCGGGACGTGGCCGAGCGCGGCGGGCAGTGCAAGCCCGGTCGGCTGCCAGCCGCCGCTGGTCGCCGCGAACAGGCCGACCACGCCCGGGGTGCGGCAGGATCCGCCCGCCATCGGGGTTCCTGCACTGCTGAACGCGACCGCGGACAGGCTCGTCAGGCCGCAAGCCCGGCCGGCCGGGGAGCGGGCCACCGAGTTCCGGCTGCCAATCAAGCTCCAGCTGGCGCCGAGGTGCGCGCCAAGGCGCACCGTGCCAGTGTCGGTCAGCGCCAGCAACCGGTCGTCCGGCCCGGCGGCGAGCGCGTCCGGCACAGCAGCCAGGCCGGGGCTGACCAGGTTGCCCTGTGACCAGGACTTGCCCTGATCTGCCGTGGCCGCGAGCGGCGAGAAAGTCAGCAGCTGACTGGGCCGGAATCCGGCGATGACGGCTGTGCCCGCGCTCGCGAGGATCAGCCCCCCGTTGCTCGCCACCCCGGGCGGGGTCGCCAGCGTCCAGGCGGTCGCGCCGGCTGGCCGGGCGAGTAGCTCCCAGAAATTGTCATGCCGCGCGCTCGGCCCGCCGAGTTCGGCTACTGCCCAGGCCGCCCCGCCCGGAGCTATCAGGGAGGTCGCCATCGGCAACGCGGCGGCCGGCGCCGTGTGCTGCCTCGTGGCGACGCTGGCCGGGGTGCTGCCGCAACCCGACAGCACGCTGACGGTCAGTCCCGCTGCGGTCAGCGTGGCCGCCGCAGTGGTCAGCGCGCTGCGCAGGGTCACCGCAACCTCAAGACCTGCTGAGCCGCGTTGCTGAGCTCGGCGGCGAAGGAGGATTCAGAGCTGGCGGTGCCGGGCCCCGGGTCGAAGTTGAACTCGAACCTGGTGTGCCCGGCGGCGTCGATGACATAGGCGGCGTCGCTGTGCGCGATCATCCCGCCGGCCGGGAGGATCTGCGCGGCCACCGCGTAGTTCCGCCAGACCTGCTGCAGCTGGCGGAGCGAGCCGGTGAGGAACAACCAGTTGGGCAGCCCGGCCAGGCCTTCCTGGTTGTCGAAGGCCCTGGTGTAGGCGAGCGAGTAGTCGACCGGGTTGGCCACGATCGCGACCAGCTCGACGTGCTGTGACTGCTGGCTGAGCAGTCGATCCGCGGCCCGGAACTCCTGGGCGATCAGCGGGCAGTCCGAGGTGCAGACCGGGTCGAGGAAGGTCAGCAGGATGACCTTGCCGTGCAAACTCGCCATGCTTACCGGCCGGCCAGCCTGGTCGGTCAGCGCAAAGCCCGGCGCAGCGAAATTCAGCGGCGCGGCGCTTCCGTCGATGGCCTGCGCGATGATCGGATCGGCGGTCGTGCTCGTCTGGGCTAGTGCCATCGGCCCGGCCCCGATGAGCACGACGGCGGCTGCCCAGACCGCGACGATTGCCCGCATGCTCGATGAGCCGAATGCGCGGACCAGCCGCGCGCCCGCCTGTCCGGCGGCAGCCAGTGCTGCGGTCGGCTCGGCTGCGGGCGAGCCAGCTGGCCCGGCTGCGGGCTCAGTCACAGACGCCGACACAGGCACGCACACCAGCGCGACGTAGCCGCCGACGGCGAGCAGCGCCACCGGCACCATGCTGTTGGGGTCGGTGCCGAGGCCGCCGAGGAAGCCGAGATCTTCGACCAGGACCCAGTCCGCCAGGCAGACCGCGAGCAGCAGCCCCAGGGCCGGCCGGACGATGCGCCGTGTCCCCGTTATCAGCGCTGCGCCGATGGCCGTGAGCAGGATCACGACGATGAGGTTGACCGCGAAACCGTGCCCGGCGTCAACCTTGCCGAAGTCGCTGACCAAGACCGACAGGAAATGCGGCTGCGCTGTGCCGGACATGGACCCGGCCATGGCCGCGATCGCGCCCGGCTTCCCGTGCACCGTGCCCTGCCAGAAGCCGCGGCCCGGCCACGCTTGCAGCACCGCCATGCCGACAGCGAAGATGCCCAGCACGGCGAGGATCTGGCGGCCGAGGTGGGGGCTGCGCCAGCGCGCCTCGGGCAGCGCGATGAGCAGGCCAGCGGCGCAGTAGAACAGCACGGCCCCGGGAGCGCCGAACAGGAAGCTGAGGCCGGGCGCGAAGATTCCGCCGAAAGCCTCACCGAAGATCCAGACCAGCAGTCCCCAGGCGGCGCTGGCTACGCCCGCAAGACGGCTAGCGCGGCCAGGCGGAGCGGCGATCAGCCAGGCACCCAGGCCAAGCTGAATCCAGACCGCGGCGGCGCCAGCCTGCACCGGGTGATACGACCAGGCGGTGCCGGCCCAGTTGACCACATGCTGTACCCAGGCTGGCGAGGCCGCTGCGGTCGGCTGCATCACCCCTGCGGGCAGGCCCGCGGGCATGGCGGGCTGAGCCTGCAGCACGCCGTCGAAGATCCAGAGAATGCCGAATCCGATCCGAAGCAGGCGCCGCGCGGCCGGCTCTTGCGACCATTGCGCCGCTGCTGCCGCCTGCCTGACCGCCGGACTGAACTCGCGCACGCCTATCCAGGCCAGCGCGAGCACGGCGAGCAGGGCCGCAACAATAAGGCCCTGATGGACGAGCGCGGCCCGGAATGCCGCGACCAGCGTCGGGTTGGTGTTGCTTAGGCCGGAGTTCATCCCGGGCAACTGGACTCACGCTCCCGATCCGGGTACAGGGCGGCTCAGCACGTTATCAGCTTCAGCCAGGCAGCTTAGGCGGTGCTGCGCGCACGGCCAGCGTCTTGGTGGCGTTGTTCACGATCTTGTACACCGCTGCCCGCTCGGCATTGAGCTTGCCGAGCGCGCGGCTGAGCGCGTTGCGCGCCTGGCTCGCGGCTTGCGGGGACTTTGCTGCCAGCAGGCTGGCTACGTCGTTGTCGACCTGCTGTGCATCCGGGGCGGCCCAGTTCACCAGGCCCGTCACCGCTGCGGTAAGCCGGAAGCTTGCCAGCGACTCAGGCACCTGATAGCTCTCCAGGTTGTCGAGCAGCTCGTTGTTGGCCGGGGCGCACTCCTGCGCACCGTAGCCGGCGATGGTGATGCCATCCGAGACGTTGGTGCTGTTGCTACTGTCCTCGGCCTGAACCAGGCGCAACGCCGTCAGCGACTCGCCGACCCCAGCGGCGCACGACTGGATGTCGGTGGTCATCTCGGTCAGGACGCCGCGGAGGTCGGTGGCACGTTCGGCCCGTGACGGTTTGTGCACGAGGGCGACGGCGGCGGCGATCACGAGCAGCCCGGCCAGCGTGAGCAGGACCCACCGGGGAGTGCGCCGAACCGGCCAGCCAGTGGCGCTGACCCGACGGTGCGGCGGAGTGCGCGTCGACGATGACAAAACTCAGCCTCGATCCGGGTGAGAAGTCGCGTCCATCAGCGCGACTCCAGCGTGCAGCTCGGCCATGCTCAGCTGGCCGATAACGTGCTTGACGATGCGGTGCTGGGCGTTCAGGAAGAAGGTCTGCGGGAGCGCCAGCACTCCGTAAGACGTCGTGGTTGAGGACGGGAACGGATCGAAGGCTACCGGGTAGCGGACCCCGG
This sequence comes from Streptosporangiaceae bacterium, assembly GCA_052143255.1. Classification (GTDB taxonomy): domain Bacteria; phylum Actinomycetota; class Actinomycetes; order Streptosporangiales; family Streptosporangiaceae; genus JAJYUU01. Next base: position 22,917 of record JBKQTJ010000223.1, on the reverse strand, counting down.
CCGCGCGCAGGAACCGCAGGGCAGGGCCCGTCTCGTCGTTGGCGTCGACGCCGATCACGTCAACCCGGCCCTTGCTGGCCAGGTAGAACCGAGCCAGCATGGGCGTTTCTCGCTTGCATGGCGCGCACCAGGAGGCGAAGAAATTGATGACCACCGAGTGCCCGCGGTAACTGGCCAGCGACACCCTATGTCCGGGCCGCCCGACCTGGGCCAGGCTGAAGCTGCGGGCCAGTGGCGCTGGCGCTTTCTGCTTCCCCGCCGCGCTCGTGCTCAGCGATACCAAGGCGATTACTAGCACGAAGACGGCGACCCCGGCTAGCGCGATCTTGGTGGTGCGGTGCATGCCGCGCAGCCGGGCCCGCCAGCCGCGCACCGAGGCGGACGGCGGGCTCAACACGACCCCAGGCTGCCGCACTGGTCGACCGCGACGTCGCGCCGGTTGCCGGTGCGGCCCACGGCCTGGACGGACGGGAGACTGATCGCGAACGTGCTGCCAGAACCGGCGGCGCTGGACACCTGGACGTCGCCACCATGGCCCCGGGCGACGGCACGGACGAGCGACAGCCCGAGCCCGGTGCCGCGACGACCGTCGGATGCCGCTCCGGTGGCGAACCGATCGAAGATGTAAGGCAGTTCGGCCGCCGGGATCCCTGACCCGCCGTCGGTCACCGCGAGCATGGCGAGGCTGGCTCGGTCATCCCGGACGACCGACAGCCTGATCACGTCAGCGGTGCTGGTGTGCTGGACGGCGTTCTCCAGCAGGGCATCGACAGCCAGACCCAGCCGCTCAGGGTCGGCCCGGACGGTCACCTCGTCTAGCCGGCCGAACTGCCATTTGCGATCCGCGGCCGGACGCCAGCGCCAGAGCACCTCGGCGGCGAACTCATCCAGTGCGACCGGCTCGGGCACGAGGAAGTCCGGGTTCGCCGACGCCGCGATCAGCAGCAGGCGCTCGCTCAGTTTCCGCAGCCTGTTCAGCTCGCCGACGATCACGGTGATATCGCGCTTCTCCTGGTTGTCGGCCAGGCTGCGAGCAAGCAGTTCCGCGTGTCCGAGCGCGATCGTGATGGGGGTTCTGAGCTGGTGCGACGCGTCCTGCAGGAACTGGCGCTGGGCGGCAAGCAGCCGCTGGTTCTCCTCGCTGACGCGGATTTGCTCGGCACTGGCGGCCAGCCTGCGGTGCCCGTGCCACAGCATGACCCAGACCATGGCAGCCATCAGCGGCACCTCGGTCAGCTCCCCGACGGGCTGCACGCCGCGCAGAACGTCCAGGCTGATGGCAGCAAAGGTGGTGGCCGCCATCGCGCCGAGTAGCCACAGCGTCGGCTTGGTGCGGCGGACGCGGAAGCTGTACAGCAGCGCGAAGCTGATCCAGATGAGGTGGAACGGGATGGCCTCCCACCGCTCGAAGATCACGATGCCGGCCAGCCCAAGCAGCCAGAGCAGTACCCAGGCCAGGTCGACCCAGTACCGCCAAGAGCGCACGTCGGCCAGGTCGGCTAGCGGGCCATTATGCAGCCGCCAGCCAGCGGCAGGCGTCGCCAGCGCAGCGCCCGCGGACGCTAGCGCAGTGTCAGGAAGCGAGCCGGTATCCGGCACCACGCACCGTCTCGATCAGGTCGAACCCCAGTTTCGACCGCAGCCTGCGCACGCACACGTCGACGACGTTCGAGCCTGGGTCGAAGTCGATTCCCCATACTGACGCCAGCAAGCTGCCCTTGGGAACTGATTCGCCGACATGCTCCATCAGCTCTCTGAGCAGCAGTACCTCGAGCCTGGTCAGCGGGATGGGGCCGAGCCCGGCGTCGGCTTGCAGCCGGCCGAGGTCAAGCACCAGCTGGCCGGCCCGGATGATCTCGCTGAGCTGGCGGTCACCCCCGTGCTGATCGCCAACGCGGTGATCGCCCTGCCGCCAGTGCCGAAGATCGGCGCGAACCTGGCCGCCGCGCAGTTGCACGCGCACCCTCGCGAGTAGTTCGTCGAGCGCGAACGGCTTGGTCAGGTAGTCCTTAGCGCCGAGGTCGAGGCAGTCCACCTTCGTGGGCACGTCAGCAACGCAGGAGAGCACCAGCACGGCCTGGCCGGGACGCTTCTGGGACAGCCTGGCCAGGACCGCGCGGCCGTCAGTCTCGGGCATCACCAGGTCGAGGATGATCAGCTGGTAATCCCCGCTCAGGGCATGCTGTAGCCCGGTAGTGCCGTCGCTGGTGCAGTCGATTGCATAACCGGCCGCGCTAAGCGCGCGCGTGACGACGTCACGTATCTCCGGCTGATCATCGACCACCAGGATGCGCTGCCGGGGGGGAAGCAGCTCAGCGCTAGTAGCAGTCATCAGGTCCATTACCTCGGTTGCGTTGACTTTCCGGCCGGAACTGCATCATCGAGACCTGAACGTCCACGCAGGCGACAACAGAGGATCTACTCCATTGGGCAGGTCCAGGTCAACTACGAGACGCTACGATTCACTCGCAGCAGTCACTCAATCACTGAGCGTGCAGTCAGTGCAACTATGACAATTTCGTCATTGAGGAGCGCCGTCCTTGCCGTGAGGTGAGCGGGGATCGCAAGATCAGACACATTCAACGTCAGTGTTGGCTCAGACGTCGCGCATCAATGCCGCGAGCCCAAGGGCCGTCAGGCGCGCGCAGAAGCGAGGTGATGGCCGGTGTCCCTGCTGGCCCGTGTCGTTACCCTGGTCGTGGCGTTCCTGCTGGTCGCAGCGGGCGTTGCCTTCCTGGTGGTCCATTACTTTCTGGCCAGTCCGCAGACGATCGCCTTCGGGTCGAACGTGAGGCCGGATACCGGTGCTGTCGTCAACGTTGTCATGCAGGAGGACGCGCAGAACACGGTGACTGCTCACCCGGACTGGGTCTCCTACTTCATCCAGGATCCGACCACGCACAACTGGGTGCACACGACGATCTTCCAGGTGCCGGCCGGGTCGGTGATCCACATGACCATCTACGGCTACGACGGCTGCACCCCGCTCCGCAACAACTTCTGGGGCAAGGTAACTGGCACCATCGGCGGAATTGCTGCTGAGGACGGCAAGCCGTTCACCGTGCTCAACTCCTGGTCCAGCTGCAGCGTGGGGCATACGTTCTCGATCCCCGGCATCGACCTGAACGTGCCGATGGGGTCGCCGCCCTCGCCGACCGCCAACCTGTGCGGCACGTCGCCGTGCACGTCGGGCCCGCACAGGACGATGACCTTCAGCTTCAGGTCGCCGCGCACTCCGGGCGAATACTTCTGGCAGTGCAGGGTGCCCTGTGGCGGCGGATTCATCGACGGATTCGGCGGTCCCATGCAGACGCTCGGATATATGACCGGCAACATGGAGGTGGTGAGCTGATGGCCGCCGCGACACCGGACGAGCTTCAGGCGAACGGTCCGGCTGGGCCGAACCACGGTCTGCGCATCTTCCTCATCTGGCTGCCCATCGCGCTGGCCGCGGACCTGGTGATCTACCTGGTCTGGGGCCCGCACCTGCCGCCGGGCACGATGTCGACCTCGGCCGCGAGCCAGCAATTCGACATCAAGGTGATGGGCGTCATGGCCACGCCGGTGATGGCCTTCGTGCTCGTGTTCATTGCCTACTCGGTGATCGTGTGGCGGCACCGGGAGGGCGACGACGAGGACGGCCCGCCGATCTTCGGCCACGCCAGGATCCAGGCCCTCTGGATAACCGCCTCGGCCGTCATCGTGCTGTCGCTGGCCGTGTTCGGCACCTATGAGCTGGCCTGGACAGGCTTCGCCGGCGCCGGAGCGGGCGAGGGGCCGAGCCCGATCTGGCGGCCAAACAACAGCAGTCATCCGCTCATCGTTCAGGTGATCGGCCAGCAGTGGCGATTCACCTACCGGTACCCGCAGTTCGGCGGGTTCGAGACGACCGCGCTGATGCTTCCGGTCGGCCAGCCGGTTCAGTTCAACGTCACATCGATCGACGTCATTCACAGCTTCTGGGCCTACCAGCTCGGGGTCAAGGCGGACGCGAACCCCGGCGTTAACAACGTCGCCTTTACCACGCCGGTGCATACCGGCGTGGTCACGGTGCGGTGCGCCGAGCTTTGCGGCCTGTGGCACGGTGCCATGTTCAATTACGGCCACGTCGTCAGCAAGGCCGCATTCCTGGCCTGGGCAACCAGGACAAGGGTCCAGCTCGCAGCGGTGACCAGGATCCTGCCGCCGTATGCGACCGTGTATGACCCGACGCTCATCCCGCAGATCAACAAGGCGATGGCCAAGGCCGGCATCGCCGGGGCGAATGGCTACTACTACCCGCCGAACGACCCCGTACAGCCGTGATCCCGTCCGACGCAGCGATGAAGAGGTGACCTGATGGCCATCGAGACACAGCCGGAGCAGGCGCAAGGGTCCGGCGGCGGCGGCGGCCCCTCCGGCGCACCTGGGCCGCGGCCCTGGTGGATGCGGCCAGCTATCCACACCGCGATCATCGGGGCGGTAATCGGCTACGTCGTCGGGTCCTTCCTAGGTAGCTACCTGACCGGGACCGGCAACGGCTTGTATCCGAACGTTTCGCTGTCCGACTCGAAGGACTGGCCGATCGTGCTCGGCTACCTGCTGGCCATCGTGGGCTGGCTGGCTGGGCTCGGCGTGTTTAACGACGTCATCCGCCAGATGATCGGCCGGCCACCGAGCGCCGCGAACACTCAGGAAGCCGAGGAGCGGGGCGGGCTGGCGAAGTACTTCCGGTACGAGCTCGACCACAAAGTCGTCGGGATGCAGTACCTGGTCGGCATGATCATTTACTTCTGCACGGCCGGCCTGTTCGCGATGGCGATCCGGACCGAGCTGCTGTCTCCGACGACCCACGTCTTCAGCTCGCAGGTTTACGTGGAGATTGTCGGCGAGCACGGCACGATGATGATGATGCTGATGACCTCGGTCATCCTCGGTCCGTTCGGGAACTACCTGATCCCGCTCATGATCGGCTCGAAGCGCGTCGCGTTCCCCCGGGTCGAGGCATTGTCCTTCTGGCTCACGCCATGCGCGTTCCTGATCCTGTTGTCCAGCCTGTTCATCGGCGGCTTCCCGTTCGGCTGGACCGGGTACGCGCCGCTGTCCATTCAGTCCACCGTCGGCGCCGATTCCTATGCGATGGCGTTCGGTCTGATGGGCGTGTCGATGATCCTGGCTGGCTTCAACATCATCGTCACGGTCATCTGCTACCGGGCGCCGGGAATGCGCTGGAGCCGGCTGCCGATGTTCGCCTGGGCGATGGTGTCGACCGCCTTCCTCATGGTGCTGGCCGCGCCGGTACTGGTCGGCGGCATGTACATGCTGCTGACGGACCGGACCGCGCAGACCGCCTTCTTCGAGGACTCGCTCGGTGGCAGCAGCTACCTCTACCAGAACCTGTTCTGGTTCTTCGGGCATCCCGAGGTGTACATCCTCGCGCTACCGGGCTTCGGCATCGTCCTGGAGATCCTCCCGGTCATGTGCCGCAAGCCACTGTTCGCCTACAAGGTGGCGGCGGCGGGCATGATCGGAGTGACGCTGCTGAGCTTCTTCGTCTGGCAGCACCACCTATTCGTGAGCGGAATCAATCCCGACATGCGGCCGCTGTTCATGCTGACCACCGAGCTGATCTCCATCCCCACCGGTTTCATCTACCTGGTCGCGCTCGGTACCTTCTGGAAGGCAAAGATCCGCTTCACCGTGCCGATGCTGTTCGCACTGGGCATGCTGTTCAACTTCCTGATCGGCGGCGTCACCGGGGTGTTCGTCTCGGACGTGCCGGCTGACACGACCGAGCACGGCAGTTTCTTCGTGATGGCGCACTTCCACTACACGATCATGGGCGGGCTGATCTTCGCGTTCATGGGCGGCCTGTACTACTGGCTGCCCAAGATGCTGGGGATCAAGCTGAATACCACGCTCGGCAAGTGGCAGTTCTGGACCATGTTCGTCTCTTTCAACTCGACGTTCCTGCCGTTGTTCGCGGTTGGCATGGCCGGCCAGCCAAGGAGGGTCTTCGAGTACGCGCTGAACCTGCAACCGCTGAACGTGTGGGTGTCGATCTCGTCGTTCTTCCTGGGCGGATCGATCCTGCTCTTCGTGATCAACTTCGTCTGGTCGACGGTGATCGTCCGCGAGCCGGAGACCGGGAACCCGTGGCGGTCCCGCGGACTGGAGTGGCAGGTCGCCTCGCCGCCGCCGCCGGGCAACTTCGAGCGCGTGCCGGTGGTGTTGTCCGGTCCGTACGACTACGGCGTCAAGGACGCGCTCCCGGTCGCTGACCTGAACCCGCCGGCTGGCGTGCTCAGCGCGGCGATTGCCGGAGCCGCCACAGTTCGAGCGGAGGCATAGACATGGCCGAGACAACCGCGCCGCCGCCGGCGATGAGCCCGGCCGAGGAGGAGGCAAGCTTTTACCACGAATCGGCGCTGAACGCCTCCTGGACCGGCGTCCGGCTAGCCATGGGAGGCTTGTCCTTCCTGTTCGGCGCGTTCGGCTTCGCCTTCTTCTACTTGCAGGCGCTGAACTCGCACCACCTGTGGTACCCGAGTAGCTTTACCGGGCCCCAGCAGTGGCTAGGCGGGCTGATCATGGGCCTGGTCGTGGCGAGCGCAGCGATCCAGACACTGGTCTTGCAGCGCATCAAGGCCGGGAAGAAGGCGCCTTGGCAGGCGGGTGCGCTGGTAGCACTGGTGCTGGGCCTGGCCGCGATCGCCTTCCAGATCTACCAGCTCACGGATCTGCCGTTCTGGCCCGGCTCCAGCGGATTCGCCAGTGTGTTCGTCGGTTACTGCCCGGTCTACCTGACGATCGCGTTCTGCGTGATGGTATGGCTGGAGATCCTGCTCGTGCGCTGCCGGGCGATTCCGGAGATCTCGTTCGTGGAGCAGCCGCCCACCTACGCGGAGGCGTTTGCCGTGCAGCGGTTCCAGGCATCGCTGAGCGCGTTCACCGTCACCTGGAACTACCTGGCCGCCGTCGCGGTCGTGTTCTGGATCCTGTTCTACCTGGTCCACTAGTGCAGGGCCAGCAGGCGGCAGGCCGGCAGCAGGAGGCGACGCGGTGAACGGAGTGTTCTCGCACTGGTCGGCCAGCTGGCCGGTGCTGATCTGCTACCTTGCCGTGGCCGCTGCCCATGTGGCCGGGCTGCGCAGGCGGCTGTCGGCTGGCGCCACGGCGCTGGCGGACGGCGCCACCCGGCAGCAGCTGCGGCGGGAGGGCCTGCTGTTCCAGCTTGGCTTGCTGATAGTGCTGCTGGCGCTGGTGTCGCCGATGGGTTACTGGTCGGATGTGTACATCTGGGTCCGGGCGGTGCAGCAGCTGCTGGTAGCCGTCACGGGCCCCGGCCTGATCGTGCTCGGGGCGCCATGGGCGGCGCTGGCCCAGTCGGTCCGGCCGCGCCGCAGCGTCGGCGGGCAAATCGGCGAGGCAGCTGCTCCCGCGCCGGGCAGCCCCGCGCCGGGCAGCCTCCTGGGGCGCAGCGCCGCGCAGGACAGGCCCGCGCCCTACAGGCCCGCGCAGCCGCGGTGGCTGCTGGCGCAACCGCTGCTCTGGGTGATTGCGTTCAATGCCGTCTGGATTGGCCTGCAAGTGCCTGTGCTGTTCGACCTGGCTCGCGGCAACGCTGCCGTGGCGCTCGCCGAGCACGCCAGTTACCTCGCTGCCGGGATCATGTTCTGGCTCCAGTTCAGTGGCTCTCGGCCACTGAGCCCGCAGACGCCCCCGTTGCGCCGGGTGAAGATGCTCGTCGGCACGGTCATAACCACGACCGTGCTGGGCATGGTGCTGGCATTCGGGCCCGATGTGGTGTACCCGGCCTACGAGGTGGCCGGACACCAGATTCTCACGGTGCTCGACGATCAGCAGCTAGCCGGCGCAGTACTGTGGATGGGCATGCTGCCCGCGCTCATCGTGGCCTGCATCGCGCTGCTGCTGGAGTGGTTCGCCAAGGAGGAGTCGGCGGAGCTGTCAGCCGGTCTGGACCGGCTGGTCTCGCCGCGCAAGAGTGCCTGGCCGTCCAGGCCAGTTATCAGGTGACAACCGGAATGAAACCTGGCAGGAGACAGCGGTGGCTGGTGTGATCCTCGCGGCGATTAACCCGGACAACACGGCGCACGGATATAACTGGACGTTCGCGTACCCGATGCTGCTGTTCATTGTCATCGCCGGCGTGCTGTATTACCTGTTCGGCAGGCCGCACCGGCGAGTGCCGCCACGGCCCATCTCGGCCACCTCCGGGTCGCGCCAGCCAGACCCGAGGGCGGCTCGCGCTGCTGCGGTCGCCGGCGGCCTGAGCGTGGCCGCAGGCGGCGGCACCACAGAATCGAGCGCTGAGCCGCAGGGGGCCCACGTTTCCGCCGATACTGACGCAGGCGGCACTGGCACCGGCGGCACTGACGCTGGCAGCACTGGCGGCGGCACTGACGCTGGCAGCACGGTCGAGGACGCTAGCGGCACCGAGACCGGAACCGGGGCGGCGGCCCACGGTGCCACGGCGACCGGCGCCACGGCGACCGGCGACACTGCTGCAGAGGACTCCGCTGGGGAGGACACGGGGGCGCAGGAGTGACCCAAGCGATCACCGCGCCAGTCGGCCAGAGCGTCGAGCTTCCAGCCCGGCGCTCCGTCGGGCTGGTTGCCAGGTCGCTTTTCCTGCTGACCAAGCCCCGCATCATCGAACTGCTGCTGGTAACGACGCTCCCGACGATGCTGCTGGCCAAGCGTGGCCTGCCGAGTGTCGGGCTGATAGCGGTCACCCTGGTAGGCGGTGCCCTGGCAGCGGGCAGCGCCAATACCTTGAATTGCTACCTGGACCGCGACATCGACGCGGTGATGAAGCGCACGTCGCGCCGCCCGCTCGTGGCGAGGGGGAAGCCAGCCGCGATCAAGCCCGCTGAGGCGCTGGCCTCCGGCATCGTGCTGGGCGCCGCTGCCACGCTCGTGCTCGGGCTGCTGGCGAACTGGCTGTGTGCCGCGCTGGCCGACGGCGCCATCCTGTTCTATGTCTTCGTGTACACGATGGTCCTCAAGCGCAGGACAGCTTCCAACATCGTGATCGGCGGCGCGGCCGGCTGCTTCCCGGTGCTGGTCGGCTGGGCTGCGGTCACCGGCACCGTCAGCTGGCCTGCCGTGCTGCTCTTCGGCGTGATCTTCCTGTGGACTCCGCCGCATTTCTGGGCGCTGGCGATGAAGTTCAAGGACGACTATGCCGCGGCTGGCGTTCCGATGCTGCCGGTAGTCGCACCCGCCGCCACCGTCGCCAGGAAGATTCTCCGATACTCCTACGCGATGGTCGGCGTGACGCTGGCCCTGGCGGCGTACGCGGGTCCGGTCTACGGCGCCTGCGCCGCCGTACTTGGTGTCTGGTTCCTGGCCGAGGCGCACCGGCTGCGGTCACGCGTGGCCTCGGGTGAGGCGGCGGCGCCGATGCGGCTGTTCCACCTGTCCATCGCCTATCTGACGCTGTTGTTTGCCGTGGTGGCGATCACTGCGCTGCTGCCCTGGCGAGGCTGGTAGCACTGGGCGGCAAACCCTGGCCGGTGCTGCTCAGGCCGAAGTGGCTGGCCTGGCACCTCTTCGCGGTGGTGGCCACCGCCGGAATGCTGTACCTGGGCTACTGGCAGCTGCGTCGCGCCGAGTCCGGCAACGAGCTGAGCTGGGCCTACACCTTCGAGTGGCCGATATTCGCGGTGTGCGGGGTCGTGTTCTGGGTCAAGTCAATCCGCGAAGAGCTCAGGTTGAACGCCGACGTCGGCGCGAATAACCCGGGCGACACTGCTGAGGCAGCTGCGACCGAGACGGCGGATGCTTACCTGGCCCGTCTCAAAGCCGAGGTACAGGGACACGGTCGCTGGCACGGCATCCGCTAGGAAGCTAGCCATCACTGGCCTTGCCGTACTGGCTTAGCGGGTGCTGGCTTAGCGGGCAACCGCCCTTCTAGAATCGGGTTCTAGTGCCGCCCCGATGAGCGGCGGCCGGGATCCGGGAGGCAGCGGTGGCGTGGGATTTCTCGACCGAGCCAGAGTTCTCCGAGCAGCTCGACTGGGTGGCGGACTTCTGCAAGAACGAGGTTGAGCCGCTCGACCTGGTCTTTCCCGGGGCGGCGTACTCCCGTAACCCGAAGGCGAAGATGCTCGCCGATCCGCTGAAACAGCAGGTGAAGGACCGCGGGCTGTGGGCGTTGTTCCTGGATAGGGAGCTGGGCGGGCCCGGCTTCGGCCAGCTCAAACTGGCCTTGCTGAACGAGATCCTCGGCCGCTACCGGTCGGCGCCGGTGGTCTTCGGCACGGCGGCGCCCGATACCGGCAACATGGAGATGCTCGCTGCCTACGGGACGCCGGAGCAGAAGAGCAGATGGCTGTACCCGCTGATGAACCAGGAGATCTTCTCCGCCTACTCGATGACCGAGCCGCAGGGCGGATCTGACCCGAACCTGTTTAGGACGCACGCAATCCGGGATGGCGATCATTGGGTTATCACCGGCGAGAAGTGGTTCACCAGCGCAGGCGCCCGGGCGGACATCATCTTCGTGATGTGCACCAACGGCATGTTCGTGGTGCCACGGGAGACGCCAGGGGTCGAGATCATGGGCTACCCGCCGCTGCATAACCACATCAGGTACAACGAAGTCCGCGTTCCCCTCAATAACCTGCTTGGCCCGGAGGACGGCGCCAAGGTGCTTGCCCAGCGCCGACTCGGCGGTGGCCGCATCCATCACGCCATGCGCACGGTTGCGCAGGTCAGGCTGGCCTTCGACATGATGTGCGAACGGGCGCTCAGCCGCCAGTCGCACGGCAAGGTGATCGCCGAGCACCAGATGGTGCAGGAGGCCATCGCAGATTCCTACGCCGAGCTGAACATGCTGCGATTGCTCGTGCTGTGGACGGCCTGGACCATAGACAACTCGAGCACCCAAGCGTCACGGACTCAGATCGCGGCCTGCAAGTACACCTGCGCCAAGGTACTGCGTGAGGTCAGCTACCGTGCTCTGCACATCATGGGCTCGCTTGGCACTACGAACCTCACGCCGCTGCAGGCCATGTGGGCCGGCGCGCCCACCATGGCGATCGCTGACGGCGTCGACGAGGTGCATAAGGTGACCGTGGCGCGCAACGTGCTGAAGGACTATGAGCCGCATCCCGGCCTGTGGCCGACCGAGTACATCCCGGCCAAGCGGGATGAGGCGCGGAAGAAGTACGCGGACCTGATCGCCGCCGATCCGGACCTGGCCGCCTGGGCCGATGCCGCCGTCCGCGCGACAGCAAGGGGCTGAGATGGAGATCACGAGCAAGGTCGCCGTCATCACCGGCGGCGCCAGCGGTGTCGGCCGGTCGCTCTGCCTCGGGCTGGCTGACCGCGGCGCTGCCGCGGTGGTCGTCTGCGACATTGATGCTGATGGTGCGGCAAAGGTGGCCGCCGAGGTAGAGGCCGCGGGTCATCACGCGCTCGCTGTGGTGGCGGATGCGTCTAAGGAATCGGACATCCAGGCGCTGGTGGCTCAGACACAGCAGGCCTTCGGCCAGGTCGACATGTTCTTCTCCAATGCCGGGATCATCGTGGCGGGCGGCCCGGAAGCCTCCGACGAGGCCTGGCAGCGGATCTGGGCCATCAACGTGCAGAGCCACATCTACGTGGCCAGGGCCGTGCTGCCGGGCATGCTGGCCAGGGGAGAGGGCTATCTGGAGATCACCGCATCGGCGGCCGGGCTGCTCTCCCAGCTCGGCTCGGCGCCCTATGCGGTGACCAAGCATGCGGCGGTCGCGTTCGCCGAGTGGCTCTCGATTACCTACGGCGACCAGGGCATCCGGGTGTCGTGCCTGTGTCCGCAGGCATTCACCAGCAACCTGCTCGCCACCAGCATGCGCGCGCTCGGGGCTGAGCTGCCGCCGGAGGAAGGCTGGGCAGGAGGCTCCGCGCAGGCGGCTGTCGACGGGGTGCTGACCTCCGAGCAGGTAGCCGACAGCGTGCTGGAAGCTGTCGGTACCGAGCAGTTCCTGATACTCCCGCATCCCGACGTGGCCACCTACGAGCGGCGCCGGGCCGACGATCGCGAGCGCTGGCTACGCGGCATGCGGCGCATGCAAGCCCGCCTTACCGGACAGGCCTAGTCGGCGGCGGACAGGACCTTCCGCGGATGGCTGCCGTCGACGTAGCCGACGAACGGGGGATAGATGTTGTAGCCGAGTAGTTCCTGCAGCCGGCTGGGCAAGTCGCGGACGACCTCGCGCGGAACGGCGAGGCAATGGTTCTCCTGTGGCCGGAGCCAGCCCGCGGCGTATTCCAGGATCACCCCGAGGCGGGGCTGCCCGGTGCCGTTGGCGCCACCGCCGTGCCAGAGGCTGCCGAGGTAGAACATGGCCGACCCCGGCGACATGACGGCAGCGACGACGTCATCGGTAGCCGTCGGCCGCCGCCCGGGTTCCCACCGGTGGCTGCCAGGAATGAACCGCGTCGCGCCGTTCTCCTCGGTGAACTCGTCGAGCGGCCACATCGTGTTAACCACCAGTGGCGGATGCGGCTCTGGCACGGGGTAGATCGAATCATCCCGGTGCAGGATCTGGGCCCGCTCGCCCGGCCCGATCCTGATCCCCACCGGCGCGCTGAGCTGGTAGTGGCCGAGGACCTGGTCGAGCACCGCCAGCAGCAGCGCATCGGTCGCTGCCTGGTCAAAAGTCCTGGTCTTGGCGAACAGCGCGTAGATCCGCTGGGTGTCATAGCCCTCGAACGAGTTGCGCCCGGTAGGGGTCGCGCTGAGCACCCGGTTCAGGTCGCTGCGCGCGGCCTGCACGCCCGGCGCATCCATCATCCCGGTAACGATCACATAGCCGTCGTCGATCAACCGGTGCGCCACGTCCCGGCTGTCGGACGTTGCGGGCATCGTTGCCATCACGCGCCCGAGACTAAGCCAACATCGCGGTCGCGTACACTGTGGGGGTTGCCATGGGTGCCCTCTTGCTGGGCCTGCCCGCGGCGGCGCAGGCTTCCGGGTCTATCACAGTGCTGTCGGCCAGCAGCCCGAGCACCGATCCAGGATCATTGTCAGTGGTCCTACAGTCGACCACGCCGGTGGTCAGCAGCAGCATCACGGCGCAGATGTACGCGTCCGGCAGCGCCCGCGCTGACCGTCAGTGACTTCACCCTGACCTCAGGCAAGAACACCGGCGGCACGACCACCGCCTGGACCGTGGCGTCGCCTATCACCCAGGGCGAGCTGCCGCTGGGCAGCTACCGGATCGCCGTTCAGGCAACCGACACCGGCGGCGACAACGCCGACACCTCCAACGCCGGCACGCTCGCTTTCGTGATCTATCCGACGCTGAAGCTGACCGTGAGCCCCGGCACCGCGTCCTATGGCCAGACCGTCACGTTCTCCGGGACAGACATCGGCCGGTATCCGGACGGCACCACCAAACCGTTGGCCGGTAAGCAGATCGACCTTGTCGGCGGTGCGGCGCCTGTCACAACCAGCGCGTCGGGCACGTTCAGCGTGTCCGTGCAGGGTGGCATCGGCGCCGGCGAGCTCATCTACCTGCCGATTGATGCGGAATCTGTCGCTGACGCCACCACCGCGGCCGCGATCTCCAACGATGTGACAGTCAACGTGGTCACTGATCCGACCCGCTTCACGGGCGTCTCGCACAGCCCGGGCACGGTCACCTACCTAGCCGGTTTCACCGTCACTGGCAGCGAAAGTTACAAAAGCGGCGGCACCGGGCTGCCACTAGCCGACAACTGCATCGTTGCGAACGGGGGCTTCTGGCCCGACACGTGCTCAGGCGGCAGCGACACCGGCTGTGTTTACCCCACCGTTCAAGGGATCACCGCCGCGAGCGGATCATTCACCCTGTCCATGCCCGGACCGGCCGGGCCGGACAGTTACTCCATCAGTCCCACCGGCAACGCCTTCGAGGACGAGCCCTGGTTCTCGATCACGCCTGCGAAATTCAACGTGCCCGTGATTCACATGGCCCTGATTCCGGAAGCGTATGCCTACCACGTCAGCAACCACAGGGTGACGATAAAGGGCTGCGTCACCCCGAACACGAATTTTGTCGACCCAAACCTGCTGGCGCAGTATCCCCGGGCCTGCTTCCAGTACGGGCATCGCGCGTCCGGACCGTGGCGCACCTTGCCCGGGGCAGCGGCGGTCAAGACTCACTTCGGACCGCCAGCCCACGCCGGGGGTTGCTATCAGTACACCGTGAGGCCGCCAAGGTCTGCCGTCTACTACCGGCTGACGACCCCGGCCACCACCGCATACCTGGCGACCACTGGCAAGGCCGTGAAGGCCAGCGGCTAGCCAAGCCCGCGCTGGCGCACGGCGCCAGGTCAGCTAAGGCCGGCCAGTACCGCCGCGACGTTGTAAGGCAAGTGCCGGGGGTGCACCAGGAGCGCCCGCGCGACAAGCCGGATATGCGGCCGGAGCGGCGTCAGCGCCTGCTCGCTCAGCCGCCACGCGGATAGCTCGTCGTTAACCGAGCCTGACGTGACGGACTTGCGGAACCTGCGTGCATCGCCGCCATCCTGGCGCCAGGTTGGCAGCCAGGCGCGCAGGTCGGCGTCGCGCTCCAGCATGGTCCAGCTCATCAGCCGCTCGGCGATCTGCCCGGCGGCGTCGATGACGAACGCACGGTCGGCGGACCCGCCGGTGATGCGGTGGACCCGGCCCTCGCTGCGATGCCCATGGTGAATGCTGGCCGAGCTGAACCGGGCACCTACAGCCAGCGCGGCAACGGCATGGCCCGCCTCGTGCCAGGCGGTGCGAACGGTCGCCTGCCTGGCCGGCCCGAAACTGACGTAGCAACCGCAGTCGTAGCGCTGGCGAATCCAGCGGGCATGCACGATCGATTCGTCGTCGTGCCTGATGAGTTGCTCGAGCTCGGCACGGATCGAGGTGACGGCGGCCGTCTCAGCAGGCGTCAGCTCGTGCACGGGTTCGTCCTATTCGGCTCGGAGCGGACGGCGACATACGGCAGACTACGCGTTGGCGCTGACAAGGACGGTGCACCATGATCGATCGTTTCGAGCGCGGAGGAACAGATGGCGGGCACGCTGACAGATGCAGGCCAGGATCGCTTGCGGGCCACAGCTCAGCAGCATGTGGGTAACGTCCCTGGGCTGGTAGTACTGGTCGCCAGCGGCGCGCAGGTGTTCGCCGAGCCGTTCGGCAGGCTGTCGATCGGCGGCGCACCGGTCCGGCGGGACTCGTTATTCCGGATCGCGTCCATGACCAAGCCCATCACCGGCGCGGCGACCATGGCGCTGATCGAGGAGGGCCTGATCGGCCTCGACGAGCCGGTCGACCGGCTGCTGCCTGAGCTAAGCGACCGCAGGGTGCTGCGGGAGATGAGCGGGCCGCTAGACGACACCGTCCCGGCCAACCGTGCGATCACCACGCGCGATCTGCTGACATTCACGTTCGGCTTCGGCTTCGTGGTGGAGATGTTCATGGCGGCCGAGCCGCTCCCGGTCGTTGTGGCCTCGAATGAGGCGCGCCTCTCCACGATTGGACCGCCGGATCCTGATGTTCAGCCTGATCCCGACACGTGGATCGCGGGACTCGGCTCGCTGCCGCTGCTCGCCCAGCCCGGCGAGCGCTGGATGTACAACACCGGGGCGTCGGTGCTCGGCGTGCTGGCGGGCCGGGCGGCCGGACAGTCGTTCGGCGAAGTGCTGCGAACCCGGATCTTTGAGCCGCTGGGCATGAAGGACACCGCGTTCTGGACCGCACAGACAGACCGCCTGGCCACGGCCTACCGTTCAGGGCCGGACGGCCTGGAGGCCTGGGACCCGCCCGATGGTAAATACAGCCGCCCGCCCGCCTTCGAGGACGGGGCTGGCGGACTGGTGTCCACTGCCGACGACATGCTGGCCTTCGCCAGGATGTTCCTCCGCGGCGGCGACCCGGTGCTGTCGGCCGACTCGGTGCGGGCCATGACGACGGATCAGATGACGCCCGAGCAGAAGGCGCGCGGCGGTCTCGGGTCTGACTTCTTCACCGGGCAGTCGTGGTCGTTCTGCCAGGCGGTCCAGGACAGCGGGGCGTTCGGATGGGATGGCGGTTTCGGCTGCACCTGGCACGTGGACCCGAACCGTGACCTGACCGTCATCGTGCTGACCCAGCGCATGTTCGAGACTTCCGAGCTGCCGGATCTGCATCGCGATTTCAGGGCGGCCGCATACGCGGCGCTTGCCTAAGTCACCGCGCGCAGCAGGTGGCTGGCCGGAGGACGATGCCGTTCCCGTCCTATCGGGCGAGCGCGCCCATCGGGTCCCAGGCGGGCAGCACGATCGGCTTGGCGTCGAGTGCCTGCCGCAGCTCAGCGGGCAGCGCGCTGCGGCGGGCCGCGATCTCGAAGACGTACTCGTCGAACCACGAGTCGTGCATGGTGTAGAAGCCGTCCTTGCCGCGGTCAGTGCCCCAGCTGTTCTCGACCCGCCACCGGCGGGTGACGCCGTCGAGGACGTCGACGCCGGTGAAGAGCATCGCGTGCGTCATCAGCGTCTCGTGGTAGGCGAGCCGGTCGGCCTTGTCCAGGGTGAACGGGGTGTCGTAGACCGCGGGCAGGTCGTAAAGGCCGACGTCCCACACCGCGTAGTCGCTGCTCATCATCTGGTCGACGTCGCAGCCAAACCAGACCGGCTCGCCGCCTTGCAGGGTGTCGGCCGCAAGCTTCTTGATCAGCGCCATCTCGACGTTGAGATACGTCACCGGCGGTCCGCCGAGCACGTTGCCGAGGTACTCGACGGTGAACGTCCGGCCGACCGGGCTGGACTGCCTTGGGTCGTGCACGAGGCAGACGTAGTCGTCGACAGGCAGGTCGACGTACTTGGCCGCGAACTCCGGCGGGGTCAGCACCCCGTCGCGGTGAAACTGCCGGTCCTTGTCGGTCCACTGCCAGTCGAACCGCTCGGGCGGGGTGCCGAGATGGATGCACAGCACGCGGTGGACCGCCCGGAGGATCTCGGTCTTTTCGTTGCGGGCCGCTTCCAGGCCGCCCGCAGCGACCGCAGCGCGGACTGACCTGGCGCCCTGGCGCAGCAAGTAACGCAGGACTGAGTTCATCCGGCCGGTGTTGGCCGAGCTCTGTGTCTCTGGCATGAAGTTCTTCGGCACCAGTCCGTGCTTGGCCACGATCGCCGCGAACATGTTCCACTGGCCACCGTCGCCCGCCACCGACTCCAGCAGGAACGCGACCGTCCGGTCATCAATGTCGCGGTCCGCGGTCTCGGTGATGGCTTCGAGGAAGTAGTTGGCGCGCTCGATCTTGTCCCAGAACATCGCGTAGTTCTGGGAGAACTCGAAGTCCTTGAGGCCGGTCTTGCGCATCACTCCGACGCGCAGCAGGTTCAGCCCGGCAAACAGCCAGCACCGTCCGCTGCGCTCCTGATTGGTGACCTTCCAGTCGTCCAGGTGCGTGGACAGCGAGTGATCGATGTTGTTGACGATCTCGCGGTTGATGGCAACGTCGTTAACCGAGACCCTGGTCACGGCGTTCTGGGCCAGCCGGTACGCCGGATTCGCGGAGAAGTCTTTGCGCAGCAGCTCCAGGTCGGCGGCAGCCAGCGTTCCATCCATCCCAGCGTCTCCCCTCGGTAGTGGTCGGCTCAGCAGGTAACGGCCTCGCGCCCAACCTACCAGCGGTCCCGCAGTCCAGGCTGTGCCGAATTGTGCCCTGACCGGTCGGCATCGGGAACTGGCGCATCGGGCACTCGCCCGACGAGGACTGGCTCGCTTCAGACCAGGGCCTGATCGTAGTTACGCTTCGTTGGGCGAGTGCATCCCGGAGATCGTCGTGCCGAGCGCTGCTCAGCTCGTGTGTACCTCGGCCACCACACACAGCCGGTAGACGACACCCGACGTTGACGGGCCACCGCTGAGCCGGACCTCCGGTGTCAGCGTGTGGTTGCCGCGACCCAGCGGGATCACGTCCATGACGGTACGGGTGCCGACGTACTGCTGGTTTTCGGCAATGTTTCCCGGACCGTATTGATAATCGACCGCTGGATGACTGTCGACCTTCCAGCTAAAGCGCATCTCCGCGTTAGGCACAACGTTCGCATCCATGCTGACGAAGACGACAACGATTCGCGAGCTGGACCCGTCGTTAACGTGGACGGAAACGCCCATCGAATGGTAGGGCCCGGTTCCGCCGGTCAGGGTGAGGAAAGGTGAGGAGCAGGCCCGCTGGGGGGCGGGTATCGCGGACGCTGCCGTCGGCGCCAGCAGTGCGATCGCGGCGAGAGTCATACCGCCGAGCAATCCGCCCGCGGTTAACAACTGCAAGTAGCGGGTGGTACGCATGGGAACCTCCTGTCGTTGTGCATGCCGACGGGGCCAAGGACCGGCGTACATGCGGTGATCGTTCTGCTCCCGACGATAGGTCCGGCATGGGGCACCGGCAAGCAGTTAGCGTTGTTCGCGCTCTGCCGCTAACCGCGAAGAGAGGCTGGTGACGCCTTCTCGGCGCCGGCAGCACGCGCAGTTCGGCGGGCGCTGTTCCCCGTCACGGCAGGTGGGCCGGGATCGGCTGAATGTGAGGACCGCGCCCGGCAGCCGCGACCGTGCGCTTGTACGACGCGCGCAGGGCTGCCGCGTTGGCGGGATCGGTGCGCCAGGCGAAGCCGGCCGGGAGCACCACGAAGTCGGGGTGGCGGACCCAGATCGGCACGTAGTGAATGAAAGTGACGCGCGCTCCGTGGCTGGTCACAGTGATGGTGAGCAGCACGATCATCCCGTCTTGCGTGGCGGCTGGGCAGCAGGCGCTGGTCTGATTGGAGATCAGGTTGCCCTCGCCGAAGACGACGGGCTTGCCGTTGATGAAGCGGATGGGCTGGACGACGTGCACATGCTGACCCACGATGGCGGTGATATCGGGTGAGCGGGTGAGCCTGCTGGCAAGCCTCAGCTGGAAACTGCTCGGCTGGGCAACGTACTCATCACCCCAGTGAAGGTTGACGATGACTACCTTCGCGCCGTCCATCCGCGCGCGGTGCGCGTCGGAGATGATCCGCGCTGCGCTGGCCAGGTTGACCGACCATGGATGCGGCAAGGGTATGCCGTTGGTGAACTCGGTGTAGGCCAAGAATGCGATGCGGACACCCTTGACTGTCATGATCAGCGGCCGTCTCTGCGCGGCCGCCGACGAATATGAGCCGGTGTGCAGCACCCCGGCACGATTCAGCGCGCGGATCGTGTCGTCGACTCCCCGCTGCCCTTGATCAAGGGTGTGATTCGATGCCGTCGAGCAAGCGCGCCACCCGGTTTGATGGATCGCAGTGGCGAGCTCGGGCGGTGTGTTGAACACCGGGTAGCTGGTTGGTGGAGCCGGCGTCATCGGTGTCTCTAGGTGGCACAACGCAAGATCTGCGCCGGTGACGTAGGGCTTGATCTTGGCGAACAGCGGCGCGAAGTTGTAGTGGCGGCCGCCACCTAGGACCAGCGCCCGCTCCCAGACTGGCTTATGGATCAGCAAGTCTCCGCTCGCCTCGACCACCAACCGGATCACCTGCGTCTGGCCGCGTCTGTGAGGCTGGGTCGCCGCCGCCTGGGCCTGGCTATGGTGGGCAGCCTGGGCGCCTGGGCTCCCGGTTGCGCACGCCCCAGCAGCGAGCGCGAACGCGCACGCGCCGGACAGCGCGATCGCGCGGCGCCAACCGTTGCTGTACCCGGTCACCTGCATCAACTTCCTCCGCCGGCCCGCCGCCAAGGAGTTCGACGGAACTCGGCCCGGCTCATGTCGGCCAGCGCCACGCGGGCCTCCCCGTTTCGTCGCTCCCGAGATTCCGGGCTGGCGCCGTGTGGTTTCGCTTCTGCCGCGGCTTCCGCCGCCCAGGAACTCTCACCATGCGCGCAGCCTGCTCTGGAACCTAAGGGACGTTGGACCGCAGGTCACCAAACTAAGGTCATGAACCCGCAGACCATGAACGCAAGCCCGGTCAGGCCGCTGGGCGGCGTCGCCAAGCGGCGTTGATCCTGCGCTACCAGGCGGCCGCTGGGCTCGTGCCGGCCGGCTGCCATGAGGAGACCGTTGAGGCGGTTCTCGGTCCGTAGCGACGCCGCAGACGGTTCGGACGCATGACGTCTAGCGAGCGTCGTCAGTTGATGTCGAACTCGTTGCCCTCGGGGTCGGTCATCGCGACGCCATAGCGGTCGAGGCCCTCCGATGGGAAGACATGAAGCACGGAAGCGCCAAGCTCCGACAGCACCCTGGCCTCCGCGTCGACCCGCTTCCTGCGTGTCTCCATCGGGATGGCCCGCCCGCCACTGACGTGGATGTCCAGGTGAAACCGGTTCTTGATGGACTTCCGCTCCAGCAAATGGTGGACAAGCCGCGCAGATTCCCCAGCGGCTCCTCAGTCTGCTCGATGCGGGCACGCTCGGTTATGTCCCTCGCCCGAGCGCTACGCCGTCGGGAAGACCGGCCTGCATGGTGGTTAGGCCCGCGAGGTCGAACACGGCCTCGTAGTAGCCGTCGTCCCGGTTCGTGCCGGCGGGCCGATTCCTGACGCCGTTGCTGCGGAGTAACCAAGCTAACGACGACCAGACGAAGGTTGCGAACGCATGACCAAGCCGTGTGAATATGGAACCCTAAATTCACGACAAATCGAGCCCGATCTAACGCAGCCTGAAGGCTACGAAGTGTCAGGAGTGCAATGGGTACGAGATCCCGGCGAGCGAGCTGAAATCCCCGCTGTTGCCTATCGAGGCCGGGTTGCCCAGGATCGCGCCGCCCGGCAAGATCTCAACAGTGGCATTCATCACGAGGTGTCTCGGCGCAGCGCCGGCCGGGAGCACCGTGATGGTGCAGCAGCCGCTGTCCGGGGGATTTGCAGCGCCCACCAGGTACACCACGCCGCCGACCACGGCATACGAGGGCTGCCCAGCGTCCATCAGCGGCGTCCAGCCGCCCTGAAGCTGCAGAACGGGCATCCGGATGCCTGCCGCCGGATAGGAAATGCCAGTTAGCGATATGAACGGGCCCAATACGTCGAATGCATATATGTAGCCGTTCGGGGCGATCTTCACGGTGCCGGCGTTAGAAGGAATGCCGTCATAGGCGGTCACGTACATGACACGCATTGGTCTGGCGACCTTCGGCAGCCTAGCGAAGGGCTGTCTTCCACTGTGCCTAGTCTTTATCACCGAGCCCGACAAATACACGATCCGGCCGGAGAGCGTGTAGGACGGGTCACCGGAGGCCCGCGCATGATACGGCACCCAGCCATTGAGCAGGGTCAGTTTGTGCATGCCGCGGGCTACGGAGGCACCGGCCTGCGGGTAGGACATGGCGGTGAGGAGGGCAGTTGCCTGGCTGCTCCGCGGCGCGATGTGCGCGGTCATGGCGCCGTCGGCCTGGATCTCGATGTAAGCCGAACCTCCGTATCTCGGCCCAGTGCTTACTTCGACGTCGATGGTCCGGGGCGGCCTGGCCGCCTTTGGCAGAAGGGCGAACTCCAGGCGGCGCGCTGCGGCTTGGCGCACGGCCCCGCGAAGGTAGACGATTCCGTGGCTGACTGCCCAGGACGGGCTAGCAATGCTGTCGCTGCGACCGGTGGGCACCCAGCCATTACGCAGGCTGATCGGGTGCCAGGTCACTCCTCGGGACCCGACCAAGGCAGCCGGGCCGAGATCCTGATGCCTGGAGGACACGACTCCGCCGGGCTGGAGTCGCGCGGCCGCGGCGGTGCCGCCAAGTGCTAGTAGTCCTGAGGCCGCGACCATTACCGCAGCAGCCGCGGCTCGGGTCACCTGTGACCAGCATCCTGGCATGTTGTCCCGCCCGAGTCTCGACTCAGCGCTTACACTTCGGCGCTTTCACGCGCCAAACGTTGCCTGCGCTTCGCGGACGCGTCAAGGCCTAATGGCGAATTTGCAGACCATGCTTCACGCCGCCATTTCAGAGATGACATGCTGCGGCATCCCTTGTGGGCAATCGCCGGCACGCCCGAGCACGTGGGCCGCGACGGCGGCCGTGGCTGTCGATGGGGCGAGGGTGTGGGCTCTTATGCTGCTCAGGCCGCTATAGCTCGAGGTTCTTGAGACTGTCTAGTTGCCCTCCGCATATGGCTGGAAGAAACGCCATGTCAGCTACGTGCTGACGGGCCGATGATCTTCACGGCGGCCACGGCGGCCGGACTCAGTTCTGGGGAGCGGCTTGCACTCCAGCCGAGGATCCTGACGGCTGGAGTGCAAGCAGTAGATCGCGTGGCCGTTACGACCAGAACTCGTCAACGGCGTACTGGTCACCAGCCTGAGTCCAGACCTCGGCTGCCTTGCCGTCTGGGGTGGGGTGGGAGATCAGGACCTCGTTGTCATCTAGCTGCCTGCCCTCGCGCTCGGCATGCAGCGTAAAGAGCGCCACGCCGTGCTCATCGTTGGCGACGACATCGTGCAACTCGATGCGGAGCGTGCCCCCCGAGAGCTCGAAGAGGCGGCCAAACAGGCCGAGTACCTGAGCCGTGCCCTCGTAGTCACCGGAGACTGGACTCCGGCCGGAGACGTGGTATCGGATGTCATCGGCGAAGTATCTGGTCTGCAGCGCCTCCATGTCGCCACGCTGGAACGCCGCGAAGGCCTGCTGCAATAGCTCTTCGTTTGGATGTGTCATCTCATTCCCCCCAATAGGTAACGGCGTCGCACCATCGTCCAGGCTGCCAAAACCCGCCGTCAAGATCTATCCGAGCATCCAGGCTCCCCGTGTTTTGGGCACGTGCTGGAACCAGATGCGCGGCCAGATCAGTCCGGATCGACGATGCTGTCGCACCCGCCCCGGCCACCTGACGGGCCGCAGAACCTAGCGAGCCTACGTTAGCAGAAGTCTGCTATACAGTCTATAATTCTTCTATGGCGTTGAGCATCAAGAGCGACGAGGCTGACCGCCTTGCCAGGGAGCTGGCTGCTGAGACGGGTGAGACGCTTACCGAGGCCGTCGAGAT
>JBKQTJ010000222.1:0-13706 GCA_052143255.1 Streptosporangiaceae bacterium | reverse complement strand
CACTCCTCCGATTGAGGACCCCACCGCTGCGGCCCCATCGGGACCATCACCACCAGCACGCCGGCCTGCGGCGAGAAGATCCAGCGGATCAGCACGTCCGGGTCCGGTGCCCAGGGTGAGAAGTCGGACACGTGCAGCGTCGCGGTCTGCGTCACCACGCCCAGCCCCTCGTACCCGGCACCGACCAGGCTGGCCACCCGCCGCCCTCCGTCCGCGCCGAGCAGGTACTGGCAGCGGACGCCGTAGTGGCGGCCGGAGGCGTTGTCGCGGATGCTGGCCCGCACGCCGTCGGCGTCCTGCTCGAGGCCGGTCAGTTCGTGGCCGAACCGGATCCGGCCGGGCGAGAGTTCCTCCGCCCGGGCCTTCAGCAGCGGCTCAGGCGGATCTGCGGCAGGTTCAGCTGCCGCCACGGGCTCGCCGCGCGCCAGCTTTCATCTGCCCCGCCAGCGCCCCAGCACTCCAGGCGCGCAAGGCGGCGCCCATAGTCGGGGTCCGGTCCGGCCAGGCCCGCGTAGTACGCCGTCGCCGCCATCTGCCCGGCCGGGGTGCTGCGCTGCGCGATCGCCTCCGCCACGCCCACGTCCTCCAGCACCTCCATCGCCCGCTGGTTCAGGACATGGGCCTTGGGCAGGTCAGACGTCTGCGGGCGAGCGCTGACCAGCAGGTGTCCCACCCCTTGGCAGGCCAGGAGCATCGACGCGGTCAGGCCCGCGCCGCCCCCACCCACGATGAGAACCGGAACTTCCTCGTCCACATCTGCTGCCACGTCAATCGTTGCCCTCTCCTCTTGGAAGTGGAGCGTAGACTACAAAACTATAGAATTATTTTTGGAGTGTCCATAACAAAACTTGCGCTATCGTGGGCGCATGGCAGTGCGCGCGGAGGTGAGGCCCAACCGTCGAGGCATGAAGTCGCGGGAACTGGTGCTGGACGCCGCCGAGCGGGTCATGGCCGAGCACGGTTACGAAGCTGCGACCCTGGCCCGCGTGGTGGAGGAAGCCGGCATCCCGATGAGCTCCGTCTACCACTACTTCGGCTCCAAAGAGAGGATCCTGCTTGCCGTCATGGAGCGCGGCGCCGATCGTTTCTTCGCCGACCTGCCCTGGTGGGACAGGAGGGTCGGGCGGCCAGACGAGCACCTGGCCACCGTGATGTCGGCGGCCGTGCGCGCCCTCGAGCGGCACCCTCATTTCCTGCGCCTGCTGATCGTCCTGGCGGCGCAGCCAGCCGCCGCGGGCACAGGGCAGCTGCAGGACGTCATCGGCCGTATCCGCGGACAGGCACTGCAGCGGCTGCGGATCCAGATCGGACTCGCCTTCGGCGACAACCCGCTTAGCCCGGTCACTGATGAGCTCGCGCGCTTCGCGCTGGCTGCCATCGACGGCGCGTTCCTCGCCTGCCAGGCCGACCGCGGCGTCACCCTCGGGCGGCTGCTGCGGCCGCTCCCGGCCACGCTTCCCGCGGCCCGCCGCGCACTGCAGGCTGATCCAGCCGGGTGAGCCGTCGCCACCGGTCCGGGTGGTCCGAAATGCTCGCCGACCATCCGGGCACGAGTTCGAGACTGAGGACGAAAATCGGCAACGACAAGGGGGCTTGCGTTCGGTTACGGCGGAGATATCGCTTCAGATAAGCTGTCCACGCCGCAGAGCAAAACACCACGAAATGCTGCGGCAGCTACGGCGATGACGGCCGAATCCGGGCTTGAGATAACGGCGGATCCGCGTGGCATGAACTGTTTGCTGATTGTCACCGTCGGTGGCTGGCTGCGCTGCGTGGACGCCGGTGATGGGTCCAGCCGCCAGATTGCGTGAGCTTGCCGACGTGACTAGGCCGGCGGCCCGGGTTGCAGCGCACTGGTTGACGGCTGCCAATGCCGGCCTCGGATCTTGCGAAGGTCCTGTCAGTGCCTAGCCCTCGGCGTTGAGGACGTGAACCACGTGCCCGGCGTTCTTGCGATGGACCTTCGGAACTTCGAATTCCCACCCACCGCCGTCGACGAACCCGATTTTCAGCGCGGCTTTGAGCATGCCCGGTTGGAGTTCTGCGGAGGCTACCTGCTCCCGGCGTACGCGGGCGATCACTTCGGTGCCGACGCTCGGCTTGAGCGCGCCCATCTTGCCCTTGACGATGGCCACCTCAGCGGCGGTGACGGCCACGTAGCCTACCGCGCCGAAGGACGGCGCGGCCCCGCGTCCAGCGCTCGCGCTGGCGGCGACGCGCCCGGCTACACCCGCGACCATGCCGGCGGCCGTCGCGCCGGTCATCTTCTTCGTCAGGCCTTTCGGGCTGACGAAGCAGCCGGCCAGTTCCGGCATTCCGAGCACATCGGCAGCGTTCGTTGCCACTTTTCCTCCTCCGTCGGTCCGAATAAGGCAGCGAATGTCTGCGTCACGTTGGTTCAGACCGAAGCCGGGCGAGCACGGCAACCTTATCGCGAAGTTTGGTCCGGGCTGGTCCCTTCGCACTGTGCGGATATTGCCATTAAGGAGAAATGGTGAAAGCGCAGTCACGCAGGAGGTTTCG
Source organism: Streptosporangiaceae bacterium (assembly GCA_052143255.1). Classification (GTDB taxonomy): domain Bacteria; phylum Actinomycetota; class Actinomycetes; order Streptosporangiales; family Streptosporangiaceae; genus JAJYUU01. The sequence goes on along the minus strand of JBKQTJ010000222.1, from coordinate 11,183 downwards.
GCCGCGGCGGCGCGGCGTCCGGCTCGCAGCCGAAGGTCCCCACGGGCCGTGCGGAGCGACTCAGGGTTGCCGGGGTGGCGCCGGCAGCCGGAACGGGGCTGCCAGGGCTGCTCCGCTCCCTGGCCTGGCACGGCACCGGGTCCCCGGCGAACCGGCCGGCGCGCGCGGGAGGCGGGCCTTGCGCTCTTTCGGCCCGGACGGTGAGATGCGAGGCTGTCGCTATGCGGCAGGTTCCGGGGCCGGACCGCGACGACGGGGTGGCGCGGATGCGCGAGCGCGCCCGGCTGGATGCGGAAGAACTCGTGCCCCGGCCGCCGTTCGGTGTCATCGGGCTGACAAAGCCGCGGCTGCGGCCTGGCGTCCTGGCTGAGGCCAGGGTGGTGAACGACACGTGGGAGAGCATCGCCCTGGCGTACGGGGACTGGGCAGAGCCCGGCGGCCCATGGGTCAGACCGGCAGGAAGATCCCGGTCGTCGTCGTCAGGCCTGCTGCCTGACCTGGCTGCCGACCCATCGCTAGGCCGATACCAATCTCCGGACAGATCTGGTCGGTATTTTCACACGGCCCTATGCTCGCGAATGTGACTGGCTAGCGCTGCCGCGTCTGGCGCTCGGCAGGCTTCGGGCATGCATGCGATCTGCGGTCGCGATGGAGGAGTGGTGAGCGAAGACTTGCCGTCTGCACCCGGCGGATTTGCCGCGGGATCGCGGATTGCCAGCTACCGGCTCGGGGAGCAGATCGGCCGGGGCGGGATGGCCGTGGTCTTCAGCGCGCACGACGACCGCCTGGACCGGCTGGTGGCGCTCAAGATCCTTGCACCAGGACTGGCGCTCGACGATGCGTTCCGCCAGCGGTTCATTGGAGAGTCCAGGACCGCGGCTGCTGTCGATGATCCGCACATCATCCCGGTCTATGAGGCCGGCGAGTCGAACGGCGTGCTGTTCATCGCCATGCGTCTTGTCCGGGGCGGTGACCTGCGCTCATTACTGGATCGGGAAGGACCACTGTCACGAGCCCCGGCCACGGAGATCATTTCGCAGGTCGCGTCCGCGCTCGACGCAGCTCACGCCCGCGGGCTCGTGCACCGAGATGTGAAGCCGGCCAACATGCTGCTCGATGCCAGCGCGGGATCAGGACGGCCGGTGCATGTCTACCTTTCCGATTTCGGCCTGAGCAAGCAGTCGCTGGCGCCGAGCGGGATTACCTCGACTGGCTAGTTCCTCGGCACCCTCGACTATGTCGCGCCGGAGCAGATCGAGGGCCGTCCGTTGGAGGGTCGCGCCGACCAGTACGCATTGGCGTGCACGGCGTTCGAGCTCCGAGGAGTGGGTGTTCGAGGACGAGGGCCATGTGGAGCGGGCGGTGCTGTCCGGGCGCGCAGCGGCGCGGCCGGGGACGTGTGGGTGACCTTGGGTCCGGACGTGGTCCGTGTGTGTCCGTCGCCGAAGTTCCATATCCACATGGCGATGTGCCGGCCTGGCAGCGGGGTGGAGGATTTGGACGCGTCGAAGCTGACCGTGGAGCCAGTCAGGGTGGCGGTGAATCTGCCTGTCGGGCAGATGCCGGGCGGCGCGACGGGCGCGCCCTAGGCGAGATTTCCGAATGCGGACACGGCGAGGTTCGTCGCGTTGCTGGCGTCGCTGGTGATCCCGGCGACCAGCGGGCCGGGCAGGTTCAGCGCCAGGGTGGAGCCGGGTACGAAGGTGAAGTGGACGCCGTCGGATGAGGTGTAGGCGCTGTAATAGGTCACGCCGTTCGAGGTGTACCGGGAAGCGCGCACCCAGACTGGCGTGGTGACCGCCGGGCCGATGATCTGCCCGGTGGTGTGCGCTTTCACGGCACGCCATTGGACGACGACGCCGTGCTGCGGGGTCGCGAACACGCCGTAGGGGGTCTGCGGGTCGGTTCCGGCCGGATCATGACGCCTGATCTCATCCACGGCCCGCCTCCTGACTGAGAGGTGATCTGAGCGGTGACGGTTCTGTCGCCAGGGCATTGCGAGCAGCCGGGAAGGCCCGGTAGGCGAAGCGGAACTGGTCGTACACCGACCAGAGGGCGGCCGCTTGTCTGCAGTGTCCACTTTCCCGCGCTGTACAGCTGGTTTCCTGCCGTGACGTCGGCACCGGTAAAGCGGGCCGGGCAGACCCGGCTTGCCGCCACCGAGGAGCGGATCGGGTCGGGCCGCTAGACGCCGATCGCGGCGACGATGGGCTCGAGCACGTCCTTGTTCTTGCGGATGGTCTTGGCCGACCGGCCGGGCAGCCCGCTGGCCGGCCAGTCCTCGGCGAGCGCTCGAGAGGTCCCATGACGGCGGGCGCACGGACGCGGGTTGGCGGCGCGAACCGCGAGCGCGCCAACCGGCAAATCGCCGACGTGCAGACGCCCCAGCGAGGGTGACAGGGGCCGTCGGCTGGACCTTCGTCATGGTCGAGTGGCTGCCAGATCGGCTGCGGCAGCAACTTGTACCGTTGGCTAGTCTTGCCACCGGTGCGCGAGTTTGGCAGGAGCGGAGACCTGACGGTGAAGGCCATGGTTGTCGGTGAGTTTGGTGGTCCGGGTCAGCTGCGCTTGGCCGAGGTTCCCGGCCCGGCGCCGGGGCCTGGCCAAGTTCGGGTAATGGTCCGCGCAGCCGGCGTGAACCCGGTGGATACCGGTAACCGGACCGATGGCAGCTGGGCCGGTCTTACCGTGCCTTGCGTGCTTGGCTACGACATAGCCGGGGTATCGAGAGCGTTGGCCCTGGCGTGGATGGGCTCGGACTGGGCGACCGGGTGATGGCCATGACCCACTTCCCGGACGGCGCGGGCGGCTACGCCGAACTGGCCGTTGTTGATGCTGCGCTTGTTGCGCCAATCGACCCCGCGGTGTCATTCGTCGATGCCGCCGCCACGCCGCTGGCGGCGGGCACTGCGCTGGAGGTGATGTCGAGGCTTGCCCTGCCGGCGGGCAGCGCCGTGCTTGTGCTGGGCGGCAGTGGCGGGGTCGGTTTGTTCGTGCTGCAACTTGCAGCTGCCGCCGGACTCGCGGTCATCGGCGTTGGCCGGCCGGCGATGCGCGAGCAGATGCTTGATCACGGCGCGAGGTGGTGCATCGACTACACGAGCGAGGATGTCGGGCAGCGTGCGGTGGCGCTTGCAGGCGGTCGAATCGACGCTATCGCCGACTTGGTCGGCGGCACGCTGGCTCAGGCTGCGTTGCCTGCCTTGCGGCCCGGCGGGCAGATCGCCGCGATAGCCACCCCGGTTCTCGACCTTGGCCAGATCCTTGACGACAACATCACCTTCCACGGCGTGCTTATCGAGGACGACGGCGACCGGACACGCAAGCTTTCGTCGTTGCTTTGCGTCGGTGCAATCCGGCCGGTGGTCAGCCACGTGCTGCCGCTCACGGCGGCAGCGGAGGCGCACCGGATCGTCGAATCGGGTCATGCCGGCGGGAAGGTCGTGCTCGAGCTATCGGGCTAGCTGAGGCGCGATATCTGCTGGGCGCTCTGGCTCGTTCAGGTGAGATGCCCGCGAGAGACTCGATCGGGGAGAAGACGATAGCGGTGGCGCCGGACCGCAGCAGGGGATCACGCAGCATACAGCGGCCGCGCCTCAGCCAGCACAGCGGACTTGAGCCTGGGGTGCAGCGCGCGCAGCGATACCAGGTCGACGTTCTGGCCGAACAGGCTGGCCAGCTCGTCCGCGAGCTGTTCAATCTCCCAGCCGAGTTTGCGGCCGGGGCGCAGTGAGTACAGAACGTCGATGTCGCTGCCGGGACGGGCCGTACCCTGCGCCCGGGACCCGAACACCTTCAGTTCGGCGATCCCGTACTTCTCGCAGACAGCGGCTAGCGCGGCGTCATCGACCTCGATGTCGTGAGCAATCCGCATGGCCTAAGGCTACCGCCAGCGTCGCCAGCCGTCGCGCCCGAGCGGCGCCCGCTCGATCTCCTTCACGGTCATGCACCTGGGAGACTGGCTCAGCCACCTGCTTGGTGGCCGTGATTACGTTCCGCGCTAGGTCAACGCGGTGCTGCGGTCAGCGCCGTGGCCGAAGGAGATCGAGTCCTCGCCTCGCCGCCTGCTGCTCGCCATGGCAGGACAACCCGGGGGCGACTAACGGGGGCGGCATTCGCCAGACATCAGGGGGCTTCTCCAGACCTCTCAGCGGGGTGTATCCGCAGGTAGACAGCACACCGCTCCGGTCCTAGCAGGTCACGAAAGTGGTCTTATGTCCATGGTAAGGAGAAGGTCTGCGGTTCGATTCCGTAAGGGGGCTCCGCAGCTCATAGACTAATTTTCGAAATTAGATGCTCTTCCAAAATATGTGCTTTTATGATGTTCGCACAGCCAAAGTAGGGACCAAATGACTCTCGGGCGGCCTGGGTGTCGGTAGCGGTCGGTCCCGGCGAGCCTGCTGTCCCCTCGCAAACAGTTCGGTTCGCCGGCCGGGTCTTCGGGGATCGCCTGGCCAGGCTGGTTAACTTCTCCGCAACCACAGATCTGAAAGTCAAGGCGCCCGCGAGCGACCAGAACGACTATGGGCCCGCAAGCGATGGCCAGCTAGGAGTAGGCGGGTTGCGCAGATTGACTGTTCTGCGATGTCGCCGGCGCCGCACACGATTGCCGTCTCCTGGCTCCGGCCATGCTTGGCGTCAGTCTGATTCCCGAGTGCCCGCGAACCTGCGCACTGTTTGTCCTGTATGCCGACTGGCTGTCACCGTTACCGGCGAGTTCTTACCCGGTCCTGGCCCGCTGCCGTTGAAATCCCGCGTGGGCGCAGCCGACCTCGAGGTCGCAGGCTCCGACGGCTTCAACCGGGCCGAGCGCGCCAGCGGGCCGCACGCTGCCGACAGGGCCGGACCCAGGCGTCCGAGGCGAAAACCCGTGATCGAGAATCCTGTGGCCGGCGCCCGGCCGCAGGCCGCCGGATCTCACGACCACCCGCCCCCGTACCGGTAGCCGGATACCAGCGGGCACCAGGCGCGGTGAACGGCTGACGTTAGATGCGCGCGCCGGGGTACAGGTCTAATGGTGCAGTCATGCACGCCCGACCGGCTGATCGTCAGGCGATGCGCCGCGGGCGCTGGCTACGCGCGGTGAACTGGATGCTGGTGCAAGAGCGGTACGGAACTCTCCAAACCTAAGTCAAGTCGCTGAACCGGTCGCGCATGGCACCCGCCGGCCGAGGCTCGTGCCCGCGGCAAGTCCCAGCGGAAAGGAGATCGTCATGACTACAGCGTCACCAGTCAAGAACGTCGTCCTGGTCCACGGCGGTTTCGTGGACGGGTCGGGCTGGCAGGGTGTCTACGACGTGCTGAAGCGGGACGGCCACAAGGTCAGCGTGGTACAGAACCCGACCCTCTCGCTTGAGGGCGATGTCGCCGCGACGCGGGAGATCATCGACGAGCAAGACGGCCCGGTCGTCTTGGTCGGCCACTCCTACGGTGGCGCCGTCATCACCGAGGCGGGAACCGACCCAAACGTCGCCGCCCTGGTCTATATCGCCGCGTTCGCGCCCGACGCGGGCGAGTCGGTCAACACGCTGATCGCCGACCCGCCGCCCGGCGCGCCTGTGCCGCCGATCCTGCCGCCCAGGGATGGCTTCTTGTTCCTGGACCGGGACAAATTCCCCGCCTCATTCGCCGGCGACCTGCCTGCCGAGCAGGCCGCGTTCATGGCCGACTCGCAGGTCCCGTGGGGCGTGGACGCCCTCGCCGGATCGATCACGGACCCGGCATGGCGGACCAAGCCCAGCTGGTACATGATCACAACCGAAGACCGGATGATCCCCCCGCCGGCCCAGCACGCCATGTCCGAGCGAGCCGGCGCCACCGTGGTCGAGGTCGCGGCCAGCCACGCCGTCTACCTGTCGCAACCCGGTCCGGTCGCCGACCTCATCGAGCAAGCCTCATCAGCGGTGACGAAGCGGTAACAGCCGAAGTCGGCGCGGCAGGCAGGCTCGGCGCGCAGATCGCGCCCTGGGAGGAAGCAGGCGAATGGTGATCCCGCGTTCCACCGCCAGCAGCGGATCGCAGCGCGCTGCTCGTGCCCTCAGAAGCCATAACATCGCCATGCCATTCCCAGCAACGGAATGTTCGTTCGCGTGCGCCGTATGCGGTCATGCTGACTGGCCGCCAGGCCCGTATAACGGCGGCTACTTGCGCATCCGGTGCGCCGGCGCCTGTCACTGAGCGTGATGCGATCTCGAGCCGAGCGCTGACGCCAAATCGCCCACGATGAGCGGCGATGTCTCCGCGCTAGGAGGGGAGCCTTGCTTCCCTTGGAATCTGTCCCTCGGGCCCTACGGTGGGTTTCCGGGTCGCCAGGTTTTGATTTCGTGGTCCCGGTAGCGTCCGATCGGGACGATGGCTTCGGCTTGAGCGGGAGCGTATCGCGTCCGACAGGAGGGAGATGACATGCCCGAGCACAGCGTCGGTACTCGCGAGGAGTGGCAGGCGGCCCGGGACGAGTTGGCCAGGCTCGAGGCCGAGCAGGCGGAGCGAAACGAGGAGATCAAGAGCAAGCGTCTCAATCTGCCCTGGGTCAGGGTGGAGAAGGAGTATGAGTTCGACACCGAGCAGGGCAGGAAGACCCTCGCCGACCTCTTCGACGGGCGCTCGCAGTTGCTCGGCTACAACATCATGTTCGGCCCCGATTTCACGCTCGGCGCCTGCCCCGGCTGCACCGGCCTGGGCGACGGGCTCGGCGGCTCGCTCGTCCACCTGAACCACCGCGACGTCACGCTGCTCTGTTTTTCGAGGGCGCCGATCGAGCGGCTGACCGCCTACAAGCGGCGGATGGGCTGGCAGTTCCCCTACGTCTCCACTTACAACACCGACTTCGCGTTCGACTTCGGCCTCGCGCTGACCGCGGAGCAAGCACAGCAGATTCCCGAGCTCACCGAGCTGATCGACAACCCGCCCGGCTGGCTCCATGAGTGGTCAGGCCAGATCGGAGCCGAGCTGAAGGACGGGCTGCGGGAAAACCCGGGCTGGATCGCCTTCGCGCGCGAGAACGGAACCGTCTACCACACCTACACGGTCACGGCGCCCGACCCGTTCGTCGCGCCCTACTTCAGCTTCCTGCTCGAGCGAACGCCGAAAGCACAACCCGCCGAACCACGCAGCTGGCGGAAAGACGAATACCCGCACTGACGCCGACCGCGTCGGTTCGCGGCCCACAACCGGCGTGAGTTGGAGGCGGCCGTAACGCTGCTGTCCCAGCGGCAGCCCGTCGAGCTCTACTACCAAAGATGGGCGGGCGACCTCCGGGCGGAGCCGAGGAACGACCCTATCTGCACGCATCGCTGACCTGCCGCCGGACAGCGCCGCTAGCGCGCAGATGGGCGGCGATGCGCACGTCATGGATGGCGAGGCAGGATCACTGACTGGGACGGGCTCGTCGGGAGACGCAGCGCCGGATCGCCGACTCGGCGCTTCGTTGTTTGCTCCAGGCAGGAACGACACGATCAGGTCACTGCGGCCAGCGACAGACCGGATCGGCGCGACCGCCCGTCGCCTCAGCCTCACCAAGCCGCCAGTACCCGCAAAGCTCCTTCGCGAAGTTGACCAGGCACGTGTGCCGACGTGTCCGGCCGCGGCATCCGCAGCGCAGAGCATCCAGCTCTGGGTGCCGCATCCCGGCACTTCGGGCTGCAGTGAACTACGCCATATCGGCGGCTAGGGAGTGCACGCTGGCAGCCGCCAGCTGGGCCACGCACGGTGACCGGCTCGCGGCGCCGTCGAGGGCATGAGCGCGATTGCTGACGGCACGCGAGAGGTGCTTCTTCCTGGGCTCTTTCGTCAGGCGGCAGAGGCGGATCGCGTTGTGCCGACCCTGCTTTCTACCGACGTCGCAGGTCCACTGAGGGAGGACGTCGGTTAGGTCGTCCAAGGGCACGGCGCAGCAGGGCGGTCTAGTATCGATCAGCACGACGCGGCGTGACGATACGAGGCAGGGATCCGATGCAGGCCATCGTGCAGGACAGGTTCGGCCCGCCGGACGTCCTGCAGCTGGCGGACATCGACCTGCCAGAGGTCGGGGCCGACGATGTGCTGGTCCGGGTGCACGCAGCCGCGCTCAACCCGGCCGACTGGCACATCCTGCGAGGAGACCCGGTTGTCGCCCGGCTCATGGGCGTCGGATTGACCAAACCGAAGGCCCGGGTGGCCGGCATCGACGCGGCCGGCGTGGTGGAGGCGGTCGGCGCGAACGTCCGCGGGCTGCGGACCGGCGAGGAGGTGCTCGGCTTTTGCCGGGGCGCGTTCGCGGAGTACGCGTGCGCCGCGGCAGAGGTGGTGGTGCCGACGCCGTCGGGCCTTACCTTCGAGCAGGCGGCCGCGGTCCCCATAGCGGCGACGACCGCGCTGCGCGGGATCCGCGACGTGGGCGAGGTGCAGGCCGGTCAGCGGGTGCTCGTCAACGGGGCCGGCGGCGGCGTGGGCACGTACGCTGTCCAGATCGCGGTGGCGCTGGGTGCCGAGGTCACCGGGGTGTGCAGCACGCGCAACGACGAGTTGGTCCGCTCGCTCGGCGCCGCGCACGTCGTCGACTACACGACGGAGGACTTCACCGACGGGCGGACGAAGTACGACGTGATCTTCGACAACATCAGCAGCCTCCCGCTCGCCCGGCTGCGTAAGGCGCTCACCCCGAAGGGGACGCTCGTGCTCAACGGTGGCGGTTCGCCCGGTCAGGTGTTCGGGCCCGTCGCTGGCATCGTGCGGGCGGTGGTGGCCAGCGCGTTCGTCTCGCAGCGGCTGCGCCCGCTACCGGCCCGGCAGACCCGGGGGGAGCTGCTCGCCGTTACCGGGCTCATCGAGGCCGGCAAGCTGATGCCGGTCGTCGACCGGACCTACCCCCTGGCCGGTACGGCCGAGGGTCTGCGCTACGTGGAGCAGGGGCACGCCCGCGGCAAGGTCGTCGTCACCGTGGCGTGAGATCGGCAGGTGCGTGAGAGTCCATCAAGCGGGCGCGTTCAAGCGCGCGTCCGCACCCGGAAGATCCAGGGTGGGAAACGGCTGGGTGCCGCCGACGGCCCGGCGGTCGCAATAGTGACGCGGTGGCCGACCTGTCCACCCAAGACTGGCGAACTGTCCCGCCGCGCTTCGTGAGTCTCCCAGACCTGGCTCTCCGGTGCACCGGCGCTGAGTTATCCAAGATGGTGAGATCACCCCACCCGGCGCCTACCGCCACGCTGTCGTCGCGATCCCGTTCGGCGCGAGGTGGCCCGCCGTCACGGCAGCGCTGGAGTGCTCTGTGGCGAGTGGGCTATCCGGGTGAGGCCGAGCGCGCCGTGCATACCTGCTGGCACGGCGACAACCCTGAGCCAGGCCAGGCTTCGAGCAAGGACTGGGCGAGGCACAGAACGATCTTTCGGGCCGCCCCGCGACTCAAACGCCGTCAACCGCAAGATCAGGCGGCGATGTGCGCTCGCCCCCCATCGCTGATGTGACGGTAGGTGACGGCCAGCGATTGATGCGCTGGCTGCTCGCATATGCGTTTTGAAGCTCGCTGACCGTTCAGACGTTAGGAGCGCTGTTCGGATGACTTGATGGTCACCGGAGAATTCAGGCGGTGTCCTGCCTGCTCAGCCGCCCTCTAGCGCTTTGCGGATGTCCTTCATTAGGAGGTACAGGTGCAGCTCGTCCGTGGGGCTGGGCATGAATTCGGGGATGAGATGGAGGTAGAACCCCTTGGCGGCTGTCGTCTCGCAGTGGACAAGCAGGCCTCGACAGCCGATGACGGAGGACAGCTCTACCAGGCGGTGAAACATGTCCTTCATGAGCGCCGCTCCCAGGCCCTGCCGTTCATGCCGGATGTCGACACCGAGCCTGGTCAGCAGCGCTACGGGCTGGGGGTAACTGCCGGCTCCCTTGGTGAGCCGGGCCGGGGCATGCTCGATGCGAACGGACGACATGCACCACGCGTAGTAGGCAACCACCGCGGTTGCCGGCTGATCCGTCACGACGAAGACCTTTGACGTCCCGGTCGCGTCGGCCTGGCGAGCGTAGTCGCGGAGCCAGGTTGTCTGCTCCTCCGAGCTGCAGACGAAGTCGGAGACGTCGTGGTGCCGGGCAAGACGTTCTGGCGCTAGGTAGCTCACTGCTTGAACGGGGAGTGCCGCTCCATCAGCTTGCGCAGGCTGGGAAGGTCCCGCGCCGGGCGGTCGTTGATAGCCTCCCACTCTGCCTGTGCCTCAGGGCTCAGCACGAACTCGGTTCGGTCGGCAAGTACCCGACGAGAGTCCGTCACCAAATGGTGCACCGCAAACTCGCTGAGCTTCATATTGCATGCTTCTGCCGCGCGGACGATCAGGGCTCGATCGGCTTCAGTGGTCCGCAGCGCTATGCGGCTGCTGCGCGTGTCAGTCATGTCTCTTCCGGCTCTCCAAGACGGTTGTACGTCAAGTGTACACCGCGCCAACGTCCTGGGACACTGGCGTTATTCCCAGTCGGAAATAGGCAGCCCACGGGCAAAGGGGCGTCGCTCAGGATCCTGGATGTGGATCCTCGCTTGGCGAAGGAGGGCCGCGCGGCGCCACGGCCTTCTTATTCACGCGCTTGCCGTTCGCGTCGCAGCCCTGGCTGACCTCGGTCCACCACCTCCTTGGACAGTGCCGGTGGCATTCCGGATCTGTGCACGGTGCGCCGTGCGGCAATGGCGGAACGCTACCTGGGGGCGACTAACGGGGGCGACATCCGCCAGACATCAGGGGGCTTCTCCAGACCTCTCAGCAGGGTGTATCCCCAGCTAGGTGGCTGGCTCCGCTACGTCCGGTGGCCGGCGGTCGTTTTGCCGGGGGGTCGAGCCGGGCGGGCCGGATGCGCTGGCCGCCCAGGGGTTCGGGTGGTTCGGCGGCGACTTCGGCGGCCCGGGCCAGGATCCTGGCTAGCAGGTCCAGCAGCTGTGCCCGTTCGCCGGGGGCCAGGGCGGACAGGATGCTCCGCTCGACGGCGCGGATCCCGGGGAGCAGCCGGTCGGCGGTGGCGCGGCCGTCCGGAGTGGTCTCGATCAGGACGCTGCGCCGGTCGGCGGGGTTGGGGACGCGGCGGATCCAGCCGCGGTATTCGAGCAGGTCGAGCGTGGCCGTCATGGTGGCCGAGGCGACCAGGACCCGGTCGCTGACCTGTGAGGGGGTCAGCGGCGCGCCTGCCCCGTCGATGACGGCCAGGGCCGTCGCGGCGGCCTGCGGTAT
>JBKQTJ010000221.1:0-5651 GCA_052143255.1 Streptosporangiaceae bacterium | reverse complement strand
GTGCTCGGGCGCGCCCTCGTCTCTGACCTCTGCTTCGGTCTTGCCGAATGCCAGCGCCTGTGCCTGCGCGAATACGTTGGAGGACAAGATGTCGTGGTGGTTGCGGATCGGGTTAAGGGCCCGAGCGAACCCGATCAGATCAACGGGGATGAACTGCGTTCCCTGATGCAGCAGCTGGTAGAAACTGTGCTGCCCGTTGGTGCCCGGCTCGCCCCAGAACACTGCCCCGGTCTGATAGTCGACCGGTTGCCCGGCCAGCGTGACGTGCTTCCCGTTCGATTCCATGGTCAGTTGCTGCAGGTAGGCGGGGAAGCGTTTGAGGTACTGGTCGTAGGGCATCACGCCGACGGTCTGCGCATCGAAGAAGTCGCCGTACCAGACGCAGAGCAAGCCCAGCAGGACCGGCAGGTTCTGCCCTAGCGGGGCGGTGCGGAAGTGCTCGTCCATCGCGTGGAAGCCGGCCAGCATCTGGTCAAAGTTGTCCGGCCCGATGGCGATCATGGTGGACAGGCCGATGGCCGAGTCCATCGAGTACCGGCCGCCGACCCAGTCCCAGAAGCCGAACATGTTCTGCGTGTCGATCCCGAACGCCGCGACCCGCTCGGCATTGGTGGACACGGCGACGAAGTGCCTAGCCACCGCCTCATCGGCGCCAAGCTCGGCAACTACCCAGTCGCGCGCGGAAGTTGCGTTGGTAAGCGTCTCCAGCGTGCCGAAGGTCTTGGAGCTAATGATGAACAGGGTCTCGTCGGCGGCCAGGTCGCGGGTAGCTTCAGCGAAGTCTGTCGAGTCAACATTGGAAACGAACCGGAAGGTGAGGTCGCGGGCTGAGTAAAAGCGCAGTGCCTCATAGGCCATCACCGGGCCGAGGTCGGAGCCGCCGATTCCGACGTTGATCACATTGCGGATCCTCTTGCCGGTGTAGCCCTTCCACTCACCTGAGCGAACTCGGTCGGCGAAAGCTCGCATCCGCCGCAGCACCGCGTGCACCTCAGCCACCACGTCCTGGCCGTCGACCACCAGGGCGGCGGTGGCTGGCATCCGGAGCGCCACGTGCAGTACGGCGCGGTCCTCTGACACGTTGATGTGCTCGCCCGCGAACATGGCGTCGCGCCGTTGTGGCACGCCCGATTCCTCAGCCAGTTCGACGAGCAGCCGCATCGTCTCGTCGGTCACGTGGTTCTTGGAGTAATCGAGATAAATGCCTTCGGCCTCCGCCGCCAGGCGCGCGCCGCGACCAGGATCTGTCTCGAACAGGTCGCGCAGGTGACGGTCGCCGATCTCGGTGCGCTGGCGCTCCAGTGCCTGCCAGGCTTTCCGTTCGCGAAGCGGCGCAGGTGCGTGCGACGAGACAGCGTGCGGGGGCGGGACGGCGGTCATTGTCGTCTCCTTCGGTAAGCGGCCACGTCCTGAGGCTGCATGGTCTATCCCAGCACGGCCTGGCATGGCGGTGATCTCCGGCCCGAGTAATGCCCGGTGAACCTTCTGGACGCACTGGTCGTGTTATTGGGCATGAACACTGAGGTGAAGTCGGGAATGCGAGGGGCCGAGCAGCAGCGCCCGCCCAGGCTCGGCTTGCTGCTGAGGCTGGTAGGAGCGGGGCTCCTCTTCGCGACAGGCGGCATCCATCTCGACTTGTACCTGACCGGATATCGCACTATTCCGACCATTGGCTGGCTCTTTCTGCTCCAGGTCATCGCCGGGCTTGGGCTCGGCCTGGTGGTACTGCTCACTGGTAGCCGGCTAGCCGCCGCGGCCGGCGCCGGATTCGCCCTGTCTACGCTCGGCGGTTATCTGCTTTCCGTGCAGTTCGGCCTCTTTGGCTTCCGGGAAGTTCGCACGACTGCCGGCATCGTGGCCGGGATCATCGAGGTCGCGGCCTTCGTAGTACTTGCCGTCTACGCGGCGACGGCTCGCGAGCCCGCCGCCCACATGCTCGGTCAGTCCGGCCGACCGCACGGGTCTGGGGGGCCCCGCGGGTCTGGCCGGGCTGGCCGGTACGTCCCTAACCTCACGCTGGTCGAGGCGAGTTTCGGCGTGGCCGGCGTAGCCGCGCTTGCCCTGGGTTTGCTCGGCGGCGCCCTGGCCGGCGCGGGGAGCATAGGCCAGGCAAGCCAGTCAGCGGCCGGCAGCTCACTCCGGACCGAGCAGGTGGCAGGGACGACACTGCTTGCGAACGCAAGCGGACGAACTTTGTACTGGTTCGCTCCCGATACCAGCACCAAGTCCGTCTGCAATGGCTCGTGCGCGGTTTACTGGCCGCCGGTCAAGGGCCCGCTGACCGCGGGGGCAGGCGTGACCGGAACACTCGGCACCATCCGTCGGGCCGACGGGTCTACGCAGGAGACCTACGACGGGCATCCGCTCTATACCTATGTGGGCGATTCCGGCCCGGGCCAGGCTCACGGGAACAATCTCAACCTGAACGGCGGCCTCTGGCACGAGGTTCCGGTGAGCGGCTAAGGCGGGCTCTGACCGCACGCGGTGACAGCCAGGCTGCAATCAGAAGGACGGTGGAGTCGGGGCGGGCACGGGTGCATGACTCCCGGAAATGACAGCGGTCACTACTGAGAGTAACATAGCGATTACTACACGCAAGCGGGCCGGACGGTGCGGAACAACCATCGCCCGGCCGTTGATCGCCGTCTTGGAGGGAACCTATGCCGAATCCTGGCGTCGCGCACCTGCCCAAGCCCGGTACTAGAGCCGAGAAGCCGGCCAAGCCGAAACCGAGGCAACGACAAGCGCGTGCAGCGCCGGGGCGACGTGCCCCTGAAGATCACTCACTAGTCCACGACTGGGTGCAATCTCAGCTCCGCAAGCTTGGCGACGTCATCCACGTCCTAGACCATGGCGGCGTGCTGCTTGATAAGGATCAGGCGGCCCTTGCTCGCCGCGCCCTGGTCGAAGCCGACACATATCGGAGCGAGATGCTAGCCGAGGCACCCGAGAGCGACATGCTCCGCCGCCGATATCTCAGCCTGTTTCAGCAGATATCCAACCCAGAGTCATAGCCTGCCTGTGCACCGCCCTGATGGCGAGTGCCCGTGCGGTGGTCCTACCTGTAGTTCACGAACTGGATCGCGATGTCGAAGTCCTTGCCCTTAAGCAGGCCTTGGATCTCCTGCAGTTCGTCCTTCTTCTTCGATGACACGCGCAATTCGTCGCCCTGTATCTGGGCGCGAACGCCCTTCGGGCCCTCGTCCCTGATGATCTTGGAAATTTTCCGCGCGTCGTCCTGCGAGATGCCTTCCTTCAAGCCGACATGCAGGCGGTATTCCTTGCCGGAAAGCTTCGGCTCGCCCGCATCCAGGACCTTGAGTGATACGGAGCGCTTGACCAGTTTGTCCTTAAAGAGGTCCAGGACCGCGTTTGCCCGCTCCTCGCTGTTTGCCTTGATCTCGACGGCCTCCTTGCCAGACCAGGCGATCGAGGCACCGACGCCACGGAAGTCGAACCTCGTGCCCACCTCCTTCACGGCCTGGTTCAGCGCATTGTCGACTTCCTGGTGATTGATCTTCGAGACGATGTCGAAGGAAGATTCGGCTGCCACGGATCTCAGGCTATCGCTGCAGCCTGACCGCGATGGTGAACTACCAGCCTCGTTCCGCTATCCTTCACAGTGCCCGTTCTGCGGGGCGGCGCACGGCAGGTTGCCCGAGTGGCCAAAGGGAGCGGTCTGTAAAACCGTCGGCTCAGCCTACGTTGGTTCGAACCCAACACCTGCCACCAGCAATAACACCAGGCCAGGGATGCTCTGGCGTCGCTGGCTCGTTTCCGCGCCATGCAGCCAGATGCCACCGGAAGCCGCTGTTTGCCGCTGGCCGTGGGATATGCGTGGGATGGATTCCGTCCGGCCTGGCATGCGCCGGGGCTGGTCAGCGGGCACGATGCCGCTGCCGGTGCGGTTCTGCGGGATGGCTGGCATCAGGAATCTCGCAGCGCGGCGTCTATCCGGTTATTAGCGATCTGCTCGCCGTCGTCCAGGCATTTGGCGTAGACGCGGAGCAGGACTTCGACGCTGTGCCCGGCCCGCTCGGCCACGTCGGTGGCCCCGACTCCTGCGTTGAGCCACAGGGAAACCGCTGCGTGCCGAAGGTCGTAGGGGCGCCCGGCAAGGGGCGAGGCGACCTGGGCGGGGGTCAGGGCCAGGGTCCGTGCCTCGGCCCAGACATCGCTGATCGCCGTGGAGGCGACGGGGTGTCCCCGGTCGCTGCTGAAGATCCGGCCGTCCGGCGCGACGCCGAACGTGTCGATGTGGGCGCGCAGGATCGCGACCATCTCGGGCGGGATAGGCACGCGGCGCGTGTCAGCGGCGGGCCGGTGCTTGAGGCCGCGCTCGCCGTGCGCGGAACCGGTGTCGGTCCAGCGCCGGTTGACCTCGGGCCGGGACTTCTCCAGCGTGAGACTCCCCCAGCCGGTCTCGGGCAGGCAGCAGTCCTGGCGGCGCAGCGCGGTGACCTCGGCGGGCCGCAGCGCGGCGTAGTACATGCAGGCGTAGAACGCCATGAGCCGCTGGCCGCGCGCATGCGGTCCGCGCCGCTGCTGGCCGACGTACGTGACGGCGGTGAGCAGTTCGCGGGCCTGCCGCGGGTTGACGACGACGCGGCGGTCCACGACCTCGGAGACTCTGGGCGGTTTCCAGCTCAGCCGGTCGAGCGGACTGGACGGCATCTCTTCCTTCTCCACCGCGTACCGGATTACGTTGGAGAACACTGACCGCTTGCGCGCGATCGTGGTAGCGCTGGCCGCCTTGCCGTTCTGCTGCACGGAGATGGCGTCCAGAGCGGCGCGGGCATGCTGGGGCTTGCTGACCATGCTGACCGGCAGCGAGGTTTTCTCCAGCCAGCGCAGCGCCGCCGCGATGGCGGGTGGCCGGTCCAGCGCGCGGGAGGCGGGCGCGAGCGCGAAGTGGCGCAGTGCCTCGCGGAGCGTGGCAGGGTCGATCCCGTCCGGGACTGGCTCGCTGGTGACGGCCGGGATCAGAGTCGCCAGCGCATCGGTGAGCGAATCCCGTGTCTTGGGCGCGGCTGACGGCCATTTCATGTCGATGTAGGCGAGGCAGAATTCCAGCCAGGACCGCTCGCGGCTGGCTGTAGTCATCAGGGAGCCGGGCAGGCCGGTCTCGGTGTCGAACGCCTCGCCGTTGCGCGCTGCCTGCCGCAGCTCGGACAGGAAGTTGTCAGCCTGGGCCTTATTGCCGAGCGATCGTGACTGCGGCGAGTGGCCGACCTTCCACCGGACTTCCCAGGTGCGCTTGGTCTTGGCCTTACCGGGCCTGATGGCCCAGAACTTCACGTCGTAGGACTTCATGCGGCTGGTACCTCTCGGAGCCGGTCGAGCCATGCGTTCAGGTCGCTGCGCCAGATGCGCAGCTCCCCATTGGGGAGCCGGACGGCACGGGGTGCCCTGCCGGTCTCGCGCCAGCGGTAGAAGGTCCGGGGCGACACATCGCCGAGCGCGGCGAGCACCTGAGCCACTGTCAGCAGCTCGTCACGCTGGCTCGCCATCAGGCCGCCCTCCCGGTTGCCGAAAGATCTGGGGTCGGCTGGCCGCTGGCTCTGGCCCTGGCCGCCGTGAGCGCGGACTGCCATTTCTGCCGGTCGGCGAGCACGTGCAGCAGCCGCTGCGCGGGGGGCATGTGGTCGGGG
>JBKQTJ010000220.1:0-4246 GCA_052143255.1 Streptosporangiaceae bacterium | reverse complement strand
CCCCGCGCCGCCGCGCGTCCGCCAGCCGGGCTGCCGTCCTGTGGTATTCAGGATTGTCCCGGCGGCGGGCTCCCCGCGTGTACTGCGGGATCAGTTCCTGCTCGACGAACTTGTCGAGCTTGTGCAGGTAGATGTTACTGAGGATCGGGGACGCCCCGCCGCCCTATGCGCAGTGCCGGGTTATGCGCAGCGCTGGCCTGCCGGGCCTGGTAAGAGCCGGATCGGCGAGTGAGCGCTGCGCATAACGCCGAGGATTCCGGTCATGTGGCCTGGCAGGGTGCCGGGCCGGGCATGATCGGAGGTCGGCCGGATGGTCGCTTTGCGTGCGCTGGTGTCTGGTCTGGACGCGGAGCTGGTGCGTCTGGGCTACAAGGACTCGACGATGGTCTGGTACCGGGGCTGCTGGCGCCGCCTGCAGAAGTACTTCGCTGCCCGCGGCGTCGAAGAGTTCTCACTGGAGCTGGCTATGGCGTGGGTCGACGAAGCCTGCGGCTTCTTCGACAAGGAGCAGGCCGGCACGCTCAAGCAAACCGATGTGTACTTGTTCAGGGTCGCCCAGATGCTGGGCGAGTACGCGGCCCACGGGGCTGTGCTGCGCCGTTACTCCCGCACGGTCAGCAAGCTGACCGGGGACGGGGCCGCTGCCGTTGCCAGGTTCGAGGCGTCGCTGCGGGCCGCTGGCCGCAGTGCCTCGACCGTGCGGGCCTATGGGACGCTGGCCGGGGAGTTCACCGCGTTCGCGGGCACCCGCGGCGGGATAGCCCGCTGCGATGCCGGGACGCTGGAGGCGTTCGTCGCCACGCTGGCCGGCTACCAGGTCAAGACTGTCGAGCAGAAGCTGTGCGCGGTGCGGTCGTTCCTGCGATTCGCCGCCGCCGCCGGCCTGGTTGACGCCGCTGTGCTGGATGTGGTGCCGGCGGTGCGCTCCAGCAAGCAGGCCAGGGTTCCCTCGGTGTGGGATCCCGGCGACGTGGCCAGGATCCTGGAGGCGATCGACCGGAGCAACCCGTGCGGGAAGCGCGACTACGCGATCATCTTGCTGATCACCACGCTCGGGCTGCGCGGCGTCGACGTCAAGCGGCTGGAGTTCGCCGACTTCGACTGGCCGGGCAACCGGCTGTGCGCAGTGCAGGCCAAGACCGGGCACCGGGTGCAGCTGCCGTTGCTGAAAGAGGCCGGCTGGGCGGTGATCGACTATATCCGCCATGGCCGGCCGGTCTGCGACTGCCCGCAGGTGTTCCTGCGGCACCTGGCCCCGGCCGGGCCGTTCTCCGATCAGGACCATCTGCATCAGATCCTGGTCAAGCACGCCCGGGTGGCTCACGTGCGGGTCAGCGAGAAGCGCCGCCACGGCATGCACTCGCTTAGGCATACGCTGGCGACCCGCCTGATGGAGGACGGCACGCCGGTCGAGCAGATCGCCGGCATCCTCGGCCACCAGTCAGTCCAATCGACCGGCGTCTACCTGAAGTCGTCGCTGGGGCTGCTGGCCAGGTGCGCTCTGGACCCGGACGCGCCAGCGCGGGAGGCCTCACGATGAGTCCGGACATCACGCTGGCTGACGCGATCACGGCCCTGGTCGCGGAGAAACGCGCCGTGGGCTACAAGTACGCCGGTGAAGAGCGGGTGCTGACCCGGTTCGCCGCGTTCTGCCGCAGCCAGTTTCCCGGGCTGGGCGCGCCCAGCCAGGCCTCGGTCGAGGCGTGGCTGGCGGCCGCGCGGCGGCGCGGAGTCCAGCCGGCGACCCTGCAGACCCTGGCCGCGCCGGTGCGGGAGCTGGCCCGGTGGCTGGGTCGCCGGGGCGTGCCGGCATACGTCCTGCCCGCTGGCGCGCTGCCCAGGCCCGCCCGTTACGTCCCGCACATCTACACCGACCAGGAACTGGCGGCCTTGTTCGCCCAGACCGACCGGTGCCGCTACTGCGCTGAGGTTCCGTTGCGGCACCTGATCATGCCGGTGCTGTTCCGCACGATCTACGCCTGCGGCCTGCGTGCCTCCGAAGCCCGGCTGCTGCGGGCCGGCGACGTCGACACGGGCGCCGGGGTTCTGCAGCTCCGCGACGCCAAGGGCGGCAAAGACCGGCAGGTGCCCGTCAGCGCACCGCTGCGCGAAAGGCTCGCTGACTACCACGCCCACGTCCTCGGGCGCCCGGGCGGGGACTGGTTCTTCCCCGGCACGTCCGGGCAGCCGCTGACGCTCGGGAACATCGACAAGAACTTCCGCCGGTTCCTGTGGCAGGCCCGCATTCCCCACGGTGGCCGGGGCCACGGCCCCCGCGTGCATGATCTCCGCCACGCCTTTGCGGTTAACAACCTGCGGTCGTGGTTCGCCCGCGGTGAGGACGTCGGCGCGCTGCTGCCGGTCTTGCAGGCGTACATGGGCCACTCTTCCATCAGCGACACCGCCTACTACCTGAGGCTGACCGCCGAGTCCTACCCCCATATCAACGCCCGAGTCCAACACGTCATCGGCGACGTCGTCCCGCCAATCACGGCAGGGCCGAGCCGTGGCGACTGACTTCGCGGTCTTCCTGCGCCGCTTCCTCACCTCCCACCTGGCCGGGCTGCGCGGCTGCTCGCCCAACACGGTCGCCTCCTACCGCGACACGTTCAAGCTCCTGATCGCCTGGTTCCGTGACGAAAGAGCGATCCCGCCAGGCAAGCTCACCCTCGACCACATCGACGCCGGCGCCATCACAGCGTTCCTCGGCTGGCTGCAGGCCAGCAGGCACAACGGCGTCTCGACCCGCAACCAGCGCCTGGCCGCGATCAGCTCGTTCTGCACGTGGATGCAAACCCAGGACCCGGCCCGGATGGCCCGCTGGCAAGACATCCTCGCCATACCCGCCAAGAAACAGGCCCGCCCGGCCCTCAGCCACCTGACCGTGGAGCAGGCCCGCCGCCTGCTCGCCCAGCCCGACCGGTCCACCCGCCAGGGCCGGCGCGACGCGACCCTGCTCGCCACGCTCTACGACACCGGGGCCAGGGTCCAGGAACTCGCTGACCTCGCCGTCCGCGACATCCGCCTCCAGCGCCCGGCCATGGCCGCGCCGACCGGCAAGGGCCGCAAGACCCGCCACGTTCCCCTGGCCGGCAACACGATTGTGCTGCTGGCCGCTTACCTGGCCGAGCGCCGCCTCGACGAGTCCGGACACGACGATCACCCGGTGTTCTACGGCCAGCACCGGGCCAAGCTCAGCCGCGGCGGCATCGCATGGATCATCCGCAAATACCAGGCCCAGATACACGATCCGCCGCTCGCCGGCAACAGCATCAGCCCGCACATCCTGCGTCATAGCAAGGCAATGCACCTATATGAGGCGGGCGTGCCGCTACCCTACATCCGCGACATCCTCGGGCATGTCGACCTGTCCACCACCGAGATCTACGCGCGCGCCTCGACCGAGGCAAAACGCAAAGCCCTCGAAGCTACCTACCCGGGCATCGTCACCAGCGACCTGCCCGAATGGAACCAAGACCCCGGCCTCCTCGACTGGCTTATCAGCCTTTGACTAGCCACCGGAGTTATGCGCAGCGCCCGCCCGCCGAACCGGCCACCACCAGGACCGGAACGCCAGCGCTGCGCATAACCCGTAAGTTATCTTCCCCGCAGGGATTTTGAATTTCGAGTCAAGTTGCGGCGTGTGTGACGGCTGATGACAGGCGCATGCTGGCTCGTGATTACTGCGGGTGATAGCTGCAGGTGGCGTAAGGCGGCGAGGGATGCCTGCCGGGCGAGGTCGGTCAGGGCGTCGCGGTAGGCGCGGTCGGCTTGCCGGAGTCGGCTGCGGCCGGGTGGTCCGGGGCTGGTGAGCTGGGCGAGGCCGGGGATGAGGACCCGCTGGGTCAGCCGGGTGAGGAACAGGGCGATGGTCAGGCCGTCTTCGGTGACCTGGTAGGCGCGGCTGTGCGGGATGCGTTCGATGATCTGGTGGGCGCGGAGCCTGCGCAGGTCGTAGCTGATCTGGCCGCTGGTCATGTCCTCTGGCGTTTTCCCGAGCTGGGGGCCGAGGTAGTGCCGCAGGTCGCGGCTGGTGAAGCCGGCGGGCCGGAGCGCGAGGGCGCAGCAGGCGCCAAGGAGGGCCTGGACGCGGGGGTCAGGGAATCGCATCCCGGGGACGCGGGTGCAGGTGGTGCTGATGACCGGGCTGGTGATCGCTTCCAGCGCGGCGGCTCCGTCGGCGGGGTCGTGGCTGATGCATTCGGCGTCCAGCAGGCGCCGGTTGGCGGCGTAGCCGACCTCGGCC
>JBKQTJ010000219.1:0-96137 GCA_052143255.1 Streptosporangiaceae bacterium | reverse complement strand
CCAGATCGACCGGCTTCTCGTCGTGGTTGAGGATCGTCAACTCTTCGTGGAACCCCCCGCCGACGGCGCGCTGGCGGATGACCGAGTGCTTGGCGTCGACGTAGACCGTGCCCGTGCCGGGCACCAGGAAGAACCGGGTTTGGAAGTACTGCAGGTCGTCGGTCGACAGGGCGGTCAGCCGCTGGCCGTTCACGGTGAGCACCCATCGCGACAGGAACCGGGTGTCAAAGGAGAACAGGCCCGTGGAGTCGGTAAGCGATGCCTCGATGTCGCCCCGGTCGTCGCTGACGACGAAGGTGTTGCCCTCGAGGATCTGCACGAGGTCGCTCATGCTGACCTCCGCCGAGCCGTCACGGCCTGGGAGCTGATGGGGGCAGCCCGGCCTACGGAGCCGGGCGGCCCCGGCAGGCAGCGCTGGAACATGATCAAGGCAGCGATGCTGCCCTCGCAGGTGAGCAGGCCCCTCAGGATGGCCGCCTGAGCGTTGAGCCGCCCGCTCACAATCGCCTCAAGCTCCGGCCGCCGGATCTTGATCACGGCGTCGGCCGGTGCGTTCGCGCGGGTCACCGCGACGGTGCCGTCGGTCACCTGCACCCGCCACCGCTCGGTGCCCGCGCCATCGGCGACGTCAAAGCGCAGCGACGCTGACTCCCCTTCGAAGGTTGAGATGCGGCCTGGCTGTTCGAGGGTCGAGAAGAACTGACTAATCGGATCCGCTGCCTCTTGAACTGCTGCCGGCATTGCCACCCCCGTGACGCCCGCGCGGATCACCGTTTGACGGATCCGCCATTGCCGGGCAGCTTACCCAGCCCTCGCCGCATTACTCTGCGTAGGCGGAAATCGACACAGAGCAAGGTCAGCCGATGGTCTTGGCCCGCCAACCGGTTCCGGCCGGCGGGCGCTCTTGCGTCACCTACCGCCATGTTCCCGGGGCTTCCTGCGCCCCATCCGGGGTCTCAGGAACCGTAGGAGAAGATCAGTGAGTTCCTGGCATTCGAGTTCGTCGCGGTCGAGTAGAAGACGTCACCGGTGGCCAGCATGGACCGCGTGCCCGGGATCCGGGCGATAGCGTACACGTCGAAGGTTGCCGGGGGGATCAGTCCGGTCAGGCCATTGGTGGGCACCGCGTCGAATGACCAGTGGCCATTCGAGTAGTGCGCGAACTGGTATGCGCCATTGACCGACGGGAACATGATGGCCCAGACGCCGCCGCTGCCGTCCGGCGTCACCTGCAGCAACTGGTAGGGCGCGGCTGGCAGCGGTATGGACCGCCACTTGCTGCCGTTCCAGTGCAGCAAGAACGAGTGGGACGCAGCAGGCTCGATGGTGACTGCAGCCCAGATGCTGCTGGCGGTTGCGGCTTCGATGTCGTACGGGTAGAGGTAGCCGTACTTGGGGAGCTTGATCGCTGGTAGCGGCACCTCGCGCCAGACGCGGCCGTTGTAGTGGGTGAAGAAGGCCTTGCTCCGGCTCTCATGAAAGGCGTTGAAGCGACCGCCCACGGTCCAGATATCGGTGGCCGAGACAGCCGTCGCCGCGATGACCTGGCCGAGGCTGGGAACGGGCACCTTGTGCCAGTTCCTGCCGGTGAAGTGCAGCGCCTGATTGTTTCCGAGCAGCCAGCCGTTCTTCGGGCCCGTGGTAACGAGCGCAGCGCCGCAGTAGGCGGTGGTCTTCCATTTGCTGGTGGCCCACTTGTGGCCGTTGTAGCGGTCGACATAGGTGGCAGTGACATCCGGGCCGGGTGGACCACCAGTGCACTCGCTGCCGCCGACCCAGACATTGCCCGGGCTGGTGGAGGAGACGAAACCGGGCCTGGTGAAGGCACCGGGAACGCTCGAGGCGGTCCAGGTGGCTCCGTTCCAGTGCAACGCCACGGGCTTTCCGGTGCTCGTCTGCCCGAAGGTCCACGCATCATGACTGCCGTCGGCCGTCAGCGTCACCAGGTCGGCGTAGTCCTTCATGTTGAGGATCTTGGAGATCCGCCAGGCCGGCGACGCTGCCTGGGCTGCGGGCATCGCGACAGCCCCGACGCAGAGGGCGGCACCCACGATCGCCACGCTGCGACGCGCCGAGCGAGTTATCAAGGATTCCTCCTAGCCGGTCGGCGGACAAGATATCGCAAACACGAGTTGAATGGAGGAAAAGCAGGCAGGCCGCGGTGTCGACATCTGAGACAGCTACGATCGGTCTCCGAGACTGGGAAGTGGTGAGACATGTCGCTGACAGTGAAGCGGCTGCACCTGGCGAGCCTGCGCGGGGTGGACGGCCTGACCTGGCCCGTGCACGGGTTCGTCGTCACCTTTCCCGGCGGCGCGGCGCTGGTGGACACCGGCGTCGGCGGACCGCAGCGGTGGCTGGATGACTGGCGGGTGGTGAACCGCTCAGTCGCTGACGCGCTCGACGACCTGGATATGACCCCAGGTGATATCGGCCTGGTGATCAACACGCACCTGCACTTCGACCACTGCGGGCAGAACGCCGTGTTCAAGCACGCAGCCTTCTACGTGCAGCGGGCCGAGCTGGCCAGGGCCCGCAAGGAGCAGCCGAAGCTTGCCGACTGGTTCGACTTCATGAACGCCAAGTTCGAACTGCTCGACGGGGACACCGAGATCTTGCCGGGCCTGCGGGCGGTCGCGACGCCCGGGCACACGGTCGGGCACCAGTCCGTTCTGGTCGCGTCCGCAGATGGACAGTCCGACGTACTGATAGGCGATGCCGCTTACCAGCCGCGCCTGTACCTGGAACCGGAGACTGACGACCTGCCCGAGGGACAGGCCAGCGACGTGACCGCCTGGCGCACCTCGCTGGACCGGCTTCGCGCTGCAGCGCCAGACCGGGTCCACTTCTGCCACAGCACCGAAGTGCTGCACTCCTAGGTCATGACCACGTAACAACCGGTCGTCCACGACCGGTTATTCACGTGATCACGGTCGCACTCCTAGAGCGTGCTGAAAGCGTCGGCGAGGATATCCAGGCCCTCGTTCAGCAGGCTCTGACCAATCACCAGCGGCGGCAGGAACCGCAGCACATTGCCGTAGGTCCCGCAGGTCAAGATGATCAACCCGTGGCCGTGGCAAGTCTTGGCCACTTTTGCAGCCGCGGCCGCGTCGGGTTCGGTGGTACCAGGCTTGACCAGTTCGACGGCAAGCATCGCGCCCCGGCCGCGCACATCGCCGATAACCGGGTGCGACTGCGCCAGTGCCCGCAGCCGCGGCAGCATGATGACCTCAATCGCCCTGGCCGACCCGGCCAGGTCCTCCTTCTCCATCGTCTCGATCGCGCCGAGCGCAGCCGCGCAGGCGACCGGGTTACCGCCGTAGGTGCCGCCAAGCCCGCCCGGATGGACCGCGTCCATCAGCTCGGCCCGGCCGGTGACCCCTGCCAGCGGCAGGCCGCCTGCAATGCCTTTAGCAGTGGTAACGAGGTCCGGCACGACGTTCTCGTACTCGCAGGCGAACCAGTCTCCGGTGCGGCAGAAGCCGGACTGGATCTCATCGGCGACAAAGACGATGCCATTGGCGCGGCAATACTCGGCCAGGCCGGCCAGGAAGCCGTCCGGCGGGACGATGAAGCCGCCTTCGCCCTGAATCGGCTCAATCACGACGGCCGCCACGTTTTCCTCACCGACCTGAGCGTGCATGAGGCTCTTCACCACGTCCAGGGCCTCGGCGCGGCACGCGGCCGGGCCGCCAGGCCAGCGGAACGGGTAGGCCATCGGCATCCGGTAAACCTCGCCGGCGAACGGCCCGAACCCCTCTTTGTACGGCATGTTCTTCGCGGTCATCGCCATCGTCAGGTTAGTCCGGCCGTGGTAGGCGTGGTCGAAGACCACGACCGCGTCCCGGCCAGTGGCGTGCCTGGCGATCTTCACCGCGTTCTCGACGGCCTCGGCACCGGAGTTGAAGAGCGCCGATCGCTTCTCGTGGTTCCCCGGCGTGCGCTTGTTGAGCTGCTCACAGACCTCCACGTAGCCCTGGTACGGCGCGACCATGAAGCACGTGTGGGTGAACTGCGCTACCTGCTCGCAGACCCGGTCGACGACGAGGTCCGCGCTGTTGCCGACCGAGGTGACCGCGATGCCGGAGCCAAAGTCGATCAGCGAGTTGCCGTCGACATCTACCACGACGCCACCGCCGGCCGCCGTCACGAAGACCGGCAGCACATGGCTCAGGCCACGGGCGACGCTGCGCTGGCGCCGCTCGAACAGCTCCCGCGACCGCGGCCCTGGTATTTCGGTGACGAGACTCCGGGTCTGGGGCAGCGACGGCCCACCGGTGATGTGCTGGCTCATACCTGCAGACAATAGCGGCCCCTGGTGGTCACTGGTGCGTCCCCTGACGCTGCTGCGATGATGCGGTTGTGACTGATTCATCCCGTCGTCCGGTGATCGCAGGCCTGGGCATGACGGACCTCGGCAAGGTCTACGGGCAAAGCCCGGCACAGTTCGCGGCCGCGGCGGTCCGGCTGGCGGTCGCTGACGCCGGCCTGCGGCTAGCGGATGTGGACGGGCTGCTGACCTCGTCTGGGGTGACCGGCGGGATTTCCATCGACCTGCAGCGCGATCTGGGCCTGACCGACCTCCGGCTGCTGTCGCACCTGCAGGCCTACGGCTCGACTGCCGGCGCGATGGTGCAAGTTGCGTCCATGGCCGTGCAGTCCGGCATGGCCAGCGTCATCGCCTGCGTGTTTGCTGACAGCCCGCTGCGGCCCGAACGCGGTGCCGGCGCGAGCTACGGGCGGCGTGCGCCGTCGGGCTGGTGGGGGCTGCTCGGCGCGAGCGGCGTGATCGGCGCCAACCCCATGTACGCGCTCGCGGCGCGGCGCCACATGGAGCGCTACGGCACGACTAGCGAGCAACTCGGGCATATCGCGGTCGCGCAGCGCGCCTGGGCCGGCCTGAATCCGGCCGCGCAGCTACGGGAGCCCATCACGGTGGCCGACCATCAGGCGTCGCGGTGGATCGTCGAGCCTTTTCACCTGCTCGACTGCTGCCTTGTTTCTAACGGAGGCATCGCCGTGATAGTCACGGCCGCCGATCGCGCGGGCGCCCAGCCGCCGGTGCACGTGCTGGGCTGGGCACAATCTCATCCCGGCCGCTACCTGCGGCGTAATCCGGACTTCGGCCTTGTCTCCGGCGCATCTGACGCAGGTCCCGCGGCACTGGCCATGGCCGGCCTTACCGTGGGTGACGTCGACGTCCTCGAGCTCTACGACTGCTACACCTTTACGGTGCTGATCACGCTGGAGGATTACGGCTTGTGCGAGAAGGGCGAGGGCGGCCCGTTCGTGGCGAGTGGCGTGCTGGACGGCAAGCTCAAGGTGAATACCGGCGGCGGTCAGCTGTCGGGCTACTACATGTGGGGCATGACTCCGCTGTCCGAGGCCATCATCCAGATCCGGGGGCAGGGCGGACAGCGGCAAGCCGAGGCGCACGAGGTCGCCCTGGTGTCCGGGAACGGGGGCGTTCTTGATCACCACTCGACGCTCGTGCTGGGCAGTGAGGCGCCATGACGGTCGGTGCTGTCGCGCGCGATGACGCGACTGCCGCCTTCTTCGACGGCACCGCAGCAGGGCGGTTCCTGTTGCGCCGGTGCCCCGATGGCCACTACAGCGAACCCGCTGCGGTTCAGTGCACCACGTGCGCGGCTACCGAGCTCGGCTGGGAGCCCGCGTCTGGCGGTGCCACGCTGGTGAGCTGGGCGGTGGTTTGGGGCGAGACCCCAACCATCCTGGTCATCGCGGAGCTGGACGAAGGGCCGTGGTGGTGGTCCCAGCTGACTGACCCGGTTGCGGAGCCAGCCGTCGGGCAGCGACTGCAGCTAGCCTTCGCTACTGGCGAGGATGAGACGGTACCCGTCTTCGTCCAGGCTGGTTAGTACGCCAGCCGACCACGTGCCCGCTGCGGGCCGTTGGCGGCCCGAAGAAGCCCCGCAGGTAACGCACGAGGCTGGTACTGCGGCCGGCCGTCGTGATCACCGCGGCGGGCCGCCACTCCTGGATGGCCGTGGCCACCACCAGGCGGCGCGGGCCTACCGCAGATGAGCCGGCCGCCAGCCGGTGAAGCTCGTTAATCGTGGTGCGCTGATCGGCGGTGAGGGTGCTCTTGGAATTGCAGAGCGAGCCGGACCCGGGCGGCCGCCGGATCGCGTTCCCGGGCGGAACGGCCGTGATGCAGAACCCGCCAGCCACGGAGATGGGCTCGCCGGCGATCGCCTGCCACTGCATCTGCGCCAGCTGGGAGGAGGCCATGACGAGCACCGGGGCAGCGGCGGGCAGCTTTAGCCTCGCCAGGACGAGCTGCCAGCTGGCCGGCGGCCCGCCTGCGTTGGCCACGGGCAAGGCCAGCGGAAGCGCCGGCAGCAGTACGAGCGCGGCAGCCGCAGGCACCAGGAATCGCCCGGCTGGCAGCCGTGACCTTGCCTGGTCGATGGCGAAGGCGAGCACAGCGGCCGCCGCGCCGTCGGCGGCGACGGACAGCCGGTTCGGCAGCGCCTGACCGAGCGTCGGCAGGTTTGCCAGCCAGTGCCAGGGCAGCGCCGCGCCGGTCAGGGTCCACGGGCCGATGCGAAGCCTGCGACCGCCAAGACTGAGCAGCTCGAGCAGGAAGAACGACACCCCGGCCACCCTGATCCTGGCGTCCCGCCAGAACCAGATCGTCGCGGCCACCAGCGCGATCAGCAGTGGCCAGCCCAGGAAAGCCAGGTCCTCCACCGAAGTCGGGCCGGCCATCGCGCCCCGGCCGTGGAACATCATGCCCACCGGTGCCGACACGAAGTCGGTGAGTGAATTGCCGAACTTCGAGACGCGCCACGGACTGCCGTGCTCGGCGATGGGTCCGGCGAACTGAACCCATAGTGCCCGGCCGGCCAGCAGCAAGGCCACCGCGGCGGCGACCCCGAGGCCAGCAGCTGCACGCTGAACCGCGGCGCGAACTGCGGAGCGGTTGCCGATAGCGAGCACGAGGAGGATCACCGCACCGGCGATGATCGTGTCAACCAGCGGCTCTTCGGCGGTGAACAGCTGCGCCGCGACCAGCAGACCGAGCCAGCTACCGGTCCGCACCGGGCGGCCGCGGCCGGTGACAAGCCGTAGCAGCGCGTCGATGATCAATGGCGGCAAGGCGGCGAACTGAAGGTGGTAATGGTCGGTCGAGGCCATCCGCAGGGCCGGGGAGAAGCCGTAAAACGCCCCGCCGATGAAGGCTGCGCCGATGCTGGCACCCCACCGGCGCAGCACGACATACATGGTGACGGCGGAGAGGAAGAAGCCAGCCACCAGCAGGACGGCGAGGCTGGTAGCCGGGCCGGATAGCAGGGTCACGGGCGCAAGCAGCACGCCAGGCAGCAGCAGTGAGGTATTCGACATCATGTTGACGCCGCGCGGCCAGTTCAACGAGGTCGTCACCAGCGCCGGCAAGTTGCCGTGCGACGTCGCAGTGGCGGCATAGCGCATGAACCACAGCTGCAGCAGCACGTCCGGCTGGGGGCCAGCGCCATAGGTCGGTACCCGGCTGGTGGGATGAATCCACAGCGGGTAGGTAACGGCCACGGCGCCAACCAGGTAACACAGCGGGATGAGCCACGTAGCCTTACGGCGCGGCGGGCGCACATAAGCCCTGGCGGGGCGTGCCGGGACCGAGAGCCGACGCACCATCACCTCCCCCGTGCAGCCCAGCCGACGCGGCCATCAGGCCGGTCTGCCTGGCGGTGCTACGGCGAACCGGGCGCCGCCGGGAAGCCGGATATGGGCTTGCCCCCGTACCGCTGCGCCAACCGTTGCAGGGCCACCGGGTTTATCCGCCAGCCGAGCACAGCGCCGTTATGGGCGGTGGGCGGGCCGAGGAAGCCGAGCAGGTAGCGGCCGAGCGCGTTGTTGCCGCCAACGGTGGTGATGATCGCGGCCGGCCGCCAGGCGGCTAGGGCAAGTGCCATGGTCTTTTTGGCGGGCTTGCTGTCCTGGCCGACCGCCAGTTTTGTCATGCGCAGCTGGGTTGTCTGCTGGTCGGTCGTGAGGAGCGTGCTGGTCTCACATGATGCGGCGCGCCCGCTGGGATCCGGCGCGATGCAGTAGCCGCCGACCACGGAGATGGGCTCCCCGCTGATGGCTTGCAGTTCCATCGTGAGCGCACCGTCGAGGGGCAGCACCAGCACGGCGGCGCCGGGCCGCAAGTGCAGCCCCTTCATGACATCGTGCCAGCTCGCGGATACCGTCGGGGCAGACCGCGCCTGGACCGGGGCAGGCAGGACGGGAACGATCGCGGCCAGCAGCGCGGCGGCGGCGACTACAGTCAGGGCCGGCTTGCGCCAGCCGCCAGTCGTTCGCACCGCCGTCCAGACCTTGTCAGCTGCGAACGCGAGTAGTACGGCCGCTGCCCCGTCGGCCAGCAGTGATAGCCGGTTCGGCAGTGCCTGATTAAGCACGGGAAGGTTCTGCAGCCAGTGCCAGGGCAGTACGTCAGCCTGGATGTGCCAGGGCCCGAGGGTTATCGCGTGGCCGCCGATGCTGAGCAGCTCAAGCACCACGAAAGCCATCCCGGCAACGCGGACCCTGAGGTCGCGCCACAGCACGATCGTGATCACGATCGGCAGCACAAGCATCGGCCAGCCGAGGTAGCCGAAATACTCCACCTCGCGCTGACCCGAGGCGACCAGGTAAGCCAGGAAGTGCGAGCCGTGCAGCAGTGCACTCGCGGGGGCGGCGACGAAGTCAGCCGGCTGATTGCCGTACCTGCTGACGTGCCACGGGCTTCCGGTCTCGGCCAGTGGCCCGTGCAACTGCACCCAGAGCGGATAGCCGCATAGCGCCGCTGCGACCGCCACCGCGGTGCCAAGGCCCGCGGCGGCGGGCTTGACCGCCCTGCGAACCGCGGCGGGCCTGCTGGCAGCCAGCACCACGACGATGATCAGGCCGGCCAGGACCGTCTCGACGAGCAGCTCCTCGGCGGTGAACAGCTGGGCGGCGACCAGCAGCCCCAGTACAAGGCCGGTGCGGACCGGGCGGCCGCGGCCGGTTACCAGCCGCAGCACGAGGTCGATGATCAGCGGCGGCAGGATCGCCAGCTGCAGGTGATAATGCGCCTCGGCGGCGATCCGCATGGCTGGCGAGAACCCGTAGAACGCGCCGGCCAGCGCTGCTGCGCCCGCGCTCGCCCCCCAGCGGCGCAGCACGAAGTACATCGCCGTCGCCGAGCCGGCGAATCCGACGAGCAGGAGGATGCTGAGGCTGACGGTCGGCCCGGCCCACAGCGTCACCGGGGTCAGCACCACCGCGGGCAGCAGCATGGACGTGTTCCACATCAGGTTGACGCCTTGCGGCCAGTTCAGCGCCGTGGTGGTCAGCGCAGGCAGATGGCCATGCGAGAGCGCGGTCGCCACGTACCGCAACGACCAGGTACTGAGGTAGACGTCATTGGAGATACCGGCCGGACCGGAAGTCGCCGGCACCCGGCCGGCCGGATCGGGCCAGATATGGAAGGTCACAAGGTAGGCAGCAAACAGGTAGCAGAACACTACGAGCCAGCTGATGTTCAGCCAGTTGCGCGCGGGCCGCTCGTCGGCAGACTTGGCCGGATGCACAAGCACTGACAGCCGGCTCACAGTCACCTCCGTCTCTAGGCATCGTGCCTAGCCGCCTTTATGAATTGCGCGCAAGCAGCCTGCTGCCGTGAGCGCGAACTCTAGGCAGCAACGTTATACGGCTGGGCACCCGGCCTGGATCGGCACGGCGCGGTACGGGCCAGCTGCCAACGGCATATCGGGCTTCCAGGGTACCGGCAGATAACCGGCCAGCCGTTGAGCTTCCGACCTATTGGCGACACATTGCTCGCCCTGATCAGCTGGCCGGACATCCCTGACCTGGTGTTATCCCAGCAGATCCCGGGCTGCATCGACGATGCCCGGCTCTGACAGGAGCACCGTCGAAGCCGCATCTCCAAGCGGAATGAAGCTGTCCTGGCTTGCGACCCTGGCGATCCGGCCGGTAAAGCCAGCATCCACCAGCGTCGTGACGACGCCCTCCGATACGCCGCCGGTCCGCCGGGTCTCGTCGGCTACCAGCACCCGGCCGGTGGCGGCGGCAGCGCGCAGCAGGTCCTCGAATGGCAACGGCGCGAGCCAGCGCAGGTCAAGGATCCGGCAGCCTACCCCGTCGGCCGCGAGCGTGCGGGCAGCGCGCAAGCTCATCCGGACCCCGTTACCGAAGGAAATGATGGTCAGGTCCTTACCCCGGCCATACGAGCGAGCCCGGCCGATCGGGACGTGGGCGGCCGACCACCGGGCCGGCGGTTCATATCCGGCGAGCCAGCCGCTGTCACCCGCCTCGTACAGGTCACGCTCGTGGTAGAGCGCTATCGGCTCGAGGAACACGCTGACGTTGCCGTCCACTTCCGCGGCGCCCAGGCAGCTGCGCAGCATGCCGGCCGCGTCATCGGGCCGGGCCGGGCAGGCCACGATCAGGCCGGGGATGTCGCGCAGCGCGGCCACGCCGTTGTCGTTGTGGAAGTGGCCACCGAAGCCCTGCTGGTAGGCAAGGCCGGGAACGCGGACCACCATCGGGTTGCGGTACTGGGTGCGGGAGAAGAACGACAGCGTGGCGGCCTCGCCGCGGATCTGGTCGATCGCGTTATGCAGGTAAGCCAGGTATTGAATCTCCGGCACTGGCAGCAGGCCAGCCAGCCCGGCCCCCAGGGCCAGGCCGAGGATCGACTGCTCGTCCAGCACCGAGTCGAACACCCGGCCAGGTCCGAAGGCCTTGAGCAGGCCCTTGGTCAGCCCGTAGACCCCGCCCTTGCGGCCGACATCCTCGCCGAACACGAGCATGCCCGGCCGGTCGGCCATGGCATCTGCCAGTGCGCGGTTGATCGCCTGCGCCAGGGTCAGCGGACCCTCGTCCTCGGGCAGCTGCGAGCCGAACACCTTGTGCCGCGGCCAGTCGTCAGCGTGCCTGGCTCTAGCGGCCAGGCTCGTCGCCACTGTGGCGGGCCGCCTGGGGGCGATGGGCGCCATAACCTGGCTGGCGCTGGCCAGCCGCGGCGAGCCGGCGAGGGCGGCCGCCTGCGCCAGCACTCGCGCCCTGGACTGCTCGTACCAGTCCAGGATCTCGGCCGGGCCGAGGGCACCGGCCCGGACCAGCAGCCGCGCGGTGCCGAGGATCGGGTCGCGCTCAGCGTCGGCAGCGATCTCCGCGGGTGAGCGGTAGGCGGACTCCACGTCAGTGCCGGCGTGACCGCCCAGCCGCACCGTCCGCACGTGCAGGAAGGCAGGCGCGCGCCGGTCGCGGACCCAGCCTGCGGCCTCGGTTGCCGCGTCGTAAACCGCAGCGAGGTCGGCGCCGTCCGCGCTGAAGTACCGCAGCCGCGGCCGGGTTGCCTCGGCGGCCTCGATCCACCCGGCCGGGGTGCGGACGCTGATGCCCAGGCCGTTGTCCTCACAGACGAGCAGCAGCGGCACGGGCAGGCCCTGATATGCGGAGTAGCACGCCGCGTTGATGGCACCGGTGGCCGTGGAGTGGTTCGCCGACGCATCGCCGAAGCTGCAGACCACGATGCTGTCAGCTGGCCAAGGCGTTTCGACGCCGAGCTTGGCCGCCCTGGCGAGCGAGAAGGCCAGGCCCATGGCCCTGGGCAGGTGGGACGCGATGGTGGAGGTCTGCGGGATCACGTGGAGTTCGGGGTGGCCGAAAACCTTGTGCCGTCCGCCCGCGATCGGCTCGGCGGATGCCGCCATCAGGCCGAGCAGCACGTCAGCGACCCCGTCCCGGGGCGGGCTCGCCTGGCTGGCCCGGACCAGGTAGAAGGCCCCCGACCGGTAGTGCAGCAAGGCGGGGTCGGTGAGCCGCAACGCGGCCGCGACGCCGGCGTTGCCCTCGTGCCCGGACGAGCCGATCGTGTAATAGCCTGCGCCGCGACTCCGCAGCCATCGCGCCGCCAGGTCGAGGTGCCGGCTGCCCAGCTGGGCGGCAAACAGGTCAAGGCAGCCGTCGACAGAGAGCCCCGACCCCGGCCTCACCGGATCGTCTGGCCGCAGCCGCCTGGTGGCCGCGGTGAGCTGCTGGATCGCCAACGCGAGCCGCTGCTCCGCGAGGTCCGCCTCTGCCCAAGGCGCTCGTCCTGCGGCTGCTGCGGTCACCTTCTGACGGTATGTCGCCGGGGCGGATCGCGCACGGTGCTCTGGTGGCTGGCAGGTGAACTCCACCCCTGCGGCCTTTGCTTTCGCCGTGGGTGGTGTGATCAGCAGCGAGGAGGAACCATGCTTCCCTGGTCAGCCGAGCTCGCCGGGACTCTCACCGAGCACGTGATCGACAGCGAGCTGCTGCGCGGCAACCCGCTTGGCGATCCGCACCAGCGGCCGCTGTGGGTGTACGCGCCGCCCGGCTACGCCGACGGGCGTGACCTGCGGTACCCGTCGATCTATGTCATCCAGGGATTCACCGGATACCTGACGATGTGGCACAACAGGTCGCCGTTCCGGCAGCCGTTCACTGAGACGACCGACCATGTATTCGCCGCCGGGAAGGCACCGCCAGCCATCGTGGTCTTCGTGGATGCCTGGACCAGCTACGGCGGCAGCCAGTTCGTCGATTCGCCGGGCACCGGCCGGTACCACTCCTACCTGTGCCAGGAGGTGGTGCCGTGGGTCGATGAGCACTACCGGACCATGCCGGACCGGGCGAACCGGGCTATCATGGGTAAATCGAGCGGCGGGTTCGGCGCGATGATCACGCCGATGCTGAGGCCCGACCTGTTCGGAGCGCTCGCGTCTCATGCTGGCGACAGCCTGTACGAGCAGTGCTACCTGCGAGAGTTCGGCCAGGCGGTGCGGTCATTGCGCGGCTACGAAGGCGACATCTGGCGATGGTGGAACGACTTCGGCTCGCGGGTCGCGTTCACCAAGGCAGCTGACCAAGAGCTGCTGGGGATTCTCGGCGTAGCAGCTTGCTTCTCCGCCAACGAGGACGGCACGATCGAGCTGCCGTTCGATCCGCGCAATGGCATTATCCGGCCGGAGGTCTGGCAGCGCTGGCTGGACTGGGATCCAGTCAGGATGGCGCCCCGGTACGCGGACGCACTCAGGTCCCTGCGCGCCATCTGGATTGACGCCGGTACCAGCGATGACTACTTCCTTGACGTGGGCGCCGAGGCGTTCCGGGCGCAGTTGCGGGCCGTCGGTGTAGCCGACGAAACGGTGCACTATGAGCTGTTCGACGCGACCCACGCGGCCATCGACTATCGGTACCCGCTCTCGCTGGCCTGGCTCTGCGAGAGAATATCGGGCTAGCTGCGGTGAACGTTCCTGGCCGGTCCGCCGTAATCAGGGGAAGGGAAGGTCTGAGGACCCACCGAAATCAGGCAGGTACAACCGGAACGGAGATGTGGCCATGCGCAACCGATGGTGGGCGGCGCCGGTTCTGGCGGGCGGGGCCGCGGTGCTCGCTGCATGCGGGAGCACGGCGTCATCGAGCCCGTCGACTGGTGCGGCCAGCCCGAGCGTTACCCAGCAGGCCAACGGTTCGGGCGCCGTTATCAAAACGGAAAGCACGAGCAAGGGCACGGTGCTGGCCACCGCGCAGGGCAAGACGATCTACTGGTTCGTGATCGACACGCCGACGAAGTCGAACTGCAACGGCTCGTGTACGACCTACTGGCCGCCGGTTCTCGGCAAGCCGTCAGCCGCGGCGGGCAGCACGCTGCCGAAGGCCTTTGGCACTATTACCAGGTCCGACGGCAAGGTCCAGGCCACCTATGACGGGCATCCGCTGTACACCTACGCGGCTGATTCTGGCCCGGGCCAGGTTAGCGGCAACGGCCTCAACGTGTCCGGCGGACTGTGGTGGGCGATGACCCCGAGCGGAGCAAAACTCGGCGCGAGCGCTTCACCGAGCTCATCCACGAGCTCTAGCGGCGGCGGGTACGGCGGGTACTAATCGGCTGGTAGGACCAGGCGGCTGGTAGTGCTGGACGGTCAGCGGGGTTTCCCTCGTAACGGGGAAACCCCGCTTCCTTGGGTACATTCCGCGCATGACGGAATCGCGCTCGTGCTGAACACCTATTTCTTCATCCTCGGCCTCAGCCTCGGGCTCATCCTGCAGGTACTCGTCATCGCCGTGCAGAATTCGGTCGACTACGCCGATCTCGGCGCCGCAACATCCGGCGCGACGTTCTTCCGGTCCATTGGCGGCGCGTTTGGCGTGGCCATCTGCGGCTCGGTGTTCTCCAGCCGGCTGGCGAGCGAACTGGCCGCAGCGCTCGCCGGGATCAGGTTGCCGCCAGGCCTCAACATCGCCGCTGCCCAATCGAACCCTGCGCTGCTCAGGCGCCTTCCGGCCGTCGCGCAGCAGCCGATCCTGCACGCCTACTCGCAGGCAATCGAAAGGATCTTCCTCTTCGCCGCACCGATCGGCGGCGTGGCATTCCTGCTCTCCTGGTTCCTGCGCGAAGTGCTGTTGCGTCAGACCGCTGGTGCGGTCGATCTGGGCGAGGCCTGGGCGCTGGCTCTGCGCAGCGCTCGTCGATCGAAGAGATAGAGCGGGCCCTGCTCCGGCTCGCCGACGGCGACCTGCGCCGACGCGGTTACGAGAAGATCGCCGAGCTCAGCGGGCTCGGTCTGGCGGCCGACAGTTGCTGGGTGCCGGCCAGGCTGGCCAAGGACGGAGACATGGCCAGCGTCGACCTTGCCGTAGAAGCCGGGGTGTCCGTGCAGCAAGGCCGGCCCTA
Source organism: Streptosporangiaceae bacterium (assembly GCA_052143255.1). Classification (GTDB taxonomy): domain Bacteria; phylum Actinomycetota; class Actinomycetes; order Streptosporangiales; family Streptosporangiaceae; genus JAJYUU01. The sequence goes on along the minus strand of JBKQTJ010000219.1, from coordinate 81,424 downwards.
CGTCGACAAGCTAGTCGAGCGGGGCTACGTGCAGCGCGCTGACGGCATCCTGATGCTGACGCCGGCCGGCACGGCGGCCGCAGACCGCCTGTTCGCGGCCCAGCGGGAAGGCCTGGAGCGGCTGCTCGCCAGATGGTCGCCAGAGCAGCACGCGGACCTGACGAAGATGCTTGACCAACTGGCGCACTAGCTGATGGGCGACGATGCCGACAAGCGCCTGATCGCCCGCTGACGGGGCGGCTCAGACGGCCGGCACCGCCGCTACTGCCGGTGCGATGACCGTGAGCGCGCCGGGCAAGACGCGGATGCGCAACGGTGTGCGGGCCCGCAGCGGCGCAGCAAACGACAGGGTCTCGCCGTCAGCAGCGACTGGCAGCGGCCGGTCGACCGTCAGCGTTACCTCATCCTCGCGTGCCAGGCTGACCTGTTGGAGCGCGGTGTGCGATCCGTCCCTGATCTTGGTGAGTGCCCGGACAAACGCGAGCTTCGGCCCGTGCCGCATGATCACCAGGTCAAGGACGCCATCGTCGACGCAGGCCGGCGGGGCGACCAGCATGCCAGCGCCGAAGTAAGCCGAGTTCGCCACGACGATCGCGTAGCCGGTGAAGTCGTGCTGCTGGCGCCGGCCGGCGACGGTGAACCGAGCCGGCTGCCAGCCGGCCACCGCCCGGAGGGCCGCGACCGGGTAGACAAGCGAGCCGGGAAGCCAGCGCGACCGGTTGGCGATCTCGCCCGCCACTGACGGGACGCCGAGGTAGACGCTGCCGGCCACCACAGCCTCCGGCCAGCCCGGCACGCTGACCCCGATGAGGTCGATCCGGCGGGTCGTGCCGCAGGCCAGCAGGCTCGCAGCGGCGGCGGGGTCGCCGGGGATCCGCAGCACCCTGGCCAGATCGTTGCCGCGCCCGGCCGGGATGATGCCGAGGCTGCCGCCGTGCCGGGCACAGGCGGCAGCGAGCGCCCCGGCCATGCCGTCCCCGCCGACAGCGACGACGACGTCGCCGGCCTTGATGGCTTGAGCTGCGAGCTGCCCGGCATGCTCCAGGCTGGCCGACTCGCTGACGAGGTATCCGGCCGCCGCGGCGGCGAGCGCTGCGGTGGCTTGCGGCACGGCTGCCACAGCCCGGCCCCGGCCGGCGTTGGGATTGACGATCAAGCAGAAGCGGGCCATGTGGTCTCCGTAGCATCGGGCGAGGTCCGCTGAATAATTCAGGACAGGCTACCGGTCAGCGGGCAATGCTGCCGGGGCGTACGATCGGGCCATGCCAGCGCAGCGGCGTCCGGCGGGCACCGAGCCGCAGTTCCTTCAGGTGCAGACCACCACTGATTCCCGCGCGGAGGCGGTGGAACTGGCCCGCGCCGTGGTCGAAGCCAGGCTCGCCGCATGCGCTCAGGTTGCCGGGCCGATTGCCAGCACGTACTGGTGGGAGGATGGCCTGGAGCGGGCCGAAGAGTGGCTGCTGATGCTCAAGCTCCCCGCCGATCGCTACGACGACGTGGTCGAGTTCCTGACGCAGCGGCACAGCTACGACGAGCCCGAGATCACCGCAACGGCCATCGTGGCCGGCTCGCCGTCCTACCTGGACTGGATCGAGGAAGAGACCCGCCAGCAATGACCCCGACGCCTGCCAGCGATCACGGCCTGTTCGGTCCGGGCTCAGTGACGTGGCGGGTGCTCAGCGAGCCGGTGATGTGGGTGGCCGGCGTGCGGGCTATGTACATGCAGGCCCTGCATCCGAGGGTGATGAAGGGCACCTGGCAGAACACCGCGTTCGCGCAACGGGACCAGGCCTGGGGACGGTTCACCAGGACCGTCGAGTTCGTCCGGGTGCGCACGTACGGGACGGTGGCCGAAGCGGAACGGGCCGGGGCACGGCTGCGCAAGATCCACTCATCACTGACCGGTGTGGACGGCGACGGCCGGGTGTTCCGGCTGGACGAGCCGGAACTACTGCTGTGGGTGCACTGCGGTGAAGTCGGCTCGTATGCCGAGATCGCCCGCCGCAGCGGCATGCGCGTGACACCGGCCGACCTGGACGCGTTCGTGGACGAGCAACGCCGAGGCGCCGCGGTTGTGGGCCTCGATCCCGCGGCCGTGCCGGCCAGCATGGCCGAGCTCGATGCCTACTACCAGCGAATGCAACCGGAGCTGCGGGCCTGCGCCGAGGCCCGGCGGGCGCTGCGGCTGTCATTCACCCCGAAGGTGCCGCCGCCCTACGCACCGCTGCGGCTGCTCGTGCCGCCGCTGAACCTGCTGGCCTACGCCAGCCTGCCGCGCTGGGCCCGGCGCCTCTACGGGACGCCGGCCGTGGGCCTGACCGACGCCGCGGTCACGATGGCGCTGCGAGCCACCTTCGAGTCCAGCACCCGGCTCCCGCCGCAATGGCTGCTGCTGCCGGGCGCGGCGATCGCGCGCCGGAACCGAGCGGCCTGACTGCTAGCCGTACGCCGGCATGTTCCACCTGGCGATCACCGGCTCGCCGTGCTCGGTGCCGAGCGTGCTCAGGGTGCCGGTATCGAGCCGGAAGTACCGTCCGTCGTCGGCCGCAAGTCCGAGCCAGCGCGCCGCCAGCACCCGCAGCAGGTGCCCGTGCGCCGCCAGAGCGACATCACCGTCGGGCAGCAGCGGCCTGACCCGGCTCAGCACATCGTCGGCGCGGCGGCCCACCTGCTGCACCGTCTCGCCAGGATGGGACCGGTCACCTGGGATGACGCCGTCGCGCCACAGGTACCAGCCGGGTCGCTCCGCGGCGATCTCTGCGCTGGTAAGGCCCTCGTAACCGCCGTAGTCCCACTCCCACAAGTCAGGGTCGGTTCGAACGCCCGCCAGGCCGGCGAGCTGCGCTGTCACCGCCGCCCGGGCGGCCGGGCTGGTGAACGCCGCGACGATGTGCCTGCCCGCCAGGGCCGGCGCCAGCTCCGCGGCGGCAGCCAGCCCGGCGTCGGTCAGCGGCACGTCCGTCCTGCCGGTGTGCCTGCCTGCCCTGCTCCACTCCGTCTCGCCATGCCGGATCAAGATCAGTTCGCCCATGCGCAGATGATCTCACCGCCCGAGGTTCAGGCCGGGAACGTGGCCGGCTCGTCATCCCGGCCGCAACCGTTGCTGCCGTCGCGGCCGGAAACCCTAGGGAAATCCGGCAGATCCATCAGGATCCGCCAGCTTTCCGCACATTGGCTAACTCATCGGAACGACTCGGCTACAGTTGGCCTCACAGCCGGCTCGCCGCCCCTGACTCTGGCGTGAGGCCTGCTAACCCTCCCCGAGCCAGAGAGCACCATGGGCCTGCTCCCTAGCACCCGCATGCCTCCAGGCGCCAGCGGTCAGTCCGCTCGTGCTGGCGGGCCGGCAATCGAGCGAATCGCCGGCTGGAGCGCCCGCCACCGCAAGACCGCAGTGGTGCTATGGCTGGCTTTCGTGATTGGCTGCTTCATCGCCGGTCAGGCGGTGACCTCGGCGGGCGTGCAGCAGTACGATCCAGGCCAGGCCGGGCAAGGCGAGCAGGTGCTCACTAAGCTCGGCGTCGTCACCCCGCCGGCCGAGAGCGTCCTGATCGAAGCGCGAACCGGGGCACGGCACATCGAGGCCGACGCGGCGCGCCGGGTCCGGGCCGTGGCCGACGAGGTTGAGCGGGCCCTCGCGGCATTGCCGCGGGCTGCTGATGACATCCGGGCGCCGGCTGGGCCTGGCGGCCACGGCCTGGTTTCGCGCAACGGGCTCGCCGCGCTGGTTACCTTTAACGTGGCCGGGCCCGGTCCCGCCGCCGATGCCACGGTGCTGGCCGACCTGGCCGCCGTCCACCATGTTCAGGTTCGCAATCCGGGGCTGCTGATCAGGGAGGCGGGCGACGCCAGCACCGACCGGGTAGCTAATGCACTGCTCGGGCATGACTTCCGCCAGTCGGAGTGGACGTCCATCCCGCTGACGCTGATCTTGCTCGTGGGCGTGTTCGGCGCGCTGATCGCAGCCGGCATTCCGGTCTTGCTCGCCGGGACGGCGGTGGTAGCGGCCGTTTCGCTGCTCGGCATCGCGTCCCAGTGGCTGCCCGTCGGGGCCGGCGCGTCCGAGATCGTGCTGGTCATCGGGATGGCGGTCGGAGTCGATTACTCGCTGTTCTACCTGCGGCGCGAACGTGAGGAGCGGGCCAAGGGCCACGGCAGGCTCGCGGCAGTCAAGATCGCGGCAAGCACCTCCGGCCGCGCGATCGTGGTATCCGGGCTGACCGTCATGGTCTCGCTAGCGGGCATGTTCCTGACCGGGATTGATGTGTTCACCGGGCTGGCATTCGGCACGATCATCGTGGTCGGGGTGACCGTGCTGGGGTCATTGACCTTCCTGCCCGCGCTGTTGTCCTGGCTGGGCGAGTGGGCCGACCGGGGGCGGCTGCCGCATCTGGGCAGGCGCCGGACCTGCCCGGGCGCTTCCCGGTTCTGGTCCGGGCTGGCCAGGCGGGTGGTGCGCAAGCCGCTGCGCTACGGCGGGATCGCCGCGCTGGGCATGCTCGTGCTGAGCGCGCCCGCGCTCGGCATGCGGATCGGGGACCCCGGCATGGCGCTGCCGAGCAACCTCGGCGTCGTCCAGGTGCTGGACAACATCCAGCACCAGTTTCCCGGTAAGCCTGCTCCTGCTGAGATCGTCGTTACCGGCAACATCCGCGGGCCTGCCGTCCAGCGCGCGGTAGCCGAGGTGCGGGCAGCCACGTCCGCGGCGGGCCCGATCCGCGGACCGGTCACCGCGAGCCTGGTGGCTGGCGGCCGGGCGCTGGTGCTCCAGGTCCCGCTCGCTGGCAACGGGGCAGATGCGGTTTCGGATCACGCACTGGTAACCCTGCAGAACAAGGTGCTGCCAGCGACGATTGGCCACGTTCCCGGCACCTCCTTCGCGGTGACCGGCAACACCGCGGCCAGTTACGACTTCCGGTCACAGCTGGACTCGCGGACCCCGATCGTATTCGCAGCGGTCGCGCTGCTCGCGTTCGTGTTGCTGATGGCGGCGTTCCGCAGCATCACCGTGCCGCTGGTGTCGATCGGGCTGAACCTGCTGTCGGTAGGCGGTGCCTACGGCGTCGTCACGCTGATCTTCCAGGACGGTCACCTGTCGTCGCTGCTCGGCTTCACCTCGTTCGGCGCGCTGGTGCCGTGGGTACCGCTGTTTACCTTCGTGCTGCTGTTCGGGCTCAGCATGGATTATCACGTGTTCATCCTCAGCCGGATCAGGGAGCTTCGGACTGGTGGTGCCAGCTGCCGCGACGCGATCGTGAACGGCATCGGCAGCAGCGCCGGAGTGGTGACCAGTGCCGCGGTGATCATGGTGGCGGTGTTCTCGATCTTTGCCACGCTCTCGCTGATCGACGCCAAGATGCTCGGCGTCGGGCTGGCGGTCGCAGTGCTGATCGATGCGACCGTGGTACGCGGCGTGGTGCTGCCAGCGTGCCTGGCGTTGCTGGGCGAACGGGCCTGGTACCTGCCGCGCTGGCTGGCCTGGCTACCCGGCCGCAGTCTCGCCTGCGAGGGCGGGCCGGCACCGGCCCGTCCGTCACCATCAAGCCCGCGTGACCCGGGCCAGACCGAGTCAGGGCAGCGTAAGGATCTCGTAACCGTCTGAGGTGACCGCGAGCGTGTGCTCGAACTGGGCGGTGCGCTTACGGTCGGCGGTGAGAACAGTCCACCCGTCGGGCCAGATGTCGTACTCGATCGTGCCGAGGGTCAGCATCGGCTCGATAGTGAACGTCATGCCCGGTTCCATGATCACGCTGACGGACGGGTCATCGAAGTGGGGCACGACGAGGCCAGAGTGGAACGTCGTGCCGATACCGTGCCCGGTGAAGTCCCGCACCACGCCGTAGCCGAACCGGCGCGCGTACGACTCGATCACACGGCCGATCGCGTTCAGCGGCCGGCCAGGAGCGACCGCCCGGATGCCGCGAATCATGGCTTCCCTGGTGCGCTCGACCAGCAGCCGGGATTCCTCGCTGACCGATCCGGCCAGGAAGGTCGCGTTGGTGTCACCGTGCACGCCGCCGATGTACGCGGTGATATCGATGTTGACGATGTCGCCGTCGGCGATCACGCTGTCATCCGGGATGCCATGGCAGATGACCTCGTTCAGTGAGGTGCACAGCGACTTGGGGAAGCCGCGATAGCCCAGGGTGCTCGGGTAGGCGCCGTGGTCACACAGGAACTCATGTCCGATGCGGTCCAGCTCGTCGGTGGTCACGCCGGGCGCGACATGGCGGCCGACTTCCGCCAGGGCCTGCGCGGCTATCTTGCCCGCGACGCGCATCCGCTCGATCGTCTCGGCGCTCTTGATGTCGGGCTCGCCCAGGCGCGGCGCGCGCCGGCCGACGTATTCAGGACGGGCGATCTGAGCGGGGACGGCCCGCTCGGGGGAAACCCGGCCGGGCTGAAGCAGGGCGACCATGATCTGCAAGTCTAGTGCTCATGGACGATGACCAGAGCTGGTGGTTCTGCCTGAAGCACATGGAAGTGGAGCACGGGGCTGGCTGCGCCGGGAAGGACCGGCTCGGGCCGTACCCGACGCGGGAGGCGGCGGCCAATGCGCTGGAGACCGTCAGGCGCCGGAATGAGGAATGGGAGGCGCAGGACAGGTGGCCGGGCGAGGAAGGCGATAGCTGACTTCCGCCGCCGCCGGCTGACCTTCGCCCGCAGCTGACCTCCGTCGGCAGCGGACCAGCGTTGCAGCTGCGGCTGCCAGGCTGCGGTCTTGTAGGGTGAGAGGGAGCGGAAGAAAGCCCGACAAGGGGGCGCAGAGTGTCCGTGGACCAGCCGGGGAACGGCCTTCCGCCGGCGGCCGTGGCCCGGATGGCTGAGATCCGGAAGAGCGGCACGTGGGGCTCGGCGCTGAGCTCGGACGAGTTCACTGCCATTAAGAGCGTGGGCTTCGACCCGGTCGGCCAGGTTCTGGGCGCTGCGGTGTACAACATCGGCTACACCGGCGGCTACGCCTGCCCGGCCTGGGGCGGCGGATACGGGATGGGTGGGCTCGGCGGCCGGTACAGCTCATACCTCAACCCGTACAACAGCGTGACTGCGACCTCTGGCGGCGGCTCGCTCGGTTCGTACGCGCCGATGGTCCGCACCCTGTACCAGGCCCGCCGCCAGGCCATCGCCAGGATGACCGCCGAATGCGAGGCGCTCGGGGGCCACGGCATAGTCGGCGTGAACCTGGAGATCGGCGCCTTCCCCGCGGGCGGCCTTGAGTTCAAGGCCATCGGCACCGCAGTGCGCGCGCCGGGCGCGGTGCCGCTGCGCCAGCCGTTCACCTCGGATCTGTCCGGCCAGGATTTCGCCAAGCTCGTACTGGCGGGCTGGGTGCCAGCCGGCCTGGTGCTCGGGATCTCCATCGGCGCTCGGCACGATGACTGGGTGACGGTGACCCAGACTCGCTGGGGTGCCGGCAACACCGAGGTGAGCGGGTACACCGAGCTGGTCAACGCGACCAGGCACGACGCCCGCAATCAGCTCCAGCGCGATGTGAAGCGGCATGGCGCGGACGGCGTCGTTGTGCAGCGCATGGAAATCAAGGTCGGCGAGCACGAGTGCACGATGCAGGAAGGCCGCCGGGATCACGTCGTGGAAGCGACGATCATCGGTACCGCGATAGCCCGGTTCGGGCGGCCCGCGGCCAAGCCACCGCTCGCGATCGTGTCGCTTGACCCGCAGCGGCGGCAGGCCGCGCGCGTCCGGCTCGGTCCATAAGGGCGTCCGCGCGGGCGGAGGCCTTGGGCGCCAGAGATTGAAGGTAAAGGGAGCGCGATGACGGAGCAGCAGAGCACCGATCTTGAGGTGCTGGGAGTACCCCAGGACGCGATGCGAAGGCTGGCCGAGCTGCGGCCTGGCGCGCCTGGCTCGATTTTCACATCGGACCTGTCTGTCAACGAGTTCCTGCTGGTCAGGGAGGTAGGCTTCCGGCCAGTCGGGCTCGTGCTCGGCACGTCGATCTACCATGTGGGGCTGCAGGTTGCCCGCTGGGGAAAGAGCCAGGAGCTGGACGTGCTCTCGCAGGCCATGTACCACGCGCGGGAACTGGCCATGACGCGGATGGAAGCAGAGGCGCAGGCACTGGGCGCCGACGGCATCGTCGGCGTCCGGCTCGACGTGGAGATGAAGGAGTTCGGCGCGGACATCGCCGAGTTCATCGCGGTCGGCACGGCAGTAGTGGCCGAGCCGGGCGCCGGTGGCGGCGGCGTGACGAACTGGAAGAACAACAAGGGACTGCCGTTCACCTCCGATCTGTCCGGGCAGGACTTCTGGACGCTGATCCGGGCCGGTTACGCGCCGCTCGGCATGGTGATGGGATCGTGCGTTTACCACATCGCGCACCAGAAGCTCGGCAGCAAGATGGGCAACATCGGTCGGAACGTCGAGCTGGAGCAGTTCACCCAGGCCCTGTACGACGCGCGCGAGCTGGCGATGAGCCGGATGCAGGCCGAGGCCGAGGGATACGCCGCCGAAGGAATCGTCGGGGTCCAGCTCCGCCAGCACAGTCACACCTGGGGCTCGCACACCACGGAGTTTTTCGCTATCGGCACGGCGGTGCGGCCGCTGCGCGATGACCACATCATCCAGACGCCGACGATGGTGCTGAGCCTGGATTCCTGATGACCGACCCCGGCGACCTGCCTGGCGCGGCGCCGCCGCCGGCCGCGCAGGCGCGCCTGGCGGAGCTGAGGGAGCGCCGCAGCTGGGGCTCGGCGCTCCAGGTCAACGAGTTCGCAGCGATCTCCCGGGTCGGGTTCCAGCCGGTAGGCCAGGTGCTCGGCGCCGCCGTGTACAACGTCGGGGACACCGGCGGCGAGGAATGCCCGTACGGCCTGCAGGTCTTCCGTGGTGAGGGAACGCGGGCCTACTCGGCGCCAGGCCCGGGCGGCCTGCGTATCAGCCGCGGGCCGGTGCGCAAGCCGGTCGGGGCGGCTGCCATCGGCTCGGCGCACGCGCTGGTGTCCGTGCTCTATCAGGCCCGGCGCGCGGCTGTCAGCCGGATGATCTCCGAGTGCGCGGCGCTCGGCGGTCACGGCATTATCGGGGTGACGCTGACGGTCGGCCCGTTCGGTGACGACGACACGCTGGAGTTCCGGGCTATCGGCACCGCGATCCGGGCGCCCGGAGTCCCGGTCCGGAGCGAGCCCTTCGCCTCCGACTTGTCCGGCCAGGACTTCACCAAGCTCGTCGCGCACGGGTGGATACCTGTGGGGCTCGCCCTGGGCGTCGCTGTCGGGTACCGCCACGACGACTGGCTAGCCAGCGCCCGCTGGACAGCGGGGAACGTGGAGGTCGAGGGGTACACCTACCTCGTTACGCAAATGCGTACCGACGCCAGGAACGAGCTGGAGCTCGACCTGATCCGGATGGGCGCCGAAGGCGTCGTCGTCAGGAATATGGAGACCAGGATCAGCCGACGCAAATGCCCGGTCGTGCCGCTTGGCCACGACCACGTCGCCGAAGTGACGATCGTAGGTACGGCGATCGCCCAATTCGCCAGCATGGCGCCGCCGCCGATCTACGGGATACGCAAGCTGGCTGGACGGCGCCCCGTCCAGGTTCCTGAGCAGCACGTTTCGGTCAGCTTGGAAGGTGGCGAGGCCGAGCCGGCCGAGTCAGTCGAGCCGCCCGTTCCTGAGGCCGACGAGGCCCCTTAGTCCGGCGCCGGGCCGCTGACCGTGTCCAGCAGCCGTGCCAGCCGGGTGCGCAACGACCGGTGCCGGCCGCCTGGTCCGCTGTCCTCGCCTACTGCCGCGCTGACCAGGTGCTGCGCACCGTCGAACGACACCGGCGAGCTGATGGCGGGCACGGGCAGCGACTCGTGCGCCAGCCCGTCGAGCTCGGGATCGTCCTGATCGAGGGCGAACACGGTGACGCCGATGCGGCGGGCATCATGCACCCGCTCCAGCAGTTCGGCGGGAGCCAGTGCCTCGCTGACGACCAGCAGCGTCTCGTCGCGCGAAGCGGCGCGGAGCCGGTCAAGCCCCACCGCCAGGTGCGGGGGGGCGTCCGGCGGCGGCGCCCAGCGGATCAATGCCGGAGCCATCTCGGGCAGGCCGGCGAGCCGGCTTTCGTCGGCCAAGTGCGCCGTCATGTGCCACGGCTCAGCGGCCTGCGGGCCGATGACGAGCAGTCCTGAGCTGGCACTGCGCCGCAGGGCGCGGGCGAACCCGGTGGTCCGGTCGACCCAGCCGGTCGGGGCGAGCAGAGCGCGAAGGGCCGCCACCTGGTCGGCGTTCATGAGCCTATGGTGCCCGACCCGCCAGCCAGCCGCCGGTTAACCGGCTCAGTGCCGCTTCTGGCAGGATCGGGCGCATGACGCAACAGGCGCTGGCCGGCTCCGACCCCGCTGCCGTGGTGATCGGGATTCTCGGCGGCACCGGAGAACAGGGCCGCGGCCTGGCCCGGCGACTCTCGATGGCCGGGAATCGTGTCATCATCGGCTCGCGAGACGCCGGCCGAGCCGCGACCGTGGCAGCCGAACTCGGCGGCAGCCCGCTGCTCGCCGGCGCGCTGAACCAGCAAGCGGCCGAGCGTGCCGATGTGGTGATTGCCGCCATGCCGTGGGAAGGGCACCGGGACCTGCTCGACGGGCTAGCCGGGCCGCTGGCCGGCAAGGTCGTGGTCGACTGCGTCAACCCGATGAGCTTCGACTCCCGCGGCGCGTATCCGATCAGGGTGCCGGAGGGCAGCGCGGCTGAGCAGGCGGCCGCCGTGCTGCCAGACAGCACCGTGGTCGGCGCGTTCCATCATGTGTCGGCCTTCCTGCTGCTCGATCCCGCCGTCGACAAGATCGAGCTGGACGTGCTGGTACTCGGCGACGACCGGGCCGCGACCGACCTGGTGGCCGCGCTGGCCGGCCGGATCCCGGGCATGCGCGGGGTGTACGGCGGCCGGCTGCGCAACTGCGGACAGGTCGAGGCCATGACGGCAAATCTCATCGCCATCAATCGCCGGTACAAGGCGCACGCCGGGCTTCGCATCACCGGCATCTGACGGGCTGTCAGCCAGAGCGGCCTCCGGGCGCGTGTGTAAGGTCACTGATTGTGACTGACGGACTGCGAAGCGGTAGCGCTGGCCGTGGGCTGGACCACTCCGCGGTGTCGTTGCCGTCCCGCCGCGTCAGCCCGCTGGCCGCAGTCGGTACCAGGGCCGCAATCGCGGCCGGGTTGCTGGTACTGGCGACCGTGATCGTCTACCTGGGCCGCAGCGGCTACCGGGACGCGGCCCGGCCGGGCCAGCCGCTGAACCTGCTCGGGGCCGCCTACTACTCCGCCGTCACGCTGTCCACGACCGGCTACGGCGACATCGTTCCGGTCACCAGCGTGGCTCGGCTGGTGAACACCTTCATCATCACTCCGATCCGGGTCATCTTCCTGATCGTCCTGATCGGCACCACCCTGGAGGTGCTGACCGAGCGGACCCGGCTGGGCTGGGGGCTTACCCGCTGGAGGTCGAAAGTGGCTGGTCATACGGTGGTTGTCGGCTACGGCACCAAGGGGCGCAGCGTGGTGACGACGCTGCGCGAAGCGGGGCAGGCGGTCACCTCGATCGTGGTGGTGGACAACGTCCTCGAGGTGGCCAGCGAAGCGAACCGGGCTGGCCTCGCGGCCGTGACCGGCGACGGCACCCGGCGCGACGTGCTCACGGGCGCGGAAACGGCGACAGCGGCGCGGCTGGTCATCGCCGTCGCCCGGGATGACACCGCGGTACTGATCGTGCTGACCGCGCGCCAGCTGAATCCGGACCTGGTGATCATCGCTGCCGTCAGGGAAGCAGAGAACGAGCCGCTGCTCCGGCAGAGCGGCGCAGACCACGTTGTGGTGTCATCGACGGCGGCCGGCCGGCTGCTCGGCCTGTCCACGATCGAGCCGGCCGCCGGCCAGCTGATGGCGGAACTGCTGGGCTGGGGGCACGGCCTGGACCTGACCGAGCGGTCCCCGGCCGGCCGCGAGCTCGGCCAGCCCGCTCGCGACTGCGCTGGCCTGATTGCGGTGCTGCGTGATGGCAGCCTGCTAGCGGTCAATGATCCGCGGGCGGGCCCGCTGCAACCTGATGACCGGCTCGTGCTGGTGTCAGCAGTAGGAAGGACGCCCGGCCGGGCTTACCGGTAAGAGAATTCCTCGGTCGGGAAGCTGCCGGAGACCACGTCGGCGGCGAACGCCTCAGCCGCACCGCGCAGCACGCCGCAGACATCTGCGTAGCGCTTGACGAACTTCGCCGTCCGCGGCGACAGTCCCGCCATGTCCTGCCAGACCAGCACTTGCGCATCACAGTGCGGTCCCGCGCCGATGCCGATGGTCGGGATGTCGAGGCTCGCGGTCACCCGTCTGGCCAGGTCGGCGGGGACGCACTCGAGCACCACGGAGAACGCCCCGGCGGCCTGGAGCGCCTTGGCGTCGTGCAGTAGCCGCTCGCCGTCCTCGCCGCGGCCCTGCACCTTGTAGCCACCGAATGCGTTGACCGACTGCGGCGTCAGGCCAAGGTGCGCCATGACCGGGATGCCGGCCGCGACCAGGTCCTCAACCTGGCGGACGACCCGGTAGCCCCCCTCCAGCTTGACGGCGTGGGCGCCGGATTCCTTGAGGAACCGGGTGGCCGCTGCCAGGGCCGCCCCCGCGGACGCCTGGTAGGAACCGAACGGCAGATCAGCGACGATCAGCGCGCGCCGGGTGCCGCGCACGACAGCCGCGGTAAGCGGGATCAGCTCATCGACGGTGACCGGAATGGTGGAATCATGGCCGTAGACCACCATTGCCGCCGAGTCGCCTACCAGCAGCACGGGGATCCCGGCCAAGTCGAAGACCGACGCAGTCAGTGCGTCGTAGGCCGTGAGCATGGGCCACTTCTCGCCGCGGGCCTTGGCGGCGGCGATGTCCCGAACAGTGAGGCGGCGGCTGGCGGCGCCGCCATAGAGGGGTTCAGGGGCCGGTGCCGCCCGGTACTGGTCAGCAGTCATTTCGTCCTCCGCGTCTCGTTGCGCCCTGATGGCGTCCCCGGACCCTCTGATGATCGCACGGCGAGCCGGCCGGTGGCCAGAGCCCCAGCCGGTGCCGACCAGGGCGCTGGCCAGGGGTCCGCCGTGCTGGCCGATTTGCGATACGGTGATGTTCCGTATCGTTTATGCCGAGCCACCATGGACAACGTCCGACGGCCGGTTCGCGCTTCCCGCCCCGAAGGCAGGCATGGGCAGTTCCCAGCAGGTGCAGCGCCGTCCGGGCCGGCCCCGCAGCGAGCAGGCCGACCAGGCCATTCTGGCGGCCGCGCTGGACCTGTTCGCCGAGCGCGGCCCGGATGCGCTGTATATCGAGCAGGTGGCTGCCCGGGCCGGAGTCGGCAAGGCGACGATCTACCGGCGCTGGCCCGGCAAAGAGGACATGCTGCTTGACGCGATCGACGCCTTGCGCACTCAGCTGCCGGCGCCGCAAGGCCGGTCGGTCCGCGCGGATCTCACCGCGCTGCTGGACGCGATCAGCCGGGAGGCCGCCGATCCGCGCCGGGCCAGGCTGTTCGCACTGCTCCAGGGCGAGGGCGTGCGGTACCCGCGGCTGATGGCCAGGTACGTCGAAATCGTCGTCAAGCCACGCCGCGACCTCGTCACTGCGGTGCTTCGCCGCGGCGTCGCGACGGGCGAGCTACGCGAGAACACTGACATCGGCGCCGCGGTGTTCCTGCTGAACGGAGCCGTCCTGGCCAGCATGTACGGCGAGGACCACCTGGACGCCCGTTCCGCCAGGCGGGTGGTGGAGGAACTGCTCCGGGGCCTGGCAGCGCGCTGACGATAGGCTCGCGGTATGCAGCTGACCAAACTCGAGCACTCGTGCGTGCGGCTGGCGAAGGACGGCGCGCGCCTGCTCATCGATCCCGGCGTCTGGGCCGGACCGGACGCACTGACCGGCGCCGATGCCGTGCTGGTGACGCACGAGCACGTCGATCACCTCGACGCCGACGCTGTACGCGCGGCACTTCATGCCGATCAGGCGCTGCAGCTGTGGGCAAGCGAAACCGTGGCGGCGCAACTCGCCGACTTCGGCGACCGGGTGCACGCGGTGCACCACGGTGACGCGTTCGTCGCGGCCGGCTTCAACGTACGCGTGTACGGCTCTGACCACGCGCTGGTCGATACGTCGATCCCGATCGTGCCAAACACCGGCTTTTTCGTGGACGGCGCGGTGTTTCATCCCGGTGACTCTTTCACTGTTCCGCCGGAGCCGGTGCTGACGCTGCTGGTGCCGGTGGCGGCGCCGTGGCTGAAGTTCGGCGAGATCGCTGACTACATCAGGGCCGTCGCGCCCGAACGCGGCTTCTGGATTCACGATGCGCTGCTCAACGACAAGGGCGCGAACCTCACCCGCAACCTGCTGAGCGCGGTGCCGACCAAGACGGGCCCGGCAGCCTTCCTCGAGCCCGGCACCAGCGTCGAGCTGTAGCGCGATGCACCTCACCGCGGACGCGCTGGAATACAACGGAGCTACCCCGACGGCCAGTCAGCTTCGTGCCCTGGCGCTGAACGGGTACGGGCATTTCACCGCGATGCAAGTCTGCGGCGGCAAGGTGCGGGGACTTGGGCTGCACCTGGCCCGCCTTGACCAGGCAACCGCCGAGCTGTTCGGGACCAGCCTGGACTTGACCAGGGTCCGCGACTATATCCGCCACGCGCTCGGCCCTGGCGCTGACGCCTCGGTGCGGGTCTACGTGCAGCATCCCGAACCGGACCAGCCACCGTCAGTCCTGGTGCTCGTCCGGCCGCCCGGAGGCCTGCGCGCGGAGATCAGGCTGGAGTCCGTTCCCTATCAGCGCTGCGTCGCGCACATTAAGCAGCTGGGAGACTTCGGCCAGGCCTACTACCGGCAGCTGGCAGGCCAGCACGGTTATGACGACGCGCTGCTGACGGGGCCAGACGGGCTGATTTCCGAGGGCTCGATGACGAACATCGGATTCTTTGACGGGAACGGCGTCGTCTGGCCAGCTGCGGCGATGCTGTCCGGGATCACCATGCAGCTGGTGCAACGGGGTCTGCGCGAGCAGTCCGTGCCGGTCCGCCACAGCCCGGTACGGCTGGCCGACCTGACCGCGTTCGCTGCGGTCTTCGTTACCAACTCCCGCGGGATCGCCGCGGTGACCCAGGTCGACGACGGCAAGCTGCCCGTCGACGGCGAGTTCATGTCGATGCTCACCGGCATCTACGAGTCAGCGAGCTGGGATCCGATCTAGCCGATGCGGGGCTCGCGCCAGCGGCTGGTAATCGGCAGCCGCCGATCGCGGCCGAAGTTCTTGACGCTGATCTTCGGTCCGGGCGGGTACTGCCGCCGCTTGTACTCGGCGCGGTCCACGAGCCTGATCACCCGCTCGACGAGCGCAGGGTCGTGCCCGGCGGACACGAGCTCGGCCGCGCCCATGTCCTTCTCCACGTAGTCGTCAAGCAGCCGGTCAAGCACCTCGTAGTCCGGCAGCGAGTCGGTGTCGAGCTGGCCGGGCGCGAGTTCGGCGCTGGGCGGCTTGGTGATCGAGTTTTCCGGGATCGGCGGCGTCTCGCCGCGCTCGGCGGCTTGCTCGTTCCGCCACCGGGACAGCGCCCAGACCAAGGTTTTCGGCACGTCCTTGATGGGTCCGTAGCCGCCCGCCGAGTCGCCGTACAGGGTGGAGTAGCCGGTCGCCAGCTCGCTCTTGTTGCCCGTCGTCAGCACCAGGTGGCCCTCGGCGTTCGACAGGGACATCAGGATCAGGCCGCGGATGCGCGACTGCAGGTTCTCCGCCGCCAGGCCGTGCAGGCTGAGCTCGGCGAAGCTGTCCACCATCGGGTGGATCGGGATCGTCCGCGCGTGCACTCCCTGCCGCTTGGCCAGGTCCTCGGCATCGGTGACGGAGTGGGACGACGAATAGCTGCTCGGCATAAGCACGACGTGCACCCGGTCTGCTCGCAGTGCGTCGGCGGCGATGGTCGTGACCAGCGCTGAGTCGATGCCGCCGGACAGCGCGACCAGGACCGATCCGAACCCGTTCTTGTGCACGTAATCGCGAGTGCCGAGCACGAGCGCGCCGTAGATCTCAGCTAGGTCGGACAGCCGCGGCCAGATCATCTCGGCGGCTAGCGGTGAGTCTGGCTCGGGCGCCGGGAGCAGCGGCAGCTCGATCCGCTCGATCGTCATGGTCGTGCCGTCATCAGCATCGGCCGGCTCGCGGCCGGGCAGCCGGCTCAGGTCCGCGGCGGGCAGGTCGAGATCGGCGAGGACGAGGGCCTCGTCGAACTGCGGCCCGCGCGCGAGCAGCCGCCCGTCCGGCCCGACGATGATGGAATCCCCGTCGAAGACCAGCTCATCCTGGCCGCCGACCATATTGGCGTAGGCCAGGACGGTCCCGGCCTCGCGGGCGCGGCGCTGGCAGAGGTCAAGCCTGACGTCGTCCTTCTCCTGCTCGTAGGGCGAGGCGTTCGGCACCACCAGCAGGCCGGCGCCGGCCGTGCGCGCCACTGCCACCGGGCCGCCGTCCTGCCACAGGTCCTCGCAGATGGCAACGGCGACGTCCACGGCCGCGCCGCCGTGCGCTGCCAGCCGGAACACCGGGACTGTGTCGCCCGGCAGGAAGTAGCGGAACTCGTCGAACACGCCGTAGTTGGGCAAGTGGTGCTTGGCGGAGGTAATCACGACCTGGCCGCCGTGCAGTACCGCGGCCGCATCCAGGGGCGCGCCGGCCGGCACGCCGACCCGAGGCTGCTGCCCAGCGCGGCGGTCCAGGTAGCCGACGACGACCGCGATCCCGTCCAGTCCCTCCCCGGCCAGCTGGGCGGCAAGCTGGTGCAGCGACGAGATCGAGGCGTCCACGAACGACCCGCGCAGCGCCAGGTCCTCGACCGGATAGCCGGTGAGCATCATCTCGGGGAATACCACGATCCGCGCGCCCTGCTCCGCGGCGCGCATCGTCCACTCCAGCACCTTGTCGCTATTGCCAGCCAGGTCACCGACGGTCGCGTTGACCTGCGCGAGCCCGATCCGAAGCTGAGGCACGAGCCCAGCCTACGTGCCGCCCGGATGGTTGTGCCGGTTGCCAGCGGGCTACGGCGGGGCCGGTAACAAGAAGGAAACATACGCCGGGCAGACTGTGTCGGTGGACAGGCAGGAAGAGTTCGTGCTGCGCACGCTCGAAGAGCGCGATATCCGGTTCGTCCGGTTGTGGTTCACCGACGTTCTCGGCTACCTGAAGTCGGTCGCGGTGGCGCCCGCCGAGCTTGAGGGCGCCTTCGCCGAGGGCATCGGCTTTGACGGATCGGCCGTCGAGGGCTTCGCCCGCGTCTACGAGGCCGACATGCTCGCCAAGCCGGATCCGGCGACGTTCCAGCTGATGCCGGCCGGCGGGGAGTCCGCCGGGACCGGGCGGATGTTCTGCGACATCCTGCTGCCGGACGGCTCCCCGTCCTACGCAGATCCGCGCAACGTGCTTAAGCGAGCGCTGGCCAGGGCGGCACGGCTCGGCTTCACCTTCTACACCCATCCCGAGATCGAGTTCTTCCTGCTCCGGGAGCGCCCCGAGCCCGGCGCCAAGCCGCGGCCGATCGACAACGGCGGCTATTTCGACCACACGCCGCACGCCATCGCGCATGACTTCCGGCGCGAGGCGATCACCATGCTGGAGGCGCTCGGGATCTCGGTCGAGTTCAGCCATCACGAAGGCGCACCCGGTCAGCAGGAAATCGACTTGCGCTACGCAGATGCGCTCAGCACTGCCGACAACGTCATGACGTTCCGCCTGGCCATGAAGGAGGTGGCACTCCAGCAGGGCGTCTACGCCTCGTTCATGCCCAAGCCGTTCACCGACCACCCGGGCTCCGGGATGCACACCCACATGTCGCTGTTCGAGGGCGACCGCAACGTGTTCCACGAGCCGAGCGGCGAGTTCCAGCTGTCCAAGGTCGGCCGCGCGTTCATCGCCGGGCTGCTGCGGCACGCCGCCGAGATCACCGCCGTGTGCAACCAGTGGGTGAACTCCTACAAGCGGCTCTGGGGCGGCACTGAGCGTATCGCCGGCGCTGGCGGTGAGGCACCCGCGTACATCTGCTGGGGGCACAACAACCGGTCCGCGCTTATCCGGGTGCCGATGTACAAGCCGCAGAAGGGGAACGCGACCCGGATCGAATTCCGCTCTATCGACCCCGCCTGCAACCCCTACCTGGCGTTCGCGGTCATACTCGCCGCCGGGCTGAAGGGCATCGAGGAGGATTACGAGCTGCCGCCCGGGGCCGAGGACGACGTCTGGGCGCTGACCGCCGCCGAGCGGCGTGCCCTTGGCATCGACCCGCTGCCGCAGAACCTGACCGAGGCGATCACCGCGATGCAGAGCAGTGAACTCGTCGCCGAGACACTGGGCGAGCAGGTCTTCGACTTCTTCCTGCGCAACAAGCGGGAAGAGTGGCAGGAGTACCGGCGCCATGTCAGCGAGTTCGAGCTGGAGCGGTACATAGGCGTGCTCTGACGGTTCGGCTGATTCTCACAGGCAAGCCTCCACTGCGGACCGTCAGGCTCACCGGCCGAGTCGCCGGATGATCGCCGGGCACATCTATACCATCGCGGGGGGCGGCACCCACTTTCCTGGTGACGGCGGGCCAGCCGTCAAGGCCGCACTGCAGTGCGCCGCCGGCGTCGGGCTGGACCAGGCCGGAAACGTGATCATCGCTGACTGCGGCACGGTCCTGGTGGTGGCCGAACGCTCCGCCCGCTTCTACGGTCGGCGCATGACCGCAGGTGACATCTACGCGATCGCCGGGTACGGCGGCGATCGTGGCAACGGCGGCCCGGCCGGCCGGGCCATCGTCTCCGCGATCGGCGTGACGGTGGACAGCGCGGGCAACGTGGTCGTCGCGCAGACCGGCCAGCCCGGCTGATCGCCGCGCGGAGCGGTCGCTTCTACGGCCAGCAGATGCGGGCCGGCCATATCTACGCGATCGCCGCCGGCACCGCCTATAGCTTCGGGTCATCCGGCGACGGCGGTCCCGCCACCAGGGCCGAGCTCGAGCCGGTCGGTGTGGCCGAGGACCGCGCGGGTGACCTGACGATTGCCGAGCCTTACGTCATGGGCCTGGTGCGGTTCCGGCCGGCCACCTCGGGCACGTTCTTCGGCCAGACGATGACCAAGGGTGACATCTACACCATCGCCCGGAACATCGCCGGTCAGAGCATAGCCTTCGACAAGGCCGGGAACGTGCTGACCGCCAGCGCGGCGCTGCAGGTATTGGCAGCCCGGAACGGCACGTTCTACGGGCAGCAGATGACCACCGGGCACGTCTACACCCTTCCGAATGGTGGCGGCACCGGGATTGCCGTCGACAGCCACGGGCACGTGCTGACGGCCGACGGCGCGCGTAGCGGGTATGCCGGCGACGGTGGCCCCGCTATCCGCGCACTTCTCGACGGCCCGTCCGGGGTCGCTGTCAGCCCGTCCGGCTATCTGCTCATCGCCGACGCGCAGAACCTGCGGGTCCGGTCAGTGGCGCCATAGCGTCCGTTCGCGGTGCCTTCAACAGGTGGCCGTCATGCGCAACAGGCGGGAAGAGTGGCAGGAATAGCGCCGCCACGACACCGATATCGAGCTGGAACGGTACGTCGGCGTGCTCTGACCCTGATCTTGCCTAGCGCACCTGCGATGCCCGAGGATGGAGCCCTGGGCAGGGTCAACCTGCCGCTACGCGGGGATGGCGATGCGCAGGGCGGAGTGGTCAAATAGAGCGGCCAGCTCCAGGCGCAGGGGCGTCCGAGTACGCGCTGTTGTCGCATCACTCGCAGCCACGGCGGTCTTGTCCGGCTGCGGCACTGTGCCGGCTCCCGGCGGCGGGAGCGCCCTGGCTGTGAAGCGCAGTCTGGGACCTGTCGCCGGCAGCCGTGACCAGGCTGACGCGGTAGCCCAGCGCGTGCTGTCCCGCCTCAGACTCCCGGCCAGGAGCCGACTGCTGGCCGGGCCGCGCGTTGACCCCGGCCCGGACCCAGCCGCATCTACTTCCACGACCGACATCTACGAGCGGTTCAGCGTGCCGATGTCAGCAACAGCCGGGCTGGCATTCCTGCATTCGCACCTGCCGACCGGCTTGGTGGGAGATGGCCATGGCTCGGGCTGGG
The DNA here is from genome assembly GCA_052143255.1 of Streptosporangiaceae bacterium. Taxonomy (GTDB): domain Bacteria; phylum Actinomycetota; class Actinomycetes; order Streptosporangiales; family Streptosporangiaceae; genus JAJYUU01. The sequence goes on along the minus strand of JBKQTJ010000219.1, from coordinate 61,322 downwards.
GGCCGCATCAGCGAACGCAGTATTTTTTCTGGGCCAGGGAGCAGGTGCTACCGGCTGGCATCGCGGCCGTAGAGCTGACCGAGACTGCGCAGCCCAGTCGCGCTGGTTCAGCCGTCCGGGTCGATGTGCGAGTTGACTGGTTTCCGCGCCGGCCCGCGGCGGACTACCTGGCCCCGCGGCTGATCAGATCCGTGACCGTCCATATCGCCAAGTTCGGAGCGCCAGTCGTACGCACCTGGACACGGAAGATCACCTCCGCGCAGGCGATCTCCAGGCTGCTGACGCTGTTCAACAAACTGCAGGTCAGCCCTGGCACCTCGATGTGCCCGACGAACCACGTAGTGGTTTACCGGATGGACCTGCGCGGCCCGGCAGGCGAGCTTCATGTTCAGGCGTCATGCTTCGCCGTTGCTATCGACGCCGCGGGCAGGCGGCGGGTGGTGCTGTCGGATCCCGGCAACCGAATGTCGACGCTGCTCAGCAGTCTGACGCACCTGTCCCGGCAAGCAAGGACTTGACGACTCGCTACGGTGCTGCAGTGAGCACTCCGCGGGGCACCCTGGCCGGGCAACTGGCTTCGATGGGCTTCGCCGACACTGCCAGGGCGGCCAAGCTGCTGGCCGAGCTAAACCTTGCGGACGGGCCTTTGCTCGACGCGCTGGCTGCGGCCGCCGATCCAGACCAGGCCTTGGCGGCATTGGTCAGGATGGTCCCGGACGCCGAGCTGATGGCTGCACTGCAGGGCGATCCAGTGCTGCGGGACCGTCTGGTAAGCGTCCTTGGTGCCAGTGCCGCGCTCGGAGATCACCTGGTACGGCATCCCGGCGACTGGCGGCTGCTGGCCGCCGGGGCCTCGTTCCTCACTTCTTCTGCTGAACTGCGCGCTGATCTCCTGACTGCGGCGAAGGAAACCGGTGCGGCGACCCAGCTACGGGTCGCCTACCGGCGGCGGCTGCTGCAGATCGCAGCCAGGGACCTGACCGGTGAGGATCCGATCGACGCCGTCATGGCGGGGCTGGCAGAACTGACAACCGCCGCGCTGGACGCCGCGCTGGCCATCGCCAGCGCCGAACTGCCAGCGGACTCGCCGCCCTGCCGGGTGGCCGTCATCGCGATGGGCAAGACCGGCGCGCGCGAGCTGAATTACGCCAGCGACGTCGATGTGATCTTCGTGGCGGGCCCTCCTGAGGGAGGCGGCGATGAGGTAGCCGCGCTGCGAACGGCGACGGCGCTGGCCAGCGGTTTGATCAGGGTCTGCTCGCAGAGCACGCCAGAGGGCTCGCTGTTCCCGGTCGACCCGAACCTGCGGCCAGAAGGCCGGGACGGCCCGCTGGTCCGGTCGGTCGCCAGCCACCATGCTTACTACGAGCGCTGGGCGAAGACCTGGGAGTTCCAGGCGCTGCTGAAGGCCAGGTTCGCGGTCGGCGACGTCGCACTGGGGGAGGAGTACCTGGCCGCGGTCGGGCCGCTGGTCTGGCATGCCGCGCAGCGCGAGGATTTCGTCGCCGACGTGCAGGCAATGCGCCGACGGGTGGTGGCGACCCTGCCGCCGGATCAGGCCGGCCGGGAGCTCAAGCTTGGCAAGGGCGGGCTGCGCGATATCGAGTTCGCGGTACAGCTGCTGCAGCTCGTGCATGGCCGGGCGGACGAGTCCCTTCGCCAGCCGGGCACCTTGCCGGCGCTGGCGGCGCTGGCGTTGGGCGGCTACGTCGGCCGTGCCGATGCGACGGCGATGGCCGAGGCGTACCGGTTCCTGCGCGGCGTCGAACACCTGCTGCAGCTGCGCCAGCTCAGGCGCACGCATTTGCTGCCCGAAGACCCGCTGGTGCTGCGCGAGATCGGCCGCGCGCTGCGCCGGATGCGGCTCGACCCTGGCGGCAAGCCCGCGATGACGCTGACCGGCGATCCGGCCGCGGAGCTGACGGCGCAGTGGCGGCTGCACGCGAGCCAGGCGCGGCAGCTGCACGAGAAGCTGTTCTACCGGCCGCTGCTTGACGCGGTGGCGCGGCTGCCCGGGGAAGCTACCCGGCTGACACCGGCGGCCGCGGCCGACCGGCTCGAGGCGCTCGGATATGCAGATCCGGCCGGAGCGCTGCGCCACATTGAAGCGCTGACCTCGGGCGTTTCCCGACGGGCGGCGATTCAGCGGACGCTGCTGCCGCTGGTGCTCGGCTGGCTTGCCGATGCGCCGGAGCCGGACGCTGGACTGCTGGCGTTCCGCCAGGTGAGCGAAGCACTCGGCGGCTCACCGTGGTACCTGCGGTTGCTGCGCGACAACGCCGTCGTGGCACAGCGGATGGCCAGGCTGCTGGCGTCCAGCCGGTACGCGACCGGGCTGCTGCTGCGCGCGCCCGAGTCAGTCGCGATGCTCGGCGACGACGCGCAGCTCGCGCCCCGGGCGGTCACCGAGCTCCTGGCGGAAGCGAGGGCCGCTGTGAGCCGCCACGACACTGCGCCGACCGCGGTCAGGGCGGTGCTGGCGATCCGCCGCCGGGAGCTGCTGCGGACCGCGGCGGCAGATGTCCTCGGGCTGGCCAGCATCGAGGCGACCGGCGAGACGCTGACCGGGGTTGCCCGGGTGACGGTCGACGCCGCGCTGGCGGCCGCTGTGCAGGAAGCGGTGCGGGTGTCGGGGCCGCTGCCGACCAGGCTCGCAGTGATCGCCATGGGCAGGTTCGGCGGGTGCGAGATGGGCTATGCCAGCGACGCCGACGTGCTGTTCGTGCACGATCCGCTGCCCGGCGCCCCGGACGGTGTGGCTGCGGAGGCGGCGACGCGGGCAGCGCACGCAGTGGCAGAGAGCCTCCGCGCGCTGCTGAGCCGCCCCGGCCCCGATCCGGCCTTGCTGATCGACGCGGACTTGCGGCCCGAAGGCCGGCAGGGACCGCTCGTGCGCACGCTCGCCTCCTACCGGGCGTATTACCGCCGGTGGTCGGTGGCCTGGGAGGCGCAGGCGCTGCTGAGGGCGGAGTTTGCGGCCGGCGATCCTGACGTCGGCGCGGCGTTCATGGAGATGGCCGACCGGATGCGGTATCCCGAGGGCGGCATCGACGACAGCGCGCTCCGGGAGATCAGGCGGATCAAGGCACGCGTGGAGGCCGAGCGGATGCCGCGCGGCGTCGAGCCGGTGCTGCACCTGAAGCTCGGTCCCGGCGGTCTGGCCGACGTCGAGTGGGTGGCTCAGCTGTTCCAGCTCAGGCACGCGCACGCGGTACCCGGGCTGCGCACCACCCGCACCCTCGCCGCGCTGGCCGAGGCGACTGCGGCCGGGCTGATGACCGGCAGCGACGCGCGGGCCCTGACCACCTCCTGGCACCTGGCAAGCCGGATCAGGGACGCCGTGATGCTCGTGCGCGGGAGGCCGTCCGATACGCTGCCGACTTCGCCCGCGGACCTGGCGGTCGTCGCGCGAGTTCTGGGTTACCCGCCGGACGGATCTCAGGACCTGGTCCAGGACTGGCGGCGGGCGGCCCGGCAGGCGCGGGCGGTAATGGAACGGCTCTTTTACGGGTGACGGGGAGTTGCCGGTGGCGGACGAGCAGGCTGTGCCGTTTGAACACGGGGCCGAATCGCAGGTCGAGAGGATCGTCTCGGCTGCCGCGGCTGCGGTCGGCCGGCCGTTTAGCGAACCCGTTGCGCTTCGGGGTGGCAGCGGCCGGTCTGTGCTGCTGCGGTGCCGCGACGGCGCGGGCGGGGCTGGCGGGGCGGGCGGGCAGGGCACCGTCATCGTGAAAACCTATCCGGACAATGGCGACGGCCGGAGCAGCTTCGCGGCCGAGGCGGCGGGGCTGCAGCTTGCCAGCGGGACGGGCCTGGCGCCAGACTTCCTGGGCGCCGACCGCGACCGGCTCGTTGTCGTGATGTCGGACCTCGGCGCAGGCGAGAGTATGGCCGACGTGCTGCTCGGCAGCTCGGCTCCAGCTGCGAAATCGGGCTTGATGGCCTGGGCGCGAGCCTGCGGCGCGCTCTCCGCGGCGGTCGGGCTCAGGCAGCCGGAGTTCGACGCGCTGAGAGCTGATTACCTGGGCGGTCGCGCCGACGAGAGCTACATGGCTGGTCTTGCCGGCCGGATCCTGGCTGCGGCGCAAGCTTGCCCGCAGGTCGGCGTTACCCCTCCTGCGGGACTGGGTGCGGACCTTGCGGAGGTCGCGGGTGTGGTGGCTCGGCAGGCCGTGTTCTCGCCCGGCGACATCTGCCCCGATAACAACATCCTGACCGCCGACGGGATCCGGTTCATTGACTTCGAGTCAGCCGGGTTCCACTCGGTCTTCCTGGACGCGGCCTATATCCGGATGCCCTTCAGCACATGCTGGTGTGTTTTCCGGTTGCCACCTGAGATCAGCGCGGCGGCTGAGGCCGCCTACCGGTCGGCAGTCTGCGCCGTGCGGCCGGAGCTCGCGGACGACGAAATCTGGCAGCGCGGCGTGCGGCTCGGCGTCGCGGCGTGGACGTTGTCCGCACTGCGATGGCTGCTGCGCAGCGCGATCGAGGCGGACGAACCGACCGACGCGGAGGCCGAGTCCCCGCGCACGCGTCAGCTCATCCGGTACCGGTGGCAGACACTGGCGGACGAACTGGAGGTGGCCGGGGAGCTGCCGACGGTGGCCGGGCTGATGCGCTCGCTGCTGGCTGCGACGCAGAGCTGGCAGGCGCCGGAACTACCGCTCTATCCCGCCTTCCGGTAGCCCGGCGGCGCAGGGCCGCGGCCGCATCCGGCCTCTTCCGGCTTTCGAATCGGGCGGTTGCTGACGGCCGCGGGAAGCTCCGCTCTTTCCGGCCTTCCGGCCGGGCGGTGGCTCACGGTTGCCTGAAGATCCGCGCCTTTCCGGCCTGCCGGCGCGGCAGCCGTGATCGGCTCAGGCAGGATGTTCGCATGAGCCATGCAGCCCCCCGTCATGATCGTGATGCCGGCGGCCCAGCTGACGTGCTGGCCGCAAAGGCCGCGGTGCGGGAGGACATATGGGCGGCGATGCGGGCGGCCAAGGTCGCCAGGTTCCCGGGCGCTGCCGGCCGCATCCCGAACTTCACCGGCGCCGAAGCTGCGGCCGATCGGCTTCGGGCCATGCCGGATTGGCAGGCTGCGGAAACGTTGAAGGCGAACCCGGATTCACCCCAGTTGCCGGTTCGCCAGCGGGCGCTGGAAGACGGCAAGACCGTCTTCATGGCAGTGCCGCGGCTGGCAGCAGACAAGCCGTTCTTCGCCCTTGAGCCGCGTCAGCTCAAGGGCGAGTCGCCGCGCAAGGCCGCGTCCATCAGCGGGGCAGCTCGCTACGGGCGGCAGGTGTCGCTGGCGGAACTGACCCCAGTCGACATTGTGGTGATGGGCAGCGTCGCGGCCGCCGAGGACGGTGCCAGGCTGGGCAAGGGCGGCGGGTTCGCCGACCTTGAGTACGCGCTCGCGACCGCGGCTGGCCTGATCGGGCCCGCAACGCTAGCCGTGACGACGGTCCACGAACTTCAGCTGCGCCCGCCTGGCACGATTCCGGTGACCGAGCACGACGTGCTGGTGGACTTCATCGTCACGCCCGAGCGGATCATCGATTGCCGCGCTGCGCACGGCCCTCGGCGAGCGGTCCGGATCCGGTGGAACGACCTGACCGAGGAGAAGATCGCGGCGATCCCGCTGCTGGCGGCACAGCGACCGCGTTGACCGGCTGGCCCAACTTATTGATAACGCGATCAATAACCTTCGCTGTCGGCCCGCGCGCACCGTAAGCGGCCAGCAATGCCTCGCGCTGTGGCGCCGGGAGCCACTTGACCGCCTCGCGGATGGTCACGCCAGAGATCCGGTGCACGCGCGGGGCGAGCCAGTGAGCAACCAGGTCCGGCTGCTTCTTCGCCGTTTCCCGCAGTATCCAGCCGATGGCCTTGCGGATGAAGAACTCGCGCTCCGCCAGCATTGCGTCGGCGTATCCGGCGAATCGCTCGAAGTGCGTCAGGTCGCCGCGGCGGAGCGGCACCAGCAGCGAGAGCATGGCGGACCGGCGGATCCAGAAGTTCTCGTCCGCGGCCCACCGGTCAAGCGTCGCGGTCAGCTCAGGGAAGCGCTCGACCAGCGACCCCATCACGTCGGCGGCGAGCCCGTCGACCAGGGCCTAGGTTTCCGACGTGCGCAGCAACCGCTCGATGAGCGGAACGTCGGCCGCATTGAGCAATTTGCGGCGGTCGGTGAGGAGGATGACAGCAGCCATCCGGCACTCGAAGTACGGCCGTATCCAGAGCTTGCCTGCCATCTCGGCGAGTCTTTTGCCGGTCAGGTCTGGGTGCTCCCGTCGCCAGGCTGTGAGGATCGTCCGTGTGGCGGGAACCGTGGTGCCGGTGAACTTCATCGCGCTCTTGAGGTAGTTCTGCGAGCTCGCCGCACGGTCTGGCGAGCCAGCCGCCCGTAGTTCCCGCTCGATCCTGGCGACATCAGGGTCGCGGTCCGATGACATGGGCGCAGCCTTCCGATTGCCGCCGCTCAAGAGACGGCCCCGCCAGGCGCGCAAACCCGGCGGGGCCAGTTGATCCGACAGGAAGGAATCAGGATCACCTCTGACCTTAAGACGGGCGTCTAGCCAATGTCCTGGAAATGGCGCCAGAACGGCGCCGGCCCGCCCTGAGTACGGGCGGGCCGATCGCTTGGCGTGTCGTGTGCATGCCTGCTTAACCCAGGTAGACAGCCTTGGAACTGAACCGCTTGGCGCCGCAGCCATGGCGGCCCGGCAGGCCAAGCCCGTCGAGGTTCTCGGAGTCCTTGGTGCACGACGCCGGGAGCCAGTGCTGCGTCCGGTTCCGGAACTTGACATGGAAGGTTATGACGTTTTCGAATTCGCCCGCGTTGATCTTCACGGCCTTGGATGCCGTCGCGGAGGTAGCCAGTGTGAAGGACTTGGCCGGGGTCGTCCCCGTGAAGAACATCTGGTACAGGTAGATGTGCTTCTTGGACTCAGTGATCCGGCCCGAGCTGGGCAGGATTTCATACAGCCGATACGTGATAGTGCACTTGAGGCCGTGGCACTTTTCCTTGAGATGGTTGATCCCCCCGGTCTCGGTAACGTAGACCGTCTGATGCGCTGACGTTGCGTCGACGGTTGCCCCGGTCGTGACCTGGATCTCGTATGTGGTGGCAACTGACGGCTGGACACCGAAGGCCAATGACTGGCTAGGCGCGCCAGTCAGCGTAACGGGCTGCACTGGAGCGGGCTTGAAACTCGCGGCGCCAAAAGGCTTCGCCAGCAGAGTGGCCGTGTCACCGGAACTTGCGCCCGTGACATTGCCGCTGACCGTGGCAGTGTTCGCGTTCTCTTTGGTGTCCTTGTAGATCACCAGTGCAAAGCCGAGTACCTTGCCGTGCACAGCGCCTGGGTAGTTGGGCGAGGTGGCGCTGATGGTGACGCCGTAGGTGGCCGGGCTTGCGGCCTGCGCGGGCATGACTCCCGCCGCGATGAGTCCCCCAGCGATCGCCACCGGAGCGATTATTCGCCAGATTCGTGACATCCCCGTCTGCTTTCTGCCCGTTACCGGGCGACTGAGGCTAGTAGCCACAAAGTGTGGCAGGAGCCTCGGTAACCATCAAGACCACTCTGAGTAGCCGATAACGATCGCAGGAACTCGCGACGATCTGGGAAGCCTCAGCCCAAGTAGCCGACCTTGAACCTGATCCGCTTGGCGCGGCAGCCGTGATGGCCGGGAACCCGAGACCGTCTGATGCCAGCCGGACCGGGCAACGGCGGGTGATGGGCCTCAGCGACGAAGCCAAGATATCGCTTTATCGACTTCGCGCCTTCAGGATCCCGCAGTGAGAGCAAAATAAGGCCGGCGCAGCGGCGCTGCGCCGGCCATGCTGACGGGGGGCTGGAAACGCGGTGTCGGGTGCGCCGCCCTCTCGTCCCCGCGAAGGGGGTTGCGCACGCTGACTACTTCTGTACCACTGGTTCGGTGCTTGGCTCCGAAGCTTTCGCCGAACTAAGGCTCTGCGAGCCGTAGGGGAGCCACTTGGTCAGCGGCTCAAGGGTGGCGCTCACCAACTCCCAGCCACTAAGTGTCTCGGCGGTTGCCAACTCTGCGCAGGTTAGTGCCTCGGTGACGCAGACGATCTCCAGTTGCTCGCCGCGCCGGTTGAACACGATACGTGCTTGAGTCTCGCCATTAATGAATCCATCAATCTGCTGTCCGGTGGCCGTCTCGGTCATCACGAGGTTGTCAAATGTTGTAGCTGTCACAAGAGGTAATCGTACAACTACTCTGTGCCGTTTGCCGGCCGTTCGCGAACAGTCGCGGTGGTTGCACTCGAATGGCGGGCCGCAGCCGGGCGCCGGGGCTCAACCCGCGCCGCGACCTCGCCCTGCAAGGCCTCGGGACAGCCGAATTGGGGGTACGTTGCGACGCAACCCCAATTCAGTTCGCTATGAACCTCGATCAGACGTCGTAGTACAGCTCGAACTCGTGCGGGTGCGGCCGGAGCCGGATCGCATCGATCTCGTTGCTGCGCTTGTAGTCCAGCCAGGTCTCAATGAGGTCAGGGGTGAACACGCCGCCCTCGAGCAGGAACTCGTGGTCGGCCTCCAGGTTGTTGAGCACCGCCTCGAGCGAGCCCGGCACCTGCGGGATCGCCTTGGCCTCATCCGGCGGCAGCTCGTAGAGGTCCTTGTCGACCGGCTCCGGTGGCTCGATCTTGTTCTTGATGCCGTCAAGGCCCGCCATCATCATAGCCGCGAAGGCCAGGTACGGGTTGCAGGACGGGTCCGGGACGCGGAACTCCAGCCGCTTGGCCTTGGGGTTCGGCCCGGTGATCGGGACCCTGATGCAGGCCGACCGGTTGCGCTGCGAGTACACGAGGTTGACCGGGGCCTCGAAGCCAGGGACCAGCCGGTGGTAGGAGTTCATCGTCGGGTTGGTGAAGGCAAGCAGCGACGGGGCATGCCTGAGCAGTCCGCCGACGTAGTAGCGGCCGACATCGGACAGGCCCGCATAGCCGACTTCGTCATAGAACAGCGGCGAGCCGTCCTTCCACAGGCTCTGATGGCAGTGCATGCCCGAGCCGTTGTCGCCGAACAGCGGCTTCGGCATGAACGTAACGGTCTTACCGGCCGCCCTGGCCACGCTCTTGACGACGTACTTGTACAGCATGAGGTTGTCGGCCATGGCCAGCAGCGTGTCGAACTTGATGTCGATCTCCGCCTGGCCGGCGGTGCCGACCTCGTGGTGCTGCATCTCCACCGTGATGCCGACCTCGATCAGCTTGCGTACCATCTCCGACCGCAGGTCGGTGTAGTGGTCCATCGGCGGCACCGGGAAGTAGCCGCCCTTGTAGGACGGCTTCGCGCCCAGGTTGCCGCCTGGCTCGTCCCGGCCGGTGTTCCAGGCGCCCTCAATCGAGTCGATGTGGTAATAGCCCTGGTTGGGACCAGTCTCGTACCGGGCGGAGTCGAAGATATAGAACTCGGCCTCCGGCCCGAAGTACACCGTGTCGGCCACCCCGCTGCCGCGCAGGTAATCCTCGGCCTTGCGAGCGATGTTGCGCGGGTCACGGCTGTAGGGCTCGCCGGTCAGCGGGTCGTGCACGAAGAAGTTCAGGTTGAGCGTCTTGTGCGTCCGGAACGGGTCGAGCACCGCCGTGGCCGGGTCCGGCAGCAGCAGCATGTCCGACTCATGGATCTGCTGGAAGCCGCGGATCGAGGAGCCGTCAAACATCCGGCCTTCGGTGAAGACACTCTCGTCGAAGGACTCGGTAGGCACGGTGAAGTGCTGCACGGTGCCGAGCAGGTCGCAGAACCGCACGTCAACGAACTGCACCCCCTCGGTCGCTATGAACCGCAGTACCTCATCGCCGCTTGTGAACATCGCTCTCCTTAGCTGTGCGGGCGGGCACCCCCGGCTCGGCCCGAGGGACAGACGCCGCCGCTCTGCGCGATTGTGACTCTATAGCCAGACAGTTTCCTGGCCGTGTCCCCGATGTTTCGCTGGTGTTACACCGCCTAGCTCGCCCCGGCCCCCGCTTGATCCAGGATGCCAAAACCCGACTGGCCTGACCTGGTGAACTGAGCAGCGGATACCGTGGAACCGTGACGAACCAGCAGGCGAAGCCGAACCCGCAAACGTCCGGCGCTGCGCTTTACCCGGGCGAGTACTACGGGCTGCCGGAATCTGGCCCACGATCGGTGGCCGGCTGGAGCAGGCGGCTCGCGGCCCTGCTCATCGACTGGCTGGCGTGCAGCCTGATCGCTCTCGCGTTTCTTTACCACCATACGACTGGCAACGCAGCCGACGTGCTCAGCCAGCCCCGGCTGTGGACTCCGCTGGTGTTCGGCGTCGAAGACTTCCTGCTCACCGCGCTAACCGGGGTCACCATCGGCAAGCGGCTGCTGGGCTTGCGGGTGATCCGGCTCGACGGCCGCCCGGTGGGGCTGGTCAGGGCGTTTATCCGCACGCTACTGCTGATGCTGGTGGTGCCGGCCATGATGATGGATCGCGACCTGCGCGGACTTCAGGACAAAGCGGCCGGAACGATCGTCGTGCGCGCCTAGCGCGTGCGCGGCCTCGGCGGCTTGGGCATCCGCGCGGACCGGGGCATCGGGCCCTTCGGCATCTGGAGCGACTGGGGCAGCATCTCCAGGCGGTAATTGAGCTCGGCGACTGCCTGGCCCTTGAGGTTGCGCGGCAGCTTCATGATCTTCTTCTGCAGCTGCCGGATCGGGATCTGGCCCTCGGCGTCGCCGACCTGGAAGTCATAGATCGGAATCTGGTTGGCGATCCGAGCGATCCGCTTCTTCTCCGCGGCCAGCAGGCTGGGCAGCCGCGACGGCGAGCCTTCGCCGACCAGGATGACGCCGGGCTTGCCGACCGTGCGATGCACGACATCCATGTTGCGGTTGGCAGCGATGGCGGGCGTGGTGGTGAAGCCGCCGCGCAGCGTCTGCAGGATGGCCGCCGCGGCGCCGGGCTGCCCGGCTATCGCGTCGTATTGAGCTTTCTGGGCAAAACGCCCGAAAAGCAGCATTGCCGCCGGGACCCCGAGCAGCAGGCCGAGCGGGATGAACAGCCAGATCAGGCCGACCAGGTAGCCGATCAGGATGACGACCGCCGCGACGGCGATGCCGGTCAGCACCACCAGCGGCAGAGCCGCGCGGTTACCTTCATGCACGATGCCAGCGACCATGCGGATCTGCTTGATCCGGCCCATCGATGCTGGGTCGGCGGGGGTTGACGGCTGCGCGCTGGAACGCCGGCCGGGCATTTTCACCATGACGGTGAGGATACCGGGCCGGCCCGCCTTTCCATCGCCTGCCGGTACAGCCGGCCTGCCCGGTAAGAGGACCTGACAAGCGGTCCCGACTGCACGCCGGCGAAGCCGAGTTCTTCCGCCTCCTCGGCTAGTTCCGCGAACTCCTCCGGACGCACCCACCGGTCGACCGGGTGGTGACGCACGGACGGCCGCAGATACTGGGTGATGGTCAGCAGCTCGCAACCGGCTGCCCGCAGGTCAGCCATGGCCTGGCTGATCTCCTGGCGCTGCTCGCCCATACCCAGGATGAGATTTGATTTGGTAACGAGGGCGTCGTTCCGGGCGGCCTGAAGTACCGCGAGTGAGCTGGCATACCGGAAGGCGGGCCGGATCCGGCGGAAGATCCTCGGCACCGTTTCCAGGTTGTGGGCGAGAACCTCGGGCCGGGCCGAGAAGACCTCGGCGAGCTGGCCCGCGTTGGCGTTGAAATCGGGGATCAGCAGCTCGACGCCGCAGCCCGGTACCGCCTGGTGGATGTCCCGGCAGGTCTGCGCGTACAGCCAGGCGCCGCCATCGGCCAGGTCATCGCGGGCCACCCCGGTGACAGTTGCGTACTTAAGGCCCATGGCCGCGACCGACTCGGCCACCCGGCGCGGCTCGTCGGCGTCCAGCGGGCCGGGCTTGCCAGTCGCGATCTGGCAGAAGTCGCACCGGCGCGTGCACTGGTCGCCGCCGATGAGGAAAGTGGCCTCCCGGTCTTCCCAGCATTCGAAGATGTTCGGACAGCCGGCTTCCTCGCAAACGGTATGAAGGCCCTCCCGGCGGACAAGTTGCTTTAGCTCGGTGTATTCCGGACCGGTACGCAGCCTGGTCTTGATCCATTCCGGCTTGCGCTCGATCGGGACCTGGCTATTGCGGGCCTCAAGGCGGAGTAGCCGGCGGCCGTCGGGGGCGAGTACCACGCTATCCAGCCTATAACGCGCGCCGGGCAGGCCATCCTGGCTGCTCCGAGCCTGCGCAGAATGATTCCCCAGGTTGCGCTCAACCGATTGACAGCTAACGGTCAGGTAGGCGGGAGGCCGGGCTAAGCGCCCGGCCCGACTATCGAAGTGACATCAATATCGGCACGCAGAGCTAGCAAGCACCCGGAGCAGCGAACACCGAAGGGCTCCTGAGGGGACACTGTCCGATGAGCACCGAGCACGGCTCGTACGACGAGAACTACATACCAGATTATCCAGCCCGCCAGCAGCCGCAGTACGGCGAGCAGGGGCAGTACGGCCAGCAGGGGCAGTACGGCCAGCAGGGGCAGTACGGCGCGCCCCCGCCGCCGCCCCCTCCGATGTGGCCGGCCGACGAGCAGCCAGCCGGGGCAGGCCGCTACCCACACCGCCGCAAGCTGGTGCTGGCAGGGGTCGGATCGGCGCTCGCACTAGCCGTAGCCGGCGGCGCGGTCGCCGCTGCCACTTCGGGCGGGGGGGCGCTCAGCACGTCCGAGATCGCGAGCCAGACCGACCCGGGGCTGGTAGACGTGATCTCGACGCTCGGCTATCAGCATGGGACCGCCGAGGGCACCGGCATGGTCTTGACCTCGACCGGCGAAGTCCTGACCAACAACCACGTCGTGGCCGGAGCCACTGCCGTCAGGGTCAGGGATGTCGGCAACGGCCGCACCTATGCCGCTCGGGTGGTCGGCTACAGCGACACCAGCGATGTGGCAGTACTCCAGTTGCAGGGCGCGTCGGGCCTGTCGACAGTGCCGATCGGCAACTCCGCCGGCGTCGCGCAGGACCAGAAGGTCGTCGCCCTCGGCAATGCACTGGGCAAAGGCGGCACGCCAGCGGTCGCGACCGGCAAGGTGGTCACGGTGGGGAACACGATCACTGCGCAGGACTCCGGTGACGGCGTGACCGAGAGGCTGACCGGCATGATCCAGACCAATGCCAACATTCAGCCGGGAGACTCCGGCGGCCCGCTGCTGAATACCGCAGGCCAGGTGATCGGCATGGACACGGCCGCGTCGAGCGGCAACGCGACGCCGTTCGGCACGACTTCTGCGGTGACCACGACGGCGTTCTCGATCCCGATCAACAAGGCGATCTCGCTGGCTGACCAGATCGAGGCAGGCATGTCATCGGCGACGGTGCACATCGGCGCGACCCCGTTCCTTGGCGTGGAGGTTGGCACCGCGTCGGGCGGCTTCAGCCAGGCCGGCACGGGCGTGCTCGTCGAAGGCGCCGTGCCAGGCACTGCTGCCAGCCGCGCTGGCCTGGCTGCGGGCGACACCATCGTGTCGGTCGGGGGTCACAGGGTTACGTCGCCGTCGAAACTGCAGACGGTGATCGAGGGTTACCACCCCGGTGACAAGGTGAGCGTCAGCTGGACCGATCAGGCCGGCCAGTCGCACCACGCCACGGTGACGCTGACCGCGGGACCGACCGGATGAGCACGGTGTGCGCCGCCGCGAGCGGTGCGCCCCGCTGGAGCGGGGCGCACCGTCGTGTTCTGCGCCCGCAAGCACCTCAGCTTCAAAACATCTGGGCTGGGAAGCAAAAGAGATATATCTTGAGTAGCGGCAACGAGGAAGGCCGGCTTCTGGAGGCCTAAGGCCCGCCAAGCCGTTGTCGGACACCGAGGTTACTATCGGCCGGGATCGTCGCTGTTAGGGGTCGGCCGGGGGAAGAGGCAACGCAGGTGGCGGAAGCAATCAGGGCCGAGGGCCTGATCAAGAACTTCGGCAAGACAAAAGCGCTGGCCGGCGCCGACCTGGCCGCCGAGGTCGGCACCGTCCTCGGCTTGCTCGGGCCGAACGGGGCCGGCAAGACCACGGCCGTGCGCATCCTGACAACGCTGCTCGAGCCGGATGGCGGCCGGGCCAGCGTCGGCGGTTACGACGTGGTCAGGGACGCACACCAGGTCCGCCAGCTGATCGGGCTGACCGGCCAGTACGCCTCGGTCGACGACGGCCTGACCGGGACCAACAACCTGATCATGATCGGCCGTCTGCTTGGCCTGAGCCGCCGCGACGCGAAGGCGCGGGCCGCTGAGCTGCTCACCAGGTTTGACCTGTCGGACGCGGCTGCCAGACCTGTCAAGACCTACTCAGGCGGTATGCGGCGGCGGATTGACCTGGCGGCTAGCCTCGTCGGCCGGCCGCAGGTGCTGTTCCTGGACGAGCCCACCACTGGCTTGGATCCGCAGGGCCGCAGCGATGTGTGGGACATGATCAGGGTGCTCGTCGCTGACGGCGTGACGGTGCTGCTGACGACCCAGTACCTGGACGAAGCCGACCAGCTCGCTGACGACATCGTGGTGATCGACCACGGCCGGGTCATCGCCACCGGCACGCCGGACGAGCTGAAGGCAAAGGTCGGCGGCCAGGTGCTCGAGGTGGTGCCCGCGGACCGGGACAGGATCGGTGACGTCGCCGCAGTGCTGGCCGGGTGGACGGGTTCGGAGCCGGCGGCCGAGCCGGGTGCACGGCACATCATCGTCCAAGTGCCGAACGCGGCGGTGCTGCCCGGGATCGTGCGGCAACTCGATGAGCACGGCATTGAGCTCGCCGAGTTCAGCATGCGCAAGAGCAGCCTGGACGAGGTATTCCTGTCGCTGACCGGTCACCGGGCCGAGGAGGAGTCGCCGACCGGAGGGGCCGCGGCCGGCCCGACCGAGAGCCAGAAGACGGAGAACCAGAAGGAGAGGGCGGCGCGATGAGCACGATCACCCTGGGCGGCCCGCGCGTCCCCGCGCGGCGGGTGAGCCCGCTGACCGGACTGCGCAACTCGTTCACGCTGACCTGGCGCAGCGTGCTGAAGATCCGCACCAATGCCGAAGACCTGCTCGGCCTCAGCTTGCAGCCGATCATGTTCCTGCTGCTGTTCACCTACGTGTTCGGCGGCGCGATCGCGCACGGCAACGTGCACGCCTACTTGCAGTACGTGCTGCCCGGCATCATCGTGCAGACGGTGCTGTTCGCAACCCTGGGCACCGGCCTGATGCTGAACCAGGATATCTCGGCTGGCATCTTCGACCGCTTCCGCAGCCTGCCGATCGCGCGCTGGGCACCGCTGGCGGGCGCGATCATGGGGGACGTTACCCGCTACGTGATCTCAGTGGCCGTAACGCTCGGTTTCGGCATCCTGCTGGGCTTCCGGCCTACCAGCGTGCTGGGTACGATCGCCGCCTGCGCCCTGGTGCTGATATTCGCGCTGGCGATGTGCTGGATCTCGGCGTACATCGGGCTCCTGGTCAAGACCCCGCAGGGCGTCCAGGTGTTCGGCTTTACCGCGTTCTTCCCGCTGATCTTCGCCAGCGGCCTGCTGGTGCCGATTCAGACCATGCCGGGCTGGCTGCAGGCTTTCGCCAAGGCGAATCCGGTGACGCTGCTCGCCGCCGCGTCCCGTGGTCTGATGACGCACGGGCCGGTCGCCGTCCCGGCCGGTGAGGCAATGCTCTGGGCGCTCGGCATCGTGCTGGTATTCGCGCCGCTGGCCGTCCGGGTCTACCGCCGTAAGACCTGATGTTGGCGGACGACGGCACGGGGCTGCCGACCGCGCGCCGGTGACGGCGGAATTCGGCCCCGAGCGGGAGATGCTCGCCGCCGAGGACAGGCTACTCTGGACCGCAGTCGTCCTGCCCGGTCTGGCAAGCTCGGTGCTGGTCGGGAGGCCAGTCTGAGCCGGCCGTGGCTGGCAGCCCAGCAAAACCATGTGACGCCGCTACCAGCCGTCCGGGAGCATAGACAGCATGCCTAGCCAGTTCGATCCGCCGTCCGGCACTCGCGACTTCCTCGCTGCCGATGTCGAGAAGCGCGAGCATGCTTTTGCGGTGATCCGCGAGGTGTTTGCCAGCTACGGCTTCGAGCCGCTGCAGACGCCTGCGTTCGAGCGGCTGGACGTGCTGCTTGGCAAGTATGGCGAGGAAGGTGACAAGCTCGTTTTCAAGATCCTCCGGCGCGGCGAGCACGAAGCGTCGGGGGAAGCCGATCTGGCGCTGCGGTACGACATGACCGTGCCGCTGGCCAGGGTCGCGGCGGCCTATGGCAGCCAGCTGCCGTGGCCGTACAAGAGGTACGCGGTGGGCCCGGTCTGGCGCGCCGACCGGCCCGGGAAGGACCGGTACCGCGAGCTCTGGCAGTGCGACCTGGACACGCTCGGCTCGGCGTCCCTGCTGGCCGACGCGGAGACGCTGTGCGCGCACCACGATGCGATGGCAGGGCTCGGCTTGCGGCAGTTCAGCATCCAGCTGAACTCGCGACGTGTGCTGGCGGGCTTGCTCGAGGCCTTCAACGTGCCGGCTGAGCTGGGCCCCGGTGCGCTCACCTCGCTGGACAAGCTCGACAAGCTGGCGCCAGCCGATGTCGTTGTCGAACTGACTGGCCGCGGACTGCCTGCGGACACTGCGGGTGAGCTCGTTGAGAACCTGACTGGGCCGGGCGCGGCAGAGCGGCTTCGCGTCACGCTGACCAAGACCGACGAGGGCAGCGCTGGGCTGGACGAGATGGACACCGTGATCTCGCTGGTGTCCGGCCAGATACCGGCCGACCGGGTAACGTTCACCCCGCGGCTGGTCCGAGGGCTGAGCTACTACACCGGGCCGATCTGGGAAGTGGTCGCGCCCGGGATCGCCGGATCGATCGGCGGCGGCGGCCGGTACGACCACCTGATCGAGCAGCTTGGCGGCCCTGACGTGCCTGCAACCGGCTCCTCCGTCGGCTTGGAGCGGATCCTTCCGCTTATTCCTGACGCGAGCAGGCCCGTGCCAGGGCGTATCGATGTCGCTGTCGCCGTGCTGCGGCCTGAACTGGCGGCACAGAGCTTCAGCTTCGCCGGGGCAGCGCGTGCGGCTGGCTTGCGGGCGAGCGTGTACCTAGGGTCGTCCGGCAAGCTCGGCAGGCAACTGAAATGGGCCAGCGACAACGCGGCGCGCTGGTGCCTGATCTACGGCGAGCAAGAGCAGCAGGCGGGTAACGTCACCGTCCGCGACATGCGCAGTGGCGAGCAGGCGGTGGTGCCAGTCGGCGAGCTGGCCAGCTACCTGGCACAAGTTGCCGGACTACCGGGCAGCTGACCGGGCGTGCCGGGAGCCAACTACCAGGAGCCGCGGCTCTGGCATGCGAGCTTGCCGGGTGTCGTCGTGGCCGCTGCCGCGCTGATCCGCGACGAGGTCGGCTGCGTGCTCACGGTCAAGCCGAACTACCGCGATTACTGGACGCTGCCCGGCGGAATCTGCGAGCTCGGCGAGCCACCGCATGTCGGCTGCAGTCGCGAGGTCGCGGAGGAAGTCGGGCTGGCTCGGGCCGTAGGCAGGCTGCTCAGCGTGGACTGGCAGCATTCGCCGGCGGATTACGGGCCGCAGGCCCGGCCGAGCATGTACTTCGTGTTCGACGGCGGAGTGGTGGGCGGGCAGGCGCGAATCGTGCTGCAGGACGACGAGCTGGACGCGTACCGGTTTACCAGTCCTGCGGACCTCGCCGATTTTATGTCGGAGCTGGGGCTGCGCCGAGCGACTGCGGCGCTGGCCGCGCTGGGATGTGACGGCGCCCGTTACCTTCCCAATGATCCTGACTGAACAGATGACCTGCCGCTCGGCTGGGGAACGAGGCCCGGCACTCCGGCTACGCTGCGGATGCTTGCGGCGCCGAAGGCGGCAGCGAGATGGCGCTCAGCTGCCGGAAGCACGTCCA
The DNA here is from genome assembly GCA_052143255.1 of Streptosporangiaceae bacterium. Classification (GTDB taxonomy): domain Bacteria; phylum Actinomycetota; class Actinomycetes; order Streptosporangiales; family Streptosporangiaceae; genus JAJYUU01. Next base: position 43,431 of record JBKQTJ010000219.1, on the reverse strand, counting down.
GGACGGTGATCTGGTGGCCGGTCTCCGCGGACAGGGACGTAACGGCCGCGTCGCTGATGCCGCACGGCACGATGCGGTCGTACCACGACAGGTCGCAGTCGCAGTTCAGCGCGAATCCGTGCATCGTCACGCCCCTGGCCACCCGGATGCCGAGCGCTGCGACCTTGCGGTCTGGCCGGCCGCGGCCGTCGGCTGGCAGCCACGCGCCGCTGCGGCCATCGACCCGGCCAGCGTGCACCCCGAACTCGGCGCAGACGCCGATCATCGCTTCCTCGATCAGCCGGACATAACGGACGACATCAATCGGCTCGGCCAGCTTGACGATGGGGTAGCCCACCAGCTGGCCCGGCCCGTGCCAGGTAATCTTCCCGCCGCGGTCGACGTCGATAACCGGGGCACCTGGGTCGCCGACCGGCCGGTCCAGCGGGCCCGTCCGCTTGCCCGCGGTATAGACAGGCTGATGCTCCAGCAGCAGGCAGGTGTCCGGAATCTCGCCTTGCACCCGCTGATCGTGCACCTGCCGCTGCAGGTCCCAGGCTTCCAGATAGCCGATCGCGTTATCGCCCAGGCCGATCCGGGCGAACACCAGGTCAACGTGCACGCAACCAGCCTATGTCGGCCGTGCGAAAGAGCGGCCAAAGGGAACGCGATAGAGCTTGACGGTGCTCGACGATCACCCGCTGGCGGACCGGCTCGGGCTAGCGGCGCGCTGGCTTCGATGCGCTAGCAAGGTTGGGTAACAATCAGCCCGATCTGGCTGAGCGAGCAGGCTTCGATGTGGTGAACTTTCCGGGATAAGGCTGTATTGGCCGCGCTTGTTTCGCGGCCTGGGGGGTTACCTGTGTCCAGTGACGCCTCTCCGCCGGGCGGGTCCCGGCTGGAGGCAGATCCGCCGTGGTTCAGGGTGATCGGAACCACGCTGCACCTGTTGCTGCGCCGCCACCTGCTGTGGATTTCCGATCATTACCCGGTCAGCGGAACACGGCTGGCCGCCTCTTTCGTGGCGGTCGTCGTCGTGGCCGCGGCGGCCAGCAGCGCTGCGGTCGCGCTAAGCAGCGCGCGGCACCACCCGGTGGCCGGGCGGCCGGCACATCACGCGACCACGCCGCCGCTGATGCTTGCCCGGGCCGAGGCCAAGGCGAACGTGCGAGACGCCATGGCGTGGATGGCGGCGCAGGTGACCACGCAGGTCGTGATCGGATGCGACCCAGCGACCTGCGCGCAGCTTGAGGCGGCCGGCTTCACGACCTACGTGCGGCTGACTGGCCAGGCCGCACTGAAGCAGGCGGCAACGAACCAGGCGATCGGCGTTCCTGGCACCATCGCGCTCGTCGTCGCCACTCCCGCCGTGCGGGCTATGTACGGCGCGCAGGTTGCCGCCAACGCACCCGCGGTGCTCGCGAGCTTCGGCACCGGCCCGGTGGCGGTGCAGGTGCGGGAACTCACGCCCGGTGGCTCGGCCGCGTACCCGAGCGTGGCCCGCCGGGCGCTTGCCGTGCGCCGGAAGGCTGGCCTCAGCCTGATCCGTAATGGCCAGGTGCACGTGCACGGGCCTGCGCGGCTGGCGCTGACGGCGGGTTTTGTCGACCAGCGCCTGACTTGGCTACTGGGCCGGATCGCGGCGCGTTACCCGGTCAACGTGGCGCGGTTTGGCGACTCCGGGCCGCACGCGGGGCGGTCAGCTCCGCTGCGGATGGCGGAGATCGGCGGATTCGTCCTATGGCACGGGAGCCAGCACGTCGGCGACCTGGCCACGATCATGAAACTGCTGCGTGCCCAGCCCCAGCCTTACCTCGAGGAGCTGACCGTAATCCACCTGCTCGGCGGCACCGTGATGGTCAAGATCGTACTGCGAGCGCCGACGCCGCTGTAGCCGATGCAGGAGGTAGCCGGCGGTCAGCGAGAGCTGAAGGAACCCCGCGTGGCTAACGCGATATAGCTTGACTGGCAACGCGATAGTACTTAAGGTCACAACTACCGGGCGGGTCTTGTGACAGGAGCACCGATGGACGCGATGGAGATCTTCGCCGCGCTCGCGACCCCGGAGGGCCGCGCCGATCCGTACCCGTTCTACGCCATTCTGCATGAACTCGGCGAGGCGGTGACGCTGCAGCCTGGTGCGGTGGCGGTGCAGGGCTATGACGCGATCAACACGGTGCTGCGCGACCCTGCCTTCCGGGTCGCGGACACCAGCACCTGGGCGACAAGCTTTCCCGGCTGGCATGAGCAGCCGGTGTTCGCCCAGGCCGCGGACTGGCTCCTGAATGTCAACGGCCCTGATCACGCGCGGGTCCGGAGCCTGATCGCGCGCGCCTTCACGGCCCGGCGGGTAGCCGGGCTGGAGCCGGCCATCATCAAGATGGCCGACGATCTGCTGACCGCGATGGCGGACCGCGGTGCTGACGGCGCACCGGTCGAGTTCATGCATGACTTTGCTTACCTGCTGCCGGTGACCGTGATCTGCGAGCTCATCGGCATCCCCGAGGCAGACCGCGAGAGCTTCCGGCCGATCGCGCGCGACCTGGCGGGCGTGTTCGAGCTCAGCGACCTGGCCAGCCTCCCTGCCATCAACGCAGCCGCGGTCGACCTGCTCGCATATTTCACCGGCCTGGCCGCGGCCCGGCGGGCTGACCCGCGCGACGACCTGCTCACGGACCTGCTCGTGGTCAGCGACGCCGACGACGGGCGCCTGACCGATGCCGAACTGCTGCACAACCTCACGCTGCTGCTCGTGGCCGGATTCGAGACCACTACGAACCTGCTGGGGAACGGGCTACAGATCGTACTCCAGCACCCGCCGGCCGGCCAGGCCGTCCGCGACGGCGAGGTCAGCCCCGCCGCGTTTGTCGAGGAGGTGCTGCGCTTCGACTCGCCGGTCCAGCTCACCAGCCGGGTCGGCTGCGACGCGATCGTTGGGGGCGTGGCCGTCGAGGCCGGCGATGAGGTGATCACGCTGCTTGGCGCGGGGAACAGGGATTCGCGCCGGTTCACTGAGCCCGGCAGGTTCAAGCCGCTGCGCGCGGAAGGTGCACCGCTGAGCTTCTCTGGCGGGGCGCATTTCTGCATCGGCGCCGCGCTAGCCAGGCTGGAGGGGACAGTCGCGTTCTCCCGGCTGCTGAACCGCTTCCCGGGAATCGCCGCAGCCGGCGCGCCTACGCGCCGCGACACGTTCCTGCTCCGCGGCTTCGATACCCTCCCGGTGACGGTCGGCCCGCCGGCATAGCCCGGTTCTGCCCCAGCCTGAGGAGGCCCGGGGTAAAGCTGAGGAATACCGGGCACAAATATGCGGGAATGTGCTGCGCCGCCCGTTGGCTATGCGTGAGCAGGAGGTGCGCCGTGTTCGATCGGGAAGACCTGCACCGCATGAGCCCGCATGAGCGCCTCGAGCTCAGGCGCGCGCTGGCGGAGCTTGATGACATGGACCGGCCGCCCGACGGCGGCGGTAACCGGCGGCGGGCGATCCTGCTAGTTGTCATCGTCGGCTGCTGCCTTGGCCTGGCGGCCTGGACCGGCCTGCTGGCGGCGACATTGCCGCGCTACTACCGGGCGGGCGGCTGGCGAGGCGCCTGGGTTGGTTTTGATATTGCCCTTCTGTGCGCATTTGCGGTCACCGGATGGGCGTCGTGGCGCCGTCGGCAGATCCTGATCATCTGCCTGGTCGTGCTGGCGACGCTATTGTGCTGCGATGCCTGGTTCGACGTCGTCCTCGATGCGCGCACCGCGGGATTCCAGCTCAGCCTGCTCTCGGCGATCCTCGTCGAGCTGCCGCTGGCGGCGGTGGCAATCCTGGGTGCACGGCGGCTGCTGCGGATCACCAACGCGGTGCTGCGCAGGTACCAGGGCCTGACCGGCCCGTTGCCACGGCTGCGGAAGATCTCCCTCGTTGGTGTCGGGCCCGGTCGCCCGCTGCACGACCTGCTGGCCGAGCCGGCCGAGCAGCTCGCGGCCGAGGAGCTCGACGAGCACCCCGCCCGCTAAGGTGCGGCCGGGTCAGTGGCGGGAATTATCGTGCACAGCCTCGGCTAGCGCTGCTCCTATCTCGGTGTGCTTGAACGCAAAGCCAGCCTGCTCGAGCCGGGCCGGGATAGCGCGGCAGCTGCCCAGCAGCTCGGTGGAAACCTCGCCGAGGGCGAGCCGCAAAGCGCCGGATGGCACCGCCAGTACAGTCGGCCGGTGCAGTACGCTCGCCAGCGCCCGCGTCAGCTCGGCGTTCGTGGCGGGCACCGGGGCGGTCAGGTTCACCGGCCCGTCGATTCCGGGCTGACCGATCAGGTAGCGGGTCGCGCGGATGTGGTCGGTCAGGGTGATCCAGCTGAGGTACTGGCTGCCCGCCCCGATCCTGGCGCCCAGCCCGAGCCGGAACGGCAGCAGCAGCTTCGGCAGCATCCCGCCGCGGCTGGTGAGCACCACTCCCGAGCGCAGACTGACGACGCGCACGCCCGCGTCCCTGGCCGGCTGCGCGGCGGCCTCCCAGTCGCGCACAAGCTCGGCGAGGAAGCCGGTGCCGTTCGGTGCAGTCTCATCGACCGCTCGGTCACCCGTGCTGCCGTACCAGCCGATGGCCGAGGCCGCGATCAGCGTCGGCGGCGTGACCGGCGCTGCGAGCATGACCCGGACCAGCGCGCTGGTGCTGCCGATGCGGCTGGCCCGGAGTTCCTGCTTGCGAGCCGGCGTCCAGCGGCCGGCCGCGATCGGCGCGCCAGACAAATGCAGGACTGCGTCCAGGCCGTTCAGCGCGGCCGGATCGAGGTTGCCGTCCGGGGCGGTCGGATCCCAGCGGACCTCTCCGGCTGCAGACGCCGGCCGCCGGACCAACCTGACAACCTCCGCGCCGTCCGCAGCCAGGCTGTCAGCCAGCGCCCTGCCGATGAGCCCGGTCGACGCCGAAATCGCGACCCGCATGCGCACCTCCGCTAGTCTCCGCGTCGATTCTGTCGTGCGCGCGCAGCGGGGCTTGGGCCAGGCCAGTGAACGGGCTAAAGGCCGAGCTCGGTCTCGAATGCGCCTTCCTCGAGGCGGGCCTTCATGGTGATCAGGAAGCGGGCCGCGTCGGCGCCGTCGACCAGGCGGTGGTCGTAGGTGAGCGCGAGGTAGACCATCGACCGGACAGTGATCACCTCGCCGAGCGTGTGGTCCTCGACCACGACGGCACGCTTGACGACGGTTCCCGTACCGAGGATGCCGACCTGCGGCTGGTTGATGATCGGGGTGTCGAAGAGCGCGCCGCGACTGCCGGTGTTGGTCAGCGTGAAGGTGCCGCCGGACAGATCGTCGGGGCTGACCTGGCCCGCCCTGGTCCGGTTCGCCAGGTCGGCAATCTTTCGAGCGAGCCCGCCGATGTTGAGGTCCCCCGCATTCTTGATGACCGGCACCATCAGGCCGCGGTCGGTGTCCACGGCTATGCCCAGGTGCTCGGCGTCGTGATAGGTGACTTGGCCGGAGGCCGTATCGATCACGGCGTTCAGCTTCGGGTGCACCTTGAGCGCCTCGACTGCCGCGAGCGCGAAGAATGGCAGGAAGGAGAGCTTGACACCTTCCCTGGCTTCGAACGCGCCCTTCGCGCGGTCACGGAGCCGGGCGATCGATGTCACATCGGCCTCGACCACGGTGGTCAGCTGTGCGGAAGTCTGCAACGACTCGACCATGCGCTGGGCGATGATCTGGCGCGCCCTGGACATCCGCTCGGTAGTGCCGCGGAGGCTGGACGGCACGATAGCCGACTGCTGCGGGGAAGGTGCTGCCTGCGGCGTTGCGGCCACCGGAGCCGCTGCGGGGGGCGCAGCGGCCGGCTCAGGCGCAGCCGGCGGGGCGGCGCGAGCGGGCTGGGCGGGGGGAGCGGGCTGGGCCGCTGGCGGCGCGACGTAGCTGGGCGCAGGCTGCCCGGTCGTGCCCCGGATCGCTGCGGCAGCGTCGAGGATGTCCTGCTTGCGAATGCGGCCGCCAACTCCCGTGCCGGTGACGGTGGCCAGGTCGATGCCGTTCTCGGCAGCCAGCTTGCGCACCAGCGGCGTGACGTACGGACCTTCGGCCACGTCACTGAACTGCCCGGCAGCTGCGGACTGCCCGTTGCCCGAGTCATGGGAGGCGGCAGCCGGCGGATAGCTCGGCGGCGACGGGACGTAGCTGACGTCAGGCTCGGCCGACGGGACAGGCGACTGCTGCCAGCCCGGCGCGGGCGGCGGCTCAGGCTGCGTGTAACTGGCGGCGGCAGGTGCGGGCTGCTGAGGCTCGGCGTAGCTGCCGGCGGCCGGCTCGGGTTCGGCGTAGCCCGCAGCGGCCGGCTCGGGTTCGGCATAGCCCGCAGCGGCCGGCTCGGCCGACGCGTAGCCGACGGGCTCGGCGGCAGCGGACTCGGCCGCCGGCGCGGCGGCTGCCGCTGCTGCGGGCGCGCCGCCCGCCGCGCCATCTTCGTCGATCACGGCGAGCTCAGCACCCACGGCGACCGTCTCATCCTCCGCCACGGTGATGCCGCGCAGGATGCCGGAAACAGGTGACGGGATCTCGGTGTCAACCTTGTCGGTCGAGACTTCAAGAAGCGGCTCGTCGGCCTGAACGTGCTCACCCTCCCGCTTGAGCCAGCGGGTGACTGTGCCCTCGGTGACGCTCTCGCCGAGCTGTGGCATCGATACGGAGACCGACATGGCTTCCCGTAACTCCTTTTTTTGCGCTTATCTCCAGACCTTAACGCCCGCAGCCTGTGGTGGCCCGTGCGAAGCGAAGGTCATCCGTGGTTGTGGAGCGGCTTGCCTGCCAGGGCGAGGAATGCCTCGCCGATGGCCTCGGACTGGGTCGGGTGCGGGTGGATGAGCTGGGCAACGTCGTTCGGGACCGCCTCCCAGTTGACGATCAGCTGACCCTCGGCGATGAGGTCACCGGCTCGCGCGCCGACCAGGTGGATGCCCAGCACCGGGCCGCCGCCTGCGGTGGTGATGACCTTCGCCGCGCCGGAAGTCATCAGGATCTGGCTCTTGCCGTTCCCGGCCAGGTCGTAAGTGAACTCGGTGAACTCGATGCCGCGCGCCGCCGCGGCAGCCGAAGTGAGCCCGACCGAGGCGACCTCCGGATTGCTGTAGGTGATTCGCGGCACGCCGTCGTAGTCGACAGGGACTACCTTGAGGCCGGCTGTCCGCTCGGCCACCATGATCCCCTCGGCAAAGCCAACGTGCGCGAGCTGCAGGCCGGGCCGCAGGTCGCCGACGGCAGAGATGGTCGGGACGTTGGTCCGGCAGTACTCGTCGACCAGCACGAAGCCGCGGTCCATCGCGACGCCCGCCTCGTCATAGCCGAGGCCAGCTGAAACCGGTCCGCGGCCGACCGCAACCAGCAGCAGCTCCGCGTCGATCGTCACGCCACCTTCGAGCGTGACGGTCACGCCCGATCCGGTGTCCTTGGCGCCCTCGAACCTGGTACCGAGCTTGAATCCGATGCCGCGGCGCCGGAACGCCCGTTCCAGCAGCTTCGAGCTTGATTCCTCCTCGGTCGGCAGCAGGTGCGGCATCATTTCGACAATGGTGACCTCGGCCCCGAATGAGCGCCAGACGCTGGCGAACTCGACGCCGATGACTCCGCCGCCGAGGATGACAACCGACGACGGCACGTGGTCGAGCTGCAATGCTTGATCGCTGGTGATCACGCGAACACCGTCGATCTCAAGGCCGGGCAGGCTTCGGGTTTGCGATCCGGTGGCAAGAACCACGTGGTCGCCGTCGATCATCCGGTCGCCGACCTGGACCGATGTCGGCGAGATGAGTCGGCCGTCGCCCTCGATGACCTCGATCTTCCGGCTCGCGACCAGGCCGGTAAGGCCCTTCCACAGCCTGGTGACCACCTTGTCCTTGTAGGCATTCACCCCGGCCATGTCGACGCCGTCGAAAGTAGTCCGCACGCCGAAAGACGAACCCTCGTTCGCCAGGTCAGCGATCTCGGCGGCGTGCAGAAGCGCTTTCGTCGGGATGCAGCCCCGGTGCAAGCATGTGCCGCCCACCTTGTCCTTCTCGATCAGCGCGACCCGCTTGCCCAGCTCGGCCGCGCGCAATGCGCATGCATACCCGCCGCTGCCGCCGCCGAGGATGACAATGTCGTAGCTGGCACTGTCGTAGCTGGCACTGTCGTAGCCGCCGCTGTCCGTCACGTTCTGCTCCCTTGCTTACAACCGGCCGTCGGCCACGTCGGAGGCGACCTGGACCAGCATCCGCACTGCCGCGCCGGTCCCGCCCTTGGCGGTGTATCCGTAGGGCTCACCCTCATGGAATGCTGGCCCGGCAATGTCCACATGTGCCCAGCGCACTCCGTCTGGCACAAATTCCTTCAGGAACAAGCCGGCCACCAGCATGCCGCCGAACCGCTCGCCGGCCACGTTGGCGATGTCGGCGACGGCGGAGTCCAGCCCCTTCCTCAGCTCAGCGGGCAGTGGCATCGGCCAGGCCTGCTCGCCCGCCCGGCGGGCAGCGTCGACGATCGCATTGCACACCTCGTCATCGCTGCCCATCACGCCGCTGATACGCGGGCCGAGCGCGACCAGCTGGGCGCCGGTCAGCGTGGCGACATCGACGAGCAGGTCGGGGGAGTCCTGCGCGGACCGGGCCAGCACGTCAGCCAGCACCAGGCGCCCTTCCGCGTCAGTGTTCAGCACCTCGACCGTCTTGCCGCCGTAGATCGTGATCACGTCAGACGGCCGCTGCGCGTTCCCGCCAGGCATGTTCTCCGCCATCGGGAGGTAACCGATGACGTTGACCTTCGGCCCCAGCGCCGCGATGGTCTGCAGCGCGCCGAGCACGGCGGCAGCGCCGCCCATGTCGGACTTCATCGCTTCCATCGCCTTGGGCGGCTTGAGGGAGAGCCCACCGGAATCGAAGGTGATGCCCTTACCCGCGAACACCACCGTCTTGGTCGCCTCCGGGTGGCTGTAGCCAAGCCTGACCAGGCGCGGCGGGTGTACCGAGCCCTGACCTACCCCGGTTATGCCGCCGTAGCCGCCATCGGCAAGCGCCTCGTGATCAAGGATCTGGATGGTGAGACCGGCCTGCCCGGCCACGCGCTCTGCCTCGGCGGCGAACGTCTCCGGGTACAGATGCGAGGGGCTGGTATTGACCAGGTCGCGCACCAGGGTCATGCCGGCCGCGATGGCCTTGGCGCGCTGCGTGGCAGCGCCGGCCCGGTCCGCCGCGGTCAGTACCGTGATAGCAAGGCTGCTGGCGGCGTCGGAGCGGTAACGGCTGAAGCGGTAGCTGCCCAGCAGGGCACCGAGCGCCACGGCCTCGGTCTCGGCTTCGTCCCTGGCCGCCAGCGCCACGGCAACCGAGCTGGCCTTGCCGCCGATGAGCGCCCGTACTGCCGAGCCGGCGGCCCGGCGCAGGGCTTCTGCGTCGGCTGACTCGGCCCGGCCGAGCCCGACCGCCACTATCAAGGGCGCCGCCAGCTGTGACCCAGAGGCCACCCGGGTGATCTCGTCTTGCTTTCCGGTGGCACCAAGAGCCGCCAGGATGGCGGGCAGGTTGCCGCCGAGCGCGGCGTTGACGTCTTCCGATCCGGGGGAGGGAACGGGGCCGGCCGTTGTCTCGGTGACCCCGATGATAATCGCGTCTGCGGCGGCGGCGCGGGCCGCACTCTGGCTGGTAGTCAGTGGCATCGTCGTCACGGTCTGAGCCTAGTGCCTGCGCGCCGCGGGCCTGTTCCGCGGGCGCGTAGCGTCAAGGTCAGCCGAACGGGATGTCAGCTAACGGACGTGACGTGCCAGATATGACAGCTGTTATGCTGGGGGTTCAAGGCTGAGACGAAACTGGGGGCTGCCGTGGGAGCCAGCGCGACTGCACTGTTCATCGCCGTCTTCCTGGCCTGCGTCGTCGAGGCGGTAGAGGCCACCACCATCGTGCTGGCGGCGGGCACAGCCAGGGACTGGCGTTCGGCTGGCATCGGCACGGCGGCGGGGCTAGCCGTGCTCGCGGTCGTCGTGGCGGCGCTCGGCCCTGCTGTCTCGCATATCCCGCTGACCGCGCTGCGCGTGGTTGTAGGCGCGCTGCTGCTCGTCTTCGGCTTGCAGTGGATTCGCAAGGCGATCCTGCGGGCTAGCGGGCATAAGGCGCTGCATGACGAGGACAGGATTTACCGAGAGCAGCTGGCGGCAGCGCACAACCAGCAGGCTCGCCGCAATTTCCTGGTGCCTGACTGGTACGGTTTCACGCTCGCCTTCAAGGGAGTCGTCCTTGAGGGTCTTGAGGTCGTCTTCATCGTGCTGACATTCGGGGCTAACGCCAAGAACGTCGGGCTGGCCACCATCGCTGCGGCGGCCGCCGTGGTGCTCGTGGCCGGCGCCGGATTCGCGATCAAGGCGCCGCTGGCCAAGGTGCCTGAGAACACGATGAAGTTCGTGGTGGGCATCATGCTGACCAGCTTCGGCGTTTTCTGGGGCGGCGAGGGCGCCGGGGCGCACTGGCCGGGGTCGGACGCTGCGCTGCTGGTGATCATCCCGGCGATCGCGCTGTTCAGTATTGGCCTCGTCCTGCTGCTGCGGCAGCCAGGCGGCGGCCAGGGCGGCCCGGCCGAGGTCAAGGCGCCGGTCGCACAGAGCGCGCACTGACTGAATCGAACTGAGGGGATCGAAGATGTCAAAGCTCCGCGCTTTCGGCGCTTTCTGGTATGACTTCGTGATTGGCGACGACTGGCTGGTGGCTGCCGGAGTCGTGCTCGGCCTCGCCGGCACCTACGGCCTGCATGAGGCAGGAGTGACGGCCTGGTGGCTGCTCCCGCTAGTGCTCGTAGGGCTGCTGCCGGTCAGCCTGCGCCGCGCTATTGGTGGTCCGCTGATTCCTCGGCGTACACGCGGGCAGCATACGCCTCCAGTTTCTCCTCACACTCCGCCAGTGAGCTGAGCGCTGCCTGGCGGCCCGCCGCGCCGAAGACGTCGCGCTCGGTCACCCGCTGCAGCCAGTTGCGGAGCTTGACCAGGTCGACCTCGTTCTCCTCGAGTTCGGCGTAGCTGAAGTGGTTCTCGGCGTACTCCTTGTCGACACCCGCGATGAAGTCCGCGCATTTATCCACAATTTCCTCGTACTCGTCGTCGCGGGCCGACTGGAAGGCCGCGCGGACGTCCTGCTCTCCGGCGAGCACCTCGCAGGACAGCAGCGCAGCCGTGCCTGACATGTCCAGGATCTCGCTACGCAGCCTGCGGAGCGCCCGCTCGGCGGAGACGCTGAACGGCAGGGCCGCGGCCGAACTCTGCAGGTAGATCGCGCCCAGGCTCTTGATCCGCCGCCAGACGGTCGCGCGGAGCCGGCTCGGCTCTGACGGTACCCGGTAGACCAGCAGCAGCCAGCGTGGTGAGTCGCCCCGCTGTGACTGCGGCGGGCCAGCAGTCTCGTCGGGGGCGCTCGCTCCAGGCTGGTCAGGGCTGACGGGCACGTGCTCATTCTGGCAGGCCGTCTTGGCGATCGCAGCAGCCGCTGGCGTCAGGCTCGCTTTCCTGCCTTGACGAGGCCGTGCTCGTAGGCGTAGACCACAGCCTGGACGCGGTCCCGCAGGCTCAGCTTCGCCAGCACGCGGCCGACGTGCGTCTTCACGGTCGCCTCGGAGACGAACAGCCGTTGCGATATCTCAGTGTTGGATAGGCCTTGCGCCAGCAACGTCAGCACCTCGCGCTCCCGGTCGGTGAGCTCGGCCAGTTCTGCCGGTGCCGCAGCCTCGCCGCCGGGCAGCATCGAGGCGAACTGGTCGATCAGCCGGCGGGTGGTGGACGGGGCGACAACCGAGTCGCCCGAGTGCACCGCGCGGATGGCGAACAGCAGCTCCTCGGGCGGGACATCCTTGAGCAGGAAGCCGCTGGCGCCGGCCTTCAGCGCGGCGAACGCGTACTCGTCCAGGTCGAACGTGGTCAGCATGAGAACCCGTGGCAGGTCTCCGGCCTGGCGGATCCTCCTGGTCGCCTCGACTCCGTCCAGCCTGGGCATCCGAGCGTCCATCACCATCACGTCGGCGTGCAGCCTGCGGGCCAGATCGACCGCGCCGTGGCCGTCGCGGGCTTCGCCGACGACTTGCATGTCAGGCTGCGCGTCCAGCACCATCCTGAATCCGGTCCGGACCAGTTCCTGATCATCGACCAGGACTATCCGGATCAGGGCGCCGGCCGCAGTGCCGACTCGCCCGGCCGCCCGGTCCGTGCGTGCGGTCTCCTTCACTGGGCGCCGCTCGCCGCGGTTACCGTGACTGCCGGCCGTTGGTCGGCAGCTGCGTCGCCGTGCCTTGCGACTGTCGGCCGGTTGCCTGCGTCAGCGTCAACGCGCGCTGGCCCGGCGGCCGGGCACGGCAACCGGGCCACCACTCCGAAGCCACCGCCAGCGAGCGGCCCGGCCTGGATAGTCCCGCCGTACATGGTGATTCGCTCGCGCATGCCGACCAGCCCGTGGCCGCCAGCCTCGCCGACCGGGGTGGCCATGCCATTGTCGGTGACCTCGACGATCAGCCAGTCGGGCTCATACCGCAGCGTGACGGCCGCGCTCGCGGCTAGGCCCGCATGCTTGCGGGTGTTGGTCAGCGATTCCTGAACGACCCGGTATGCCGCGAGGTCCGCGCCTTCGGGCAACTCCCTCGGGATGCCGGTCAGGGTGTAGGAGACTTCCAGGCCCGCCTCTCTCGCCTGGTCTAGCAGCTCTCGCAGCTCGCCCAGCCCCGGCATTGGCGCTAGCTGCGCCTGGTCGGCAGTAGACCGCAGCACGCCAAGCAGTCGGCGCATCTCGGTTAGCGCCTGGCGGCCGGTGCAGGAAATGGCATTGAGCGCGGCCGCGGCCCGATCCGGGTCCGAATGCAGCGCGTAGCCCGCCCCGTCTGCCTGCACGACCATAACGCTGACGTGGTGGGCAACGACGTCATGAAGCTCGCGGGCAATGCGCGCCCGCTCCGCGGCCGCAGCCACCTTGGCCTGGGCGTTGCGCTCGGCCTCAAGCCTGGCCGCCTTGTCCTCCAGCTCGGCGTAGTAGCCGCGCCGGTAGCGCATGGAGTCACCCAGCACCCAAGCGGTTAGGGTGCTGCCGCCGAACAGCACGACCGCGAAGAGGACGCGCGCTAGCAACTGGCCGGCCGGAGCCGGCGGGCTAAGAGGCTGGACGGGGACAGGCCTAGCCACCGGTATCCACGCAATCACCGCCAGCGCTGAGCCGGCCAGGCAGATGAGCATGGCGATGATCGAGTCCCGCCGTGGCCGGTAGGCGGCGACGGTATAGATCAGCACCAGCACGGCTACGTCGCAAGCGATTGGCCCCGATCCCGGCAGGGACGAGATCGCGGCGATCATCTGCCAGGCTCCGCCGGTGATGCAGATCGCGAAGGCCAGGATTGGGGCGCGCCGGCGGAACGCAATCGGCGCGGTCATGACGACCGCGATCAGCAGGGTTGCCCACCCGCCAGGGACCGCCTGACCCAGGCTGAGCAGGAAGATCACGACAGCTAGCGCTGTGTCCACCAGCACCCGGTGGCGGCGCAGCCAGGCATAGATCGCGGACATGGCATCAGCGTATGCGCTGAGCAGCTCGATCCGAGTCAGCCTGCGAGCCGACCAGGATCAGCCCTCAGGAGGAGAACACTGCGCCTTCGGCGTCAGACCGTGACCTGGGTCGCCGGGAGTGGTTCCTCGACACAGCCACCGTTGCCGTCCGGCCGGACCTGGTAGCCGGTCACGCCAGGGTGGTCGGCCACGATCCCGGCCAGCGCCTCGTCGGCAAAATGAGCTGCGGTCCCGTCGTCACAGGCGATGCCGGGCCCGAGCGTGCCGTCCCGCACGAGCGCCTGGTAGGCCGGCCGCCTGAGCGGCTCGCTGCTGTAATGCGGGCAGTAGCTGCCGGGCAGCAGGCCGAGACCAGCCGTGAACGGCCGCAGCTCCGGTCCGAACGAATCGGTAGTACCGGCCTCGAACCAGCAGATCGCGCCGGCACTCACCCCTGCCAGCACGATTCCCTGCTCCCAGGCGCGCCGCATGATCCGGTCTAGCCCGTGTACCCGCCAGACCGCGATCATGTTCGCCACGCTGCCGCCACCGACGAAGATGACCTCCTGGGACAGCAGCAGGTCAGCCGGGTCGGCGACGTTCGGCATCGGGAAGAGCTGAAGATGACTGGCACGAGCCTGATGCTGCGACAGCCGCGCGTACATCCTGACATAGGCAGCGGCATCATCACCGTTCGCCGTGTTGAGCACGCATACGCGCGGCGCTGCCGCGCCGGAGAGCCTGAGCGCGTACGCGATCAAGGCGGGAAGCTGCTGACTCTGCGCAGGCGACATCCCGATGCCGCCGATAGCCAGAATGTGCCGTCGTCCGTCTGCTGCCATTGCGGCAGGCTATCGTCCGTCCTAACCCGTAAGCGTCCGGCTGGCAGGAGGGCAGTGCTATCGGGGCCCCGGCAAGGAACGACTGCCTGTTCTGTGACATCGCGGCCGGGCTGGTGGCAGCGCATATCGTGCTTGCCGACCAGCACGTCGTGGCGTTCCTGGATAGCCGGCCGGTGTTCAAGGGCCATGTGCTGGTTGCGTCTCGCGAGCACGTGGTAACGCTCTCGGACCTGCCTGCTGCGGCAGTTGGCCCGTTCTTCACGCGGGTGCAGCGGGTCAGCGCGGTCATGCCGTCGGCGCTAGGCAGCCAGGGCACATTCGTGGCGGCAAACAATGTCGTCAGCCAGAGTGTGCCGCACCTGCACGTCCATGTCGTGCCGCGGACCAAGGGCGATGGACTGCGCGGATTTTTCTGGCCGCGCCTGCGGTACGAATCAGACGCCGAGGCCGGGGATTACGCCGCGCGGTTGCGGGCCGCGCTCGGACCCAGCGCTGTCTGACGAGTTAGCTCAGGGCCGTAACAAGCAGGCAGACGGCTGTCGTGACCTCGGCGATCGCGCCGAGTACATCCCCGGTGATGCCGCCGAGGCGCCGCTGCGCCAGCCTCGTCAGCGCGAGCGAAGCGCCGAGTCCCAGTCCGACGGCCGCAGCCAGGTGCCAGCCGCCCGTCGCCGCAGCCGCGGCCAGTACCAGCGCGCAGATCAGGACGGCCGCCGGCGGCTGCACGGTGCCGGCCACCAGCGCGCCGAGCCCGGCGGGCCGGGCTGACCGGACCGTGGCGCGGCAGGCGACCATGATGGCAAGCCTGGCTGCGACCGCCGCGGCGACAATGGCGACGAGGCCCCGGCCGAGCTGCTCGGCTCTTGCGAGCGCGCCGACCTGCGCAAGCATGGTCAGCAAGAGCGTGACGACGCCGAATGGCCCGATGTCGGACCGCCTCATGATATCCAGGGCCTGGTCAGCGGGTTTCCGGCTGCCCAGGCCGTCAGCCAGGTCAGCCAGGCCGTCGAGGTGCAGTGCCCTGGTCAGGGCGGCCATCGACGCGATGGCGAGCACGGCCGCCAGGAACGGGCCGGAATGACCGTAACGGCTGGCGAGCAGTAGCACCCCGGCGGCGACGCCACCGATCGCCAGGCCTACTAGCGGAGCCCAGTACATGGCCGCCGCGGCGATGCGGCGGGTGGGCGGCCCGTCGCCGGCCGGCCGGCCGGGAAGCGGCACGGCGGTCAGGAAGGTGAGCGCCAGCCGCAGTCCAGCCCAGGCCATGGCACCTGAGCCTACGGGTCGCTGCTGGCTGGTCCGGCGTAAACCGGGACGACCGCCCGGGAGCAGTGCAGGCACGGGATAGGTTCGGCTCGATGACGTCACGGGAACGGAGGCTTGATGGCTGACCGGCCGTTCGTAGTGCTGTCGGCGGCCATGTCGGCCGACGGCTACATCGACGACGCGTCGCCATCCCGCCTCATTCTGTCCGATGCGGCCGATCTGGACCGGGTCGACGAGCTGCGGGCCGGGAGCGACGCGATCCTGGTCGGTGCGCAGACCATCCGGGCAGACAATCCGCGGCTGGTAATCCGATCGGCAGCACGCCAGACGGCTCGCCGCGAGCGGGGGCTCCCGTCAAGCCCGCGCAAAGTGACGCTGACCGCCAGCGGCCGGCTGCATCCAGCCGCGCGGTTCTTCGCATACACCAGACCCCGGCCGCTGGTGTATGCGTCGGCAGCTGCCGCAGGCGGGCTCGCCGCCCTGCTGAGCGCGGCCGAGGTCGTCGAGCTGCCGGACGAGGCGGCGCTACCCGGCGCCAAGCCCGCGGGCGCGCCGGCTGACCTGGACTGGATCCTGGCTGACCTTGCCGCGCGGGGAATCGGGCGGCTTCTGGTCGAGGGCGGCTCCTCGGTCCTGGCGCAGTTCCTGTCGGCAGGTCTCGCCGATGAGTTCCGGCTCGCAATCGCGCCAGTCTTCGTGGCCGACGCCCGGGCTCCCCGGCTCCTGGCCAGCTCGGGCGCGCTGCCCAGGCTCACGCTCGCCGAGGCTTCGCAAGTCGGGAACATGGCGGTGCTCAGGTACGTGCGTGCTCCCGGGCCAGCCCAGCCGGCCAGCGACACGCGCTGAAGCCGGGAAGTCTGCCCACCAGGTGAATAGCTAGCCGGGGACGGTGCAGGATGGGGGCATGAGCGATACGAAGGCGGCTTCCGGCGGGATGCAGTCCGCAATCGAGCGAAGCGGCTATTACCCCGGCCTGGTCTACGATGCCGTGTCGTCCGCGGTGGGGACAGAGCCCGTCGTCTCCTTCGTTGTGCACCACGATGCTCACTTCGATCCTGGCATGGAAGTTCGGCGGCACGTGACGGTCATGGCGCTGACGCCGACGCGGCTGGTGTACTCCCATACCGACGAGTACCCGGCCGACGAGTCTGAGCCCGAGTCCCGGCCGCAGGCCGAGACCAGCACGGAGGCGGTGCGCCACTCGCGGATCTCATCGGTGGCGCTGACCAGGGTGATTCCCGATCCGGCCTCATACGTACCGGGCGCGACAATGCCGAGCGAGATCGTGCTGACGATCGGATGGAACGTGCTGTCCCACATCGAGATCGAGCCCGCGCACTGCGGCGACGAGAACTGCGAGGCTGACCACGGCTATACCGGGACGATGACCGCGGACGACCTCACTGTACGGGTCAGCGAGGCCGCCGACGGCCCGGAGGCGGTCCAGCAAGTCGTCGCGTTCGCGCGCGCGCTGACCGAGGCGACCAGCCGTCCGTGATCAGACCGGGCGCGGATGCCTCGGGGGATGGCGCTGAGGCACAGTTCCTGCCCAGCTACGGGCAGGGCACGCTAGCCGATCTGAGCAGATCGCTGCTTGCGTCGGTCGGCGTCAGCGGCGAGCAAAACGTGCTAGGGCTGCCGCAGGCGAGCCGGGTGTGCCTGCTCGTCGTGGACGGGCTCGGCTGGGACCTGCTGAACGCGCACAGGCCCGCGGCGCCGTTCCTGGCCGGGCTGGCCGCCGAGAACGGCTCCTGGCTGACCGCAGGCTTCCCGGCGACGACCGTCACCAGCCTCAGCTCGCTGGGCACCGCCATGCCGCCTGGCCAGCATGGGCTGCTCGGCTATCAGGTGCGGGTGCCGGGCACCGGCCGCCTGCTAAACGGGCTGCGGTGGGACAACGCCGTCGATCCCGTGGCCTGGCAGCCTGCCCCGACCATATTCGAGCGCGCGTCGGCTGCCGGGGTCAGCGCGCTACGCGTCACGAGCGGCGCTTACCGGAACTCCGGTCTGTCGACGGCGTCGATGCGTGGCGCCGACTACCGTCCGGCCGAGACTCCTGGCGCGCTGGTTGGCCGCGCAGCCGAAGCGCTGGCAGGCGAACCGCGCGCGCTGGCGATGGTGTACACCGGGGACCTGGACGGGACTGGCCACGCCTGCGGATGCGACTCGCCGTCCTGGCGCTACCAGCTCGGCCACGTGGACCGGCTGGCCGAGCAACTGGCGGGCGCGCTGCCCACGGGCACCGTCCTGCATGTGACCGCTGACCACGGCATGGTCGACGTTCCCGCCGATGAGCGCAGTGACGCGGATGTGATGCCGGAGTTGCGGGCGGGAGTCGCGCTGCTCGGCGGCGAGCCGAGGGCCCGGCACGTCTACGCCAAGCCGGGAGCAGCGCATGATGTGCTCGCGATCTGGCAGGAGACGCTGGCAGGCAGCGCGTGGGTCGTTGGCAAGGACGAGGCGATCGATTCGGGCTGGTTCGGGCCCGTCGATCACCGCGTCGCCGACCGGATCGGCGACGTCATCGCCGCAGCGCGCAGGTCGTCGGCTGTGGTGGCAACGGTAGCCGAGCCGCGCGAGTCAGCGCTGATTGGAATGCACGGCTCACTCACTGCCAGTGATCAGTGCGTCCCGCTGCTGACCTGCCAGGTGAGTTAGCGCGTTTATCCACAGCATGCAGGGGGAACCGCACCGCGCTATCGCAGGTTGTGCACAGGAATCGACGACTTATCCACAGGAAGGTCAGGGAATCAGATGCCCGATGGCAGGCCGGTGATGGACGTCAGCCCGCTGATCAGCGTCAACCAGCTGGCGGACGCCGTAACAGCCGACTCCCCGCCGGTCCTGATCGATGTCCGCTGGCGGCTGGGCGGCCCGCCCGGCATCGACGGCTACCGGGCCGGTCACCTGCCCGGCGCGGTCTACGTCGACCTGGACCGCCAGCTAGCGGGGCCGCCAGGAGAAGGCGGACGTCACCCGCTGCCTGCTACCGCGGTTTTCGAGTCGGCCATGCGCGCCGCCGGCGTGAGCGGGACCACCGCCGTCGTGGTGTACGACGAGTCAGACGCCACGATCGCGGCCAGGGCCTGGTGGATGCTGCGTTTCTACGGTCATCAGAACGTTCGCGTGCTGGACGGCGGTTACCGTGCCTGGACCGAGGCCGGCCTGCCGACCAGTACCGAGAACCCGTCGCCGCAGCCTGGCGACTTCGCCGCCCGGCCCGGCAAGATGCCGGTGCTGGACGCCGCCGCGACGGCCGGCCTAGCCAGATCGGGCGTCCTGCTCGACGCCCGTGCTCCGGCCAGGTACCGGGGGGAAACCGAGCCGGTCGACCGGGTGGCCGGTCACATTCCCGGCGCCATCAGCGCACCGACAGCCGAGAACGTCACTTCGGAGGGGTTGTTCCGGTCGGCTGCCGAGCTTCGGGCACGGTTTGCCGATCTAGGCATCGTTCCCCCTGAAACGGGCGCTGACGGCAGCGGCCCCGATGGTGCGACAAGAGCGCGGCGCGGCGGAAACGCCGCCCCGGCGGTGGGCGCGTACTGCGGGTCCGGCGTGACCGCTGCGCACGAGGTACTGGCCCTTGAGGTGGCCGGCGTACGGGCAGCGCTCTACATCGCGTCCTGGTCTGGCTGGATCGCCGATCCGCACCGGCCGGTAGCGAACGGACCTCAGCCTGGCTAGCGCTGGCGCCCGAGCGAGCTAAAAACGCAGTTAGGGAGGTTTCGTGACTGACACGCTCGATGAGGCCTATCAGCGGCTGCATACGACGGGGCCGGAGTTCGACGGCTGGCTGTCCAATCACGGGCCGATGGCGACCGAGGCAATGGTGCGGCATGGTCACGGCGATGCCGTCGGCGGGTGGCTTGACCGGTACATGCTGAGGCTGGAGGATTTCCCGCGCGGGATCGGGCCGCTCGGTCCGGACTGGCAATCGGCGCTCGGCGACCCGCGCCGCATTGCCGACTGGACAGCCCATTTTCGCCGCGAACTAGCCAGTCGGCCGTGGCAACAGGTCCTCAACGACTGGTGGCCGCGGCTGCTGCCCGGCCTCATCGCAGCGGCCACGCACGGCGTTATCCGGGTCGGGCACTCGGTCCGGTGCTTGCTGGCCGATGGTGACGACGAGGTGCGGAGGACCGAGCTGGCGCACGGGCTGGCTTACTGGGCCGCGCGCTGGCAAAGCGTTCCGGCAGGCCACCTCGGCGCCGCCAGCGCTGCCGCCGCGGGGCGCGCGAGCGCGCGGTCAGCAAGCGATCTGCTCGCCGCCGTACCGCGGATCGCGGCCCAGGAGGGCGGCATCGGCGACCGTCTGAGCAGGCTGGATGCGCTGCCAGGCTGGCCGGATGCGCTGCATCAGATCGGCGTGCCGGGCCGCCCCGACCAGGTCCGGTCCAGGCTGACGGAGCTGGTAGACGCCGCGGTCTACCGGTACCTGAGCCACGGCCACGGGAACGGGATCATGCTGGTGCACTCGGTCACGGCGCCCAACGCGGTCCTGCGAGTCCTGCCCGCGCTCGACGAGCGGGCATGGGCGGCCAGCCTGGCAGCCGCGTGGGCAGCCAGCAGCGCCCTGACGGCGACCTACGCTCCGCCCGAGAACACCGTGCTACCTGGAGAAACGGTGCTGCCTGGAGGAGTCGTGCCGCCAGCGGAGTCAGTGCCAGCTGACGGTCGCGGCGCAATCTGCGCTGACACTTTCGACCGGGCCGTTGAGCACGGCGATGAGCATGTCATCAAATTTGCTGATACAGCCATCGAGGTCTTCGGCCGCAGCGGCAACCCAGTAGCAATTGCGGCCGCCCACCGGGCCATGGACCTGATCGAGCGCTAGTCCGCTGCTGAAGTGCGCGGCGGTTAAGCTGCCGGCGTGGCTGAAGGCAGCGTTCCGGTCTTGGTGCTGGCATCGGGCTCTGACGCCAGGCTGCGGGTCCTGCGTAACGCCGGATTCGACCCGCAGGTCGTGGTCAGCGGCGTGCACGAGACCAATCCCGACGGCCTGGACACCGCGGGCCTGGTCGCGGACCTGGCCGGGCGCAAGGCCGCGGCGGTGGCGGCTGGCCACCCTGACGCGTTGGTGCTCGGCTGTGACTCGATGCTTGACCTTGACGGCATCGCGCTCGGCAAGCCTGCTTCGGCGGCGGCAGCAGCCAGCCTGTGGCGTGACCTGGCCGGCCGGAATGCCACGCTGTATACAGGGCATTGCCTGATCCATGCCGCAGCGCGCAGCTGGTCCGCTGCCGTTGCTGCCACGACCGTCCGGTTCGGCCGGCCGACGGACGCGGAGATTGCCGCTTACGTCGCGACCGGCGAGCCGCTCGGGGTGGCGGGGGCTTTCACCATCGACGGCTACGGGGCGCCGTTCGTCGATGGCGTCGACGGTGATCCCGGCAACGTCCTCGGGCTGTCGCTGCCGCTGCTTCGGCGCATGCTCGCCGAGCTGGGTTGCGCCATCACCGACCTGTGGCGGCGTTAGCCTGCGGCGAGGACCTGCGGGCCACCCCGAGGGGGCAGACGCGGCAAAACTGCGGGCCAGAACCGGGCTGAGAAGCAACGCCTCGTCGACAGGTCCTACCGCGGTCAAGGCGTCGCATCCGCGGCGCTGACGGGTGCACTGGAGCAGATCGCCCGCCCTGGCGGAGGCAACGTGGAGAGCTATCCCGAGGACGCGGGCGGCCGGCCGGTATCGGGATCCTTCCTGCACAACGCCACGGTCTCGCTATTCGAGCGCCACGGTTTCGAGCGAACCCGGCGCCTCGGGAAGAACCGCCGGGTCGTTACTAAGGTCGTCGGACCCTGCCCGGCCGGTCAGCCGTCGCGGTCACGTTCTTGACAAACCAGGCTGCCTGCATGAGCGCACTATCGGCGGCGGCGAGCAGGCCTGGCTGCAGCGCAAAGCCGTGCCACATGCCCGGCCACCGCGTGTAGGTCACGTCCACTCCGGCGGCGGCAGCGCTGGCAGCCATGTCATCGGCGTCGGCGGCGAGCAGATCGTCGGATCCGCACTGGATCAGCAGCGGCGGCAGGCCGTTGTGGCTGGCGTGCAAGGGCGATACAGAGGGGTCCGCCCACGCCGATGGCTGCGCGTACGCGCCCGCGCAGGCCTCGAGCCAGCGCGGACTGAGCATCAGGTCCCGGCGCACCAGGTCCGGCGCGCCGCCGCGGCTGCTGGCAAGATCGAGCCAAGGCGAGATGAGGATGCATCCGGCCGGAAGCTCTGCACCACTGTCGCGGAGACTCAGCAAGGCGGACATTGCCAGGCCTCCGCCGGCCGAGTCGCCCGAGATAACCAGCGAGCCGGCGCCGATATCAGCGAGCAACGGCTTGAGAAGCTCGCGGGCGTCGTCGACGGCTGCGGGATGGGGGTGCTCGGGCGCCAGCCGGTACTCGGGCAACACGACGCGGCATCCCGCCTGGGCGCTGAGGTGGGCGGCCCAGCTCCGGGCCGTTCGGGCCGAGCCCACGCAATAACCGCCGCCGTGGAAGTGAACAACGATGCGATCCGTGCTGGACCCCACCGCGGCCACAACGTCGGCGCGCACGCCGTTCATCGTTGTTGCCTCGATCGATGTGCCTCGGGGCAGCGGCGAGGATCTGGCGGCCCGGTCGAGGCGCTGGCGCTGGACATCCCAGGGCAG
Organism: Streptosporangiaceae bacterium; assembly: GCA_052143255.1. Lineage (GTDB taxonomy): Bacteria > Actinomycetota > Actinomycetes > Streptosporangiales > Streptosporangiaceae > JAJYUU01. Next base: position 21,214 of record JBKQTJ010000219.1, on the reverse strand, counting down.
ACCGGGGTCGAGCACGCGCTGGCCTACCTGACGCACGAACAGGCGCATGAGCGGAGGCGGCACGCGAAGGCCGCTGCCACGAGACGGGCGCTGGCCAGCGGCGCGGCGGGCGGTCACGCGACGGTAGCGCTGTCGGTGACCGGCGCCGGGCGCCTTGGCATGACCCGGTACCGGGAGAGATCGAAGTGCCGGACGCGGTATCGGTACATGAAGGTGTGATCGGGCCAGTTGTTGGTATTCCGCCCGGACGACGTCGTGTACCAGCTATGGCACCCGCTTTCCCAGACCGAGGCACGGCTGGCCTGACTCACCCAGGCGTTGAACGCGCCCTGTACCTCTGGGCGGACATCGATCCAGTCGAGCCCGTCCGCTTCTAGCGCCTGGATCGCGCTGAGCACATACGAGATCTGGCCTTCTAGCATGTAAATGATCGAGTTCCCGCCGAGGTTGGTATTGGGCCCGTAGAGCAAGAAGAAGTTCGGGAACCCCGAGACGGAGATCCCGAGGTACGCCTCGGCTCCGTCGCGCCACGCGTGGTCTAGGTGGCCCCCGCCGAGGCCGGTCACCGACATCGGCGCGAGGAAATCAAGCGTCTTGAACCCGGTGCCGTAGATGATCACGTCTGCCTGGCGGGCTGTTCCGTCTGCGGCCACGACACCGTCGGGCACGATGCGCTCGATCGATTCGGTAACGAGTTCGACATTCGGGCGCGCCAGCGTCGGGTACCAGTCGTTGGAGAACAGCACGCGCTTGCAGCCCATCACGTAGTCGGGCACGCACTTTGCGCGTAGCTGGGGGTCGGTTACATGCGCGTCGAGCTGGCGGCGCCACTGCTGCATCGGCACCGCGAGGAGCTTGGGCGACAGTACGAAGCCGCTGGTGAGCAACTCGCCGTAGAGGAAGATGCGCAGCCGGTCGGCCTTGCGTACAAGCGGGAACCTGTCGAAGATGACCTGCTCCCGCTCGCGGTAGAGCCGGTCCGGCTTAGGCAGCACGTAGGGGGCGCTGCGCTGGTACACGTCGACGTGAGCGGCGGCCTTGGCGATCTCTGGCACGAACTGGATGGCGCTCGCCCCGGTACCCACGACCGCTACCCGCAGGCCGGACAGATCGACGCCGTGGTTCCAGCGGGCCGAGTGCCACGACGGGCCGGCGAAGTCGTCGCGGCCTGAGATGTCGGGCAGCGCGGGCCTGTTGAGCTGGCCGAGCGCGGAGACGACGGCGGATGCCTGGACAGTGTCTCCATCGTCCAGGGTCAGCTGCCAGGCGGCTCGGCGCTCGTCGAACACGGCAGCGGCGACCCCTGAGCCGAAGTGCATGCGCGGGCCGAGCCGACGCTCAGCAGACAGGTCGCGCAGGTAGCCAAGGATCTCCTGCTGCGGCGGGAAGCGGCGGCTCCAGCGGCCCGGCCGGAACGAGTAGGAGTAGAGGTTCGACGGAACATCGCAGGCAAGACCGGGGTAGGTGTTATCGCGCCAAGTCCCGCCGAGGTCCTGTGCTTTATCGACGATGAGGAAGTCCTCGATACCTGCGTTCTGGAGCGCGACGGCCATCCCGATCCCGCCGAACCCGGCTCCCACCACAACCACGCGGTACGAATTCTCGGGCACCGGACCTCCCTCGGCTGAGGAACCATCACGGGCAGGATAACGGAATCGCCGAAATATCCCGGCTGGGAAATCGGTCGGCTGACTCCGCGGCCGGCTGCGGCTGTGCCGCACGGTCACCGGCCGGGCTGGCGGGCGGCACGGTCGTCGCGGTAAGTGATGGCCAGCCAGGTGGCTACGCCGGTGATGACTGCGAGCGCGGCGGGCGTCCAGCCCACTGTCAGGACCGCCAGCGTGCCGACTGTGGCGGCGATGACCAAGCGCGCGGCTAGCCTGCCGGGTCGACCGCCGAGAAGACGGGCCGTCAGGCTGGCTCGGACCGGAACCGGCTCGGTTCCTGCCAGCTCGGCGAGCGCCTCGCCGCGTCCGGAGGCAGTCCGCAGCGCGGCGTACGCGGCGGCAGCGGCTGCGAACGCTGCCGGGTCGCCGCCGTCTGGCCGGTCCGGATGGGTCGCGGCGGCGGCCCGGCGCCAGGCCACGCGTACTTCATCGTCGGTCAGGTTCACGGTGGCGGGCAGTCCCAGCGCCGCGAACGGGCCGGTCATGAGCTGCCGCCTGGGGCCGGCCCGAAGGCCTCATCCAGCAGCGCCGAGATGTCGGGCAGGGTGCCCGGCACGCGCATGACCCCGCGGACCAGGCCGGCCGGAGCTGGCGGCATCGTAGGCGCGGCCGGGCTGGCCAGCGCGGCCTGGCTCGCCGCCAGTCGCTTCACCTGAATGAAGGTGGCTCCACCGCGATACAGGTAGGCAACCTGGCCGGTTCCGAGCCGGCGGACACGGTCGGGATCAGCGACCGGCTTCTCCGCCAGCCTCGATGTTCCCGTCCTGCTCCAGCGCAGCCGCCCGGTCAGCGTCCGGGTGGAGTCCACGCTCCTGCGCTGGCCTGCCAGCGCGATGACCGGCTCGGGATGCGGCGTCCGGAGCAGCCAGATACCGCCCTCGGCCGTTGCCGCAAGCCGGTACCGGTCGTCCTGCGCGCGGGCTAATCCGTGCCACGACTGCGCGGAGACCTGCACCGAAAGGCCGAGGGAACGAGCCCGCTCGTACAGTTCCCAGATCGGCAGCCGACGGGATACGGCGCTGAACTCATCCACGCAGAGCAGCACCTGGCGCCCGCCGGTCCGGACGTAGCTGGCCAGCAGGTCCACCAAGGCGCGCGCCTGTGCCTCAGCGACCGCTATGTCGGTAGTGCCCTCCAGGATGCAGTACCAGGCGTCGGCGGAGGCGAAACTGCCGGGACCGTCGAGACCGGACCCCAGCCGGCGGAATAGCGTGCGGAACCGCAGCGCGATGTCCGGCACCTGGCGGGCGGCCGACCTGGCCAGCGCGAGCTGGTCGTCGTAGCCGCCAGCCGCGTAAGCAAGAGCAAGCCAGCCCGGGTCGAGCCTGGCCAGGAATTCAGCCGTGCTGGCCGGCGGTCCGGCCGGCGCCTCGACAGCGAGCGCCACCACGGCCTCCATGACGTCGGTGTAATAGGCGGCCCCGCCAGTGCCGTGCTCGATCAGGTCCACCAGTGTGCTGATCAATGTCGGCGCCGGCAGCACCCACAGGGATAAGTAAGCCTCGTCCGGCCAGATGGCCACGTTCCTGGCGCCGGCGTCCCGTAGCACGCGGCGGGCGCGGTCGGCGATGCGCCGGGCGTCCGCGCCGCCCTTGCAGTCGAGCACCACGACCAGTGGCGGCCCGGCGCGCCCGGCCGCATGCCTGCTCAGACCGGTGGCCATGTAGGCCGCCCACAACCGCAGCAACAGCGTTGTCTTGCCCGTCCCGGTCGCACCGATCACGATCTGGTGGGCGCGGAGCCGATCAGCCGGAAGCTGCATAAGCGGCCCGGGCGGGTGACCGACCGCGCGAATGACCGCACCAACGACGAAATCTCCCCCGGAGGTCAGCAGCGGTGCTGAGCCCGGCGGCCTGATGCGGGCGGTCGCGCTGCGCACCTGATGCTGCCACTGGCGTTCGTCGAAGGAGACGACGGACTCCGGCGAGCTGCCGCCCGCCGCTGCCGCCATCGACCGGATCCGGCGCGACCAGGCCCAGCCGGCCGCGAGTAACCCTATGGGCACCGCAGCGGGCGCGATGACCACTGCGGCGGCCAGGTAGTTCCCGGCCGCACCGTGCCGCCACATGCTGAGCCAGGCGGTGTACGGGGCCGTGGCCGCCGCCAGCACCGAGCGATGCCCGATCGCAGTCGCTGTCAGCCAGACCGCCACCATCGGCACGCACCACCCGGCCGCCCGGAGCAGCCGGGCTGGTTGCCAGCCGCGCCGCCATGCTGCCGCGAGGCAAGCCGACGCCACGACCGTGACCGGCAGCGCCGCCAGCAGCACCGCCGCTGCGACGAGGACGCCGACAGCGCGCCCTAACAGCCGCCGGATCACGCCCGCGTCCTCGGCCGCCCGGCAGCCGGCAGCTGGGCTTCCCCGGGCAGCCGCGCCTGGTCGGGCAGGGCGCGGACCTCGATCCGCGCGCCGAGGCTGCCTAACTCGGCCCGGGCCCGTTCGACCGTGCTGGCCGCGGCGGGTGAGCACAGGTAGATGGCACGTGCGTGCCGCGGCTGCTGGCCGGGGACGCGCGCCTCGGCCGCCGGGCAGCCGTAGTCGCCGGTCCTGGCCAGCAGCTCACGCATGATGGCGGTCGTCCTCGCGATCGTCTTGCGCGTGAGTTCGGCCTCGATGGCCCAGCACTCGCCGGCCCACGGTGCGGGCCCGGCGTCCGGCCAGTGCACCTCGGCATCGGGCAGGTGGTCGCGGGCACCGAGCCTGCCGCCCAGCCGTGCGCGCAGGCGGCGCTCGCTCCGCCAGTACGCGCCGGCCGCCATCCAGCCGGAAGTGGATTCGAGCGCCAGCCGGACGGCGGTGACCGCGCGAATGTGCTCCAGCCGTGGCAGCGCGGGCGGCGTCGGCGTGTACCGCAGCCCGCAGGCCTGCAGCCCCGCGCGGGTCAGCCAGACCCAGTGCGGGCCCCGGCTGAGCTGTCCCGACTCGGCCAGCTTGCGCTCAGCCCAGCCACTGACGACCGAGCGGGCCTGCCGCGCGCTACAGCCAAGTATTACGGCGAGCTGATCGAGCTGAACCCCGTACATCTCCGCGACGAATGGCAGCCCGGCGCTGTCCTGGCGGGCTACTGCACTCACACGTCCATCACATCACGGCACGAGCCGCCTGGCATCAGGCGTGATCGGGCGTACCGCCCGCCGGCTCGCAGGCAATCGCGGGCGCGGTGCTGGTGCGCAGCGCGGTGGTAGTGCACAATGAGTCGCGGAAGATCGCCAGCCCGGAACCTGGGCGACGAGGTCGTTGGGGAAGACGAATCTCGTCTGCTGCAGGGAGGTCTGGGTGTCCGTACGTGGCGTGCTGCACGTGCATTGTGCGCCCCCGGCGCTGTGTCCGCACATTGAGTGGGCAGTGGCCGGGGTTCTTGGTGTGCCTGTCAGCCTGCACTGGGTTGATCAGCCAGCCTCACCGGGATCATTGCGCGCTGAGCTGCTCTGGCAGGGCAAGGCCGGCGCGGCTGGAGCGATTACGTCCGCGCTGGCCGGCTGGAACCTGATCCGCTTCGAGGTGACCGAGGACGCCAGTCCCGGCTGCGACGCCAGTCGCTACAGCCACACGCCGGCCCTCGGCACGTTCTCGGCAACCGTTGCGGCTAACGGTGACATCATGATCAGCGAGAACCGCCTGCGTGCGGCGATGGCGCTGGCCGCTTCCGCACGGTCCGGTAACTCCGACCGTGGTAGCGCCGAACTCGGCAGCCTGCGCGACCGGCACGGCCCTGCGCACCCGGCACTCGGGGGTTCGCTGGAAGCAGAGCTCAGTCTGCTGCTCGGCGAGCCATGGGACGACGAGCTTGAGCCCTTCCGGCGGGCCGGCGATGGCGCGCCTGTCCGCTGGCTGAACGCGACCGGCTGACTGCGCGAGCAGGAGCCGACTCTCCGGCTCCGGGGCACTGAATCAGTGGTCGAATAGACTGAGGCTTACTGTTTTAGTGCCGAAGGGCGTGCATCGTGACCGATACCGCAGCCAGCTCGTCGCACGGCTCGCCGCTCTCGTCTACGCCGCGGACCACGCACGGCCGGCTGCGCGAACAGGGCCGTACTGAGCGCGCGGACCTGCTCGCCGTGTTGCGTGCCGGGCTCATCGCCCACCTCGGCGTGCCGGCCGGGGCTGGCTTCATGGTCGTCCCGACCGGATACGGCTTCGACGACCACCACGTGTACGTGCACGGATCGGTCGCCAGCCAGAGCCTGGCGGGTGACGTGCCCGAGGTCTGCCTGACGGTGACGATCGTCGACGGGCTGGTGCTGGCACGGTCGGTGTTCGAGCACGCGGTCAACTACCGCAGCGCGATGCTGTACGCCCGGCCGCGAATCGTCACCGACCCGGACGAGAAGCTCGCTGGCCTGCAACTGATCTCCGAGCATATGGCGCCGGGTCAGTGGCGTTACGTCCGCCTTCCGAGCCGGAAGGAACTGGCGGCCACCAGGTTGCTTGCGCTCAGCTTGGCAGAGGCGTCGGTCAAGGTTCGCTCCGGGCCGCCCGATGACGCTGACAGCCCCGACGCCGGGCTGGGACTGTGGGCAGGGGAACTGCCGGTCGAGACGCGCTGGGGCAGGCCAGTGCCCGACCCGGCGCTGCCCGCGGGGCTCACCGCTCCGGCGCACATCGCTGACAGGCACGGTAACGAGGTCCATCCGCGCTGACCCGGGCCCGTCGGCTCAGGCCGTCTAAGCCGGCCCGCGCCGGTGCCGCTGCGTATCCTGTGGGTGTGGCCGAATCGGTGCAGATCCCCACGGGTACGGTCACGCTGCTGTTCACTGACATCGAGGGCTCGACGCGGCTATGGGAGGCCGAGCCGGGGCCGATGGCGAGTGCGCTGCGGCACCACGACGAGATCATGCGGTCAGCAATCGAGTCGGCCGGCGGTTACGTTTTCAAGACTGTCGGCGACTCGTTCTGTGCCGCGTTCCGCACCGCGCCTGCGGCGGTCCAGGCCGCCCTGACCGCGCAGCGGGCCATCAGCGCGCGGGCTTGGCCGACGACCAGGCCGGTCACGGTGCGGATGGGGTTGCACAGCGGGGTGTGCGAGGAACGCGACGGTGATTACTTCGGCCCGGTCGTGAACCGCGCGGCTCGGCTTGAGGCCGCGGCGCACGGCGGGCAGGTACTGGTGTCAGGGGTGACGGCGGAACTGGCGTCTGACGTACGGGATATCTCGTTGCGGGACCTTGGACTGCACCGGCTGAAGGATCTCGGCCGCCCCGAGCAGGTTTTCCAGGTTGAGGCCGACGGCCTGGAAACCGCGTTTGCGCCGCTAGCGACCCTGGATAACCCGGACCTGCCCAACAACCTGCCGAGCGTGCTGAGCGCGTTCGTCGGACGCGAACGCGAGCTAGCCGAGGTCCGTGAGCTGGCCAGGTCGTCACGGCTAGCCACCCTGACCGGCGCTGGCGGCAGCGGGAAGACCCGGCTGGCCCTGCAAGCCGCCGCTGAACTGCTCGACGGTGCCGGCAACGGTGTATGGCTCGCCGAACTGGCAGCACTGACGGACGGCGAGCAGGTGGCCGGTGCGGTCGCCGCGGCGCTCGGGCTAGGCGAGCACTCCGGGCCGCCGTCAGCCGGCTCGGTAGCAGCCGCGATCGGCAGTCAGGACGTCCTGCTCGTACTGGATAACTGCGAGCATCTGATCGATGCGTCGGCCAAGTTCTGCGAGCACGTGATCCGGCACTGCCCTAGCGCCCGGTTCCTCGCGACGTCGAGAGAGCCTCTCGGCATCGACGGCGAACGCGTCTACCGGGTGCCGTCACTGTCGCTGCCCGGCGACGACGCCGCAACCGCGGCAGACCTCGTGGCCAGCGACGCGGTCCGGCTGTTCGTAGAGCGGGCGCGGGCGCAGAACCCGGGCTTCATTCTGGACGATCAGTCCGCGCCGCTGGTTGCCGCGCTCTGCAGGCGGCTTGACGGCATACCGCTGGCGCTGGAGCTGGCCGCAGCTCGGTTGTCGTCAATGTCGTTGACCCACCTGACCGAGCGGCTCGGCCAGCGATTCCGGCTGCTCACGGGCGGCAGCCGCAACGCACTGCCCCGGCAGCAGACGCTGCAGGCTGCCGTCGACTGGTCGTTCGACCTGCTGACGCCCGCTGCGCGGGAGACGATGGCCAGGCTCTCGGTCTTCAGCGGCGGCTTCGAGCTGGAGGCAGCGGAGGAAATCTGTGCGACCGAGGCTATCGACGCCCTAGACGTCACTGACCTGGTTGGCTCCCTGGTCGACAAGAGCCTGGTAATGGCCGACCGCACGGCGAACTCCGTGCGGTACCGGCTGCTCGAAACTATCCGCCAGTATGCCGCGCAGGAGCTACTTCGATCGGCTGGTGACGCCGAAGTACTTCGGCTCAGGGACCGGCACGCTGATTATTACCTGGCCATGGCTGAGGCTGCCGACGTTGGCCTCAGCGGGCGGAGCCAAGGCGACTGGTTCCGCCGACTGGACCTCGAATGGGACAACATCCGCGGCGCGCACGCGCACCTGGAGGCCGAGCAGCGGATCCGCGACGTGCTCACGCTGGGCGCTGCGGTTGAGCGGTTCGCCGTCAGCCGGGCACGCACCGAAGTACTGACGTCGCTGCGTCGCGCCGTGGAACTGCCGCGCAATGAGCCCAGCATCCAACTCGCCAACGCTCTGATCGCGACGGTGAAGATGATGCAGTTCTTCAGCCGGTCGGAAGCCAGCTCGCTTAAGGTCGCCTGCCAACTCGCGGACCGGGCACTGGCGATGGCCAGGACGCTCGGTGATAAGAGCGCGCAGGCCCGCGCACTCAGCTTGCTGGCGGGCATCTCGTATTTGTCCGGTGACCTGGAGTCCGCGCATCGGCAAGCCGTCGCGGCGTCGTCACTGGCCCGCCAGACGGGTGACATCCATCTGCTGGGCGACACACTCGGAACCCTGGCCATCGCCGCGTCAGCGGACGACCAGCGGACGATCCGGCTAGAGGCGCTTGACTGCTTCCGGCGCTGCGGTGACGAGCTGCTCGCCGCGACCGAGCTGCACATGATCTACGGCCTCGACCTGCACTCCGGGCAGTTGACTGCCGCGCAGTCTCACTTGGAGGAGGCCGTCGCCCTGGCCGAGGCGCTCAGGGACGAGGTCCGCCTGTACTTTTTCCGCAGCGATCTCGTCATTCTCCGGCTGATCCAGGGCCGGCACGCCGACGCTGAGCCAGAAGTCCGGCGTTGCCTGCTGGCTGTCCGCCGCACCGGGCTTGTCGCCGGGGCGGCAGAGGTTATCCTCGGCGCGGCTTGCTGCGCGGCCTGGCAAGGCGATCACGACCGTGCAGCACGGCTGCACGCTGCCGCCGACACAGCCATCGAATCCGCGATGGGCAACAGGACGATCATGTGGTCCGAAGCGGAGCAGCAAATGCGAGTGCGCGAGCAGGGTCAGCTGCGCGAGCTGATGGTGGCTGGCGCCTACGACGCGGCTTACCGCGCCGGACGGCTGCTCTCCCCGGCCGACGCCGTAGAGCTCGCCCTGGGTGGAACGAGTCGCGAGACGCCGGCGGGCGTCGTGGCCGGCTCCCGCTGACGCAGGGTTCCGGGAGAAGGGCGCAGTTCGGGACGCGCACGGGGGGCGTGCCCCCCGCTGGTCGGGCTATAGTGCCGGGCAGGCGCAAGCAGGCAGCCCAGAGGACGGGAGTCGAAGTGTTCGAGACGGTAGTGGTAGGTGCGGATGCGTCGGACACGGCGACCGAGGCCGTCCGGCAGGCGATCGAGCTGGTCAAGCTGACCGGCGGCAAGCTGCACATCGTTTCGGCCTACAGGCCACAGCAGATCAGCACGCCTGGCAGCGAGGAACACGGGCTGGAGACCGGCGACATAGCCGAGTCCGTGCTTGCCGACCACGGCTCCAGGGCTCGTGCCGCCGGGCTCGAGACGCAGACGCATGCCAGGAGCGGACCGCCCGCAGAGGCGATCTGCGACGTGGCCAGCGAGGTGAACGCCGACCTGATAGTCGTCGGCAACAAGGGCATGACCGGGATGCGTCGCGTGCTCGGCAGTGTGCCCAACTCGGTTGCGCACCATGCACCCTGCTCAGTGCTGATCGCGTTCACCACTTAGACCTCAGCAGGGATCCGCTCACCGCGAACGCCCACCCCGCTCGCCACGACTAGCAGAACTGTCACAGCCAGCTGGGATAATGAGTGAGTGCTATCTCCGCTTGTCGGCCGTGCGACCGAACTAGGGCGAATGCTCGAGCTTCTGGCCGAGGCCGGGGCCGGGCAGTCTGTCGTGTTTCTCGTAAGCGGCGACGCCGGCGTAGGCAAGACCCGGCTGCTGACCGAGCTGTCCGACGAGGCCGCTAAGCGCGGTTTTACCGTGTTGTCCGGCCGCTGCGCCGAGCTAGCTGACACCGTCCCCTACCTGCCGCTCGCCGACGCGCTCCGCGGCGCCGCAAGCGCCGGCCTGCAGGAAGCACTGGCGACCCGGCCCGTGCTCGCCCGGTTGCTGCCGGACGGCGAAATCACCCGGCAGCCCGGCGACCTGCCGGGTATGGCACAGCAGCAGCTCTTCGGCGCGGTCATCGGCATGCTGACCGAGCTGGCCGAAGCGAATCCGGTCCTGCTCACGCTAGAGGACCTGCATTGGGCCGACCGCTCAACGCGGGACCTCGTTACCTTCCTGAGCCGGATGCTGCGTGGGGAGCGGATAGCGCTGGCGCTCAGTTATCGCTCTGACGACCTGCACCGTGCGCACCCGCTCCGATCGGTCGTCGCTGAGCTGCAGCGACTGCCTAGCGTGACCGCGATCGAGGTCGGGCCGCTTGATTCGGTGACCATGGCAATGCACCTGGTCCGGTTGGCGGGCAACAGTCCCAACCCGACCGTGATTGACCGGGTGATCCGGCGTGCAGAGGGCAACGCCTACTTCGCTGAGGAACTGCTCGCCACCTCTGCCGCAGGCAGCGAACTGCCCACCGGTCTGGCTGATCTCCTGCTGGCGCGCACGGTGGACTTGTCGGCCCCCGCTCAGCACGTGCTCCGGGCCGCAGCAGTGGCGGGCCGCCGGATAGACGATGAGCTCGTCATGCGAGCGGCCGGCCTGCCGACCGCCGAATACGAAACTGGTGTCCGGGAGGCAGTCGCGCGGCAGCTACTGGTGCCAGACGGCACTACGGGCCTGGCGTTCCGCCATGCCCTGCTGCGTGAGGCCATTTACAACGACCTGCTGCCCGGAGAGCGCACGCGGCTGCATGCCCGGCTGGCCGAGTTGCTGTCGGATGAGGCCCGGCTGGCCGAGGTCGCCGGCTCAGCGGCCGAGCTGGCCCTGCACTGCATGGCGAGCCACGACATTCCTGGCACGTTCGCCGCCTCGGTTCGGGCTGGCGAGGAGGCCTGGCGGCTGGCCGCGCCGGCGGAGGCGCACCGGCATTTTGACCAGGCGCTCGAACTATGGGATCGGATCAGCGAGCCGGAGAAGCTGGGCGGCATGAGCCGGGGCAAGCTGGGCTACCAGTCCGCGCTGAGTGCTGCGGACAGCGGCCAGGTCGGGCAGGCTGTAAAGCAACTGCGGCGGCTGGTTAGCTACCTCGAGGAAACACCGGACGCCGACCGGCGGTTGTTGTGCCGGGCCAAGGAACGGCTCGCCTATTTCCTGCTGGACATCGATGAGGATGCCGAGGCAATGGCGATGGCCAGCGCGGCCGTGGATGTGTTGCCGACCGAGCCACCCACCTGGGAGCGGGCGGGGGCGCTGGCGACCCACGCCCGCGCGTTGCTCAGCCATTCCGACCCCGAGCCGGCCAGGGCCAGGGCGGAGGAAGCCGACGCAGCAGCCGGCGCGGCCGGGTCCCCGTGGCTGCAGGCTGATGCGCTGTCGACGCTCAGTGCGGTGAGCGTGCGGGCAGGCCGCATCGAGGAGGCGAAGGGCACCCTGGCCAAAGCGGTCGAGCTGGCTAGCCGGTCCGACCGGACCGGTGTTGAGCTTCGGGCCAGGACCCTGCTAGCTATCGTCCAGCTGGAGTCGGGCGACCTTGAGGAGGCAGGCCTCACCGCGCACCTGGGCACGCGCCGGGCCGAGCAGGCAGGTCTCAGCCTTGCCCCGTACGGTCTGGACCTGCAGTACTTGCACTACCTGGCGCACTACTCCGATGGCAACTGGGATCACGCGCAGGAGATCGCGCACCGGTTCCCGGTCCGGGTGGGGAACGTGGCCGAGGCCCGGCTATCTGCCATGGCTTTGTTCATCGAAGTGGCCAGGGGAAGCACGCGCGTGGCCGAGCGGCGGACCTGGCTTGAGCAGTACATGGCCGAGGACTTGCTGGCCGAGTACATCGCTGGCGGCCTGTTCGCCGAGGACGCGTACTGGGCCGGCCAGCTGGAGGAGGCGGTCGGCGCTGCGATGCGGACCATCGAGGCGGCCGAGGCGTGGAGTTCGGACTACAGCCCACAGGTCATCCGGCCGGCCGCGATCGGCCTGGCAGCGCTGGCCGACCAGGCGCGCATCGCGCGGGCTTCGGGCCAGGATTCCGCCGCGATCGTGGCGCGAGCTCAGGGCTTGATAGACATCGCCAGGAAAGGTAACAACCGGGCCGCGCTCGGCGTCGACGGCCGCGGCTGGCTGGCGAGGGCGGAGGCCGAGTACTGGCGGGCATCGGGCGACAACAAGCCGGACAACTGGCGTGCGGTGCTCGACGCCTTCGGCGCCGACTTCGCCTACGAGACGGCCCGGGCGCGCTGGCGGCTGGCGGAGGCGCTCGCGGAGGACGGGCAGCGAGAGGCTGCGCAACAGGAGTGGCTGCTGGCAACGGCCGCGGCGGAAGAGCTCGGCGCGACCAGACTGCGGGACGCACTGGCCGATCTTGGCCGCCGGGCCAGGCTCGGGCGCGGCGCGGTTCGACCCGGCGCACTCGGCGTGCTGACGGGCCGCGAGCAGCAGGTGCTCCGGCTTCTGGCCGCTGGCCGGAGCAACCGGGAGATCGCTGCCGAGCTGTTCATCTCCGACAAGACCGTGAGTGTGCACGTGTCGAACATCCTCGGCAAGCTAGGCGCATCCAGCCGGACCGAGGCAGCAGCCATCGCCCATGGCAGCGGCCTCAAATCTGGCTGACCGGGCTGAGACCGGGCCGCGCTCTGGCGATCATGGAATCTGTGCGCTGGCCTGCCTGATTCGCCGCCCGGTCGGCAGGGGAGGATGGCCTAGGTGCGAACCGGGCTTGCCGCCCGTCAGCACTGAGGGCACCCATCGCGGAGGAGTCGCCGCGCTCATCACCGGCCTCATCGCGGCGATCGCTGGCCGGACCATCATCGCACTGGCCCGCGGCCAGTTCCTGCCCGCACCGCCGCCGGCCCGTACCTGATGCATGCCTGCGCATGCCCAACGGCGCACCGATGACACCAGAATCATGAAGGGACACGGAGACCAGATCATGAACGAGCACGCCAACGAGAGCGAGACAGGCGTCGTTACCAAGATCAGCCCCAAGTCCGCCGCCGACACTGTCGCGCGACTCACCGAGCTGATTTCAGCCAGGGGACTGAAGCTGTTCGCCGTCATCGACCAGCGCGCGGAAGCCAACCAGGCCGGACTTGACCTCCGCGACACCACGCTCGTGGTGTTTGGCAGCCCGGCGGCGGGCACGGCAGTGATGGCGGCCGCGCCCCTCTCCGCGCTCGACCTGCCGCTCAAGGTACTGATCTGGGACGACGCGGGGCAGACAAAGGTCAGCTACACCTCGCCCGAGGAGCTGGCCGCCCGTCATCACCTCAGCGATGACCTGGCGGCCAGGCTGGCGGGCATCGGTCCGCTCACCGACGCGCTCGTGGCGACAGGAAGCTAGCGCCGGTACAAGTGGCGCTCGGCCGTGGCCCGGGCGCCCATGGCGATCGGAAGCCAGCGCCGGCTCAGGTGGCGGTCAGGCTGCGGCGCGCCACGCGTCAGCGATCGCGGCATAGCTGGCCTTGCGCCGGTCCCGGCCGAGGCTGGGCGTGACCACGACGATCTCGTCCACCTGAGCCAGCTGCTTCATCTCCAGCAGCCGCTCGGCCACGGCCTTCGGCTCGCCAGTCACCATCCGGCCGTCGTCGCTCCGCCGGGTTCTGAACTCCGGTGATCGGGCCAGGTCGCGCACCGCTTCGGGGGCGAGTGGCTCGCGGATGCCGTGCCGGATGTTCTGGATCGTCAGGGTCCAGGCCGCCTCGAAGTCAACCACCGCCTCCGCGTCGTCGCTGGCGAAGGCCAGGACGGACATGGCCGAGTACGGCTGCGCGCCTGGCGTGCGAGCCTCGAACCGGCGCCGGTACTCCAGCAGGGCCTCAACGGCCAGGTCCGGGCTCATGTGGTGGGCAAAGACCGCGCTCATCCCGTTGACGGCCGCGAACCGCGGACCGTACGGGCTCGAGCCCAGGATGAACAGCTCAGGTCGTTCGTCGATGACCGGTGCGGCCACCAGCGGCTGGTAGGGATGGCTGTCCGGGAAGCCATCGCCGAGGAACGCCAGCAGCTCACCTACCTGTGCGGGGAAGTCGGCTGCCGCGTCCGCGACCATGCCGCGGCGCAGCACGTGCGCGGTCAGCGGATCAGTGCCTGGAGCACGGCCGAGCGCGAGGTCCACCCGGCCGGGATACATGGCCAGCAAGGTCCGGAACGTCTCGGCCACCTTGAGCGAGGAGTGGTTGGGCAGCATGATCCCGGCGGCGCCGACGCGGATGCGCGAGGTGAACGCGCCGACGTGGGCGATCAGCAACTCCGGCGCGCTGCAAGCCAGGCTGCGCATGTTGTGGTGCTCCGATACCCAGTACCGGCGGTAGCCTGCCGCCTCGACCGCCTGGGCGATGCCGACCGCGCCTGCCAGCGCCGATGCGGCTGTCTCGCCGTACTCGATGCCGACAAAATCGAGCACCGCCAGGGGCAGCGAGTCAGCCATGTCCATGCCTGATCCCGGCACATCCTTGCCTGGCTTATCAACGCTCATGGCTACGGTCAGCATCAGGCCGCGGCGTGGCATTCCCGCACCGGCACCAGGTGCCAGGCTGCCGCGCGGGCCAGCGCGGGATGTTGCCGGGCTAGCTAAAGCGGGATATTGCCGTGCTGGCCGCGGCTGGCCGGTGCCTTCGCGATCGCATCGACGATCGCCTGGCGGGTCCTTTCGGGCTCGAGGACCTCATCGATGACACCGACGGAGACCGCGCGCGGCAGGCCGCCCACGATCTCCTCGTGCTCCGCCGCGAGCCTGGCCTCCACGTGCTGTCGCTCGTCTGGCCCGGCCGCCGCCAGGGTGCGACGGTGCAGGATGCGGACGGCGGCAACTGATCCCATCACCGCGACCTCGGCGCCTGGCCAGGCGAAAACCTTTGTCGCACCGAGCGCGCGCGAGTTCATCGCGATGTAGGCGCCGCCGTAGGCCTTGCGGGTGACCAGGGTCACCCGCGGCACGGTCGCCTCGGCGAACGCGTGCAGGAGCTTGGCACCGCGCCGCACTACGCCGTCCCACTCCTGGCCGACGCCCGGCAGGTATCCGGGAACGTCGACCAGCACGACAAGCGGTACACCGAAGGCGTCACACATCCGGACGAACCTGGCCGCCTTCTCGGCCGAAGTCGCGTCCAGGCAACCGCCGAGCCGGAGCGGGTTGTTCGCGATCACGCCAACGGTGCGACCACCGAGCCGGCCGAGCGCCGTGACGATGTTCGGGGCCCACCGCGGGTGCAACTCGATGCCAGGCTCGTCGAGCAGGCCCGAGATGAGCGGGTGCACGTCATAGGCGCGGCGCGGTGACTCCGGCAGCAGCGCCCTGAGATCCGTGTCGGGCAGCTTGGCGTCGCTATCGGTGACGGGGTGACCGAGCAGCAGGACGAGCTGTCGGGCCTGGTCCAGCGCATCACGGTCAGTGGCGGCGACGAGGTGCACGACACCCGAGCGGCGGCTGTGCGGCTCCGGGCCGCCGAGGCGCTCCATGTCGACGTCTTCGCCGGTGACGCTGCGAACCACGTCCGGGCCGGTAACGAAGATGCGGCCCTGTTCGGACAAGATCACCAGGTCGGTTAGCGCCGGCCCGTAAGCGGCGCCGCCGGCCGCGGCGCCGAGCACCACCGAGATCTGCGGCACCTTGCCAGATGCGTGGGTCATGGCCGTGAACACCATGCCAACCGCATGCAAGCTCTCGACACCCTCAAGGATGCGAGCGCCGCCCGAGTGCCACAGGCCGATGATCGGCGCGCCGATCTCGACGGCATGGTCGTAGGCGGCGATGATCGCCTGACACCCGGCGATGCCCATGGCGCCGCCTTGGACGCGCGGATCGCTGGCGAACGCGACGGTGCGGACGCCGTGGATGCTGCCGCTGCCGGCCAGCATCCCGCTGTCGTCAGCGGGCAGCAGCAACTCAAGCGTGCCCTCGTCGAACAGCGCCTCCAGCCGTGACTGTGGATCGCGGTTCAGGCCGGGCGCCGGCGCGGGCTCGGGTGCGGCCGTCGTGGCTGGCGGAGCCGCCGGGTTCGCGGGAGCCGGCCTCGGCGCCGGCTGGGCACGGTGCAGGGCCGGGAGAACCTCGGTCGCGGTCCTCGAATCCAGGATGGTCACGTCGATCTCCTCGGGGGGGGCGGGGGCGTCTTGCTCGGGCGGCACGCTTGCGGCGGTTGGCAACGGCTTAGGCTCCGGTAAAGGCGAGGGCGACGTTGGCCCCCCCGAATCCGAACGAGTTGTTAAGAACGGCCATCGGGCCGTCGCCGCGCGGCGTCAGTTGCTGCGGCTGTGCCGAGATGGTGAGTCCGGCGTCGTCGTCCGGATCCTCAAGGTTGATGGTGGGCGGGGCGATGCGGTCGCGCAGCGCGAGGATCGCGGCGACCGACTCGACGGCGCCGGCGCCGCCGAGCAGGTGCCCGGTCATCGACTTGGTGGCCGACACGACCACGCCGGACGCGGCGTCACCGAGCGCGGCAGCGATCGCCTGGGCTTCGACCACGTCGCCAGCGGGGGTGGACGTGGCGTGCGCGTTCACGTGGCACACCTGGCTGGCCGAGACGCCCGCGTCGGCTAGCGCACGGCCGATGACGAGCCTGAGGCCCGTTCCCGCTGGATCGGGTTGCGCGATGTGGTGCGCGTCCGAGGAGTAGCCCACGCCGGCCGCGACGGCGTGCACCGGCGCGCCGCGCTTGGCAGCGTGCTCCTCCGATTCGAGCACGACCATGCCGGCACCCTCGCCTAGCACGAAGCCATCGCGCCCTTTGTCGAACGGCCTGGACGCGCGCTCGGGCTCGTCGTTGCGTGTGGACAGCGCCCGCATCGCCGCGAACGCCGCGATGTTCAGCTGCATGATCGCCGCCTCGGTGCCGCCGGCCAGCACGACATCGGCCCGCCCGTACCTGATCATCTCCATCGCGTAGCCGATCGCCTCGGCACCAGAGGCGCACGCGCTCACCGTGGTATGCACGCCGGCCCGAGCACCCAGCTCAATGGCGATCCAGCCGGCCGAGCCGTTCGGCATCAGCATCGGCACGGTGAACGGGGACAGCCGCTGCCAGCCTTTTTCCTTCAGCGTGTCGTATGCCGACAGCGTGGAGGCCACGCCGCCTATCCCGCTGGAGACGACCACGCCAAGCCGCTCGGGATCCACCTCTGGCGCGCCCGCATGCGCCCAGGCCTCGCGGGCTGCCACCAGGGCGAGCTGCTCGCATCGGTCCAGCCGCCGGGCCTGCACCCGGTCGATCAGGGTGGCCGGATCGGCCGCCGCCCATGCCGCGATCCTGGCCGGCAGTTCGGCGGCCCAGTCGTCGGTCAGCTGGCGAACGCCGCTACGGCCGGCCAGCAGCGATTCCCAGGTGCTGGCCACGTCGGCCCCTACCGGGGTGATCGCGCCAAGGCCGGTAACGACGACGCGTGTCCGGGCTGTTCCCACTGTGGTTGCGCTCCTCGTCGAGTCGGGGGTTACGCGGCGCCGCGGCTGAGGACATCCCGCCGGCGCCGCGCCGCGCCCGGCTCCCAGCTGGACACGCCGTCAGGCGGATACTTCCGCGCGCCGCACGTAGTCGACGACGTCCTGCACGGTCTTGAGGTCCTTGAGCTGGTCGTCGGGAATCTCGACGCCGAACTTGTCCTGCGCCGCGACCGCGATCTCGACCATCGACAGCGAGTCGATGTCGAGGTCGTCTACGAACGTCTTGTCCGGCGTTACCTGGTCGGCCGGCACGCCCGCGACCTCGTCGATGATCTCGCCGAGACCCTCCAGGATTTCCTGCTCCGTCATGGCCATTGGTCTTCTGTTCTCCTTTTGCGGGGCTGTTGCCTTGTTTGCGGCAGTACTGCGGTTTGTTACTCACCCCGGACCGGGGCGGGGGTCAGGGTACCGTGATCACCTGCGCGGCGTAGCACATGCCCGCTCCGAAGGCGACAAGCAGCGCCTTCGCGCCGGACGCGACCTCGCCGCGCTCGATCATCCGGGATAGGGCCAGCGGGATTGAAGCCGAGGAGGTATTGCCCGCGGTCACGATGTCGGATGCCACGATTGCCTGCGGCGCGCCGAGCCTGCGCGCGATCGCCTCGACAATCCGCAGGTTCGCCTGATGCGGCACGAAGGCAGCAAGCTCGGTCGGGTCGACCCCCGCCTTCTCACAGGCCTGCCGGGCCAGCGGCGCCAGCGCTGTCGTAGCCCAGCGGAAGACGGCCTGGCCTTCCTGGAAGATGAAGGAGTTACGGTCCTTGATGTAGATCTTGTCGGCCAGGTCGCCGTCGCTGCCCCACACGACCGGGCCGATGCCGGGCGTCTCGGTTGGGTCGCTGACCGGTCCGACGATGGCCGCGCCCGCGCCGTCGGCGAAGATGATGCAGGTTGACCGATCGGTCCAGTCGATCCACTGAGAGAGCTTCTCGGCGCCGATGACCAGGACATTCTTTGCCGTGCCGGCGCGCACCGCATCGGCCGCGTTGGCCAGCGCGTAGCAGAAGCCCGCGCAGGCGGCGTTCAAGTCGTAGGCACCCGGTGCCATGATGCCAAGGCGCCTGGCCACGCTGGCCGCGGTGTTGGGGATCTGTACTTCGGGCGTGCAGGTCGCCACGATCACCAGGTCGACGTCGGCGGGGGCCAGGCCGCTGGCCGCCAGTGCCTTGCCGCCGGCCTGCACGGCCATGTCCGCGACCGTCTCATCCGGGCCGGCGATCCGGCGGCTGGCGATCCCGACCCGGCTGCGAATCCACTCATCGTTGGTGTCCACGGTCTTGGATAGCTCGTCATTGGTGACGACCCTGGCGGGTTGGTAGCCGCCGAAAGCCAGCACTCGAGCGCCCGGTTGACCCTCGGTGAGTCGCATTTTTCCTGCTGCCTTTCGCCGGCTCGGGATTCGGGACTGTGTTGTCGGCTGGGATTACAGCGGCACCGCTAATCGGCTGACTGCGGCAGCAACCGCAGGAGCGGCTGTCCGGCGCTCACCGGATCACCGTCCTCTACGAGCCATTCGATGACCGTGGCGGAGAAACCGGCGGTCACCACGTGACTGCCACCGCGCATCTCCACCTGGCCAAGGTCACTGCCTTCGCCGACGGCTGTGCCGGGCGGCGCGGCGTCCGGATGGCCGTCAGGCGCGCGGAAGGTTCCGGCCAGCGGCGCCACCAGCAGGCGCCACTCCGGGGCGTGGTGATCGTAGTGACTGTCAGCGTGCTCGGCCAGCAGTGCGCGCGCGGCGTCCAGCTCCTCAGGGCCCTTCAGGCTGATGAGCTGGATTCCGGGCAGCGCGCGGCGGGCCAAGCCGGTCAGCGTCCCGGCCGGCGGCAGCTCGATCATGCCAGTCACGCCGAGGTTCTGCATGGTCTGCATGCACTTGTCCCACCGGACCGGCGCGCTGACCTGGTTGATGATGCGGTCCAGCCACTCGGGGCCGGACTTGACCACCGCGCCGTCCCGATTAGACAGCAGCGGCCGGGCCGGGTCGGCAGCATCGACCGTCTGCGCGGCTTCGGCAAGCGCATCGGTAGCCGGGGCCATGTGGTGAGTGTGGAACGCGCCGGCCACCGACAGGGGTCGCAGCCGCGCGCCAGCCGGCGGATCGGCCGCGAAGGCGGCGAGCTGCGCGAGCGTTCCGGCGGCCACGATCTGGCCGGCTCCGTTGACGTTGGCGGCCGTCAGGCCGTGGGCCTCGATCGCCGCCAGCACGGCTGCTTCGTCGCCGCCGAGCACTGCCGTCATGCCCGTGGGCTCGGCTGCCGCTGCGGCCGCCATCCCGCGGCCCCGGACCCGGACCAGGCGCATGGCGTCCTCGGCGGAGATGACGCCTGCCAGCACGCCGACGGCTAGCTCGCCGACGCTGTGCCCCGCGACCGCGACGGAATGCCTGTTCACCCGTGCTGACGCGTTGGCCAGATGGTCCTCCGCCGCCGCGATAGCCGCGGCTACCAGCAGTGGCTGCGCCACCGCGGTGTCCCTGATCTCATCGGCGTCTGCGGCCGTCCCGCACCTGATCAGGTCGCAGCCGGCCAGCTCGGACCAGGGGGCTAGCCTGTCGGCGAATCCGGGCAATTCAAGCCACGGGCTAAGAAATCCCGGAGTCTGAGCGCCCTGACCAGGGGCGGCGATGAGGAGCATTGTCTAAGCCTGCACTGTAGGACTCCGCCATACCTATGCCGAAGCAAACGAACTTTCAACGCACAGTTATGTCGAAATCCTACAACTCATGTTCTCTTGTGCGCGAGGCGCCCCAGCACCACGGCCGTCCACAGCGCGAAACCGCCCCTGCCGTCACCGGGCGTGACGCCGGTGAGCTCGGCCACGCGTCGCAGCCGGTACCGCACAGTGTTGGGGTGCACGAACAGCAGCCGCGCGGTCGCCTCCAGCGAGTTCCCCTGCTCAAGGTAGGTCATGACAGTGTCGAGCAGTGCCGTGCCGCCGCTCAGCAACGGCTCGTACACCTCGCTGATCAGGCTGGCCCTGGCGGTCTCGTCGCCATCAAGGGCCCGTTCGGGCAGCAGGTCACTGGCCAGCACCGGACGCGGCGCTTCCGGCCAGCCATCGGCGGCCCGCAGGCCGGCCAGCGCGGCGGCAGCCGACGCGACCGCTGACTGCAAGTCGGGAACGGCCGGGCCGGCAACCACCGGCCCCGGGCCGAACCGGCCGGCAAAGTGCCTGGCCGCCTCGATGGGATCTGCGCTGCCGCCGACCACGAGCACGAGTCGGTTGCCGTGGACGCCAGCCAGCAGGTCCAGCCGGGCTCGGCGGGCGAGCACGCGGAAGTCGTCGATCAGGCCCTCGGGCTCGGTCTCCTCGGCGGTCCCCACGATCACCGTGACCGGCGTGAAGGACCAGTTCAGTGCCGACGCCCAGGACTCCAGGCCTTCGTCGACCTCACCGCGGACCAGTGACTCGACGACCAGCGCCTCCAGCCGGGCATCCCAGGCCCCGCGCGCTTCGGCGGTGCGCGCGTAGACCTGGGCAGTGGCGAAAGCGATCTCCCGGGTGTACCGGAGCACCGCTTCCCGCAACTCAGCTTCCCCGCCTGGCGCCGCGAGCTCGTCAACCTGGGACTTCGGCGGCCACGTCCTTGGCGAAGTCGCACTCACCCCGCGGGCCGGTGAACACGCGATCGCAGATGGCCCGGGCGTGGCCGCGGATGCGCTCCTCGAGCTGGGCGAC
>JBKQTJ010000218.1:0-2725 GCA_052143255.1 Streptosporangiaceae bacterium | reverse complement strand
CCAGACGGTCTCTTCTGGGACTGGCCCGGTGACACCGAACTCGTCATAGCGACGAAGAGCTAACGGTCAGGCGGCTGATTCTTTGCGCGGGGCGCGGCGGGCGACGGTATGTGTCTGCATCCGTGCTCTGGACGTGAACGCACGGATCTGCCGCCGACCCGATTTGACTTCAGCGCGCGGTTTTCCCTGCTGGCGGGGTCCGAACAGCTCAATTCAAGGCGAGGCCGACCTCGGCTAGTGCGTTGACGAGCGCTGCGATGTCGTTGCCGTCGTTGTAGCCGTGGAGTGAGATCCGGATTCCGCCACCGCGGGAGCTGACGATCACGCGATGCTCGTCGGCCAGCGCGGCCTGCACTGCGGCCGCGGACAGGGAGCCGTGGCGCAGCGAGATGATGTGGCTGCTTGCTCCGGCGGTACCGGGCCGGCGAAACGGCATCCAGCCCAGGGGGCGCACCCGCTCGATGAGCTCGGTCGCGAGGCCACGCGCGTGCTGCGCGAGGGCTGGCAATCCCGCGTCGGTGAGCAGCGCGATCGAGGAGCTGAGCCCGACCGCTGAGCTGTAGGCCATGGTGGATAGCTCGAAGCGGCGCGCGTCGTGAGCCAGGGCCAGGGTCGTCGCGTCGAAGTCGAACGGGTCGTCGGTGCCTTTCCATCCGATGATGGTGGGCGTCGCGGCGATGAGCTCGTCGCTGACCGCGAGGATCGCGACGCCGCCGTGAGCGGAGAGCCACTTGTATCCGCTGCAGACCAGCGCGTCCGCCGACCACTCCTGCATGCTGACCGGGCCTGCGCCGGCGAGCTGGGTGGCGTCGACGATGATCTTCGCGCCGACCTCGTGGGCGCGTTCGGCAACGGCCCTGACGTCGACGGCGGTGCCAGTCGCATATTGCACCGCGCTGATGCACACCACTGACGTGGAGCCGCTGATGGCCTCGATCAACGCACCACTAAGGTCTGTTTGCGGCTCGTCCTCGACCCAGCGGATGGTGGTGCCGAGCCGGGCGCGGGCGCCCAGCCACGGGTAGGTGACGCTAGGGAAATCGGTAGGCACCAGGAGCACCTCGGCTGATCCCGTGGCGAGCGCCGCTGCGACCTGGCCCAGACCTTCGCTGGCTCCTGCGATGACGGCGATCGATCGCAGCGGCGCGCCCAGCAGTGCCGACGCGGCATCGCGGAGATCGTCCAGGACCCGGGCCTCGGCGGCGTCTGACATCCGTACGTTGCCATACTGGGCGACATCCCGCACAAAACGCGCCATGGCGTCGACGGACTCGCGCGGGATCAGGCCCAGGGAAGCCTGGTTGAGATAGACGCAGTCGCTCAGCGCCGCGTAACGGCTGCGTGCAACGAGTGCATCCATCGTCGCCTCCCGTCGCACGATCGCCACGCTCGCCGCCGCGGCAGCGATGCTCATCTTGTTATCCTCATCTAAGGACGGAGCATGGGCATCCCCGCCCGCGTCCTCACCAAGCTCGATTCATGCCGTCGCGAACAGTCACGCGGGGTAACGAGACTGTCCTGTCTTGCCGCTGCCAGCGGCGTGCAGCGCGATCACGGTTGTCGACACCAGGCCATGGCTCAGCTGACATGACGTGCTCAGTATGATGCGGGTTCTTCAACCGGGTTGAGCTTGAAGGTGACCGCGTACGTCATGAGCTGGAGGCCCGGGAAAGCGGCGACGGCGTACTGCAGAGGCTCATCGGCTTCATGAGCGATGATCAGTCCCTCCACCCGCTGGTCAGGCTTAGCGAGGTGGGTGCGGACGTAGCCGATGTAGCGTGCCACCTGGCCGACAACCTTGTCTGAGGGCCGCCCGCGCTTGAGTTCGACGACTATCAGCGCGTCGGCCAACGGATCAGAGCAGAGGAAGTCCAGGCGGCCAACCGGTGTCACGAGCTGGTGCCCGGACTGGCCATCCGGGCCGGCCCAGATGTCCAGCGGGCGTCCCCAGCCGATCGATTTCCAGTTGCCCACTAGGAACTCCTCCAGATGGGCTTCGAGGACGAACTCCGACGACTGTTCGAGGGCCAGCTCATCGGCCAGTTCTGCCTCGTCGTCGAGCTCGGTGTCGTCATCGGTGTCGGTGGCCGACGTGCTGTCGTAGGGCATCAGCGTCTTGTCCGGCCGCAGCACGAACAACGCGGTCCTGCCGCTCACCTGGTAGTGATGACGGCTCGGGTCATTCGCGGTCAGGCCCTTAATGTGTGCACGCACCGAAGTCGCCTTGATCTTCGGGTAATGCTGCGCGAACCAGGCGATGATCTCTCCTACCGTGTACGGCGGCGTCAGTTCTGCAGCGGCATCCTGCATCAGCGCCCAAATCGGCCTGTCGTAAATCATCTGACCCCCTCGGCCAGCTTCGAGTCGCACGAGCACGCACCAGGTCCGCCGAGCGTTCTGAGCCAGGCAGAGCGAGGGCGTACAAACGGTCACTCTAAACAGAATTCCAACATCAAGCCCTGTCCGCCGCAGCGCTCGCAACTCGTCGTCATCTGCCGCGGACAGCGCGCATGATCCATGACGCCAGCCGCGCCGAACGCCGAATACGCATTCGTTGATGATGGCCCCGATGGCGGGTACCCCATGGTGCCGGACATCCGGTTATGGAGGGTGCGGGCCGGCCTTGCTGCCTGCCTGGTGGCCCTGGCGGGTCTGGGTTGTTGCCGGCGGGACGGTGAGGCGGTTGAGGATCATGGCGAGCAGGTCGCCGGGGACGGCCTCGGGG
>JBKQTJ010000217.1:0-5774 GCA_052143255.1 Streptosporangiaceae bacterium | reverse complement strand
CCATGAGTGGCTGGCGGCGGTACGGCAAGGAGCGGCATCCGGCTGGGCTAAATTTCGGCGACTGCTTCACTTACGCACTCGCGGAGCAGACCGGGCACCCGGTGCTGTGCACCGGCGACGACTTCGCTGCTACGGATATCGGTGTGGTGCGACCCGGGCCTGCGACGGGCGCGGCCCAAGTCCAACCGGAGCAGGAGCCGAGGTGACAAGGTCACGCCCCAACGCCGGGTGCCTGGTAAAGCTTGCCCCGGCCGGGCGCTACCCACGGCGGCGCTCCTTAGATATGTCTGAAGGACTCGCGTTGCCTGCCGGAATAGCACGGCGACGGAGGTAGCGGTTGGCCCCGGTTCTTGAGACTGTCCAGTTGCCCTCGGGCATTGGGATGAATACCAGCAGCGCCACCGGATCGGGATAGCTACAGCCGACTGGCTCCACGAGGCCGGCGGCCAGCGTGGCTATCGCCCGTTTGAGTTCACCGTTCCGTGTCCGAGCACCTCGGGTTCCGCAGGATCGGCCCGGCAAAGGCCCCGATGGTGTCCGGCCCCACGGAGCCGTATTGCGCGTCCTGGCCAAAGCTGTTGCCGTTACTCATGTTGCCGAACTCCCAGACGCACTGCCCTCCGACAGCGGCCAGCGTCCAGAACGGATAGAAGTGGCCTGGTCCCTTCGGCGGCAGAACGCACCCGGTGCCGGTGACGAGATTGCAGTTGGTGTTCAACTGAGTGGCGCTGGAGTCTGTCATGAACTGGATATGCGAGTAGCTGGCTCCGCCGACAGTCGTTGGCTGCTGTTGCAGGAACGGCGACGGGAAGGTGCCTGCGGTGGTCGAGTCCGGCCAGTCCGGATAGTACGGGCTGCCGTCGTAGTCGAGGTCGCCGATCGCGTCGAAGAAGACGTCACACCCGGTCACCAGGTTAGGCGGCGCGGTGCCGCCGTGGGTGTCCCCGGCCTTGTAGCACGGCGAGTCATCGGGCTCGAACGGATTGCCGGAGTCCTTCGGCTTCTCGTACGGGCCGAGGCACTGGGTGTAGTAGGTGTCCTTGAACTTCCCGATAGTCAGCTTCTGACGCCCGCGAACCTGGTTGCAGGCCTCGAAGTGCCCGATCTCGAACTCAGAGTTGATCATGTAGGGCCCGATGCCCCACGGGATGATGTTCTGCGGCCGGGCGGTTGAGTACTCGGGCTCGAAATTGAACGGTGTGCCCGCGCAGGTGAACGGGTTGGTGGTCATGAACCCGTCCTTTGCCGAGGCGATCATGAAACCACTCTGGCCGGTTGTCAGGTCTGTTTCCTTGGCCTCCAGCGCATGCCCGCCAGGCACGACGGCATCGAACATCTGCACTGTGATCGCGTCACCCGGCTTCATCAGCAGCGTCTGCGCATTCGGCGTGAAGGTCTTCAGGTTGCTCTTCTGGGGGCTCGGCGGCCCGGTGGGCACCCCGTTCGTCTGGATGAAGGCGAAGTTGACCGGCTCGACGCAGTTGGGGTTGCAGGGCCCTGACCCGTTGCCGGTGCACTCGAGGCTGTCGATGTTGAGCGCCGAGCACCAGTGGGTGTTGTCGCAGCTGGTGTTGTCGGCGAACGGAGCGAAGCCGGGCGGGTAGAACTGCAGCTCGACGAAGGCCGCTCCGGCGCCCGGGTAGCTCCCGTCCGGGGCGTTGGCATCCGACAACGGCGTGCACGGCAGCAGCGGGGCAGAGTCGGGGTCGCAGACGTCCATGGAGAACCACGGCGCGAGTGACAGCTCGAACCAGTGCGTCACGTCCTTGCCAGGGTTGCGCACAGTCGGCTTCGCGGACGGGTCAGTCGGCAGGGTCTCGGTGAAAGAGACGTCGTTTCCTGACCCCGCGCGGTGGGAGAGATACCGAACCGACGGCTCGTCGTGCCCGATGTAGTGACCGTTTTCGTAGAACCTGCCGCCCCAGGACCCACGCGGGTCGGCGCAGTCCATCGTCGGCCGCAGCGGCTTCTGGATCGGGCTGAGTCCGTTGCAGTCGAGCTCGCCGTACCTGCCGAACGCAGCGGTCCCGTCCCCCGAGCTCGTCGTCGAAGCCGACGCCACCAGTCCCTGCGTCGCGAGAGACACTGCTGCAGCGACAACCAGAACCGTTAAGCCTCCGAGTCGGCGGCTTCGATAGATTCTCCGCATTCCGACCTCCACTTCAGCACCGCCCAGAACACCAAAGCCGCGCCAGACCCCGAGCGTGCCCCGGGAACGCCGACTTTGGCAAGACATTCGCGGTATGACGGTGCTGGAGACCGGCAACAGCGTAATTCGGTTGGTTCCCCTGACCACGTCAGCGCGGACTCCGGATGCTGCCTTTCGCGGTGGGGCCTGGTTTTTGAGACTGTCTAGTCGTCCTCGGGTACTCGCTGGAACCAGATGCGCGGCCCGGAGCCGTCAGGATCGACGATCAAGTCCTCGCCGATGCCGAGGTCCTCCTCGCTGACGCCGACGTCTCGCCAGTAGTCGTCCCAGGTTGCGAAGCCCTCCGGGACCGGCGCGAACTCGTAGTTCAGAGCCGCTGCCCAGAACCGGGCCATCGCGTCTGCATCGGCGCAGTCGATGACCAGCTGGAACCGCACCGCCATCGGATGCCTCCCTAACTTCGGACCCGTCGGAGCAAGCATCCACCATGGCTCTGTCAGTGCCCCCATGGCGCAAGACGAATCAGCCGCCCTGCATCTGCTGACTGCCGCGGATCGTGGCAGCCTGAACTGCCTGCAGCTGGTCGGACGGGCTGAACCGCAAGAATTCGCTTCCCGCGGTCGCCGCTGGCACGTGCCCGGGCCGCATGTAATACGTCTCACCGCTCCTATGACCTCTTCTTGGTCGCCGTAGCGAACTGTCAGCTGGCCCTTGACCAAGTAGCCCCAATACGGGCATGGGCATTGGCCTCCTGGAAGCCCGGCGAGCGCGGCGGCGAGATCGTGGTCCTGCCGGATGGACACGAAATTGACCGTCTAGCCGCCTAGTTCCTCGCTCCTGTCCTCCGCCACGCCGAAGTCATTAACCTGCCTGGCACTGTCCCTTGACACCTTTGGCATCTGGTTCATCTCCTCTTGACCGGTGATCACGGTTATGCCAGGACGGTATGTCCAGCGCGGCGAAGTGGTCATGAGGCGTTCCCCTCATCGTGGGAGGCCCGGAAATAGACTCCTCGGAACCCCCGGTCTGATGAGCGGTCAGGAGGTCGCAGCTATGGCGATCGCCCCTTCGGGCATCAACCCGTGCTGCACCGCGAACATCGCGGCGCCTGCCCTGCTGGAAGCATCGATCTTGGCGTAGATGTGCTCGATGTGGTTGCCCGTCGTCTTCGGTGTGATCACCAGCCGCTCAGCGATCTGCTTGTTCGACATGCCGCGGGCGAGCAGGATGAGCACTTCCACCTCGCGGGCAGTAAGGCCCGAGAGCCCTTCCCTGCGGCGCGGCACCCGATGGCCAGCCGCCTCCAGCACTGCGTCAACGGCCGCGCCGTCCAGGCGGCCGGCCCGGACCTCGGCGCGCATCTGCCCGGCCGCCTCCTCGGCCGAGCGGGCGGGCCGGTGCGGCCGGGGCTCGCGCATGGACTGGTAAGCGTCGGCTGCCCCGAGCACTCTGGCAGGCCTGGAGATCGCGCCGCCCGAAAGCCCTCGCGGGTACCCGCTTCCGTCCAGGCGTTCGCGGTGCTGCATTGCGATCTCGCCGAGCGGGGCCAGCACTGCGGACTGATGCAGCATGCGCTCAGTGAGGTACGGATACATGCGGACGCGCTCCCATTCGCCCGCGCTGAGCGGCCCAGCCTTGTCCCAGATCGAGTTCGACACGCCCAGCCGGCCGTAACCGTGCACCAGGCTGGCTCGGCGCAGCATGACCACTTCTTCACCCGGCAGCCCAAGCCTGGATCCGGCATCCGCTGCCAGGTCCGCCACCGCGACCGAGTGGCCCAGAGTGAACGGCGACTTGAGGTCCACGAAGTTCGCTATGGCCGCGAGTGCTCTATCAAGTTGCGGCGGCGATAGATCGATGGCAAGCGCCGGCTCGGAAGCGATCACAGTTTGCCATGCCGGAGCCATTTCGAGGCCGTCGAGTATTTCCGGAGCCCGTGCGCATATGAGTGCCGCCAGCGCCGGATCGAATTGTTTGCCTGCTCGCCTGCGGGCCAGCGCCGTCGCGCTCTCAGTCCCGCCGACGCGGTGAGCTACTTCGATGAACTCCGCGAGCTGCGCGATCCTTGCCGCCTTCGGCACTGCGTCGGCCTTCAGGACCCCTGGCCAGCCGCGTCCGTCCCATTGCTCGTACGCTGCACCGACGGCTTCGCGGACCGAGACCGGCAGATCAAGTTGCTCAGCCAGGGTCTGGGCCAGCTTCGCGTGCTGAGAGATCATCCCGTCCAGCTGACGACGCCCGGATAGGGCGAACTCGAGTCCGACGCGGAACCTGTGCAGCGGCGGGTTACCGGCGCCGATCAGCCGCATACTAGCTAGCGTCCCGCGCACGCTGCCGAGTTCATAAGTGTATTTACCCGATTTCAGAGCGATATCATCGCCGAACCACTTCGCTTGCTCATGCGCATCGGCGTGACATCCGACATTCACCAGCAATGCCGTGTAGTAGACCGCCGCCCGGTCCGACTCTTCGAGCCCCGCGTGGTCAGCCAGCCGCAGCGCGATCAGGCACTGGCGGAGGACGTGTTCCATCGGCTGGCCGAACCCCAGGTCCACACCAAGCGACAGCGCTGCAACGAGCTCGGCTAGCCGAACCCGGGTAGAGCCGTTGCCGCTCCGCATTTACAGAGCCTAACCCGGCTCAGGTCAGCCGCACCTGCCGTTAGCGCAGCACTCACGGCCGCAAACGGGCGGCACGCAGATGGGGCGTTCACCTCATGCGCTCGGCCCTGCCCTCTCGCTACGTTCGCGTCAACCGCGGTCCTACGGACAACGAAATGAGGCAGCCATGACTCTGCGGACCAAGTTCTTCGCCATGACATACGACCGCCAGCTCGCCAAGACCGAGAACGCGGGCCTGCGTGCCTCGCGCCAGGGCTTGCTCGCCGGAGCTGGTGGTGACGTCATTGAGATCGGCGGCGGTACCGGATTGAACCTGCCGTTCTACGGTGCAGCCGTTGCATCACTGACTCTGACCGAGCCCGAGCCTCCGATGCTGCGACGCCTGCAGCGCAATGCCCGCGAGCACGCACCGGCCGCCAAGGTCCTGCGAGCACCGGCCGAAGACCTCCCATTCGATGACAACACCTTCGACGTCGCGGTCTCCACGCTAGTGCTCTGCGGTGTCGACGATCAGCCGAGGGCGATTCGGGAGCTGCGGCGGGTGCTGCGACCCGGTGGCCGCCTGCTATTCATCGAGCATGTCCGGTCCGACGATCCCAGCACAGCCCGTCTGCAGGACCGGATTAACTGGCTCAACCGGCTAGTCGTCTGCTGTGACTGCAACCGCCCGACACTTAAGTCCATCCAGGAAGCGGGATTCACGGTGACGCGCGTCGAGCACACTGCGTTGCCAAAAGTCCCAAAGTTCGTAAGCCCAGCCATCATGGGCACTGCCACAATCGGGCCCTAGGCCGGGTACCGCGCATATGCGACTCGGTCCGTGGAGCAGGCATCCACCATGTCCCTGACGGCTCAGCTGCATTGGCGTAGCAGTACGTAGCAGAAGTCTGCTATACAGTCTATAATTCTTCTATGGCGTTGAGCATCAAGAGCGACGAGGCTGACCGCCTTGCCAGGGAGCTGGCTGCTGAGACGGGTGAGACGCTTACCGAGGCCGTCGAGAT
>JBKQTJ010000216.1:0-2533 GCA_052143255.1 Streptosporangiaceae bacterium | reverse complement strand
ACTGTCGATGCAACCGGCTGTCAGCAGGTGACTGGCCTGGGCCCGGTTCGCTGGACCGCCCTCTCACCCGCATTCTGGAGCGTCCTGGCCACCGCGGCGGGCATCGGCCCCGCCGATCAGACGACGTTCGGGGGCACACCACCCTAGAAACCGTCGAGCATCACCTGAGGCCAAACCGGGCGATCCGTTGGACCTAGGCGCTGTCACGATCGTGAACGCGAACGACCTGGAGCTCCACACCGAGACACAGGGACGACGTCCGGCGTTCACGGGCCCCACGTCGTTCGTTCTCACGCTGGCGCGCTGGGGGTGCTCCATGTTGACCCCCCGCCGCGGCCCCGGCGTTGACTGGCACCTATCCGGGAACCGGGCAGGAAGGCACCGCTGCACGGCCGCCGGTTTCGCGGGTATGTTGACCTGGTGGTGCTCGGAACCTACCGGGATCTTTTCGCGGCGATTGCCGGGTCTGCGGCTACGCTGGCGGGCCTGCTGTTCGTTGCCGTGTCTGTGGTGCCGCGCCGGGGCACGGGCTCCGGCCTGAATGTCATTCAGCAGGTCCGGGCAGCCGCCGCCATGATCGCGTTCTCTAATGCGCTGGCGGTCTCGCTCTTCGGGCTCGTGCCCGGGACCAATGTCGGGATTCCAGCTGTCGTGCTGGGATTATCGGCATCCTGTTCACCGCCGCGGGGATACGGTCCATCCGGTCCAGCCGGTCGACGCTGCGCCAGGAGCGGCAGCAGCTCGACCTGATCATCCTGCTTCTGCTGATCTTCGGCACCGAGCTTGCCAGCGGCATCACCCTCATCGCCGACCCTCGCCGCAGCACGCCCGTGCAGTGGATCAGCTACGCCCTGGTCGCGTCGCTGTTGGTCGGAATCGCACGGGCGTGGGAACTCGTCGGCGACAGGGACACAGGCATCACCGCCTCGATCGCAGTACTTACCGGCCACACGCCCAGCCCGGACGCCAGCCCCGCTCCGGAGGCCACCGGCATCAGGGGAGCAGGCGTTCCAGGACACGAACCTGATGCTCATCAGGCAGGTGAGGGCGGCGACTGAGCTTGGAGTGGAGTGCCACCATTATTGATATCTCTATATCATTGAGAGCTGGTTTCCCTGGGGGTTCTTGGCCACTTCTATAAGCCCCGCACGCAGTTCTGCACGGTTGCGGATTGAAATAGCCCCATGGCGTACCAACTCTGCGTTGCCGCGCGGATTCATAGCAAACTCTAGCGTAAATACAGGTTTGTTCAGCCGAAGCGCCTTAGTGCCAGCCGCAAGGGTGCCGCCCTTGTCACTAGCCTCGACTACGACCAGTGCGAGCGAAAGACTAATTATCACATTGTTTCTAGCCATGGCGCTGCCTGCGTTCCATGGCCTGCTGGGTGAAAATTGCGATACGACAAGCACGCGCTCTTCATCCCATACGTCGGCCATGGGGCCGCGCTTCACGCGGAAATGATTTATCCCTTCAGGGAGAACGATTACGGTGCGTCCACCGGAAGATAGAGCTGATACGTGAGTTGTCATATCGACGCCACGAGCATATCCAGAGACAACTGCCAGACCCTGCTGAGTCGCTACCTCAGCGCAGGCAGCTGCTGCGTGCAAGCCCTCGTCCGAGGCACTCCGTGAACCGCACATTCCAATACCACGAGCAGTCAACAGGTCCGCGGCTCCCATATAGAACAGGAAAGGTGGCGCCGTATGTGCACTGCTCATGAGGCGGGGGTATTCCGATGACCCAAGCAGCACCGCGGCAACACCACGGCTGGACAGCTCGGATGCCTCCTTGTTGGCCCGCTCTTGCTCAGCCTCGGGGACCTCACTCAGCAGATCGACGAAGGCGGTGGTTCCGAGTTCTCGAGCGCGGGCCGCTAGGCGAGGCGCTAGCCTCTCCGAAGGACCAGTCGTCATCCTCTGGGGTCGGCCCAGGAATCGTCGTTTCTTCCAGAACATTAGCTACCTGCGTTGCGACCTTATCTACAACTTGGGGGGATCTATCGAGACCATCAGTCAGCAACAGGTCCAGGTCGCGCAACAACCCTGCAGGAAGAACATTGACCTGAGCCAAGGCTTGAAGTCGACTCAACGCGGCGATGGCCTGACGGAGAGTATCATCCCAGTCTGGCGGGGTGACGTGGTAGCTCCGGAAGCTCTCAACGACGTCACGGACGTCTAGAAGAGGATCAGCTAGGTCTGCGGTGTACTGCATCTCCACCACCTAAACACAGCTATGTCCGTATGGCATCATTGTATATATCTGCTAGATAGAACCAGGATACCGCCTAACTAGTGCCGCGACCGGCAACGTTTGCCCCGTTGGATAATTTCTGCTGGGAGGCGGAACGGTACGCCGAACGCCGAGTCCGGCGTGCCCGCCGCAGCATGTCCATCCGAGGTATAGGGCTCTTCGAAGTTAACCGGGACGGGGTTTCGGTCCGGTTACCGCGTGTGTTCTGTTGCTGGTTGCGGTGCGTGATTTGCGCCGGCGGCCGCGGGTGCAGGCGATGCGGACTCGCCTGCGCTGGTTT
>JBKQTJ010000215.1:0-12268 GCA_052143255.1 Streptosporangiaceae bacterium | reverse complement strand
GTCCTGGCGGTCAGCGCGCGCTCCAGGCGGTCGTCCAGTTCTTCCGCGGAGAGCCGGCCGTCCCCGGCGGCTACCCGCAGCAGTTCCACCACCTGATCCCGGTCCGCGTGTGATGCGCGGAGTTCCTGGCCCGCGACGGCGGCAGGCAGATTGCTCTGGCCGCCTCTGCTGGATTGTGGGTCCGCCATGCCCGAACCCTAAGGCAACGCGCCGATGCGCGCCACGCCAGGCGACTTCGCGGTTGCGGCCGGCCTCAGGCCCTGCGGCGACGGCTTCCCCAGCCCGTCCGACGACGGGGGCCTGGAGCTGTTCTGCTAGTTCAGCCCCACTCCGGCTGCCAGGTCCGCGCTCTTCGACTCCAGCCCCGCCGCCCGCTGCCGCAGCTCAGCGCCCTCCGCCCGCAGCGCTCCAGCTCGGCTACCTGCCCCCGAGGCACCGCGATCTCCGCGTCCCGCTCAGCCGCTAGCTCCCGCAGCCGCGCGTTCAGCTCAAGCAGCCGAGCAGCATCACCAGGCTCGGCAACATCAGGCACGCGCCGCAGGCTCCCGCACCCGCCACCACAGATCAAATAGGCAGACGCCGAACTCCCGCGCTCCCCCCGGACCGACAAAGGGCGGGAGACCTATCTAGTGGTCTGTAAGAGCGTTTGCTTTAGTCTTCGCGCGTTCAATGCTGCCAGGATTCTCGCCCGCCGTCCGTCCGCATCGCTGGTGGCCGGGCGGCTGGCGCGGCCGGATTCGGAGGGGCACACTAGGAGCCGGTGGACACGATCAGCTCCGGAGCGGGCCGGGAGCCCAACCGCTGGGGGCACGGTTGGCCGCCCTGGCGCGGCTGGCTTGGGAGGCCGGCCTGGGTGGTTGTTTTGGTCGCCGCCGTGGCGGTGACCGCTGTCGTGCTGGTCACAAACCGCGGACATCCCCGGCGCGTGGTGAGCGCGCCGTTGCGGTCCGCCCAGCCGCTGCTGCCCTTGCTGGGTGGCGTCCGGGCTCACGGCGCCCACACCGACCTGTTCCTCGGTGGTGAGAATTTCTATCGGGTCGGCCGCCAGCCGCGGACCGTCGCCGCCGGGTTGGTGTTCAACGGGCTCAGCCCGCTCCTGCCGCACGGCCACGGCGCCGAGGTCGACCAGCTCGCCGCAGTTCCCGGCGGCGTAGTCGCGCATATCAGCGACATCTCGACCGGCATCACCTATGGCGCGGTCGGCCGCGTGGTCTCCATTCCCGACGCGAACGCTCCTGCCCGGGTTATCGCCCGGGCAACGATGATCGCGGTGGCACCCGGCGGGCAGCACGTCTGGGTGCAAACCGCCATCCAGGCCTTGCACAACGGAGAGGGAGTGCCAGCGAATTTCAGGAGCCCGACCTGGGCTGTCAATCTGGCCGGCCGCCGGGTCAGCCCGGTGCTTCAGTTGCCGCTCGGGCTGGTTGCCGCGACCGAATCCGGGCCGCTGACGCAGAACCTGGCTAGCGGGCAGCTGCAGCTGTGGAACGGCGCGACCGGCCGGCCGATCCCCCTGAACCTGCCCGCGGACGCGGGTTTCGTGGCGGCGGGGCGCGACCTGCTGGTCTGGCAGTCGGCCGCCAATGCGCTGCATGTCACCGACCTGACCACCGGCACCGATGCTGTCGTGCCGGTGCCGCGGAACTGGGTACCGCCGTCAGAGACATACCCGCCGCCGCCGGCCAGCTTCGACCCATCGGGCCAGCGGCTCGTGCTCCCGCTTGACCGCGTCGACTCCTCGGGTAACGTCACCGCGGAGGACTTGTTCGTCGCCGACACCGCGACCCGGACGCTGCGCATGATCCCTGGCAAGCTGTTGCGTCGTCCCTCGTCCCCCACAACACAGGCCATCCAGCTAGTCGGCTCGTGGGATCGGCAGGGGCTGCTGTGGGTGCTGGCGGTCAGTCCCTACGACGGCTATTACCAGCTCGGATTCTGGACCGGCGCCGGGCCGTTGCGCACGTTCGCGCCCGCGCAGGGCAGTCCTATGGTGCTGTCGGCTCCCGGATCGGGCTAGCCGCTAGCCGGAGTCGCTGCGCACCAGCGCGAAGACTAAAGCAAACGCTCTTACTGACCACTAGTTACGTTGATGCTGACCAGGCGGGACCGGGGAATCGCGGAGCGCGGTTATTCGCTGCCCTCTTCGAGCAGCAGGTGGTAGCCGTTAGGCGTCCTGGCGTGCAGCACCCGGTATTGCCAGTCCGGGCTGGGCGCCATGAGTTCCTCGCGATACCGGACGCCCGCCTCGGACAGCCGCTTCTTCGCCATCTCCAGGTCGCTGACACCGAACTGCCAGGTCAGCACCCTGTCTGGGGCGGCCGGAGAAAAGTCCTGCCGCCATTCGATGCCGAATTCGACCTTGCCGTGGCCGAGCGCGAGGAAGTACGGGTACTCGGGGCCCTCGTAGGTGACGTGGAAACCGAGCCCGACGTAGAAATCGCGTTCGGCCTGCAAATCTCCGACGAACAAGATCGGAATGATCCGGCTGAACAATGCCGCCATAGCGGGACATGCTAGCGACACCACGGTCCTAGCGTGACACTCTGCTCACACCTTGACGCGCTCATGCTGCGACCGCCGCACGTTCGAACGGGCGGTAGTGGGTAGATTACTGTTGGTAGGCGAGCATGGGCCGCTTCGGTGGCCGATGCGCGTGTCCGGTGATGGAGACTCGGGGGGAGATGTCACCATGACGACGCAGGCCGAAGAACTCCTTGGCGCACGAGTAATGGGCGCCGACGGCAAGGTCGTAGGCACCGTTGAGCAGGTATTCCGGGACGACGTGGACGGGACACCTGCCTGGGCGCGCGTGCGCTCGGGCAAGACGGGCCGCTTCGTGCCGCTGGGCAGCAGCCAAGTCACTGCCGAGGGCCTGCAAGTGCCGTTCGACAGCCAGAAGGTCATGGGTGGTCCGAACATCGATGCTGGCCAGCACATGTCCGCCGCGCAGGCAGAAGAGCTCAGCCGCTACTACGGCCTGAACGTGCCCGCCCAGCCGCAGCCGCGCAAGATGACCGGCGACACCATGACTGACCAGGATTGGCTCGTCCGTCAGGAGGAGCAAGTTCAGGTCGGCACGGAGACGCTCGAGACCGGTCGCGTCCGGCTGCACAAGTACGTCGACGTCGAGCCGATTCAGCAGGCAGTCCACGTATTCCACGAGGAGTACGACATAGAGCGCATTCCGATCGCCGCGGACGAGCGCATCACCGGCGGACTGCAGGAGGGCGAGCAGGAGATCATCCTGCACGAAGAGCGCGCGGTGCTCCGCAAGGAAGTTGTTCCGGTCGAGCGAGTGCGGCTCGTCGCCCGGCGCGTCGAGGAGGATAAGACCATAGCCAGCGAGGTCCGGCGCGAGCGCATCGAGATCGAGCCAGACCAGACCCTCACCGGCAACAGCCGCCCGGACGCGGGCAGCGGCAGCTAGCACCGGCGGACGGCAGCACCGCCGCTAATTCTTGCGAGCGAGGGTCAGCCCGTCGCCGATCGGCAGCAGCACCAGCACGACCCGGTCGTCGGCTGCCGCATGGTCGTTGAACGCCCGGATGGCCTGGACATTGGCGTCCTGGCTGTTCGGGTCGATCACTCGGCCGTGCGACACCGTGTTGTCCACGAGGATCGCGCCGCCCGGCCGCATCCGCGGTACGACTTCCTCCCAGTAGCGCAGGTAACCGGTTTTGTCGGCGTCGATGAACGCGATGTCGAACGCCTCGGTCGGCGGCAGCGCCCGGAGCGTCTCGAGCGCAGGGCGCAACTGCAGGTCGATCCGGTCGGCCACGCCAGCCCGCTGCCAGTACTTGCGGGCCACGGAGGTCCATTCCTCGCTGACATCGCAGCAGGTAAGCCTGCCGCCGCCAGCTAGGCCACGGGCAACGCAGATAGCCGAGTAGCCGGTGAACGTCCCGATTTCCAGCGCCCTGCTGGCGCCGATGAACTGGGTCAGCAGCGTCATGAAGGTGCCCTGTTCCGGGCCGATCTGCATGCCTGCGTCATCGGGGAACCGGCTGGCCGTCTCGGCGGCAAGCTCGGCGAGCACCAGGTCAGCGGCGGCGCTATGCGCTGCCAGGTATTCCTGCAACTCTTCGCTGACCAGCTCGCTGCGACGTGTCATACCGGCGATGCTAGCGGAATGCAGATTCCAGCCAAGCTGACGGCGTAGCCCGGGCCGCCCGTCACTGAGACGGCACGTAAAGCACATATCACGCATATCTTCGCGCATGGCTGACGACTGCACTGGACCGGTTTCGCGGGGTTTGCGGGTGCGCCAGGGCGCGGGCCCGCGCGGGTGGGCATACTCTCGTTCCATGCCGCTGAGCTTCATCCCGAGCCCGTCCAGTAACGGGTTCCACCTCGGGCCGCTGTTCATTCATGTCTACGGCCTGATGTACGTGGTGGGCATCACGCTTGCCGTGATCATCACCAGGCGCCGTTGGCGGGCGATCGGCGGCAATCCGGACCTGGTCGGCGACGTCGCGCTCTGGGCCGTGCCGGCGGGCATCATCGGCGGACGGATCTACTTCGACATCACAACGCCGGCGGACATCCCGCACCACTGGTGGGGAATTTTCGCCGTATGGTCGGGCGGGCTTGGCATCTGGGGCGGCGTGGCAGCGGGTGCGGCTGCAGGCATCTGGCGGGTCCGGCGGGCTCGGGCCGACGCCGGGCTGTTTGCCAATGCGGTGGCCCCGGCCCTGCTGGTCGCGCAGGCAGTCGGCAGGATCGGCAACTACTTCAACCAGGAACTATTCGGCAAGCCGAGCACGCTGCCGTGGGCGCTGGAGATATCGCCAGCCCACCGGCCGGCCGGCTACCTGGGCTACGCAACGTTCCAGCCGTCCTTCCTGTATGAGCTGATCTTTGACCTGGCCTTGGCAGCGGCGCTGGTATGGCTCGGCCATCACCGGCGGATCAAGCCCTGGGGGCTTTTCGCGCTCTACGTGGCCGGGTACTCCGCTTACCGCATCTTCGAGGAGACGATACGGATCGACTCCTCCGAGCACTTCCTTGGGCTCAGGCTGAATTTTTATGTGGCCCTGGTGCTGACCCTGATCGGCCTGGGGTGGTTTAGCTGGGCTCAGCGGCGCCCTGTGCCAGCGCAGGCAGCCATCGCTGCCGACCCGTCCGAGGGCACTGAGCGGCCCGCGGACCCCGCCACGGCAAGCGACCGGGAACAGCCGGGCGGCCCTGATGAAGCGACGGCTAGCCGCGGCAATCACGTCGGCTCGAGTTCCGAGTAGCCCGGCGCTATCGGCAGACATGGGCAGCAGCGGGCACGATCTGATCGCCGTCTTCATCGAGTCCGGGCGCAAGCAGGTCTTCGCATCCGCGCTTGACTGGCCTGGCTGGGCGCGCAGCGGCAAGACCGAAGAGCTGGCTGTGCAGGCACTGGCCGACTACCTGCCCAGGTACCTGGCGATTGTCGGGCTGGCTGGAACGGCACCGCCAGCGGGCGAGCTGGCCGTGGTCGAGCGGTACCCCGGGGTGGCCAAGAACGCGGACTTCGGCGCGCTGGGCGAGATAGCGGCCGCCGAGCACAAGCCGCTGTCAGGCGAGGCCGGCGCGCGGCTGGCGTTGCTGCTGGAAGCGTCGTGGCAGGCCTTCGATGAGGGAGCGCGAGCGGCACCTCCGGTGCTGCGCAAGGGCCCGCGAGGTGGCGGCCGCGACACCGACCAGATCGTCCAGCACGTGCTGGAGGCTGAGGCCGTGTATGCCCGGAAGATGGGACTGGCCAGGGATAAAACGGCTGAGGCCGGCCAGGTTGCACTACGGCAGCGGATAGCCGGGGCGCTGCGCGTGCCCGCCAGTTTGCAGATGCCGCCGACCGGGTGGCCGGTCCGCTACGCGGTACGGCGGATCGGATGGCACGTCCTTGATCACCTGTGGGAGATCGAGGACAAGAGCGAGCCAGCCTGACTCTGCTAACCTGTTAGCCATGCAGCGCGCAGTTGTGACGACGACGCCGGAGTACGTCCCGGCGCGCTGACAGTTGTCTTAGTCGAGAAGCCCCGGGGCGAGCGCCCCGGGGCTTCTGGCGTTCCGGTGCTCACTCGCCCTGTCCTGCGAGGAGACCGTCATGTACGACCACCGAAAGCTCGGCCGCGAGCTTGAACTGTTCGACACCAACCCCCTTATCGGCGCGGGGCTGCCGTACTGGCTGCCGGCCGGCGCCGCCATCCGGCATGCCCTGGAGGAGTACGTGCGGGAACTGGAGCGCAAGGCCGGTTACCAGCACGTTTACTCGCCGGTGCTTGGCAAGCGCGAGTTGTACGAGATTTCCGGGCACTGGGAGCACTACCAGGACGGCATGTACCCAGCGATGACTGTCGGCTCTGGGCCTGGCGCCGAGCAGGTCGTGCTGCGGCCGAGCATCTGCCCGCACCACGCTCTCATCTACGCCTCCAGCG
The DNA here is from genome assembly GCA_052143255.1 of Streptosporangiaceae bacterium. Lineage (GTDB taxonomy): Bacteria > Actinomycetota > Actinomycetes > Streptosporangiales > Streptosporangiaceae > JAJYUU01. The sequence goes on along the minus strand of JBKQTJ010000215.1, from coordinate 5,864 downwards.
CCCGCAGCTACCGGGACCTGCCGCTGCGGATGGCCGAGCTTGGCGGCCAGTACCGCGCTGAGCTGTCCGGCGTGCTGGGCGGCCTGACCAGGGTCCGGGCGATGCAGCTCAACGACGCCCACATCTTCTGCTCGCTGGACCAGGTGGCGAGCGAGGCAGCGGCCGCGCTCGGACTCATCAGGCAGGCCTACCGCGCCCTCGGCATCGAGCCCGCCCGCTACCGTCTGTCGCTGGGCGGCCGCTCGGGCAAGTACGTCGGCAGCCAGCAGATGTGGGACAAGGCGGCCGGCATCCTGACCGAGGTACTGATCAGCGCCGGCGTCGAGTTCGAGGCAGAGGAAGGCGAAGCCGCGTTCTACGGGCCGAAGATAGACGTGCAGGTGGTAGACAGCGCCGAGCGGGAGGCAAGCCTGTCCACCGTCCAGGTCGACTTCTATCAGCCCGAGCGATTCGGCCTTGAGTACGTCGGCGCTGACGGCGGCAGGCACCGGCCGGTCATGGTGCACCGCAGCGTGATCGGCAGCGTGGAGCGGGCGGTTGCCCACCTGATCGACATCCACGGCGGCGCGTTCCCGCCATGGCTCGCGCCCGTCCAACTGGTCGCGCTGCCGATCACCGACGCCGAGCTGCCGCAGGCCGACGGCGTCGTGAGGCAGGCAATCGAGCACGGCCTGCGCGCTGAGCTAGCCGGACCCGGGCACGGCAGCCTCGGTGCGCGCATCCGGGCCCACCGGATGGTTCCTTATCAGGCGATCATCGGCCGGGCCGAGGCGGGCGCAAACGAGGTCGCGCTCCGGCTCCGGGACGGCCGGAAGCTGCCGGCCATGCCTGGGCCGGAAGCGCTCGCCCGCGTCCGCGAGCGGGTCGCGGCACACCACCCCGAGCTGTGGATGCCGGACTCTGCAGTGGAGACATGCTGAAGGTGCTGGCGTGCTCACAGCATTCCTGACGTGGACGACCTGGCGGCCGGCACCCTGACGCAGAGCCAGCGACCGGGCATAAGCGCTGGCGACTACCAGCCATTGCTGATCCAGGTCGGCGGCTACCTCGTCTATGTCGGCAACGGCACGACCGCTATCAGGGCCGGCCTGACCGGCCAGCCGGGGGTTCTGGCTGCCACCCCGTTCTTCGCGCCTGCCGCAGCGCCGGGCCACGTCTGGCTCGAGAACGCGATCGGCCGCGGTTGCGAGCGGGCGGATTGGCCCGCCGGTGACGCCGCCCCGCGGCACCGGGCTGGTTGCCGGGACCGACGACGGCCTGCTCCTCCAGGAGCCGTCGGGCCGGCTGGCGCTGTGGAGTCCTGGCGCTGCACCGAGGCCGCTGCCGGACGCGCCGAGCTGGCCCTACGGCATCGATGTCACCAGCCGCTTCGTGGCCTACGCGACCGGCTGCCGGGACGAGGCAACCAGCCGCGCCAGCGCCATGCCCACGGCGGGCTTCAGCGCCTGCCAGATGCTGCGGGTGCTGGACGTGGTCACCGGCCGGGTGCGTTCCTTCGGCGTGCCCGCTGGCACTGCGGGATGGGTGCCGAACGGTTTCTTCACTGTCAGCGCGATCTCAGACCGGTACCGGATGATCGCCGCCTACGCGGCCGAGCGTCCGCTGGCGGCGGGGCGCGTCCGGCTGTACGTGCTGCGGCTGTCCGGCCGCCCGGTCCGGGCCGCCGCAGTCCCGTCGTCGGGCGCTTTGCTGCAAGCAAGAACGGTATGGTCCGCGAGCGGGGCATGGCTGCAGTACCAGAGCCACGGCACGCTGTGGGCCTACCAGCCGGCCACCGGCAAGGTTCGCGGGTCCGGCCTGCAGTGCTGTCAGTACACCGTCATGGTCGGCGTGGCGAGCAGCCGGCGGCGCTAACGACCCGCTGCCACCGGCTCAGGCGCGACCGGGACCGGCTCGGCAATCCGGGACCGCCAGTATTCCTGGCCGGCCTCCGGCAGCAGGTGGATCGGGTCGTAGTACTCGTACTCACGTTCCAGGGCCAGCGGGTCACCCATCTCCACGCCGGTCCGGTAATTCTTGGTCCAGTACGAGATACCGAACTCGCGATCGTAACGAGCGACTTGGTGCACCCATCGCTTGCCGACGTACGGCACGTCGCAGATGAACCGCGGCGTGGCGAAGCCCGGCAGGTAGCCCATGATGTCGTGCTGCAGCTGCTGCGCCTCGGCCAGCGACAGCCGCCAGTGCTCGCTGTTGGGGATCATGTCGCACATGTAGAAGTAGTAAGGCATGATCTTCGCGTCGTCGAGCAGGGCGAAGCACAGGTCCAGCAGCTGCTCGGCCTTGTCGTTCGTGCCGCGCAGGAGCACGCCCTGGTTGCGGACGTCGCGGATGCCGGTCTCCAGCATTGCCTTCGCAGCGCGCGCGACCAGCGGCGTCACCGACTGCGCGGAGTTCACGTGCGTGTGGATGGCGATGCTCACGTCGCGCTGGCGTGCTGCGGTGGCCAGCCGCTCCATGCCCGCCCTCACCTCGTCGGTCAGCCAGTACTGGGGCAGGCCCATCAGCGCCTTAGTGGCGAGCCGGATATCGCGGATGCTCGGGATCTCCAGCAGGCTGGCGACGAACGACTCGAGCCGCGGCCAGGGAAGGTTGGCCACATCACCGCCGGAAACCACTACGTCGCGGACGCCCGGGTTCGATCGCAGGTACTGCATCATGGCCGCGAGCCGGTCGTCCCGGCTCAGCTCGAATTTGTGCTTGTCGACGACCGGGGTCGGGTTGCCGACCAGGTCCATCCGCGTGCAGTGCCCGCAGTACTGCGGGCAGGTCGGCAGCAGTTCGGCCAGCACCTTGGTCGGGTACCGGTGGGTCAGCCCCTCCACCGCCCACATCTCCGCCTCATGCAGCGAGTCGCGGGAGGCCTCGGGGTGCGATGGCCAGTCCGCCCGCCGGTCGGAGAACACCGGGATCATGTACCGGCGCACCGGGTCGGCGTAGAACGCCTCGGTGAAACCGGGATCGGCGGGGGAGAGCCCCGGCACCAGGGTGTTGATCATCTGCGGCGGCACCAGCATGGACATGGTGGCCCGTTCAGCCTGGTCCCGCTCAAGGTCGGCGTAGAAGGTCTCGCTCAGGCCGCCGCCGACAACCTGGCGCAGCTGGCGGATGTTCTTGATGCAATGCGCCCGCTGCCACTGGGCCGACGCCCAGTCCTGCGGTGACACGTCCGCCCAGCCAGGCAGGCGCTGCCAGTCTGGCTCAACCAGCTCCCGGTGCCGGTAGACATACGGCTGGTCGATCATTGACTGCACCTGCCCCTCATGACTGGCCTCAACCCAGGACGATGGCCTGTGGTTTCGGCAGGCTACGCAAGAACCTGCTGTCTGTATAGTGTCAGACGACGAATCCTATCGAAAGCTCGCACTGTCCTTGCACGGTCGATTAACCGGTGCATTACCCACTAGAAGGGACTCTCTGTGACCCGATCACCGTCGTCCCAGGGCCAGGTCGGCGCCATCCCAGCCGGTGCGCCCGGTTCGCCGCTGGGCCTGCACCGGGTCCTTGAGCCTGCCGGAGTGCTGCCGCAGGCAGCCTGGCGGCTCGACGCCAGCCCCGGGATATGGCCAGACGAGGTCCGGGTTCGGGTCCAGCGGCTGAACCTGGATGCCGCGTCGTTCCGTCAACTGCACGAGGCCAGCGCTGGCGATCCGGACAAGCTGCGGGCCGCGGTGCTCGACATAGTCGCGACGCGCGGCAAGATGCAGAACCCGGTGACCGGCTCTGGCGGCATGCTGACCGGCGTGGTCGAGGATGCCGGTCCGGATTCGCCGCTCGGACTGCAGCCGGGCGACACGATCGCCACCCTGGTGTCCCTCAGCCTCACCCCGCTGGTGATCACCGACGGACTGAAGCGCTGGGATGGCCGGTCGGAGCAGGTGCCCTGCGAAGGCCACGCGATCCTGTTCGGACGCTCGATCGCGGCCAGGCTGCCCGGCGACATGGCTGCCGAGCTCGCGCTGTCGGTCATGGATGTTTGCGGCGCACCCGCCCTGACCCATCGCGTCGTCAGTTCTGCCAGCAGCGCCCGCCCCACGGTGGCAATCATCGGCGCCGCGGGCAAGAGCGGTTCGCTGTCGGCGGCCGCTGCCCGCAAGGCGGGGGCGCGCCTGATCATCGGCGTCGTGCCGCACGAGGCCGAGGCGGAGATATTGCGCGACGCCGTCGCTGCCGACGGCGAGCACGGCCTCGTCGATGAAGTCGTCATCGCCGACGCCCGGGATCCGGTCGGGGTGTCCAGCGCGATCACCTCCGCAGGCGGCCCTGCTGACGTCACGGTCGTCTGCGTTGACGTGCCCGGTTGCGAGGGCGGCGCGATCTTGTCGACCGCCCAGGGCGGGACGGTCATCTTCTTCTCGATGGCGACCTCGTTCAGCGCGGCCGCGCTCGGCGCCGAAGGCGTGGCTGCCGATGTCACCATGCTGGTTGGCAACGGGTACGTTCCCGGTCACGCGCAGCTGGCCATCGACCTCATCCGCACCGAACCGGGTGTGCGGGGTATCTTCCAGCGCCGGATCAACGAGTACGGTGCTTATCAGGACCGGGAGTAATCATGGAAACCCCTGTAACCCGCAGGCTGAACCTGGATCCCGCGATCGTCCGCGAGGCACGGGAGCTTGCGCGCAAGGCAGGTCAGCCCATCGTGGAGATGGCCAGGACGCATACGACCGTGTCGGTGGAGCGGGCGGTGCTGCGGCTGGCAGGCCTGCGCGGCGCGGACGCCGACGGCATGCCGTGGGTGAACCGGCTCGTTGACGCGGTTCGGCAGAGCACCGGCCTGGAACACGGTGTCGCATTGCCAGCCTGGGACGCCCTGGTGACCGGCCGTTCCCCGGACCTGGCCAGCCTGGCCGAGGCGGCTGCGCAGGGCAAGGCGCGATTCCGGATTCCGGCGGGCGAGGCCGCGCGGCAGGCCAGGCAGGCTGCTTCGGCCGCGCTCGCGGGCGGGATCGCCAGGATCGACGCGAACCGGGCGCGCCGCCAGCAGCTGATCGAGGAAACCTCTGAGCCGCGCAAGCCATGGATCTACCTGATCGTCGCGACCGGCGACATCTACGAGGACATCCCGCAGGCGCAGGCGGCCGCCCGGGAGGGCGCCGACATCATCGCGGTGATCCGCTCAACCGGCCAGTCGCTGCTGGACTACGTGCCCGAGGGCGCAACCCGCGAAGGCTTCGCAGGCACCTATGCCACCCAGGAGAACTTCCGGCTGATGCGAGCAGCGCTGGACGAGACCAGCCGCGAGCTAGGCCGCTACGTCCGGCTCACTAACTACGCCTCCGGGCTGTGCATGCCGGAGATCGCCTCGCTGGCCGGCCTGGAGCGACTGGACATGATGCTGAACGACTGCATGTACGGCATCATCTTCCGCGACATCAACCCCCGCCGCACCTTCATTGACCAGCGGTTCTCCCGGCAGATCCACGCTCGCGCCGGGATCATCATCAACACCGGCGAGGACAACTACCTCACCACCGCGGACGCCGTCGATGCCGCGCACACGGTCGTGGTCAGCCAGCTGATGAACGAGTTCTTCGGCAAGGAGGCCGGCCTGGCCGACGGCCAGCTCGGCCTCGGGCACGCCTTCGAGATTAATCCCGACGTACCTGACTCGTTCCTGCTCGAGCTCGCGCACGCGCAGCTGGTCCGCGAGCTGTTCCCGGACGCGCCGCTGAAGTACATGCCGCCGACCAAGCACATGACCGGCAACGTCTTCGCCGGCTATCTGCTGGACGCCTTCTTCAACCTGTGCGGGCTGATGACGGACCAGTCGATCCTGCTCATCGGCATGATGACCGAGGGGATCCACACGCCGTTCCTGTCCGACCGGGACCTGGCGCTGGAGAACGCGCGGTACGTGCGCG
>JBKQTJ010000214.1:0-37542 GCA_052143255.1 Streptosporangiaceae bacterium | reverse complement strand
GGCGTTGCCGCCCTTCTTCAGGTTCCATTCAGCCCGGCCAGCTTCCCGGACTTCGACGGAATGGACCCGCTTATCGATCGCAATCGGCGTGCGCTGTCTTACGGAGAGGTCCACGCACTCGTCGGCCAGAACGGCTCGGGCAAGTCAACGCTGATCAAGGTACTGTCCGGGTACCACCAGCCCGACGGCGGGGCAGCTGCCGAACTCGATGGGCGGCCCTTCCAGCTCGGCAGCGCCAGCGCTGCACGCGCCGCGGGCCTGCGTTTCGTCCACCAGGATCTCGCTCTGGTGCTGCAGCTCAGCATTCTCGACAACATGATGCTGGGCCGCACCTACCCGGCTGGCATCGGCGGCCGCATCCGGTGGCGCGCTGCCGCCGAGCTGGTGGCCGGCTACCTGCGCCAGGTCGGTGTGGATGCTGAGCCCGGATCTCCAGTTGGCTCCCTCAGCCTGACCGAGCGCAGCGCTGTCGCGATCGCCCGGGCACTGTCTGACACCGGCCATGGGCGCTTGCTCCTAGTGCTCGACGAGCCTACGGCGGCGCTGCCATCGGACGACGTAGGCCGTCTGCTAGATGCGGTCAGCCGGCTCCGTGCCGATGGGCACGGCGTGCTGCTCGTCTCCCACCACCTAGGCGAAGTTCTTGACATCGCTGACCGGATCACCGTGCTGCGCGACGGCCGCGTCGCTGCCTCGGTCACCCGGGCAGAGGTCGATCACCGGCGCCTGACCCAGCTCATCGTTGGCCACTCAGGGCTTGTCCCTGACGCGGTCGCCCACGGGGGCGGACAGGACCAGCGCGCACAGGACCCGGTACTGCGGGTCCGGCAGCTGCAGGGCGGCCGCATCCGCGGGCTGGACTTTGACATTCGTCCCGGTGAGATCGTCGGGGTGGCGGGCATCACCGGGTCCGGACGGGAGTCGCTCGCCTCGCTGCTGACCGGCGGGCTCCCGCACGACGGCGAGGTCGAGATCGCCGGGCGCCGGCTGCAGCCGGGTCAGCCACAGCGCGTGCTTGCCGCTGGCGCCGCGACGGTGCCCGGCGAGCGGGCCCGGTTCGGGGTGTTTCCCAACCTCGGCGTGCGCACGAACATGACGATTTCGATGCTCGATCGGCACAGGCGCTGGGGCCGGATCTCCCGCGAGCGCGAACGCGAGGAAGTCACCGAGTGGATCGACCGCCTGGGCATCGTCACCCAGGGCCCGGACGCGCCAATACACAGCCTCTCCGGCGGCAATCAGCAGAAGGTTCTGGTCGCCCGCGCGCTTCGCACCCGCCCCAAGGTGCTGGTGCTGGACGATCCGACACAGGGCATCGACGTCGGTGCGCGGGCCCAGATCCACGATGTCATCGAACGCTGTGCCGCCGACCGTATCGGCATTCTGCTCGTCTCCACCGACAGCGACGAGCTTGCCGACCTCTGTGATCGAATCCTGATCCTGGCCGGAGGGCGATGCGCCCGCGTCCTTGAGCGCGGACCAGCCCTGACGGCGAAGTTGATCGACATCAGCCAGCTTGAGGCAAAGCCAGAGCCTGCCTTCGCCCTGACGGCCGGCGCCCAAGGAGAAGCATGAACACCGTGACCGCGACCACGGTCCAGCCGGCCGGCACGACTGGCCGGCCGCGACATTTCCGGTTGCCGGGCTTGCGCCGGTTCAGCGCCGTCTACCTGTGGATTGTCTTCCTGATCCTGTTCGGCATCCTGCAGTTCCACTTGTTCCTGACCGCCAGCACGTTCCAGGTCGTGTTCTCGCAGAGCGCCGTCACAGCGGTCCTCGCGCTGGCGTTCCTGGTTCCGCTCACCGCCGACACCTATGACTTGTCGATCGGCGAGATGATGTCGCTGACGATCGTCTTGATGAACTGGCTGACGTTGCACACCTCGCTGCCGATCGGGGTCATTGCCGTCCTTGTCGTCATCTCCTGTGCCGTAATCGGGGCACTGTCCGGCTTCATCGTCGTCAAGCTCAGGGTGAACTCGCTGATCGCCACCCTCGGCATGAGCGAGGTGCTCAGCTCCGTCCAGCTGTACATCTCCCAGAACCATCAGATCAGCGGGTCGTTCTCCAACCTGTTTGTCGAAGTCGGCAACAGCAAGGTGCTCGGAATCCCGTACCTGGACCTCTACATGATCATTATCGCCGTTGTGCTCTGGTTCGTGCTTGAGCAGACGCCGATCGGACGCCGCCTGTTCGCGGTCGGCGGCAACCGGGAAGCGGCCCGGCTGGCGGGAATCTCAGCCGACCGGATCATCTGGGGGTCGCTCATCGCCTCCGCGGCTATTGCCTCCCTCGCCGGGGTCATGTACACCGCGCAGGTCGGCGCCTACACCAGCGACATCGGCCAGGGCTATCTGTTCCCGGCGCTCGCCGCGGTGTTCTTCGGCGCGTCGCAGCTATCGCAGCGGCCCAACGTGTGGGGAACGCTGATCGCCTATTTCGCGCTCGCCTTTGGCATCCAGGGACTCACGCTGCAGTTCGGCGCCGGCACGTTCTGGGTCAGCCCGCTGTTCCAGGGCGTCGCCGTGATTGGCGCGGTCGCCATTGCCAGCAGCCGGGGCGCGATCGGCACCGGTGGCGACGGCCGCGCGATCAGGCGGCTGCTGCGCTCGCGCAACACGGCGCAGCCGTCCGCTTCTGTCGTCGATTCCGAATAATCATCATCATGAAATCTTGACAGCTGTCGGTCGCGGCAGTTGGATTGCAGATAAGCGCGAACAGCAGGGGATGTCATGACGATGGGCGAGCGGCCGGTGGCCGAGTACCCCGATGAGAGGCGGCGGCCCAGGCCGCGCCGCGGACCCCTGGCAGGCGTCCGGGTGGCTGACTTCTGCTGGATGGGCGTCGGGTCGGTCGCAACCCGCCTGCTCGCCGATTTCGGTGCCGAGGTCATCAAGATCGAGGACCGGACCCGGATCGACACGCCGCGGAAGCTGCCGCTGTACAAGTCCGAGCGCGCCCGTAACTTTGGTGAGGAAGTCGTGGGCGCTGACCCCGACAAGGGCGGCCTTTTCAACAACTACTGCCGCAACAAGCTAGGCGTCACCATCAACATGCGGTCGCCCGAAGGCCGGCTGCTCGCCGAGCGCCTCATCGCCGCCAGTTCGGTGGTAACGGAGAACTTCGCCCCCGGCATCATGGAGCGCTGGGGCCTGACCTACGACCGCCTCACCGAGCTGCGCCCGGATGTCATCTACGCCCGGATGAGCGGGTACGGGCACAGCGGCCCGCACGCGGCCTATCGCAGCTACGGCCCGGTCGTCCAGGCGGTGAGCGGACTGTCGTTCATCAGCGGCCTGCCCGGCCGGGAACCCTCCGGATGGGGCCTGTCCCACATGGACAACCAGGCGGCTTTCTACAACTCCGCCGCCATCTTGATGGCCATCCACCGCCGGACGCTGACCGGGGAGGGCACGGAGATCGACGTCTCGGCGGTCGAGACAGGCATCTCGCTGCTCGGTCCGGTGCTGCTTGAGGTCACGGTCAACGGGCGCGTTACGCGCGGGGCGGATTACCCGACCGGCAACCGGCTCGAGCATCCCGCCGCCGCTCCGCATGGCGTGTACCCGGCCAGCGGCGAAGACCGCTGGGTGGCGATCGCGGTATTCACCGACGATGAGTGGTCTCGCTTTGTCGACGCGATCGGGCGACCAGACTGGGCCGCCGATGAGCGGTTCGCCAGCCAGCGGTCTCGGCAGGCCAATCAGGACGCGCTCGACGAAGCTGTTGCCGCCTGGACCTGCCAGCGCGACCGCCATGAGGTGATGAAGCTGCTGCAGGACGCCGGAGTTCGCGCTGGCGCGGTCCAGAACGCTGAGGATCTCAATGAGACCGATCCGCAGATGGCCCACCGCGGGGTTTTCTTCGAGATGGACCACCCGGTCATCGGGGAGGCCAGGTTCGAGGGCGTCCCGATGCGCTTCTCCAAGTTGAGCGCCGACAACTGGCGGTCGGGTCCGCTGCTGGGCGAAGACAACGAGTACGTCTTCTCCGAGCTGCTCGGCGTCGGTGCTGAGGAGCTTGCCGAGCTCGCGGCGACGGGAGTGATCTGATGGCCGTGGGTACCAGCGCCAGCCAGCCGCAACTGACACCGTACGGGGACCTCAGGGTCGTTGAGCTCGCCAGCGACGCGGCCGGCGAGGCACTCGGCAAGCTGCTGGCATCGATGGGCGCCGACGTCATCAAGATCGAGCTGCCCGAAGGAGCGCCGAGCCGGCATGTCGGGCCGGTCGCGGCCGGCGCGCCCGACGGCGACCCCGACGCGAGCCTCACCTTCTGGTTTTACAACACCGGTAAGCGCAGCGTGGTGCTCGACTACCGGACCAGCGCTGGCCTGGACCGGCTGCGCGGTCTGCTGCCCCGGACCGACGTCGTGATCACCGGGTGGCGCCCGTCGGAATGGACCGCGCTCGGCGTCACGCCAGCCGATCTGCGCGCAGGCATGCCTCAGCTGATCCTGGTCAACCTGAGTCCGTTCGGCCTCGACGGGCCGTGGGCCGACATGGTCAGCTCCGACCTGGTTGGCCTGGCACTTGGCGGCCCGCTGAACAGCTGCGGCTACGACGACCACACGATCCCGCCGATCCGGCCCGGCGGTGATCAGGGTTACCAGCTGACCGCCAGCTTCGGTCATCTCGGGGTGCTGCTGGCACTGCTTGAGCGGGATCAGACCGGCCACGGGCAGGTCGTGGACGTCGCCATGCATGATTGCCTGTCCGTCAGCGCGGAGCTGGCCAACCCGTACTGGTTCTACCCCCGGGTTCCGGTACACCGGCAGACATGCCGGCACGCGCAGCCCAGCCCGACGCAGCCGGCTTTGTTCGCCACCGCCGACGACCGCTACGTCTATTTCGCGCTGATCACGTCGGAGCAAAAGCCCTGGCAAAGTCTGACCGAGTGGATGAAATCCAAGCGCCTGGCGGCCGACCTCACCGATCCGGCCTACGACGACCCGGACTACCGGCTGGCCAATTTCGCGCACATCCAGCAGATCGTGGAGGTGTTCTTCTTGCTCCAGCCTGCCATCGATATCTACCACGAAGGTCAGCAGCGCGGGTTGCCGATCGGGGTGCTCAACGCGCCTGAGGACCTGCCGCACGACGAGCATCTGCTCGCCAGGAGCTTCTTCGTTCCCGTCGATGACGACGCGCCCGGCGGTCCGCACCTTTATCCGGGTGCGCCCATCCGCTTCTCCGCCTTCGCCACGCCAGCCGTTGCGCGCGCCCCGCGGCTCGGCGAGCACACATCCGACGTGCTCGGGAGGGCAACATGACGGCGACGAGCTGGCAACCTGGTGCCTGCGCCATCGCCGGGATCGGGACCACTGACTTCAGCCGAGACTCCGGGCGCAGCGACCTAACCCTGGCCACCCAGGCAGTGCTGGCCGCTCTGGAAGACGGCGGCCTCGACCCGTCGCAGGTCGACGGGATCGTGCGCTGCGACATGGACCTGGTCCGCCACAACGACCTGGCCGAGGCACTGGGCATCCCGCAACTCAGCTACTGGGGCGAATGCGGCCCGGGCGGAGTAGCCCCGTGCGCCATGGTCGGCCAGGCGGTCGGGGCGATCCTGTCCGGGCAGGCAACCACCGTCGTCGTTTTCCGTGCCCTCAACGGCCGGTCGGGCCGGCGGTATGGCGCCACGCCCACCGCCGCAGGACAGGCAATCACCGGCGGCACGGGGTCCTACGACGAGTTCTTCCTGCCGTACGGACTTCTCACGGCGGGCCAGATGTTCGCCCTGATGGCTCAGCGGCACATGATCGAATACGGCTCGACCGAGGAACAGCTCGGCTCGATCGCCGTTGCCTGCCGGGACCGGGCGCTGGCCAATCCGGCCGCGCAGATGCACGGCCGCCGGCTGACCATGGACGACTACCTGTCGGCACGGATGATCTCGTCCCCGCTCCGGTTGTTCGACTACTGCCTGGAGACCGACGGTGCCGCCGCCATCGTCGTGACCAGCACCGAACGAGCCAGGGACAGCCGGCATGGCGCGGTCCTCATCCACGCCGTGGCGCAGGCCAGCGTGCCGGGGACGCAACCCGGAATCATGTTCCCCGCGCTCATGCGGGACAGCATCACCTCGCTGTCGTCGCGGGCCGTTGCCGATCTGCTCTGGTCGCGGTCCGGACTGGGGCCGGAGGACGTCGACGTGGCGCAACTCTATGACTGCTTCACCATCACGCTGCTGTTGCAGCTAGAGGACTACGGCTTCGCCAAGCGCGGGGAGGGCGGCGCGTTCGCAGCCGACGGCGGCATCGGCCCCGACGGCTCGCTGCCGTGCAACACCTCGGGCGGTCACTTGTCCGAGGGTTACATTCACGGCATGAACCATGTGGTCGAAGGCGTCCGCCAGATCCGCGGCACCTCCACGGCACAGGTTCGCGGTGCCGAGGTCAGCCTCGTGACATCCGCGCCGCCGCCGGCCAGCAGCGCGCTGATCTTGACGGTGGACCGGTGACCGCCTCAACCGGGCTGCACCGGCTGGCGCCGGCCGCAACTGACCCGGATACTGGCGGCTTCTTCGAGGCAGCGGCGCGCGGCGAGGTGGCGCTGCGCTTCTGCGCCGACTGCGGTGCCGTGCTGCACCTGCCCAGGGCCTTCTGCTATCACTGCGGCAGCTGGAATACCCGCTACCGGGCGGTGGCGCCACGAGCGCGGGTCTACTCCTGGACCGTGGTGCAACATCAGGTTCACCCGGCCTACCCCGCCCCGTACACCGTCGCGCTGGTGGAGCTGGCCGACGAGCCGGCGGCCCGCCTCGTCAGCTTCCTGCCCGGCCGGCCAGCACTGCGGGCCGGGCAGGAACTCCAGGCCTGGTTCGAGCGGCTTGACAACGGGACGGTGCTGGTCCAGTGGCGGCCGGCAGGCACCGGAGGTGAGACAGCGTGACGGCGGACCCGACAACCCAAGCCGTGCCGGTAGCCGAGGGACTGTTTTCCTGGCCCGATAGTCCCCGGCTGATCGGCAGTATGTGCACCGCCTGCGGCACTACCACCTTCCCTAGCCAGCAGTCGTGCCCGCGCTGCACCGGGACGCAGCTTCGGCAGCTGCCGCTGGCTACCACCGGGCGGCTGTGGACCTGGACGGTCCAGGCGTTCGAGCCTAAGCCGCCCTACGCTGCCGACGGTCCCTTCGAGCCATACGGCGTTGGCTATGTGGAGCTGGCCACCGAGGACGGAACCGGCGCCGTGCTCGTCGAGTCCCGGCTCACCGAGACCGCGCCCGGCAGGCTGCACATCGGCGCGCCGATGAAGCTGGCTTTCGTCCCGCTGCGGCGCGATGTGACCGGCGCCCAGGTCGTGACCTTTGCCTTCGAGCCCGTCAGCGACGCGGCCAAGTAGACAGGAGCGCACCGTGGACGTCGCCGTGGTCGGGATCGGCATTCACCCGTTCGGCCGCCACCCGGGGCTGTCCGGCCGGGCTCAAGGCGCCTACGCGGCCAGGCAGGCGCTATCGGATGCAGGGATCGGCTGGGCCGATGTGGAATGCGCCTTCGGCGGGAGCGTGGCAGCGGGCGGCGCCGATACTCTCGTCAGCGATCTCGGCCTTACCGGACTGCCATTCATCAACGTGCACAACGGCTGCGCAACCGGCGGCAGCGCGCTGGCGATGGCCGACCGGGCGATCCGGTCCGGTGATCACGACGTCGTGATGGCGATCGGCTTTGACAAGCACCCGCCAGGAGCGTTCAACGCCGACCCGGAAGCCAGCGGCCTGGGCCGCTGGTACGGCGAGACGGGCCTGATGCTGACCACGCAGTTCTTCGCCATGAAGATCCAGCGGTACATGCACGAGTACGGTATCTCCGCCGCGACTCTCGCCAAGGTCGCGGCGAAAGCATTCCGTAACGGCGCGCGTAACCCGAACGCCTGGCGCCGGCAGCCGCTCTCTGAGCAGGAGGTCGCCGCCGCGCCGATGATCAGCCATCCGCTTACCAAGTACATGTTCTGCTCGCCAGGCGAGGGCGGGGTGGCGCTTGTGCTCTGCCGTGCCGACTGGGCCCGCCGGTACACCGGCCGGCCGGTGTACTTGTCGGCAGTGTCGTTCCGGACCCGCCGGTTCGGCTCGTTCGAGGTGTTCAGCCCGTGGTTGTCCCCCGACCGGGCCGAGGGCCCGACCATCGAGGCAGCGCGGGCCGCGTTCGAGACGGCCGGGCTCGGGCCCGCGGAGGTCGATGTCATCCAGCTTCAGGACACCGAGTCAGGGGCGGAGATCATGCACATGGCCGAGACCGGCTTCTGCAAGGACGGCGAGCAGGAGATACTCATCCAGTCCGGCGCGACCGAGATCGGCGGTGCCATGCCGGTCAATACCGACGGCGGCTGCCTGGCCAACGGCGAGCCGATCGGGGCCAGCGGCCTCCGCCAGGTCTATGAGAGCGTGCTGCAGCTGCGCGGGGCCGCAGGCCAGCGTCAGGTGCCGGGTGAGCCCCGGGTTGCTTTCACGCACGTCTACGGAGCGCCAGGGATCAGCTCGTGCGCGGTACTTACGCGGTGAGGAGCTGACCATATGAGCACGATCGCGGTCGACCTGACTGGCAAGGTAGCTCTCGTCACCGGTAGCACCAGAGGCCTCGGCCGCCGGATGGTGTCGGCGCTCGCGGACTGCGGCGCCGACGTCGTCGTCACCAGCCGGAATAGTGCCGCCTGCGTTGATGTCGCAGAGCGGGTGCGCAAGGAATCCGGCCGCCGGGCCTTCGCCCGGGCATGTCACGTCGGCCGGTGGGAGGAGATCAGCGGCCTTGTCGACGACGTGTACGCCGAGTTCGGGCGCGTCGACATCCTGGTGAATAACGCCGGGATTTCGCCGCTGTATGCCTCGCTCGACGCGGTCAGCGAGGAACTGTTCGACAAAACGATCGCGGTCAACCTCAAGGGTCCGTTCCGCCTCAGCGCGCTGATCGGAACGCGCATGGCCGCCGGCAATGGCGGCTCCATCATCAGCATCGCCAGCACTGCCGCGATCAAGCCGAGGCCGGCCTACCTGCCCTACGCCGCGGCCAAGGCCGGCCTGATTAGCCTCTCTGAGGGACTGGCCCGGACGTTCGGCCCAGCGGTCCGCTCGAATGTGGTCATGGCCGGACCGTTCGCGACCGACATCACCGCGGGCTGGGATTGGGACGCCTTCAACGCCCGGGTCAAGGAATTCGCCCTGGCCCGCATCGGCGAACCCGATGAGATCGTCGGTGCCGTCCTCTACCTAGCCAGCGACGCCGCGAGCTACACGACCGGCGCAGTCCTCCGGGTGGATGGCGGTGAGCCGTGACCGCCCGTCAGCTTACCGACGTCGCGCCGGTCCGGCCGGGCGAGGACCTGGACTGGGCGCGCGTCGCCGCGTTCCTCCGCGACAGGCTGCCGGACCTCGATGGCGAACTCGAAGTGCTGCAGTTCCCCAACGGATCGGCAAACCTCACCTACCTGCTGCGGTTCGGCCACGTGCCGCTGGTGCTGCGACGTCCCCCGTTCGGCCGGGTCGCGCCAGGCGCCCACGACATGGCCAGGGAGCACCGGGTTCTGTCCCGCCTCTGGCAAGGTTTCCCGCCCGCGCCGCGGGCCATGCTGCTATGCGAGGACGACAGCATCGTCGGGTCGAAATTCTTTGTCATGGAATACCGCTCCGGCGTGGTGATCTGGGACGAGATCCCTGCGACAATGCGCCACCATGCAGGCGTCGCGCGGCGCGTGGGGTTCGCCGTCGTCCGCGCGCTCGCCGATCTGCATCAGGTCGATTACGCCAGTTGCGGGCTGTCAGACCTCGGCCGGCCCGACGGTTTCGTCGCCCGCCAGGTGCGCGGCTGGCGCAGCCGGTGGGACGCGGTCGCCCGCGGCGATGCGCACCCGGTCATGCTCGAGGTCGCCGACCTGCTCGAGCAAACGCTGCCGCAACCGCAGCGCGCCGCGGTCCTGCACAACGACCTCAAGCTCGACAACTGCCAGTTCGACCCCGCCGACCCCGACCGGGTGCACTCGGTTTTCGACTGGGACATGGCTACGCTCGGCGATCCGCTAGTAGACCTCGGCACGCTGCTCAACTACTGGCCCGATGCCAGTGACGAGCCCGGCGACCGCGGCGTCTATCCCGATGGCCAGGCTGCCCTCAGCTTGCCATCGCAGGAAGAGATCCTCGCGGTATACGCCGGCGCAACCGGCCTCGATCTGACCGCGGCCGGCTGGTACCAGGCCTTCGCCTGCTGGAAGACAGCCATCGTGCTGCAGCAGCTGCACGACCGCTACCTGCGCGGCGAAACGGCCGACGAGCGCATGGCCAGCAGGGGTGACCGGGTCGCCGAGCTCGCCGCTCGGGCCCGCCGACTGCTTCGAAGGAGCCGAATGTGAGCTGGGATTTTGAGACCGAGCCCGAATTTCAGGCGCAGCTGGACTGGATTGACTCCTTCGTTCGCGACGAAGTGGAGCCGATCGATCACCTCATCGCGCACGGCTACGACATGGCCGACCCGGTACGTCAGCGCCTCATACCCCCGCTGCAGCGCCAGGTCCAGGAGCGCGGGCTGTGGGCCTGTCATCTCGGCCCTAACCTCGGCGGCCCCGGCTTCGGGCAGCTGAAGCTCGCGCTCATGAACGAGATTCTCGGCCGCTCCCACTGGGGACCGATTGTCTTCGGCTGCCACGCGCCAGACTCCGGCAACGCCGAGATCCTCGCTCACTACGGGACGCCCGAGCTGAAGAAGCGTTACCTGGAGCCGCTGCTGAGCAACGAGATCGTATCGGCGTTCTCGATGACCGAGCCCGCAGGCGGCTCCGATCCGACCGGCTTCGTGACCACGGCCGTGCTGGACGGAGACCGGTGGGTCATCAGCGGGGAGAAGTGGTTCTCCTCGCACGCCCGGTTCGCCTCGTTCCTGATAGTCCTTGCCGTTACCGAGCCTGATCTGCCGCCGCACCGGCGGATGTCGATGTTCGTGGTGCCTACCGGCACGCCCGGCGTGGAGATCATCCGGAACGTGGGGATGTACGGACACTCCGGTGAGGGCACGCACGCCTACATGCGCTATAAGGACGTCCGGATTCCCGCTGACCACATCCTGGGCGAGCGCGGCCAGGGATTCGCGGTGGCGCAGACCCGTCTCGGCGGCGGCCGGATCCACCACGCCATGCGCACGGTCGGGCTGGTCCGCAAGGCGTTCGATGCCATGTGCGAGCGGGCGCTCTCCCGGCGGACGCAGGGCGAGGAACTCGCCCGCAAGCAGCTCGTCCAGCAGATGATCGCCGACTCGTGGATCCAGCTGGAGCAGTTCCGGCTGCTGGTCTTGCGCACCGCCTGGAAGATCGACCGGTGCAACGACTACCGCCAGGTGCGGGCGGACATCTCCGCAGTCAAGGCGGCCATGCCGCAGGTCCTGCACGACGTGGCAGCGCGCGCGCTGCAGATCCACGGCTCGCTCGGGGCGTCTGCGGAGATGCCGTTCGGCGCCATGGTCATGGAGTCATTTCACATGGGCCTCGCGGACGGCGCGACCGAGGTGCACAAGATCGCGCTCGCGCGCGAGGTGCTCAAGGGCTACAAGCCAGTGTCCGGCCTGTTCCCGACCACGCACCTGCCCCGGCTGCAGGCCGAGGCGCGCAGCCGCTACCACGAGGTCCTGGCCGAGCTGCAAAGCGAGGAGGTGTGAGGTGACGCCGACCGCGGACGTCAGGAAGCTGCAGCCAGGTTCGCGCTGGCGGAGCGCGGTGTGCCAGGCCGAGGTGGTCGTCGTGCGGGCGCCCGCCGGAGCGGTGTGCTTGCGGATCGGCGGTGCGGACGTGCTCGCGTCCGACGCCGCTCCGCTTGACGGCGCGCGCCTCGACGCCGCCCTCGCCGACGGCACGCTGCTCGGCAAGCGCTATCACGACGAAGTCAGCGGGCTCGAAGTGCTGTGCACCAAGTCCGGGACAGGCACGATCACGGTGGACGGACGGCGGGTCACGGTCATGACGCCGAAACGGCTGCCCGCCTCCGACTGAGCCATGAACATCGCGCTGCTGCTGGAGATGGCCGCCGAGGGCGCGGGCCAGCGAGTCGCGATCGGCTCGCGATCGGGCGGCGTCACCTACTCCGAGCTGCTGCGCCAGGCCCGGAACTCCGCGGGCTGGCTGTCCTCGCACGCCGGTGACCGCGCCGGGCTGCTCGATGGTAATTCGGCGGCTGTCCCGCCGCTGCTATTCGGCTCCGCACTGGCCGGCCGGGCATTCGCACCGGTCAGTTACCGGCTCGCGGCCGACCAATTGCGCGCCGTGCTGGCCCGGCTCGCGCCCGCCGTGCTCGTCGCGGCGCAGGATGCGAGGATCCCAGAGCCGCTGCCCGACGGCCTGGTGGTGCGCACCCGCGAGCAGTTCCTCGACATGGCCAGGCGAGGATCGGCGCAGGTCGCCGCGACCGCCGTGGACCCCGATGCGGCGGCCGTGCTGCTGTTCACGAGCGGCACGACCGGCGCGCCGAAAGCTGCGGTATTGCGCCATCGTCAGCTCGCGGCCTACATCCTTGGCACCGTCGAGTTCCTCGGCGCTGACCCAGACGAAGCGGCGCTGATCAGCGTGCCGCCGTATCACATCGCCGGGATCAGCGCGATCCTCAGCTCCGTCTACGCCGGACGCCGGATCGTCCAGCTCGAGGCGTTTGATCCTGCCAGCTGGGTGCGGCTTGTCACCGGCGAACGCATAACGCACGCCATGGTCGTGCCCACCATGCTCGCCCGCATCGTCGCGACGCTAGTTGCCAGCGGGGAACGCGTGCCCGCCTTGCGCCATCTGTCGTACGGCGGCGGGAGAATGCCCGGCCAGACGATTGAAACGGCCCTGCGGCTACTGCCGCATGTCGATTTCGTCAACGCCTACGGACTGACCGAGACAAGCTCGACGATCTCGGTGCTCGGGCCGGCTGAGCACCGCATGTTTGCGGCCAGCGAGGACGCAGCTGCCCGGCGCCGGCTCGGCTCCGTCGGGCGCCCGCTGCCCAGCGTGGAGATCGAGATCCGCGGCCCGGATGGGCGGCGGGCCGGGCCTGGCGTATCCGGCGAGGTTGTCGTCAGGGGCGAACAGGTGGCCGGTGAATATGCCGATGGCACCCGGCTGGACGCTGACGGCTGGTTTGCCACCCGGGACGCCGGCTACCTCGATGCCGACGGTTATCTCTTCCTCGAGGGGCGCCTGGACGATGTGATCGTCCGGGGCGGCGAGAACCTCTCGCCTGGCGAGATCGAGGATGTGCTGCTTGCGCATCCGGCCGTGCGAGAGGTCGCGGTGGTCGGGCTGCCCGACCCGGAGTGGGGCGAGCAAGTCGTCGCCGCCGTGGTGCCGGCCGTGGGCGCAACGCCGGACGCGCCTGCCCTGCAGGAGTGGGTACGGGAGCGGCTGCGAAGTTCCCGGACCCCGTCGCGGGTGGAGTTCGTCGCGGCGCTCCCCTATAACGACACCGGCAAGCTGCTGCGCCGCGAGCTGCGCGAGCTGCTAAGCAGGCCGGGCTGAGCGCAACCAGCCGGTCGCATCGGCCATGCGGCATGCTGGAACCGATATGAGCCTGTCCGTCGACGCACGTACCCTACGCGACCTGCTAGCCGATCCGGCCGCAGCGGAGTCGCTGTCGGCGGTGGCCGGCTGTCCGCTGGTGGTGGTCGAGGTTACCGACCGGTCCGCTGGCCTGGCGCTGGCCGACCTGAACACGACCACGCTGACCGCCGTGATAGCCGTCGTGGTGCGCGAGCCCCGGTGGCTGCCGGGCGAAGCCTTCAGCGTGGCCGACGTCGTCCTCACCGAGGACCTGGCGGCCAGCAGCCCGTTTACCGCCCCGGCGGGCGGCGTGCAGGCCGGCCTGGACGCGCTCGGCACCGCACTGACCGCGAACCCGGTAGCTGGTACGGCGCTAACTCTCCTGCTGCGCAGCTGCTCCGGGCTGACCGTGCCGGCCGCCCTGATCGCGGAATCCGCTACCTACTCCGCGCTGCAGGAGGGCGCGGAGTTCCGCCGCTGGCGGACGAGCCGGCCAGCGCGCGAGCCCGAGCCCCGCCACGACCGGGTCCTGGTGCAGCAGTCCGCGGGCGAGTTGCGGATCACGTTGTCGCGGCCGGCTCGCCGCAACGCGGTGGACTGGCGGATGCGTGACGCGCTGGCCGCTGCACTTGCTACCGCAGCACGCGAGCCAGACCTGCGCGTAGTGCTGGCCGGCCTGGGCCCGGACTTCTGCGCTGGCGGCGACCTGGACGAGTTCGGCAGCCGACCCGATCCGGCCATGGCGCATCTGATCCGGCTGGCCCGCAGTCCGGCTCTGCTGCTGCACCAGCTTGCCGCCCGGACCACCGCGCATTTGCATGGCGCCTGCCTGGGTGCGGGCATCGAGCTGCCCGCTTTCGCCAGCCGGGTGATCGCGTCGGAGGACGCCCGGTTCGCGCTGCCCGAGCTGAGCCTCGGCCTGATCCCGGGCGCGGGCGGAACGGTCAGCCTCACCCGCCGGATCGGCCGCTGGCGCACTGCTTTCATGGCCCTGACCGGCGTGACGATCGGCGCGCGAGACGCGCTGAACTGGGGGCTCATCGACGCCATCCAGCCTGCCAGCGCCACCGATCCAGCGGACCGAGCCAATGAATGAGGTAGCGCTCGCGACGGCCTGCCTGCCCGACCTTGCGGCGGAACAGGCTCATCTAGCCGCCTTGCTTTCCGGACTGGGTGACGCGGGCCGCGCGATCACCACTGCCGGGCCGGCCGGGTGCGCGGTACTCGAATGGGCCCGGTCCGGTCTGGCGCACCTAACCGGTCCGGCTGCAGGCCCGCCGCTCGCCCCGGCTGCCCCGGTGCTGGCCCGAGCATCGATCATTGCCGACGCGATCGCCGGGCTGACTGCTGGCAGCGCCAGCTCGTTCGGCAGCGGCGTGCCGGCCGAGCTTGACGCAGCGCAGCTGCTGACGTTCCGGGCCGCCCTGCACGGCTGGCGGCGGCTCGGGCGCATATCACCTAATGGCAGCTGTCGCATCCTGCGCGCCGCGGACGGCTGGCTGGCGGTGAACCTGTCTCGGCCCGATGACGTGCGCAGCGTGCCTGCTGTGATCGGCCGCCAGGCGGACACCGGCGTCTGGGCCGAGCTGGGCCGGTTCGCGGCGGGTCAGCCTGCCGCCGGGATCGCGGCTCGGGCGCAGCTCGTCGGGATTCCCGCTGCCGTGCTCGGCGCCGAGTCCGGGCCGCCGGTCCGGCTCGGCAGGCTGGGTCAGCCTGGCCAGGCGGCGCCCTTCGTGCTGGACCTGTCGGCGATGTGGGCCGGACCGCTGTGCGCGTGCATCCTGCAGCAGGCCGGCTGGCAGGTGCTCAAGGTCGAGGACAGCGGCAGGCCCGACGGAGCGAGGTCGGGGCCCAAAGCGTTCTACGCGAGCCTGCACGACGGGATACCGGCGGTGCGGCTCGACTTCGCAAGCGCGTCCGGCCGGGCAGAGCTTGCCCGGCTCGCCGCCCGAGCCGGCATTGTGGTGGAGAGCAGCAGGCCTCGTGCGCTGCGCCGGCTCGGCGTCGTCGCGGAGGACTGGCTTGCCGCCGCGCCCGGCCGGGTCTGGGTGTCGGTCACCGGGTACGGCCGTGACGATCCCGCGCAGCGCGTGGCTTTCGGCGACGACGCCGCGGTTGCGGGCGGCCTGGTCGCCTGGGCTGCCGACGGCACGCCGGTATTCTGCGGCGACGCGATCGCTGACCCGCTGACGGGCCTGCTGGCCGGGCTAGCGGTGCTGGCTGCCAGTGCTGAGGGCGGCGGCCGGCTGGTGGATGTGGCCATGGCCGGAGTCTGCGCGGACCTGGCTCGACCAGCCGGCGGACCGGAGTATGAGCACCGGATCAGCCAGGGCCACAGCGGGTGGCTCGTCCGGCATGGCGACTGCACGGCGGCGGTGCGCTCGTGGTGAGCGACGCCACCGCGACGGTGCTGGTCAGGAACGCCGAGGTCCACGGTTGTAGCGGCGCCGATGTTCGAGTCGGTCCTGACCGGATCGAGGGCGTGGGTCCGGGCCTTACCCGGCTAGCTGGCGAGCGCGTCGTCGACGGCGCCGGCGGCGCCGTAATCCCTGGCCTGCACGACCACCATGTTCACTTGCGCGCGGTTGTCGCGGCCCGCCGCTCGGTGGACGCGTCCTCGGCGACTGATCCGCGCGCCTTCGACCAGCTAATCTCGTCGGCCGCCAGTGCGGCGACCACTGGCTGGCTGCGCGTGACCGGGTGGGACGAGGACCGCGGTGGCGCACTGGACCGGCGGCGGCTGGACCGGCTGGCGCGCGCGCTGCCTGCCCGGGTGCAGCACCGCAGCGGCGCGATGTGGGTGCTGAACTCGGCCGCGCTATCGGCCGTTGGCGCGGAGCACTGCGACCTCGCTGGCATCGAACGGGACCAGGACGGTCTCCCCACTGGCAGGCTGCTGCGGATGGACGGCTGGCTGCGCAGCCGGCTCGCCGCGACCGGAAACGGCGAGGACCGCCACGCATTCCGCAACGGCCTGGCGGCATACGCGACCTGGTGTGCCCGGCTCGGCGTGACGGGCTTCACCGATGCCACGCCGGACCGTGATCAGGCCGATGCGGACGAGTTCGCCGCCCTGTCTGACGCCGGGGATTTCCCGCAGCGACTGCTGCTGATGGCACCGCCTGGCCTCGACCCGCCTGGCGCTGACACGGCGCCATCCCATGGCCGCGTCTTGCTGGGGCCGACAAAGGTCATTCTTGACGACGCGGCCCTGCCGTCGGAGGCAGAGCTGGCTTCGCGCTTCGCAGCAGCACACGGCCGCGGTCGTGGCGCCGCGGTGCACTGCGTCACCGCGGAGCAGCTCGTCGTCGCCGTGGCGGCGTTCGAGCGAGCGGGCCCGGCACCGGCCGCGACGGCCGACCGGATAGAGCACGCCGGGATCGTGCCTCCCGGGTATGCGGCTCACCTTGCCCGCCTTGGCCTCGCGGTCGTCACCCAGCCGGGCTTCATCCAGGACCGGGGCGATGACTACCTGCTGCGCGTACCGGAAGCTGAGCGAGGCTGGCTATACCCGTGCGCCAGCCTCCTGCGCGCCGGCGTGCCGGTCGCCGCGGGCACTGATGCACCGTTCGGCCCGCCGGACCCCTGGCTGGCAATCGCCGCCGCCACGTCAAGGCGCACGGCGTCCGGTGCGACAGTCGGTGCCGCCGAGCGGGTCAGCGCGGCCCGGGCGCTGCGGCTGTTCCTGGCTGCGCCCGGGGATGTCCGCCAGGTTCGCCGCATCGCGGCCGGCCAGCCCGGCGATGTCTGCATACTGCGCACTCCGATGTCGAAGGCGCGCGCCGATCCCGCTGATACTCAGGTGCTGGCGACGGTCATCGGCGGTCGTGTATTCAGTACGGACTAGACGGCTGCGGATAGCCGCGAACGCTTCAGCCCGCTGGCATCAGAATGACACCACGCACAGTCCGCCCGGCGGCCTGATCTTGATAGCCCAGGTTGATCTGATCCAGCGTGTAGGTCCGGTCGACGATCGCGGCGGGGTCATAGCGGCCGCGCCGCGCGAGGTCTAGCAAGAACTCCGCTCCTCGTCGACCATGCCAGGAGCCCGAGAGGCAGCCACGGATCTGCTTCTCGTACAGCTGCAGGTCGCGCATGCTCAGCGAGACCGAGCGCTCTGCCTCTGGGTGGACGTTGACAACGACAAGCCTCCCCCGCTTGCCGAGCAGAGACAGAGCGTCCGAAAGGAAACGGCCATCGCCCGCGCTCATCGCCATGATCACTGCATCGGCTCCCCGGCCGTAGGTGGCCGAGTCAACTGCTTCGGCCGCGGCCACCAGGTCCGGCACGGCCGCGTCCGCCCCGAGGCGCACGGCCAGCTCCCGCCGTGGCTCGAGCGGGTCGACCGCGAGCAACCATGAAGCGCCCACGAATCGGGCGGCCGCGACCGCGTTTGCTCCGACGCCGCCCACACCGACTACTACGGCCTTCTCGCCGGCGCGCAGTTCAGCTGTATTCTGCACCGAGCCCCAACCCGTGACACCAGCACATGAAATAGTGCAGATATCCGCGAAGGACAGCGATTGGTCGACGCGCAGGCACGACGCCGCGTTGACCACCGTGAACTCCGCGAACGCGCCCAGGAACACGAAGATAGCCAGGTCTTTGCCGCTAGCGTGATGGCGAGCAGTCCCGTCTGAGATCTGCCGGCCGCGGCCCACTAGTGCTCCGCGTTCGCACAGGTGCGGAAGATCACGAAGGCAAGCCGGGCACGTGCCGCACGGCGGAACTGGGATGCAGAACAGCACGTGATCGCCAACTGCGAACCCAGTGACGTCTGGCCCGGTCATCTCTACAACGCCAGCGCCCTCGTGGCCACCGACGATCGGGCGGCTTAGTTCCGGATAACCTCCCTGCACCATGTGCAGATCACTGTGACACAAACCCGCCGCCCGGACTCGGACGAGCACCTCCCCCGGGCCAGGAGGGTCGACCCGGATCCGGTCGATGCGCCACGGTTGGTCGCGTGCCCACTGGATCGCGGCGCTTCCCTCGGCACCGGCCGGACTCAGCATCAGCGCACGTCCCGCAATCCCTGCATCGCAATGCCTCGCACGCACTCGCACGCACTCGCACGTCTGCTGAACATCGTAGCCAGAGTCTGATACCAGTCCGAGGAGATCATAAAGATCGTTATAATTAATTGGTGCGGTACTAGGTGCTGATCCAGGGCGATGCCGGTTCAGTGCCGGCTCCTGGCTTAGTTAGCTGGATGGTCGCGGCCGAGGCCGGCGTCCCTGGCCATCACGATCGCCTGACTGCGGTCAGCCACCTGGAGCTTGCTGAAGATGGCGGAGACGTGGTTGGCCACCGTCTTCGGCGCGATCGCCATCTGCCGGGCAATCTCGGCATTGCGCATCCCCGCTGCGATCAGCCTGAGCACGTCGCGTTCCCGGCTGGTCAGCTCCTGGAACGGAACGTAGCTGCCGGGCGGCGCGCCAGCCAGGCCCAGCACCCGGCGCGCTATACCGGGGCCGAAGATCGCCTCGCCTGCGGCGACCGCCTGGATCGCGCGCACGATCTCGTCCTGCTGCGCGCCCTTGAGCACATACCCGCGCGCGCCAGCTCGCATGGCGGCGAGCACAGAGTCATCGTCATCGAACATGGTGAGCATTAACACCGCTACGTCAGGGGCGGCGCGGGCAATCTCCCGGGTGGCTGCGACCCCGGTCAGCTCCGGCATCTGGATATCCATGACCAGCACGTCTGGCCGCAGCGTCACGGCCGCATGCACCGCCTCGCGGCCAGTGGCCGCCATGCCCGCTACGACCATCGACGGGACCGACGCCAGCAGCGCCGACAGCCCGCTCCGCACTACCGGGTGATCGTCGGCGATCACGACGCGGATGCCCGGCACGGTCATGAGACTGCCAGCTCCGCGCGAGGCTCGCCGAGCGGCAAAACCGCTGTCACCCGGCCGCCGCCGTCCGGATCCGGGCCGGCCTCGCACCAGCCGCCGAGTTCGGCTGCCCGCTCGCGCATCGAGATCAGCCCGAATCCGGGCTGCCAGGCAGAGCCTGACCCGATGCCATCGTCGCTAACCTCGATCCGCAGCACGTCGCCCGCTGGTAGCTCGAGGCGTACCTCGATCCTGGTCGCAGCGGAATGACGGGCTGCATTGGTCATGGCCTCAGCGATGATGCGGTAGGCAGCGACCTCGACCGCGGCCGGCAGTGGCGGCAGGTCATCCGGCGTGTCGATCCGGACGGCTACACTGCCGCCGCCCGGCCGCAGCGACAGGCTGACCGATTGCCGGTGCAGCGACGCGACCAGCCCGAGGTCATCAAGCGCAGGCGGCCGCAGGCCGTAGACCAGCTGCCGTATGTCCGCGATTGCCGCGGTGGTGTCTGCGCGCAGCTCGCCCAGCAGCGCGCTGGCCTGCGCTGCCTGGGCCGGGAGCGTGTTGCGGGCAGCGTCGGCCTTAAACGCGATCCCGGTCAGTGCCGGGCCGAGCCCGTCGTGCAGGTCGCGACGAAGCCTGCGCCGCTCCTCCTCGCGCGCGGCGACGATGCCGACGCGGGACTCTTGCAGCGCTGCGGACAAGGCCGTCGCGTGCAGGGCGACTGCCAGCGGGCCGGCCAGCAGCTCCAGCAGCGATGTATCAGGCTGCCCGAGGCTGCGCTGCCCGGACCTCAGCCCGACGATCAGCTCGCCGACGTGGGCGCCGGCATAAGTCAGCCTCGTGCTGTGCAGCAGCTCGGGTGCCGTCCCGTACGCTGCCACCTCGGCCGAACCGAAACGCACCGCCGCGGACGGCAGCCGGAGCGACTCGCAGAGCGCCTCCAGCACGCCAGCCAGTCCGGCCCCGGTTCCGGTGAGCCGCTCACCGACCCTGGACATGGCACGGACCGGATCGCGGCGGTCGCCGTAAATGGCGCGGTCGATCATGCGCTGCAGCCGAACCCTGGCCGGATTAAAGCCGATCGCAACGATGACACTTGCTACCACCGCGGCTCCGAGGCTGACCCGGCTGCGCACCACTGCGTCGAGCAGCGCGACCAGGCCTACGTACGCACCGGCGGCGCCTGCGGAGAGCAGGCCGTATACCAGCGTGCGGGACACCACCAGGCGGATATCGAGCAGCTGATACCGCAATATCGCGACGCTGACCGCGGCCGGGATCAGCGCTATCACCAAGAGCCCCAGGACAGGCCCGGTGCCAAAGATGCCCCATGACACGCCCCCGTACGCCAGCGCGGCGAGCGCAGCCAGCAGGAGCCACAGCAGCTGCCGGCGCTCGGCCTCGCCTCCTCGGCGGTACCTGACCACAAGCGACGCGATAGCGAGACCGAGGATGGCCGCCCAGGCGAAGTTGCTGGCCGCCCACAGCGGTCCGAGCCGGCCGTAGAGCGAGATCGCCAGCAGCGGGGCGACCGCATGGCTGCCGAATGTCTGCTTGCCTGGAGCGGCGAAGCCGAGCTCGAACAACAGGCCCTCCGCCGCGGCGACCCAGATCAACCAGCGCCAGCGGGGCCCGGCCGGGCGGCCGTCTGGGAACAGCAGCAGCGCGATCGGCAGGCACAGGCCGACCGCCAGCGGCCAGCCCAGCATGAACATCGAGGTCGCCAGCCGGAGCACTCCGGTCGGCCAGTCTTCCGCCGCGCCGAGTCCGGCAAGCTGACTCGCCGCAGCCGAGGTTGCCTCCGCGAGGCCGGCCGCCAGGAAGACCCAGCCGATCGGGTTCCGGGGCCGGTGCCAGGCCAGAAGCACGCCGCACGATGCGAACGCGGTGCCGATCGCGCAATCCGTGACCATGAAACTTCCAATAGCGGCGGCGAGCGAACTGCCCCCCGCCAGCGCGCACGCCACCGCGGTGACAAGAGCCGCCGCTACCAGCACCGACAGGCCTGGCACCAGCAGCGCGGTTAACCGGCCGCCACCGCGCGGTTCATCTGCCATGCCCCCAATGATGACCTGCCCGGTTCCCGATGTCCTAGGTGCACGCACCCAGATCGTGCCGGTGAATCTCCCGGCAGCCGGGGAACGAGCGCCCTGGCTGCGGACGCTTGGCACCGTCCACGATCGGCGTCATCAGGCCTTAACCACCTGCACCGTACCCGCTCAAGAAAGAGGTTCTGTCATGCTGAAGCACACCAAGCGCC
Organism: Streptosporangiaceae bacterium; assembly: GCA_052143255.1. Taxonomy (GTDB): domain Bacteria; phylum Actinomycetota; class Actinomycetes; order Streptosporangiales; family Streptosporangiaceae; genus JAJYUU01. The sequence goes on along the minus strand of JBKQTJ010000214.1, from coordinate 15,954 downwards.
TTCTCACCGCCGGGAGCATCGCCGCTGCTGCGACCGCCATTGCCGTCGCGGGCAGCGCAGTGAGTCTGGCGAGTCCGCGCAGCGGCTCGCCGACGACGCTCCGGCTCCTTGCCCACGGTGGATCGCTGACCGTCGTTAACGTCACCCACAGCAAGGCGTTCCCGCGCACCGGCGACGAGCTCATCCTGGTCCAGCCGGTATACGCCGCCGCGCATCCGGGGAAAGTCATCGGCCACGGCTTCGCGACCGCCACCTTCGTCACCCCGAAGATCTCGCCACCCGCCGGGATACGCGATGAGGTGACGCTCGTGCTGACGCAAGGTGACATCGAACTGGCCGGCGTCACCGCAGGCCAATCGTCCACGCTGGCAGTCACCGGCGGCACCGGTATTTACCAGAACGCTCGCGGCGAAGCCACCGTTACCACCGGGCCCGGCAAGGGCAATCCGGCTTCGATCACGCTCACCCTGCTGCCGTAGCAGCCCAATCGTTATCAGGGTCAGCCATGAGGTCAGCCCGGGCTGGCCCTGATGCCTGGGCGGATCTGCCGATGATCCCCTTTACTTGCGTCGCTTCGCCACACAGGAGGATCCCATGCCGACTCATTTCCGTGCGGGAGACGTGACGAATATGGCCGCGTACGGCGCACCGGTCCCGGATCAGCAGGTCGCAGACCGGCTGATCCGCTGCCCGGAGTGTGACTTGCCGGCTGAGGTCACCGACCGCTTTTCGCTTCCGAGCACAGACGGTCCCGTGCCGCACGTCGGATTGTGCTGCGCCGCAGGTCACCACCTGCGGATGGCCCTGGACATGCTGCCGTCCGACAGCGAGCAGATAGCCCGCGAAACTCCTGGAGTGCGCACATGCGGATCCTGCTGATCGCGAGCGCCTACAACAGCCTGACGCAGCGAGTGCATGCCGAACTTGCCGACCGCGGCGATGACGTCTCAGTCGAGCTAGCGGTCGGCGATGAAGTCCTGCGGCAAGCAATCGATCGCCTCGACCCGGAGCTCATCGTCGCGCCGATGCTGACCACAGCGATCCCGGCCGACATCTGGTCGGCCCGGCCCTGTTTCATCATCCATCCAGGCCCCAGGGGCGACCGCGGCCCGTCGTCGCTCGACTGGGCGATCATGACCGGCGCAGAGCGCTGGGGTGTCACGGTGCTGCAGGCGAACGCGCAGATGGATGGCGGCGACGTCTGGGCGAGCACCGAGTTCGCGATGCCACACTGCGCTAAGAGCTCGCTGTATCGCACCGAGGTGGCAGACGCGGCCCTGACAACCTTGCTGCTAGCGCTGCGACGGTTCGAGGACGGCTGCCAGCCGGAACCACTGGATTACAGCCGCCCCGACGTGACCGGGGAGCTTCGTCCGCCCTGCCGGCCGGAGGACCGCAAGATTGACTGGACTGCCGAGCCAAGCTGCTCGGTGGCCGCGAAGCTCAGGGCCGCCGACTCCAGTCCCGGAGTCCTCGACGTAATCGGCGACGCTGAATACTTCATGTTCGGCGGGCACGAGGAAGACACGCTGCGCGGTAAGCCCGGGGCTATCGTGGCGCAGCGACATGGCGCGATCTGCCGTGCGACGACAGACGGCGCGATCTGGATCCCGCAACTGCGCCGACGGCAGGCCCCCGGCGGCCACGGCACCTTCAAGCTGCCAGCGACGCGGGCGCTCGGCGCACAGCTGGCTGGCGTGCCCGAGGCCAGCGCACCGCTAGCCGGGCCGCCGGGCCGGCGCACGTACCAGGAGATCAGCTACCGCGAGTCTGCCGACGTCGGCTACCTGGAGTTCTCCTTCCCCGGCGGAGCCATGAGCACGCGTCAATGCCGCCGGCTGCTGGCCGCCTACCAGCACGCGCGGACCCGGCCGGTACGCGTAATCGTGCTCGGCGCACCACGAGACGTGTTCTGCAACGGCATCCACCTCAATGTGATCGAGGCAGCGAACGATCCCGGGGCTGAGTCATGGTGCAACATCAACGCCATTGATGACCTGGTACAGGCGATCCTGACCACGACCGACCGGCTCACGGTTGCGGCGCTGGCCGGCAATGCCGCAGCCGGCGGCCTGATGCTGGCGCTGGCTGCTGACGAGGTCTGGTGCCGCGGCGGTAGCGTCCTCAACCCGCACTACCGACTGATGGGACTGCACGGCTCGGAGTACTGGACCTATACCCTGCCCCGCCGCGTCGGCGCGGAGCAGGCGGCGCGTCTCACCGAGGAGTGCCTGCCGGTCAGTACCAGCGCAGCGTTGCGATGCGGGCTGATCGACCGCATAATCGCCGGCGGAGCAGCGGACTTCCGTGCGCAGGTAACGACGCTCGCCCAGGCGCTCGCCCATGGCCGCGATTACGGCACACGACTGGCGGCTAAGACCTGCGGGCTGTCCGACGCCGACAGAGCCGACCTGCTGCGCAACCACCGCAACGCCGAGCTTGCCATGATGAGGCGAAACTTCTTCGACCCGCGGGAGCCGTACGCCCTGCTCCGGCGCGCCTTCGTCTATAAGGACAAGCCACAGCGGACGCCGCCGCACCTCGTCCGCGCCCAGCGCGCCCTCACATGAGGAAGACGGCATCCTGGATCAGCCCGTCCCGGACCAAGTAGGCAACGACAGCCTTCATCGTCTCCGGGAAACCGGCCAGGATGAAGCCGCTGATGTCCTCCTCATCGACCACGTAATCCCCTGCTGCCAGGCGACCGGGAATCGCCACGGCTGTCGCGGAACAGCGGCCCGTACTGGCCGCGCATGGCTTCCTTGCCATCCATCAGGACGTTGCCGCCAAAGTCCCTGATCTTGACGCCGTCGGCGTAGCAGCGCAAAAAACCATCGAGGTCACGGTCGCGGAAGGCCGCGATCTGGCGGTCCACCACATCGGTTGCTGCAGACATTCCCGCTCCTGAAGTTCAAATCCGATCACGCTGCCGGTCGGTGAGCCCAGCCGAGCTATTCACCCGCCACCGCCTTCGCCGAACGGCGACTGCTACCCGCCCGGCGCCCCGTTCCCCTCTCGTACCAGCTTGCCAGCATTATCGCGCGAAGATGGGTTAACGGTCCGCATCGGCCTTCCATCCGCACTGCCTGTGCCCGGCAGCAGGTCAGGGCTAGCCCGGATGCCATCGGCTGGTCACGGTGCCACACTGAACTGGTGGAACCAGCCACGGCGATCCTGATCGTCGATGACCACGACGGCTTCCGGGCGTTCGCCAGGCGGATGCTCGAGGCGGACGGATTCACGGTCGCCGAGGCCTCGACGGGTGCCGAGGCAACGCAGGCGGCACACCTCATCCACCCTCGGCTAGTCCTCCTTGACATTCAGCTGCCTGACTTCGACGGCTTCGAGGTGGCAAGACGGCTTGCCGCCCGTGGCGATGGCCCGGTGGTGGTGCTCACCTCGACCCGCGATGCCAGTGACTACGGTGGCCGGATCGCGGATAGCCCGGCCGCGGGCTTCGTCGCCAAGGAGCAGCTATCAGGCGCAGCGCTGCGCCGGTTCCTCACGCCGGACCGGCCATGACGCGGCGGCTGCAAGCAACACTGATCGCCGCAGCTGCCGTCCTGTTGGTCTACTACGTGGTGGTGAACGACAGTCCGTGGCCGCCGCCTGACCCGCTGCTCTACATCGTCACTGCCGCCGTCGGCCTGGCTTACCTGGCCGCCGGGTTCGCGGCCTGGCAGCGCTGGCCAGCCAGCAGGATCGGCCTGCTGTTCTTCGTCGTCGGCGTTGCCTGGCTGCTGCCGGCCATGGTCAACCTGGCCAACCCGGTCGCCTTCACGATCGGCAACCTCACCGAGCCCCTGTACGGGGCGTCGCTGGCGCATCTGGCGCTGGCCTGGCCCACCGGCCGACTCCGCTCCCGACTCGAGCGCTGGCTGGTCGCAGCCGAGTACGGTTGGACGATCGGCGTCAGCTTGGCCGGCACGATGTTCTGGAACCCTCGGTTCAGCGGTTGTACCGCCGGCTGTCCGGCCAACGTGCTGCTAGTCGACAGTTCGCGCTCGATCTGGCAGACGATCGGCACGCTAACCTTGCCGGTCGAGTTGGTCCTCTCCGGCTCGGTGCTGGCAGTGATCGTGTTGCACTGGCGGCACGCTCAGGGTTGGTCGCGCCGCGTGCTGGTGCCGCTGCTGTGGATCAGTTTCGCAGTCGTCGCGTTACTGACTGCTCAGAACGTGACCAGTACCTTCAACCTGCCGGTGTCTGGCTTCCTGCTTTACCAGGTTGGTCCGCTGGTGCTGCTAGCCGGCCCGGCGCTGTTCATTGCCAGCACGGTCCGAGCCCGGACCGCGCGCGGCGCCGTCGGCGCCGCGATCATCGATCTCGAGCCCGGCGCTCCGACTGGCCAGCTCCGGGATGCGCTAGCACGGGCCCTGGGCGATCCGACGCTCCAGCTGGCTTTCCGGCTGCCGGACGGCTCGGGTTACCGGGACACCGGAAGCCAGCTGGTCGACCTGGACAAGCTGGGTGCGGGCCGGGGCGTGACGCCGGTGCCCGGGGCCCATGACGCGGTGCTGGTCCATGACGACGGACTGGGCAGCGAGCCGCAGCTGGTCAGGCTCACTGCCGCGGCGGCCGACATGGCGCTTGAGCACTCCCGGCTGCAGCAAGAGGTGCAAACCCAGCTGGCCCAGGTTCGCCAGTCGCGCGCGAGGATCATCGAGGCCGGTGACGCCGAGCGGCGGCGACTGGAACGCGACCTGCATGACGGCGCGCAGCAGCGGCTGGTCACCCTGGCGCTGGCGCTCGGGATGGCACGCAACCGGGCGGCGGGAGCGGACCCGGAGCTTGCCGCGCTGATCGAATCAGCAAGCAAGGAGGCGCGCGAGGCGTTGATCGAGCTGCGGGAGCTGGCGCACGGCATTCACCCGGCCGTGCTGACCGAGACGGGGTTGCACGGTGCCATTCCAGCGCTGGCCGAGCGCGCGCCGGTCGCGACGAAGATTATGGCCGTGCCGCGCGAGCGGTTCCCCGCTGCGATCGAGGCGACCGCATACTTCGTGGTATCGGAGGCTCTCGCCAACGTCGCCAAGCATGCCGGCGCCGACAGCGCTCAGGTCGCGATCAGGCAGCTGGCCGGACGGCTCATCGTGCAGGTGAGTGACGACGGAGCCGGAGGTGCCACGGCCGAGAACGGATCAGGGCTGCGAGGGCTGGCCGACCGCGTGGCGTCGGTCGGCGGGGTGATGCGCGTCGACAGCCCGCCGGGGGCGGGCACCCGGCTGGAAGCTGACCTGCCGTGCAAGTAGCACAGTCTCGCCCGCCGCTGCGCGTAGTCATAGCCGAAGACGCGGTGCTGCTGCGTGAGGGCCTGCGCCGGGTCCTTACCGAGGCCGGCCTGGATGTGGCGGGCGCCGCCGCTGATGCTACTCAGTTGCTGCAGCTCACCAGCACGCTGCGTCCCGACGTGGTGCTCGCCGACGTCCGGATGCCGCCCACCCAGACCACCGAGGGCCTGCAGGCAGCCCTGCAGATCCGCCGCCAGTGGCCGGCCATCGCGGTAGTCGTCCTTTCGCACTACGTGGAGACCGAGCACCTGTTCGAGCTACTCGCCGACGACCCCCGCAGGGTTGGTTACGTACTCAAGGACCGCGTCGCAGACATCGCGCAATTCACCACGTCGATCCGCCGGGTCGCCGCTGGCGAAACAGTGATCGACCCGGACGTCGTCGCCCGGCTGGTCGGCAGGCCGCGCCAGCACAGTCCGCTGGCAAGACTGACGGAGCGTGAACTCGCCGTGCTGGCTCTGATGGCCGAGGGCCGGTCTAATCAGGCGATCGCGAGACAACTATTCATGGCACCGAAGACCGTAGAGACCCACGTCGGGAGTGTGTTCGCCAAGCTGAGCCTGGCACCGGCAGCCGAGGACCATCGCAGGGTCCTAGCCGCGCTGACCTACCTGCGCCGGTAGCGGTGTCAGCGGACGTTGAGCCGGTTATGGCGCGGGCGCGGCGACCTGGACGGGTTGTAACGACGCGGCCGCAGTGGCCCTGCCGCTACCGCTGGCCCGCAATCGGGTGAATCCTTGGTGCCGCCTGCGGCCGGTTATCTAGCCCGAAGACTCCTTGCACTACCCCGGCGATCTCAGCGGGCACAGTGATCGCGCCCTCGCGCCCGCGGTACTCGCCGCCAGGGTAACGATAACGGCGCAATTCCACCCCGAACGCCTCGCTCATCGCCCTGGCCGGACCACTCAGCGAGATCGTACGGCCAGCCACGTTGACCGGCCCTACCTGGAGCCCGTGCGCTGCGGCAAAGTCCCTGATCAGGTCGATGTCAGCGGGATCGGCGCCGAAGTTCGCGGCGAACTCCTCCCGTGACATCGGGCCTTGGCCCGAGTCACCTGCCGCCGCGACGTCAGGAAGCTGGCGACCTTCCCGGCGCCGCACTACGACGGTAACGGTGACTTCCTCGTTTGGGTCGACAGACCCGGCCGGGACAGCACCTTTGACCGGGCCGCGCTCGCTGCCGGCCAATGGCACCCTGTTCGGAACTGTGCTCACGGCGCCCTCCGGTTGTCGATGGGACCTTCCTCCATCTCGCGTAACGTGTCTAGCCGTCAAGCCTGCCATGCTCGGCTCGCCGCGGCCGCTCTGGCCGTGGGCAAGCTGCGCCTGGCCCGCCGGAACAGCCAGCGCGCGCGCCGGATGGCAGCTACCAGGTTGGCAGCACTGCCATGACGCGCCGGGCCGCGGCTGGCATTGGACCCACGGTCGGGCTTTTGCTGTGGCTTCCTTCGCGCGGGCGGGAATCAAGTGCGCGGCCTGCTGCCCGCTCGCCGTAGGGTCCGCTAGAGCAGGATTGGATTCACCCAGGCGATCTGCGGGAATCTGGCGAAATCAGAGTCTGTTGAGCAGACCCCAACTCCGTGCTCGATCGCAAGCGCAGCCAGATGAGCATCAGTCACCAGATTGCCCCGAAGGTCGCCCGTCACGATGAGGTCAGAAACGATCTCAGCGTGCCTTTCGCCAGGAACTGGTATCCAGGTAGTGTCGGCGTCGAGCCAATCGGCCACCAGTCGCCAGGCCCGGCTCGGGCTGAGCGGCCGGGCCGACGCACGGGGATGGGTCGAGATTCGCTGGAACGCAAGCAGTGACGCCCAGGGCAGCCCGACGCGGGCCGGCTCGTTGAGCGACGTCTCCAACCAGTTCTTGGCGGACTGGTGAAAGGGGCTGCTGGCGTCCACCGCATACAACAGCACGTTCGCGTCAACGATCATCTACGGATGCTCCGGGCCATCAAGCAGTTCGAGCGCGTCCGCCACGTTCGACACGTCAACATGCAGGCCCAGATCAGCGGTGTGCTGCAGAAACGATCGACGTCTCGCGCGTCCGGGTCGCAGCCCTGCGCGAGCGAGCCTATTCACGGCCTCGCTGAGACCGATGTGCTCCTCCCGGCTGAGGTGCTGCGCGGCGGCCGCGACGTCGTCATCGAGCCGGATTGTCGTGCGCATAATTCAAGTGTAGCATCAGAGATGCTACACCCTAAGCATCAATGAATCACCCTCGGAAGGGCAGGCTGCTCTACAGGGGCGACCGCCGATCTCGCCGAGCGTGGCGCGCAGGTGCCAAGGCGGGTTACCCGTCGCCCGGCACAGCGCCGAGGACCTCGCAGGCCGGTCCGCCGCTCATGCTGGAGAACTGAATGACTCGATCCCACGCTCCTGCTGATCACCAGGGACCTCGCCACCGGCACAATGCGGCCTTCGACATGGTCAACGCACTTTCGATGACGGTTGGCCGTGGCTCGGTGGCCCGAGCCGTGGCCGATCTTGCGGACCTCACCGCCGGTGATCAGGTCGTCGACATCGGCTGCGGTCCAGGTGCAGCTTCGCGGGTCGCCGCCAGTCGATGCGCACATGCGACGGGAGTCGACCCATCACCGGCCATGCTGCGCCTCGGACGATGGCTCAATGCGCTGCGTGTCACCCGCAACGTCACCCTCGTTCACGGGTCAGCCGAAAGTATTCCGCTCGCTGACCGCAGTGGCACCGTGGTGTGGGCGCTGCGGTCGGTCCACCACTGGAGCGATCGCGCTGCCGGGCTGGCCGAGGCCTTTCGCGTCCTGGCGCCAGGCGGCCGGCTGCTGCTTGCCGAGCGGGTTGTCGGGCCCGGCGCGCACGGAGGACTCACGGGTGATCAGGCGGACCAACTCGTAACCGAAGTCGAAGCGGCGGGTTTCACCGATGTTCGCCGAGAAACGCTGACGGCAGGTCGCCGGGCTCTCAACGTCGTCCGCGGTTCGCGTGGACGCCTCAGCTGACCCAGACCAAGACGCCGGGCAGTTGAGCGCTCGCAGCGCACTGTCAGCAGCTACGCCGCGGGTGCCGGTCAGCGAAACGGCGCAGTGCATCCATTCGGGGTGGCAGGCACGTTGCTGAACACTGCTGTACTTTCTGTCCGGATGTCATCATGTGCTCGGTGGCGTGCGGAGGTGCTGGGCGCGTCACTTCCGCCGGCCCGTTATGAGCCGTTCGCGGTCGAACATCGCCGCCGCGGCCCGCCGCCGAGTCCATCGAAGACCAGGAGGTGCGAGCGTTCGAAGACCGCGGAGGCGGCTGCGGGTTGGGCGCGCTTCTCGGGCCGACGTTCCGGCTGCTGGACTTCACTGGGCTGCTCCGCTGGTTGTTTAACCGCCAGCGGCTGGTGCGCACCTTCGTCTCCAACCTGCGTGGCCCGCAGGAGCCGCTGACGCTCGCCGCGCCCGCTGCTTGCGTCGAAGCTGATCGTGCCTGTGCGGCGCAGCGCATGCCATGGCGGTCTGGATGCCGCCGATGCCCGGCACCAGGCAGCCGTTCTCGTGCAGATCGGGCTCTGCGCGCATGGGGGGCGCCACCGCCCGCTCGGCCGCTGCCAGCGCCGAGAACGCTTCCCGGGGCCGGCCGTGCGTGGCCGTTGTCAGGGCAGAGTCAGGTCGAAGGCCGGGGCGGGGATGATGGCCAGGCAGCTGGTGTTCAGGCGGGCGACGCTGGCCTGGTCGATGAAAGTCTGGGTCAGCGGGCCTGCGCAGACCTGCCAGCTGTCGTTGGTGTCGTGTCCCTGGCCGGGCAGGCCGAGCTCAAGGCTGTCGGGCCAGAATCGCCGCGCTCCGGCCATGTTCCGCGGCTGTTCGATCGGATCGGCGTCGCCGTTGAATGCGAGCACCGGCACCTTCGATACGGCCAGCTGCTCGTGCCCGACGGCGGCGGCTGACTTGGGGATGAGCGAGCAGACGTAATTCCACCACCGCGCTGACTCCAGGTCGGTCTGGTAGGCGAAGCTGGTCCGCTGGTCGGACAGCGCTGCGGGCCGGTTGCTGAACCAGGGCTCGTTGCACTCGATCGTGTAGAGCAGCATCTGGTTCAGACCGCTGCTGTTGAGACTTGCCGGGGACTGGCCGGCCGCCTGCAACGCACTGGTCACCGAGACCAGGGCGGCGACTTTATTCTTTGCGGCGGCTAGGGTGTGCACGACTATCGGTATCGGGCCCAGATCCCCGGTGAACATCGCCTGGTACGCCAGGGTCGCGAGCCCGTCCTGGTCCAGCCGCTGGGCGGAATCGGTGGGCGACTGCGATGCCGGCAGCACCACCGGGGACTTGCCGAGCGACGTCCACAGGCTGGCCCAGTCGGCGGCCAGGTGCGGGAAGGCCTGGTGACAGTCTGGCTGGCTTTCGCAGGTGGTGAAGACGTAATCCAGCGCGAGCTGGGAGTTCCCGGGGGCTCGTTCGATCACGTGGATATCCAGCGGGCTGCCGCTGATCAGGGTCATCGTCCGCACCCGGTCCGGGTGGCGGAGCAGGAAGACCTGCTCGGCGGCCGTGCCGTAGGAGATGCCGATGAGGTTAGCCTTGGCGTAGTGCAAGTCACCCAGCACCTGGTTGACGTCGTCGGCGTACATCGCGGTGGTGTAGAAGCGCAGGTCGCCCTGCAGGCGGGCCAGGCAGGACTTGACGCTGCCGCGCAGGGCGGCCTCGTCGGCCAGGCTGGCGGGGAACGCCGGGCAGTCCAGGGGGTTCGAGCTCCCGGTGCCGCGCTGCTCGACGAAGACCAGGTCCCGGTGGACGTCGAGATTGCCCAGTAACGGCAACTCGCCGGAGATGTCGTTCACCGCTGAGTCGCCGGGGCCGCCAGCGAACCAGACCACCGGGTCTGGTGACCGGTCCGGGCTGGTGGCCGGGATGACGACGAACCGTACCGGGATCGTGCGTCCCTTCCCCGTCAGCCGGTCCTCCGCCACCACCAGCGTCCCGCACCTGGCCCGATGGCCATCGGCAGTGCACGGCTTGACGCTCAGCGAATTCACCGGCCCCACCGTCGGGGCCGCATGTCCGGCGCAAGATACCACTGTCAGGCACACCGCGGCGAGAATCACCTCGACAGGCGCCACCTGCCAGGACCGTCCACGGTTTCTCCTCTTATCACGCAGGTCAGCGTTCATCCCATGCTCCATCCCGGCGGGATCACGCGCGGTCGGTGCTAAAGCGGGCAGCCGCAGGGCCTAAGGCGCTACGCGACGCGGTGTCAGACGGCCCGAGCGGCTTGGTGGGACAGCAACTGGCGTGGCCGGATCATCCGTAGGTTTTGTTGAGTGCCGAGGTGACGGTCCGTGCGATGCCGAACTCGTTGATGACCCGGTTGATGATCAGTCCGCCGCCGTGGACGCGGAAGGTCGTCCTGTTGCCATCTTGGGCCAGGTGCACCGTGGCGAACGCCAGGGGCCCGTGTTTCACGGTCAGCGAGCCGCTTCCGTGTGGGGTCACCTGGTAGCCGCTGCCGAGCTGTTCCTTGAGCGCGTTAGCGGCGTCCTGCGGGGCTATCGCTCTTGAGATCGTCGTGCTGGGCATGTCGGGCCTCCTTTGAGTTCCATCGGCGGCTCGGGCAATCTGGCCGCCAGCGCTTGTCTTGTTAGTCAGCTGGCTCATTCGTCAACCGACCGGCGGCCATATGCTCGCGCAGGGCGGCGGCGATCCGGTCGCGGTCCGCGTCGGCGGCGCGGATTCCTAGATCACTGGCCATGGCATGCTCCTCAGCTCCCCCCGCCAAGCCGCAGGTAACCGCTTTCCTGTCCCGCCCGATCCGCCAGATGCAGGACATTGAGAAATTAGACCGCGCGCTCTGACGGCCGCATTCTGAACCTAAGCAGGCCTTTCCAGGCAGGTGAGAGGCCATCGGCCTTAATGCCATAGGACGTTCGTCGCGGCAAAGTACGGACTCCCTCGTGCGCGGGCAACCGCCCTCATTGCGCCATCAGGTTGGCACCAAGGACGGTCGACTGCTTGAGATGGTGGCTCATTCGGTGCGAGCGGTTTCGGGTCCGGTGATCCGTTCGATGAGCGGGAGGGTGGAGGTGATGATGGCTAGTGAGGCCACGAGTCCGGCTGCTATCAGGGCGTAGTAGTCGGCGCCCGGCGCTCGCAGTGTTTCGCCGAGCTGGGATCGGAGGAACAAGGCAGCGGCCAGGAACCCGATGCCGGCCGACAGGACGGAGATGACAACAAGCGGCAGCGCAGCTTCCAGAGCGACCACCCGGCGCAGCGTCCGGACGGGGACTCCGGTGAGCCGTAGCAGGCTGAAGGGGCGCTTGCGATCGTTTACCCCGGCGGTCACGCTGACGGCCAGGCTGCAGCCGGCGATGACCAGGCTGATGATGATGACCACATTGGTCAACTGGTGCAGTTCGGCAATGACGCGCGCGTTGCTTTCGCTGATCTTGCTGAGCGTGGCGGGTGATCCGTGGCCGGGCAGGGCAATTTCGAGTGCGGTGCGCGCCAGTTCGATCGCCGGGCTTGAGCCGTCCGTTTGCACGATGATCCCCCAGGCGGGAAGGCTCGGCAGGCGTGCGGGGGAGGCACTGGCTCTGGGCCACACGGTATCGGCCAGCGTTGACCTGCTGGTGGCCGAGGCGCTGTCCAGGGTCCCGGTGATGGCAGCGACGCCGGCGCCGGACGCGCAGTGCCCGATGGCGGGGGTTCGGGCTAGCTGGGTGCAGGAGACCAGGAGTCCGGCGCTGCCTCGTGGCGCGCCGTGGCTCGCGCCGCCGGAGTAGATGACGGTGACCCCTTCGACGCCTCGGATCGTCCGCAGGCGCGCCAGCCGAGCGGCGGAGACCGATGGTGCTGATGCGGGCTGGCCTGGGGGCGGGCTGTAGAACTGGTCGAGCAGGGTGCCGCTGGTGCTCGTACCACCGGGAACGGAGTGGTTGCCAAGGATCGTGGTGATCACCCCTACGGACACGCTGGTCACGAAGATGGCGATGATGAGCCCGCTGATGGCCCGGAAGGCGGCGCGCGGGTCATCCGACAGCCGTCGGCCGGCGAGTAGCACGGCTGGCATGCCGGTGCGCCTAACCGTGGCCTGAGAGACAGCCATTGTCAGCCACGGGCCACCGATGACGAGGCCGGCCATGATCAACAGGAACGCCGAGCCATAGGCCAGGATCTGGGCGCCGGCGCCGCTGGGGTGCCCGACCTGCAGGAAGTAGGCAAGTTCGCCGATGCCGGCAGCAAGCGGGAGCAGACGGTACGGCCTCGGTGCTGGCGGGGTGACCCGCCGGCTGACGCCGAGCGGTGAGATTTGCACGCGGCGCATGGCGACCCGCGCCGCCACTACTGCGGCAGCGGGGACGCCGATGAGGACGAGGAGAACGTCCAGCGGCGCGAGCGACATGTCGCCAGGAGCGAAAGGCTCGCCGGTGAAGGGAATGTTCGTCAGGACCGGCCGGAGGGCGAAGAAGACGCCGAAGCCGACGGCCACGCCGGCCAGGGCGGCCACCGACGCTTCCACCGCCGAGATCACCGAGACCTGCTGGGGCGTGGCTCCGGCGAGGCGGATCGCCGCGAAGCGCTGCTCGCGACGTGCGGCGGCCAACCGGGTCGCCGTTCCGATGAAGACCAGCACCGGGAAGAGCAGCGCCAGCGCGCCGACGGCAAGGATGACCTCGAGCTGGGTCGGGCTGAAGCCGGTGGGCCCGCCGCCGTGGCCGGTGCCGGTGTTGATGCTGGTGACCTGAGCGGCACGTGGTTCGCCCGACAGCTGCGCGGCGGTGCGGCCGATCACAATGATCAGCGAGTTCGGTGCCGGGAGAGCCGAAGGACCGATGGTGCCCGCCTGCCTGCCGGGGAAGCGGTCGCTGAGCTCGTCGGCGGGAGTGGAGTCAAGGAGCCGGGTGAGAGCCGGTGAGGCGTAGAACTGGCCGGGTCCGGGCAGGTGCGCGATGCCGGGCAGGACCGGCGGCTCCGGGCCGGTGGCTGCCACATCGACGCGGTAAATCGTTTGGTTCCCGAACTGATCGGCGCTGAACAGCCACCACAGCGGGCTCCGCGACTGGTTGCTGCTCGGCGGCGCCCCTGGCAGACCGCCCGGCGGGCCGTGTCCGAACACTGAGGTGTTGAGCCAAGCCGTGCGGGCGTTCTGGGCGTTGATCGCGTTCACGCCGGCCAGGGCGATCAACAGCAGGCCGACTCCGAGCGCGACAGCTGCGGTGGTGACGATGAGACGAACGGCGGCCTCCTTCCCGCCGCCCATGGTGAGCCGCAGTCCGAGCGGGATCATGACACGAACCGGTCAGGTGATGCTGAGTTCACCTGTCCGTCGCGGACGATGACCTGCCGGTCGGCATAGGCGGCGACCCTGGGCTCATGCGTTACCACGATCACGGTGGTGCCCTGCTGTCGGGTCGCAGTCACCAGCAGGTCCATGACGTGTTCGCTGTTAAGCGAGTCGAGCGAGCCGGTCGGCTCGTCGGCGAAAAGCACCTCGGGCTTCGCGACCAGGCCGCGGGCTAGCGCGACCCGCTGGGCTTGCCCTCCGGACAGTTCCCCGGTCCTGCGTCCTTCCAGGCCGTCCAGGCCGAGGCGCCGGAACCAGGCCCGCGCGTCTGTCAGCGCACTCTGCCGGCGGGTCCCAGCCAGCAGCAGCGGCAGGGCAACGTTCTCCTCCGCGGACAGCTCGGGACAAGCTGGCCGAACTGAAACACGAATCCGAAGTGGTCCCGGCGCAGGGCGCTGCGCTCTTCCTCGCGCATGGTGTCGATCCGCTGGCCGGCGAACCAGACCTCCCCGGATTCCGGCCGGAGGATCCCGGCCAGGCAGTGCAGCAGGGTCGACTTGCCCGACCCGCTCGGGCCCATGACGGCCAGGATCTCGCCGGCGGCCGCCGACACGCTGGCGCTGCGTAGCGCCGGCGTCGGGCCGAACGAGCGGACGATGTCCCGCGCCTCGAGGAGCCACGCCGGGTGCGCAGGCGTCCTATCATGGCTGACTCCGCTCACCGGCGCACCTCCGCCGCCAATTCGTCGAGGCGGGCTACGGTCAGGTCGATCCAGCGAAGATCGGCCTCGAGATGGAACAGGCTGTGATCGGCCAACAGCGCCTCCACCAGTTCGCCGGTGCGCTTGATCCGGGTCAGTTCACGCATCCGGCGAAGGTGGGCAGACCGCTGGGCATTGAGGTAACGGTCAGCCGGGCGGTGCAGCATCAGCGCCAGCACGACCTTGGTAAACAGCACCGTCTGCAGGTGCGATTCGGGCTCAGCCGGCTCGCTGAGCCAGGTCTCCAACTCGGTTGCCCCGGCATCGGTGATCACATAGCGCTTGCGATCAGGTCCGGCCCCCGGCTCGGGCTCACCGACCACCACCTTGCCGTCACGGGCCAGGCGGGCGAGAGTGGCATACACCTGGCCGAAGGACAGCGGCCTGTCACGCCCGAAGTAACAGTCGTAGTCGCGCTTCAGGTCATAGCCATGGCTCGGCTCTCGCTCGAGCAGGCCGAGCAGGGTGAGACGCACGGTCATGACCGCAGAGTACAGCCTCACAGTATACTCTGCTAGTATACTTATGACTCGAGCCGTCACTGGGCCTCAAGAGGGCGCCAAGGCCGCAGCCGAAGGGCGTGGCTGCGATACCCCGACCTCGATCGAGAAGATCCCTCCGGGTCGATGAAGGCAGCCGCGGAGGTGGCCACCACCCCCGAAGGTGACGACGCCGAACTCCGGTACCAGGTTTGACGCGCAGCCCTCGGTCCGGCAGCTGACCCACAGGTGCCCGTTCTGGTTCGCCCGGCCGCCGGATCGAGGAACTCGCGGTCCGGGTCCGAGCTAAGCCTGGCGACGGCTGGAACACGACACCTTTCTTGGCTCCTAGCAGGCCATTTATTTTTGTCACCTGGTGCCTTTAGTCCTCGGCAGTGGTGACATTCGCTCCTGCTCGCGGCCGGCTAGCAAGGCGGAAGCTGATCGCAGAACCCGCAGGAACCGGGCTCAAGAGCGAAGGAAAGAAGGAGGATTCGAATGGCAACCCCCATCGAATTTCTCGGTGACCCGGCTGCGCGCCGCAACCTGCAAGTGTGGGAGTGGGTCAAGCAGTCCAAGGTCATGGCGATCGGCTGGACGGCCATGCGCGTCTGGCTCGGCATCATGTGGATCCAGGCGGGCGTCGCCAAGCTGTGGGGCGCGGAGAACCCTGGATTCCTGCACAACAACGGCGCCGCCGTGGCCGGCTTCGCCTCCCACGGCGCTGCCGCCTACAGCTGGTGGGGCAGCTTCCTGAACAGCTTCGTCGTCCCGAACGCGGGCTGGATCGCCATCCTGGTCGCGGTCGGAGAGTTCGCGATCGGCGTCGCGCTGTGCCTGGGCCTGTTCACCCGGATCGCGGCGGTCGGCAGCCTGGCGCTGCTGTTCACCTACGTGATGTCGGGAACAGCCAGTGTCTGCGCCTTCTACGCGCTGTTCGCCATCGTCATCCTGACCATGTGGCGGACCTCCAGCTGGATTGGCGTCGACGGCCTGGTGGCCAGCTACCGCCAGCACCGCCACCACCAGCAGGGCCTGCACACCCCCGTCCGCGAACTCCTCAGCCAGGTTGCGGCCGGGACCCCCACGGCCGACAAGACCGCGTAACGGTCCGTTCCCTGGCCGAGGCCACAGCTGGTGCGGCCCGCATGGTGCGGGCGGCACCAGCTTTTGTCAGTAGTCGA
>JBKQTJ010000213.1:0-24433 GCA_052143255.1 Streptosporangiaceae bacterium | reverse complement strand
TCATGACTGGCGCCGAGCAGCGCCTCATCCTCGGCGTGGGTGATCAGCAGCGCCTTGCCGGACTGTACGACTTGGCTGGGGGCCGAGCCCGGCGGCGGATCGACGGCGGTTGCCCCGTGCGCCTGCGCCGCCGAGTCCGGATCCTCCGGGCCCGCCACGTAGTGCCTGCGCAACTGCCCCCTGCGGACGACGTCGACGATAACCCAGGTGGCAAGGTCGCCGGCCAGCAACCGGGCGCACCGTTGCAAGAGGACGGACTCGCTGACCGAGGCGTTCGCCAGCAGCAGCCTGCTTGCGGTCGCCAGCAGGTCGAGCCTGCGAATTGCGGCAGCAACTACTGCCGCATCGCCCGCGCCGGGTGGCGCGTCAGCGGCCGCGGTAGCCTGGCTGACCGCGCCTTCGCTGCTGACCGATACCAGCAGCCGCCCCGCGTCGCCGCGGACGCTCAAGGGCGCGATGACCAGTTCACATCGAACCGCTTCGCTGCGGCCCAGCATTGCGCAGCTGAGCCGCGCGGGCTCACCGGTTCGAGCGACGGCAGCAAGCTGCGAGCGCATGGCCGCCCTGGCCGCGGGCTCGACGAGCGCGGTCAGCGCCCGGCCGGTCGCGTAGCCCGGGCCGACGCCGAGAAGCTGGCAGGCGGCCGAGTTGGCGCGCAGCACCGTGGCGTCGTGATCGACGACGAAAAGCGCCAGCGGTGCGGCAGCGAACGCTGACTGCAGAAGCCGTCGCTCGGAGTGCAGCCCGCGCAGTGAGCGCACGTCCGCGGTTCCGCCGGCCTCGCTTCTTGCTCCGCTGAGGCCTTCGATGGCTCCGTCAAGTTCGGCGAGCGCGGCCTCGAGCAATGTTTGCCGGTCCGCGGTTGGCATCGACGCGGCCTGCCGCAGCGCGGCCGCGCGCGACTTCAGCTCGGCCCCGGAATCCGCCCCTGAGCTGGCAGGAGTTTCCGACACGGCATTGCCAATCTTCGCGGTCAAGGCGCCATGCTATCTCCGCGCGGTACCTGCTTCCGCTTGCGCGCAGCCGGGGCCAGCCCGGCTAGCTGCCCCAGGGCCTCCCGCGGCAGCCGCCCGGGCCTTCCATCGTAGGCGTCGAGCACTCGCTGGGCCACCTCGGTGGCGCGCAGGTTGCTGCGCTGCGACACCGCACGCATCTTGGCCAGTGCCTCATCCGCGGTGCAACCCAGCGCGTGCATCAAGATGCCCTTCGCCTGGTCGACTACCGCTCGGGAGCCAGCGGCATCGCGCAGCTGAACCGCGGTTCGCCGGGAGTCTCCGAATTCGGACACAGCACCGACTAGGCCGCTGCCATAGGCGACCAGCAATTCCGCTAGCTGCAGCTGGCGGTGGTCAACTGCGCCCGGCCAGACCCCGAAGAGGGAGAGCGTGATCACGACCGGGCCGTGGTAGCCGAGCGCGACTGAGCTGCGGATGCCCAGCCGCAGTGACGCCGCGGCGTATTCCGGCCACCGCGTCTCGGTCAGCATGTCCGGGCAGCTGACCGGATTGGAGTCCGTCACGGCTGCGAGATCGGGCCCGCGGCCCGCTTGGAGTTGCACGGTCAGGAGCCGGGACGGGTCGGGATGACTGGCGGCCTCGCGGACCAGCTCGCCGTCGCGCCAGAGCGCAACGCAAGCGGCGGCACACCCGGTCACCTGGCTTGCCGCAAGACAGGCGAGCTGGCTGACAGAGCGTTCCTCGGTGGTCGCCGCCAGCGTCAGCAAAGCGGCGGTGCGGTCTGCCAGATCTCGGCCCGGCATGACTAGAGGCTATGCTCCGTCGCGGCCCTAGCCTGCGCCGATATGGCCTCCTCGACGTTGTCGTAGAGAGTGAGCCGGTCGGCTAGGCCGGTGATCCACAGCGTCTTGGTGTAGCGGTAGCGGGCCCCGGCCAGGCCCAGCATCCCGCCAGCTGCCCCGACCTCCTTCCAGTGCCCGACGATCACCGCCAGTGCGCTGGTATCCAGAAAGTCGACGCCGGAAAGATCAATGATAATCCGGTCATGGCTGTCTTTTACTTGGCTGAGGACGTCGTCAAGCTGCGGGCTGGTCACGATATCCAGGTCGCCGCGGACAGTGACGACCATGCTGTCACCGCGGCTTTCGGAAGAAAGCCAGACTGCTTCCACGCGCCACCTCAGGAGATTTGAACTCTCGCATTAACGTTATACCGGCTGATAGGTACGTGCGCATACCGCTGGCCGCGGGCCTACAGCCGGATCTGCCGGGAAGGTACCGGGCCGTAACGTGATTGCCCGCGAGCGTAACGGGCAGTGCGAGTCCGCTGGTTATCTAAGGTGGAACAGCGCCCGGCGGGGAGCGGGGATGCGTCAGGCTGGTGCAGGAGTTGATGTGGAGGATCCTGGCGTTGCCGACGGGACATGCCGCCACATCGCCCTGCTTTACCGGGAGCCTACGGAGTACAAGGCGACCGTCGACGACTTCGTGAAGGCGGCAATTTCGGAGCAGGAGCCGGTATTTGTCGCCGTCCCGCAGGCCCAGCTATCGCTGCTATCCCAGCAGGCTGATAACTGCATGGTGAGTGTTGCCGATATGGAGGAGCTCGGCCGCAACCCGGCCAGGATCATCGCGGCGTTGCAGTCCTTCGCGGACAAGCATGCGGGTCGCCGGATCCGTTACCTTGGCGAGTCGCTGTGGCTGGGCCGCACCAAGGCCGAGCGGCGCGAGACAGCCCGGCTCGAGGCCTTGCTGAACCTGGCCTTCGCCGACGCCGAGGTCACGATGATGTGCCCCTACAACGCATCGAACCTGCCTCGGTCGGCGATTACCAGCGCGCGCCGGACGCATCCGCTAGTGCTGACCGGGGGCAGACAGCTAAGCAGCCACCACTACGCTGGGCCAGACGAGCCGCCCGGTTGGCTTACGGACAGATTGCCTGCGCCGCCGCGCTCCGCGCAGACCCTCGAGTACAAGGGTGATTTGCGCCCCGTGCGCGCGCTCGTGGCCGCTGCCGCCGACCGGGCCCGGCTGTCCGCCGAGCGCAGCACCGATCTGGTGATAGCGGCGAGCGAGGTGGCTGCCAACACGCTGAGGCATACGACCGGAGGCGGCATCATCCGGCTGTGGCACACACGAGCGGAGATCCTGTGCCAGGTCGACGACGGCGGCTTCATCTCCGATCCGCTGGCCGGTTACTTCCGGCCCGCAGGCGATATGCCAGGCAGGCAGGGCCTGTGGCTGGTCAACCAGATCTGCGACTTGGTCGAGGTCAGAACGGCTAGCGCTGGTACGACCATCCGCATGCACATGCGCCGCTGACGCCACCGCGCGGGATGCCCGCAAACCTCGGCCGGCAGGTGCTGGCGGCCCGCGCCCGCACCCGGAACTCGGTCACGCCGCGCCGGTCTCGTCGCCGTCGGCCCGCACCAGCAGCGCCACCGGCAACTTGGCGGTCACCTCGGCCAGCCTGATCCGCCGCCGGGCTCTGGCAGCCTGGAATTCGGCGCCGGTGAGCAAGTCTTGCCAGCAGCCGGACGGTACCGTTAGCACGGCGTCCTGCCAGCCGCCGGAGCGGCGCAGCCCGCCCGGAAGCCTGGTCGCCACGGTGACGGTCTGGCCGGCCCGGCAGAACGCAACCGCGTGCGCGGCAGTCGGGCCGCTGGCCCGCAGCTGCTGGTAGTCGCCGGCGAACCAGTCCGGGTGCGCCCGGCGCAGCCGCAGGGCCCTGTTGGTGACCAGGAGCTTGGCCGCGTCAAGGTCCGCGAGCAGGTTCCCGGCGGCTTTCCCAGCCTGAGGCAGCCCGGCTTCATCGAGCGTCGTCAGCAGCTCCATGCGATGACCGAAGTCAACCGGCCGCCGGTTGTCTGGATCCACCAGCGACAGGCCGGTCAGCTCACAACCCTGATAGACGTCCGGCACTCCTGGCATCGTCAGCTGCACGAGCTTGGCGCCCAGACAGTTCGCCCGCGCATCCGGGCTGAGCCAGCCAACGAACGCGGCTATCCGGTTGGCTATCTCGTCATCGGCAAGCGCCAGCTGCGCGAAAGTGATCGCCGCGGCTTCATAGCGCGAATCTGGCTCAGTCCACGACGTCCGCAGCTTCGCCTCGCGCATGGCCTTGCGCAGGTAGGCGGCCAGCCGGTCAGCATTGATCGGCCACGCGCCGACGATCGTCTGCCAGAGCAAATACTCCGTCGGCGGGTCGACGACCACCGCGGGCTCATGGCCGGCAAGCTGCCTGAGCGCCCGTTCATGCCAGGCGGCAACCTCGTTTCCCCACGTTTCCGGCGACTCGGCGAGCACAGCGAGGCGGGCCCGGACGTCTTCTTGCCGCTTGGTGTCATGGGTAGACAGCGTCGTCATGGTGGCCGGCCAATCGCAGGCCAGCCGTCGCGCGAACCGGTGGAACGCGGCCATGCCACGGCCGGGATGGTCGGGATCGGAGCCGACCTCGTTGGCGGATACCAGCCGGGTCCACCGGTAGCCGGCGGTGTCTTCGACGCCCTTGGCCTGCACGGCGGCGCAGGACTGCTGGAATCGCACGATCAGTTCGTGGCCGGCCGGCCGGTCGCCTGCCGCCACATCCCGGCCGAGCAGCAGGCCCACGACGAGGTCCGCCGCGGGCTGCAGACTGCCGGCAATCCGCGCTCTCGCCTGAGCCGCGGCAGCGGTGAGCTGCGCCACGCTGTCAGCGGACGGCGGCTTACCCGGGGTAACGTACGCGCGGTACACGCCAACGGCGGCGAGCAGCTCGGCCAGGATCGCCCGCCGGTCCGGCGGCGACAGCATGTCAAGCAATGGCTCGCCGAGACGACCGAGGACGCGACCCAGCCGGGCAACCTCCGCCGCGAGCTGCTGGCTGGCAATCTCACGCCTGGCTGCCCACGCCTGCTCGGCAAAGTCGCCCGGGCCGCCCCCGAACCGGATGTACTCCGCGCCGAGCCGTTGCGCGCCGGCTGGATCGGTGAACAGCTCTCCGACGGCTGCCAGCGCGTCATAGCCGGTAGTGCCGGCACACTGCCAGTCGGCCGGCAGCACCTCTCCGGCACTGAGCACCTTCTCGGCCACGGTCCAGCAGCGGCCTGTCGCTGTCGCCAGCTGGCGAAGGTAATGGCCCGGATCGGCGAGGCCGTCCGGATGATCGATCCGCAGTCCGTTAATGAGCCCTTCGGCCACCAGGCCGAGCAGCAGGCCGTGGCTGGCGGCAAAGACATCCGGCTCGTCGACCCTGATCGCGATCAGCGAGCTGATGTCGAGGAACCGGCGCCAGTTGAGTTCGGCTGCCGCCGAACGCCAGTCAGCGAGCAGGTAGCACTGAGCCTGCACAAGTTCAGCCATCGGCAGGTGGTCAGTACCGGGCCGTAGCGGCAGTACGTGATCGGAGTAATGCAGCACCGGCTGGCCGTCACTACCGAGCTGGCCCACGGTCAGCTCGTCCAAGCAGGAATGCAGCGGCGCGGCAAGTACCGGCAGTAGCATCCGGCCGTCATGGACATCCCAGTCGATGTCAAACCAGTGCGCCTGCGCCGACTCACGGCCGTCCCGCAGCACCGACCACAGCTGGCGATTCAGGTACTCGGGCGCGGGGATGGCCATGTGGTTCGACACGACGTCCACGACGATGCCGATACCGCGTTCGGCGAACCGGGCGGCCATCGCACGGAAGCCGTCCTCGCCGCCAAGCTCGGCGGATATCAGCGAGTGATCGACCACGTCGTACCCGTGCGCCGATCCCGGCGCGGCCTGGAGGATGGGGGACAGATACGCGTGACCGGCACCCAGCGCGCTCAGGTAGCCGGCGATCGCCGCAGCGTCGGCGAAGTCGAAGCCCTCGTGCAACTGCAGCCGGTAGGTGGATGCGGGCCGGCCCCGCGAGGTCGCGCCTCGGTCAGGCACGGCACAGCAATCGCAATGACCTGCTCATCATCTGGATGACGTCGCCGGCCTTCACCGCCTCTGCGCTGCCGGGCGGCGGCGCGGGATCGGCGGTGTCGAGCACCGGCTGCCAGTGCTCGCCGTGGCCACCTTCCGGGACCGTGAAGGTTACGTCCTGCTCCGCCGCGTTGATCAGCAGCAGGAACGAGTCATCGGTGATGCGTTCGCCGCGCGGGTCGGGCTCACTGATCGCGTCGCCATTCAGGAAAACCATGAGCGACTTGGCGAACCCTGCTGCCCAGTCGTTATCGGCCATGCGCTCGCCCGCGGGCGTCAGCCAATCAATGTCGCCTAGGTGATCGCCGGTAGGGCGGCCGCTATGCCCGGTGAAAAACCGCCGCCGCCGGAACACCAGATGCTCGCCCCGGAGCCGGATCAGCGAGCGGACGAAGGCGTGCAGGGACGACCCCGTTCCCCCCTGGGTTTGCGCGAAGCTGGCGGTGACGCCGGCGTCCGTCGGCCAGTGCACCCAGGACAGCTCGTTGTCCTGGCAGTAGGCGTTGTTATTGCCGAGCTGCGTGCGGCCGAGCTCGTCGCCGGCCAGCAGCATCGGAACACCCTGGGACAGCAGCAGCGTGGCCAGCAAATTGCGCTGCTGGCGGGCCCGCAGCGCCAGGATCGAGGCGTCCTGCGTCGGCCCCTCGGCACCGCAATTCCATGATCGGTTGTCGTCGCTGCCGTCCCGGCCGCCCTCGCCATTGGCCTCGTTGTGCTTGCGGTCATAACTGACCAGGTCGGCGAGCGTGAATCCGTCATGGCAGGTAACGAAGTTCACCGACGCTATCGGCCGCCGGTTGTCGCTGGCGTACAGGTCAGCAGAGCCGGTCAGCCGCGCCGCGAACTCCGGCAGCGAGGCTGGCTGGCCGCGCCACAGGTCACGGACCGCGTCCCGGTATTTCCCGTTCCACTCGGTCCACAGCGGAGGGAAGTTGCCCACCTGGTAGCCGCCCTCGCCCACGTCCCACGGCTCGGCGATCAGCTTGACCTGGGAAACGACCGGGTCCTGCTGAACCAGGTCAAAGAACGCCGACAGCCGGTCGACTTCCAGGAACTGCCTCGCGAGCGCGGCGGCAAGGTCGAACCGGAACCCGTCTACGTGCATTTCCAGCACCCAGTAGCGCAGCGAGTCCATGATCAGCTGCAGCACGTGCGGGTTGCTCATGAGCAGGCTGTTGCCGGTGCCGGTGGTGTCCAGGTAATGCCGCCGGTCGGGCTCGTCGGAGAGACGGTAGTAGGCGGCGTTGTCGATGCCGCGGAAGGACAGCGTCGGACCGAGGTGGTTGCCCTCCGCGGTGTGGTTGTAGACGACGTCGAGTATCACCTCGATGCCCGCCTCGTGCAGGGCCCGAACCATCGACTTGAACTCGGGAACCTGCTCGCCGAGCTGGCCGGTCGCACTGTAGGCGTTGTGCGGGGCGAAGAATCCGATGGTGTTGTAGCCCCAGTAGTTCGACAGGCCGCGTTCGGCCAGGAAGCCGTCGCTGACGAACTGGTGCACGGGCATTAGCTCGATGGCCGTGACACCGAGGTCCAGGAGGTACTCGATGATCGCCGGATGTGCCAGGCCGGCGTAGCTGCCCCGCTGCTCCGGCGGCACTGACGGATGCAGCCTGGTCAGGCCGCGCACGTGCGCCTCGTAGATCACGCTCTGGTGGTATGGCCTGCGCGGCGCCCTGTCGTTGCCCCAGTCGAAGTACGGATTGGCCACGACGCCCCTGGGCACGAACGGCGCTGAATCGGTGCCGTCCGCCTCATCCTCGTGGCCGAACCGGTATCCGAAGGCGGCCTGATCCCATCCGACCGTTCCCTCGATGGCCTTCGCGTACGGGTCGAGCAGCAGCTTGGCCGGATTGCAGCGATGGCCGGCCTTTGGGTCGTACGGACCGTGCACCCGGTAGCCATAGCGCTGGCCGGGACCGACTCCGTGCAGATAGCCGTGCCAGATGAAGCCGTCGACCTCGTGCAGGCTCACGCGCTCCTCGGCGGGCTCGGCTGCCTCGTCCTGGTCATCGAATAGGCACAACTCCACCTGCTCCGCGATTGCGGAGTAAAGGGCGAAGTTTGTGCCCACGCCGTCATAGCTGGCGCCCAGCGGGTAGCTGACTCCCGGCCATGCCCGTTTCGCTGCCATGTCTCCCTCTGTCGAGTCGCCGCCGGGCTTTCCCGGCGGCATCGCAGGCTCGGCTCGTGCCTTCCAACATAGGTCCAGCCATCCGGGTCAGTACGGAGGCCCTGACTGCCCGGTCCCCGTGGCCGCAAACAGGCGAGCTTCATCACATATCAGGCTTTGGGAGTGTCCGGCCCTGGCAGGCTTACGTGTTTGATCAGCGCCAGCGTGCTCGGTTAATCGGTCAGCACGCTGTCTCCGGCCGGGTCCCCGGCGTGCTGGCTGGCAGCCGTGTCGGCCGCGCGGGCCTGGTCGTCGGGCTCGGGCTCGCCCAACCCTGGCTCACCCTGGTCAGGCTGACGGGGCGCGGGCGCCGCCGGCCCGCCGCCCCGGCGAGCTTGCCGGCGGGTGGCCGGCGTGTGCGCGGCCACCGGGTGCTGCAAGCGCTCGATCGCAGCGTGCGGCAGCTCGCGAAGGTGCAGGTCACGGAAGACATTCGCCCTGGCCACCAGGATGACCCCGGTCACCATGGCGGCCACGCTGGCTGCTTGCAGCGCTAGCAGCCACGGAGTGACGTGAATGCTGTCTCCGAATACGACCACGCCAAGCACGATGCCGGCGACCGGCTCGGCCGCCGTCACAGCGGGGAGAGATGCCTTCAATGGAGCCGCGTTGAAGGCGTTCTGCATCAGCCACAGCGCGATGATGCCGGCCGCCAGCGTCGCGTAACCGGGCCAGGTGGTCAGCAGATGGCCCGCATGATGGCTGTCGAGTATCTGCACGCTGCGCCGGGTGAACGCATCGGCGATGCCGAGCACAAGTCCGCTGGCCGTGCCGGTCAGCGTCGCCCTGACCTGACCGGAGCGTCGCCGCCCGAACTGGACGAGGATCGCGGCGATGACCGCGATGACGGCGGCAGCCGGCCAATGTGCGAAGGACCCGAAGGATTCGGCTGGCGCCTTGACGTCGCGGGTGGCAGACAGCGCTGCCACCCCGGCGGTGAGCAGCACAGCGCCCGCGATGTCGGTCTTGCGCAGCGCGCGGCCGGACAGCCGCGCCGCCAGTACTAGCGCGAAGAGCAGGTTGGTGGTCAGCAGCGGCTCGCTGACCGACAGGTCGAGGTGCCCGAGCGTCCAGGCAGCGAGCAGGTCACCGGCGACGAGCGCGGCGATGCCGACCAGCCAGCGCCGCTTGCGGAGCAGCGTCGTTATCAGGCTGAGGCGCAAAAACTCTGCCGAGCGCACGGTCTCGGCCGCTTGCTGTTGCAGTACGAAGCCGGTTCCGATGAGCATCGCAGCCACGAGGATGACGGCTACGTACATTGGCCCGTGCCTTCAAGCGGCCTGGCCCAACGGCCATCGCCAGGTTGCGCGCCGGCGGCGCGCCCGTTTCCGGGGTACCTGTGTCGACTGCGCAGACGCGTCACACGGCTATCTTCTCGCAGTTGACGGCCAGGTGTGCCGACCTCCCGCGGCCGGTGCCGGGCAGTTGGCGATTTCACCGGCCGGCGCCAGCTGCGGTCGCCGCCATCTTCAGGTCGGTCACCAGGCCGCCATAGGCCACGTCGCGCGCTTGGGCGTCAGCGGACCTGAGCACAGCTGACGGGTGGATGGTGGCGACGAGCAGCCCGCTCCAGCCGCCAACCGTGATGTCCTGGGTCTTACCGCGATGATCCGAAACCCGGAACCCCGGGCCGATAAGGGCGGATCCCGCCACGGCACCAAGCGAGACCAGAACCGCAGGCGCGACGACGGAGATCTCCTCTTCTAGCCATGGTCGGCACGCGACGATCTCAGTGCGGTTCGGCGGCTGGTGCAGCCTGCGCTTGCCGGTCTGGGTGAACTTGAAGTGCTTTACGGCATTGGTCAGGTAAGCGTCGGCCCGGGTGACGCCGCTATCCTGCAGCGCCCGGTCCAGCAACCGGCCGGCCGGGCCGACGAAGGGCTTCCCGCGCTTGTCCTCGACGTCGCCTGGTTGCTCGCCGACCAGCATCAGCCTGGCGTTCGCCGGGCCCTCGCCGAATACCGTTGCGGTGGCGTTTCGGTACAAATTGCACCTGGTGCACTGTGCCGCTTGCCGGGCAAGCTCGGCGAGGCTAGTCATGCGAAGCAGGTGCCCGGTCAGGCGGGCCGCTAACGCTCCGGCGTCGGCAACCGGATACGGGGCTCTCGCTGGGCCGGTGTCACGGTCATTGATCGCGGTGCCGCGATAATCGCGGAAAACGCGATCAATAATGTGATCTTGCGAATCATTTGCTCGGCTGCGGCAGCGAGCAGTGCACTTTGGGGTTCGCGCCCACATAGTTGAGCGGGCCGGCCGCGATGGTGGCCGCGATCGTGCCAGCCTTTGCGCAGCTCACGGACTCCGTGTAGTAGTGCCGCTGGAGTCCGGCGACCACTCCGATAACGAGCCAGATTACGAGCAGTACGCCGATGATCTTCATCGATTCCTCCGGTTACCGTGGCGTTCGCCATGATCGCCCAGCCGCGACCGGGCTGCGCCTGCCAGCAGGGCACCCGGTAATAGCCGGACCGGAAGCTACCTTTCAAGTGGCGATCCAAACCTCTGTCCCGGGCCTGCCGTGCCGCTGCCCGATGTTTGAGGTCCGGGTGCAGGGCACAACATGCGCAAGCGGGCGTCCCCCTTGCCCGCTTCCTGGGAGCGACAATGACGACGCTAACGACTGCCGCCGTCGTGCTGCGGCACGGCGACCTGGACACACGCGAAGACGTCGAGATCCTGGCGCTGATCCGGTCTGCGCCGCCGGGCAGCTATCTGCGGGACATCGCGTGCGAGGTACTGGTCACCCGGTACCGGCCGCTGGTGCGATCCTGCGTGCTCCGTTACCGGAATAGCACTGAACCGCAGGAAGAGCTGATGCAGGTCGGCTACGTCGGCCTGGTCAAGGCCATCAACAACTTCGATCCTGCTGTCAGCACGAGCCTGGCTGGTTACGCGCTGCCGTGCGTGAGCGGCGAGATCAAGCGCCACTTCCGGGACAAGCGCTGGCAGGTGCATGTGCAGCGGTCGCTGCAGGAACGCCGGCTGGAGCTGCGCAGTGTCACCGCCGAGCTGACGAACTCCCGTGGCCGCACGCCGACGGATGCCGAGCTGGCACAGCGCATGGATGTGTCCGAGGAGAGCGTGCGCGAGGCAAGACGGGCGGACCTGGCCTTCCAGGCGGCCTCGCTGGACTCGCCGCTGACTGGCGAAGATGGTTCGGCATGCGTTGGCGATCTGCTCGGCGAGGCTGACCCCCAGCTAGAGCACGTGATCGACATGCAGGCCGTCTGGGCACACTGGGGTGAGTTGCCCGAGCGGGAGCAGCAGCTCCTGCTGATGCGGTTCTACGGAAACATGACCCAGTCGGAGATCGGAGAACGGCTCGGCGTCTCCCAGATGCATGTCTCGAGGCTGCTCGCGGAAGCCCTGCGGTTCCTGCGCGAGCGCCTCGTCGAACCAGCACCTTCCGAATCGAAGGCAACGGCCGCCGCAAACTGACGCCAGGCCCGGCCCCGCCGGCGTTGCTGACCTGGGACGACTCCTGCGCTCGGCGTAACAAGGTTGAATCTGATCGCGCCGAACCCTAAAATCGATGACCAAGCGGTGTCTACGACGCAGGCACGCCCTCACGCCAGCAATGGCGTTCGCACCGATCAGTAGTCCGCACCGACCCCTCGCCAGCATCCGCTGGCCGGTCTGCACGGCTAGCTGCGGTCATGGTGCAGTCGCGAGGGTGTGCCTTTTCTCATGGCCGGTGATCTGATGTGTCCCGAAGCCAGGTCGAGGCCTCCCTGGTGGTTGCGCAGAGGCCGCAGCGACTACCAAGGAGGCACACCCCATGAGGATCGCCCTCGTCTCGGCGCACTGCCAAGCCGTCCCGGCCGAGACTGCCTGCAGCGAAGCGCTGCTGCCGTCATCACTCGCCTGCGCGCTGGCTGGCCTGGGCCATCGCGTCACCTTGTACACGCGATGCGAGCGCCAGGACCGCCCGCGCGCGGCCATCCTCGGCGGCCGGGTTTCAATCGAGCAGATCCCGGCAGGCCCGGTCCGGCCGCTTCGCGACGACGAGCTCGCGCTACACATGCCAGCGTTCGCCGCTCACCTGGCCGATCGCTGGCAGGCAAAGCGGCCTGACGTCGTTCACGCGTTCTCCTGGACGAGCGGCCTGGCCGCGCTAGGTGCCGTCCGTGGCGGCGGCACGCCCGTCGTGCAGACCTTCGAGTCGCTCGGTTCGACACAGCGGCGCCTCGGTGGAGACGAGTCGGTCTCGGTCGGCCGCGTCCGGCTCGAGGCCGCGATCGGCCGCCAGGTGGCCGTAGTGCTGGCAAGCTCGACCGAAGAAGCAGCCGAGCTGTGCAGGCTGGCGGTGCCCAAGTCAAGCATTCAGGTCATCCCTTACGGTGTCGACACTGGCCTGTTCAGCCCCGATGGCAAGAGCGCGGCAAAGGGCGCCAGGCACCGCCTTGTGGCGGTTGCCCCGGCGGACCGGCCACTGGGCCTCCAAACCGTCGTGCGCGCGCTCGCCCAGGTGAACGACGCTGAACTAGTGATCGCCGGGGGCCCGGATGGCCGGCACCTACCTCGCTCGGGTGCGTTCCGTGAGGTCGCGCGACTGGCCGACGCGCTGGGCGTGCGCAGCCGGGTGAAGTTCGCCGGCGAAGTCACCGGTGCTAGCCTCGCCGCGCTGCTGCGGTCGGCTGACATCGCCGTCAGCGCTGCCCCGTACGAGCCGAGTGGGCTGGCGGCAATCCAGGCCATGGCCTGCGGGACCCCCGTTATCGCGTCGGCCGTAGGAGCGCACCTGGACGCGGTGATTGACGGCACCACCGGGTTGCTCGTCGCGCCGCTCAACGCCGGGCTGCTCGCCAGGCAGCTGCGCAGGCTGCTGGCGACATCGGCGCTGCTGCAGGGCTACGGTATCGCGGCGGCCGACCGGGCCCGGTCGCGCTATTCGTGGCCGCGCATCGGCAACGAAACGCTGGCGACTTACCAGCGGCTGCTGGCTGCTAAGGCGGCCGCGGCAGCTGCGGAGGACGCGGACTACCGGGCGGACGATGATGACTACGCCGAGCCGGATCGGCTGGTGGCGGCGTTCGCCTGATAAGTCGGCGAGGGGCCGGGGCAGAGCCGCGGCAGCTGGGTTTGCTGGCCGGCGGTCAGGTGCCAGCTGCCGCGGTGTGAGGTGCCCGGCTGCCGCGGTCAGGTTGCCCGGCTGCCGCGGTAGGTTGCCCGGCTGTCGCGGCGGCATGCTTGACTGGCGTAGCGCAGACGGCTGCGACCAGGCCGAAGACCGAGGTCCGGACGCGGCCCCGTTCCCTGCCAGGAGCCAGGAATCTTGTTGACTACCGAGCGGGTACTGCTCGCGGACTACACGACGCTGCACCTCGGCGGTCCGGCGGCCCGCTTCGTCGCCGCCGCGAGCGAGGACGAGCTTGTCGCCGCGGTCCGGGCCGCTGACCTCGCGGCCGAGCCGGTGCTAGTGCTGGGTGGTGGCAGCAACCTCGTAGTGGCCGACGACGGATTCCCCGGCACCGTCATGCTGGCCGCGTTCGGCGGCTTCGAGGTCAGCGGCGCTTGCAGCGGTCCGGCCGGCCCGCTCGTCGGGGTTACGGTCGCAGCCGGCCAGGATTGGGACGCGCTGGTTCAGCACTGCGTCAGTGAGGGCCTGTCTGGCATCGAGTGCCTATCGGGGATTCCTGGCTTGGCCGGGGCGACACCGATCCAGAATGTCGGCGCCTACGGACAGGAGGTCGCGCAGACCATAGTGTCGGTCCGCGCATACGACCGGCTGCGCGGCGAAGTCGTGGAGCTTGCCGGGGCCGACTGTGGCTTCGGCTACCGGACGAGCATGTTCAAGCGCGAAGCCGCGTCCGGACTGCGGTCAGCGACAGGGCAGCGTGCGGCTCTCGATCCGGCTCGCGCCACCGGCAGGTTCGTCGTGCTAACCGTCACGTTCGAGCTGACCGCAAGCACCTTGTCCGCCCCGGTTCGCTACGGCGAGCTTGGCAGGTCGCTGGGCGTGACCGAAGGTGACCGGGTTCCGCTCGCCGACGCGCGGGCTGCCGTGCTGGCACTACGCCGCGGCAAGGGCATGGTCCTGGATGGCTCCGATCCGGACACCCGCAGCGCGGGGTCCTTCTTCACGAACCCGGTGCTGACTGCGGCTCAGTTCGCTGATCTTGAAGCGGTGGTCGCCGCTCGCCAGGAGCGCGCCGGGGTACCACGTTTCCCTGCCGAGGCTGGCCTGCTGAAGGTGCCCGCCGCATGGCTTATCGAGCAGGCTGGCTTCACCAAGGGCTACGCGCTGAGCCGGAGTGCCGGAGCTGCGCGCATCTCCGCCAAGCACACGCTCGCCCTCACCAATCCGGGTGGGTCGAGTACTGCCGAGCTGGTCCGGCTGGCGCGGCATATCCGCGATGGCGTGCGGGCTGCCTTCGGGGTGGAGCTAACCGCTGAGCCCACCCTCGTCGGCGTCGAGTTGTAGTGAAGTTGGCAGCGCGCCGCTGCTGACGGTCCCGTTGGTCTCATCACGCCGGCGCGGCGAGCCAGTCGCTGATGCCAGCCAGTAGCTTGGCCTGGACCCCAGCGGGCGCGGCCGAGCCGAGCACGGACATCCGGGCAAGGCCGGCAAGTGCTGAGTCGGTGAGTCCGTGCACGAGCCTCGCTAGCTCGTACTGGGCCGACAGCCGCGGTCCGAACAGCAGCGGGTCGTCGGCGCCGAGAGCGACCCGGACGCCAGTGTCCAGTAGCAGGCGAAGCGGCACGTCTTTCGGCGCGCGGGCTACGCCGAGGGCCACGTTCGACGTCGGGCAGACCTCCAAGGTGACGCCGGCCGCGGCGATACGGCGCAGCAGGTCCGGATCGCCTGCGGCTGAGATGCCGTGCCCGACCCGGTCGGCGTGCAGTTCGTCGAGGCAGGCCCGGACGCTCTGCGGACCCACAAGCTCGCCGCCATGGGGAACCAACCGCAGGCCGGCTTTCGCGGCGATCCGGAATGCCGGCGCGAAGTCGGCGACGGTCCCCCGGCGCTCGTCGCTACTGAGGCCGAAGCCGGTGACGCCGCGCCCGGCGTACGCACCGGCTAGCCGGGCCAGCGTGCGTGCCTCCAGCGGATGCTTGGTGCGGTTGGCCGCGACGATGATCCCGATGCCCACGCCAGAGGCGGCGGCCGCCTGGGCGGCGGCGTCGAGCACCAGCTCCAGCATCGGGGTGAGACCGCCGAACCGCCCGGCGTAGCCGGACGGGTCGATCTGCAGCTCAAGCCAGCCAGATCCGTCGGCCTGCTCATCGCTGGCCGCCTCCGCCACCAGCCGACGTACGTCCGCCTCGGTCCTGATCGCCGACCTGGCGATGTCATACAGGCGCTGGAACCGGAACCAGCCGCGTTCATCGGCCGCGCTGAGCTCGGGTGGCCAGTCCTCGGCCAGTGCCTCAGGAAGGTGAATGCGATGCTGCGCGGCGAGGTCGACGAGCGTGGCGTGCCGCATCGAGCCGGTGAAATGCAAGTGCAGGTGCGCCTTCGGCAGGGCACTGATCGGCCGCGGCATCAGGTAAGTCTGCCAGCCGCGGCCCGGTGCCCGCGGCCCGTGCTAACGGGCCGAGCCGAGCAGCTTGGCGAGCCTGCTGACGCCCTCCTCCAGGTCGGCGTCGCCGAGCGCGCAGGACAGCCGGAAGTAACCGTCGGTGCCAAACGCTTCGCCAGGTACCACCGCAACGTCGGCTTCGTCGAGCAGAACCTCGGCGAGCTGAGCGGACGAGGCTGGCCGTCGGCCTGCCAGCTCCCTGCCGAGCACGCCCCGCACCGAGGGGTAGCAGTAGAAGGCGCCATCGGGCAGCGGGCAGATCACGCCGGGGATCTCGTTCAGCATGGCAGTCATGACCTGACGACGGCGGTCGAACGCGGCCCGCATCTGAGCGACCGCGGACAGGTCGCCCGACACTGCCGCGAGCGCCGCGGCCTGCGCGACGTTGCAGACATTGGAGGTGGCGTGCGACTGAAGGTTGGTCGCTGCCTTGATTACCGCGCCGGGTCCGATCATCCAGCCAACTCGCCAGCCTGTCATGGCGTAGGTCTTGGCCACCCCGTTCAGCACCACACAGCGATCGGCGATCTCCGGGGCGGCCACCGGCATCGAGACGAACCGCGCGTCGCCGTACACCAGGTGCTCGTAGATCTCGTCAGTGATCACCCAGATGCCGCGGTTTGCCGCCCACCGGCCAATCTCCGCGACCTGCTCAGGCGGGTAGACGGCGCCGGTCGGATTTGACGGCGAGACGAACAGCAGCACCTTGGTCCGGTCGGTGCAGTGCGCCTCCAGTTGCTCGACAGAGGTGAGGTAGCCCGTCGTTTCGTCGGTGCGCACGAGCACCGGCACACCGCCGGCCAGCGCGATCACCTCCGGATAGCTGGTCCAGTAAGGCGTCGGCAGCAGCACCTCGTCGCCCGGGTCGAGCAAGGTGGCGAACGACTGGTAGACCGCGTGCTTGCCGCCGTTGGTGATGAGAACCTGGCTAGCGGCGACGTCGAGGCCGGAATCCCGAGCCGTCTTCTTGGCCACGGCCTCGCGCAGGTCCGGCAGTCCGGCCGTCGGCGAGTACTTGTGGTACCTGGGCTCCGCACAGGCACGCTGCGCTGCCTGCACGATGTAGTCCGGCGTCGGGAAGTCCGGCTCGCCGGCGCCGAAGCCGATCACTGGCCGGCCTGCCGCCTTCAGCGCCTTGGCTTTGGCGTCTACCGC
Organism: Streptosporangiaceae bacterium; assembly: GCA_052143255.1. Lineage (GTDB taxonomy): Bacteria > Actinomycetota > Actinomycetes > Streptosporangiales > Streptosporangiaceae > JAJYUU01. The sequence goes on along the minus strand of JBKQTJ010000213.1, from coordinate 7,692 downwards.
TAGCGTGGCCGATTCGGAGATGGCAGCGATCCGCGCGGATATCCCGGTAGAGGTGTGAGGCATGTCATCCATACTCCCATCCCCGGCCGGGTCCCTGTCTCGCATCCCGGGCGTGAGGCGACAGATTGACCGGTATTGCCCGTTCAGGCTGGTATTTCGGGCTGATCTGGCATTCCGCCGCGACTGTCGCCGCCGAGCCTTCCGGCGACGCGCTGAAGGTCCTCGGCGGCCAGCCGGAACGCCCCGCTCAGCGCTTGCGGCGTCAGGGCATGCGCGGTGATGTCGTCTCGTCCGGTCATGTTCCCGGCGGACAGCAGCGCGTTGAGGATGGCCTCCTCGGTGGCTTCGGCGACGGCACCGAACAGCGCGCTCAGGTTCTGATGCGGGAGGGCTTGCAAGCCGAACGGGCCTGGGGCGGCGTCCGGCAAGAAGTACTCCGGGGGCGCGCCGCTAGTGGCGGTCGAGAAAGCCAGGAATATGTCGCCGCTGGAATCAGAGGTGCCGCCGCCAGCCCGGCCAAGCCCGATACTGGCGCGCTGGGCGAGGCGGCGGCACTGGTCGCCGAGCACCGGAGCGTCAGTGGCGATGACCACGATGATCGAGCCGGCCCCGGCAGGTGGGGCGCTGGCAGGTGGGGCGCTGGCAGGAGGGGCGGCGGCCGGAAAGTAGTCATCCGGGGCCGGCACCGCGGTTCGCGGCAGGTACCGGCCGACGGGCACGCCGTCGACGCGCAGGTCCGCGCGGGCGCCGTGGTTGGCCTGCACGAGGACCCCGACAGTCCAGCCGCCCGCTTGACTGGGCAGTTGCCGGGAAGCAGTGCCGATGCCGCCCTTGAACTCGTGGCAGATCATGCCGGTGCCGCCGCCGACGCTGCCTTCCCGGACCGGGCCAGGGGCAGCGTCATTGAAAGCGGCTTCGACATGCTCGGCCCGGACGTGCGCGCCCTCGATGTCGTTCAGGACGCCGTCGTAGGTCTCGCCCACCACCGGCATCGACCAGAAGAGCGCCCGCCCGGCCGTCCTGGCCCGACCCTGCCGGGCGTCGATGGCCGCCAGCGCATCGCGCACCACTCCGACGCTGTGGGTATTTGTCAGGCCGATCGGGGTGGTCAGCAGCCCCGACTCGCTAACCCAGGCGGTCCCGGTCAGCTCGCCGTTTCCATTCAGCGTGTGCACGCCGGCGCAGAGCGGGGTTTCCCGAACGTAGCCGGGGACTGGGCGGATGACCGTGACGCCGGTCCGGATGGGGCCGCGGCCGGGCACCAGCGGGCCGTCTCCGCTGATGAGCGTCGTGTGGCCGACTAGCACCCCGGCGACGTCGGTGATCGCGTTGTGCTGACCGGGCGTGCCAGAGCCGACCGTCAACCCGAGATCGCGCAGTCGCACGGCGCCACCTCCTCGATGTCCAGGCCTGCCTGCCGTTTCGGCTCGGCCAGCCGAGCCTGATGGTAGTGAACTACCCTGCAGCAGCCAGGCCGTCTCCGGCCGAGGCGTGGACCAGGCTGGGCCCTGGCGGTTCGACGGCTGGCCTCTGGCCACGTACACTTCAGGATCTGGTGGTGTGGTCCACCAGTGGCGCGTGCTGCCCGCACGAGCCTGCACAGGGCAGTAGCTCAATTGGCTAGAGTCCCGGTCTCCAAAACCGGCGGTTGGGGGTTCGAGTCCCTCCTGCCCTGCGAGTACGGCCCGTGCACGCGCGGGTAGATGGCGGCGCCAGCCGACAGTAATACGTTGCTCAGGTGAGGACATGGCGACTCAGACACGTGGCCCGGCTCCGGAGAGGGCCGCGAAGCCCAACCGCCCGGCGAAGCATGACCGGACTAGCCCGGCTGAGTTCGTTACCGAGGTGCGGGACGAGCTTCGCAAGGTCGTCTGGCCGACCCGCAAGGAGCTAGTGACCTATACCTCGGTCGCCCTTGTCTTCATCATGATCATGGTCGGGCTCGTGACGGGCCTGGACATCGCGTTTACCAGGCTGGTGCAGGCCCTCTTCGGCTGAGGTTTGACGGCTGGGTAGTGGGCCGCGCACCGAGCGTGGCAGCATGATCACAGGACCCAGCCTGTGCCGCAGCGATGAAGCTCGGTGAGACTGGAAGTTCGGCAACCGCTGAACTCCGGTAGTGCTGAGAACCAGCCAGAGGCGCAGCGAGAGCGCAGGGAGAAAGAGAACCGTGTCCGAGTCAGAACTGCCGCTAGGCGATCCGGGGGCCGCCGAATCATCGGCCGGCCAGCCTGGCGACGCGGCCGACTTCCTGTTGGGCGGCGTAGCGCCCGCGACGGGCGCTGACGACAGCGCCGTCTTCGGCGCGCCGGAGGCGGCTGACGACAGCGCCGTCGAGGATGCCGCCGCCCAGGACGTCGGTGCGGATAACATCGACGGCGCGGAAGATGCCGTCGGCGACGAGGAGACCGACCCAGTCCAGGAATACAAGTCTGAGCTGCGCACATTGCCGGGTGACTGGTACGTCGTGCACTCCTACGCCGGGTACGAAAACCGGGTCCGGACCAACCTGGAGAGTCGGACTCAGTCCCTCAATATGGAGGACTACATCTTCCAGATTGAGGTCCCCACGCACGAGGTGATCGAGGTCAAGTCCGGTAAGCGGCAGCAGGTGCAGGAAAAGGTTCTGCCCGGTTACATCCTGGTCCGCATGGATCTCACCGACGAGTCCTGGGCGGCTGTCAGGAACACTCCAGGTGTCACCGGATTCGTGGGCTTGTCGAGCAAGCCGTCCCCGCTCAGCCTGGACGAGGTTGCTAACCTGCTCGCTCCGGTGCCGGAGGAGAAGGCTGCCAAGAAAGCCGAGACCATGCGCGCTGCCGCCGTTGACTTTGAGATCGGTCAGTCGGTTACCGTGATGGACGGCCCGTTTGCGACACTGCCTGCCACGGTGAACGAGATCAACCCGGACACTCAGAAGCTCAAGGTGCTCGTGTCGATCTTCGGCCGCGAGACGCCGGTCGAGCTTTCCTTCGATCAGGTCAGCAAGATCTGACAGCCGGCCGGCGGCACGCGCCAGCAGCCAGGACAACGTTCCCCGTAAGAACGCCCGCCAGTAGACAGTGAGGTAAGGACCCAGAGATGGCTCCGAGGAAGAAGAAGATCGCTGCGATCGTCAAGGTGCAGCTGAACGCGGGCGCCGCCACGCCGGCTCCGCCGGTCGGCACCGCGCTGGGCCCGCACGGCGTCAACATCATGGACTTCGTCAAGCAGTACAACGCTGCGACCGATGGCCAGCGCGGCAACGTCATCCCGGTGGAGATCACGATCTATGAAGACAGGTCGTTCACCTTCATTACCAAGACCCCGCCGGCGCCCGAGCTGATCAAGAAGGCAGCTGGCGTACAGAAGGGCAGCGGCGAGCCGCACAAGACCAAGGTCGGCACCGTGACCACGGCACAGGTCCGCGAGATCGCCCAGACCAAGATGCCCGACTTGAACGCCAACACGATCGAGGCTGCCGAGAAGATCATCGCCGGCACCGCCCGCTCAATGGGCATTAGGGTCCAGGGCTGAGTGTTATCAGGGACGGCCGTGCGAGGAGCGTGCGGCCAGTGGCAGGGCCAGGCGCTGGCCCGCTGACCACAACCTCCTACAGATTCAAGGAGCAGCAATGAAGCGCAGTAAGGCCTACCGGAAGGCCGGCGAGAGGGTCGACGCCGGCAAGCTGTACACCCCGGCAGAAGCGGTAGCCCTCGCCAAGGACACCTCTACGACCAAGTTCGACGCGACAGTCGAGGTCGCCTTCAGGCTCGGCGTCGATCCGCGCAAGGCCGACCAGATGGTGCGCGGCACCGTTAACTTGCCGAATGGCACCGGCAAAACGGCCCGTGTGCTGGTCTTCGCCACCGGTGAGCGGGCCGAGGAGGCCCGCGCGGCCGGAGCCGACTACGTGGGCTCGGACGAGCTGATCGAGCGCGTACAGGGCGGCTTTCTCGACTTCGACGCCGTCGTCGCGACACCTGACCTGATGGGCAAGGTCGGTCGCCTCGGGCGGGTGCTCGGCCCCCGCAGCCTGATGCCGAATCCGAAGACCGGGACTGTCACGATGGACGTCGCCAAAGCGGTGACCGAAATCAAGGGCGGCAAGATCGAGTTCCGCGTCGACAAGAACAGCAACCTGCACTTGATCATCGGCAAGGCCTCTTTTGCCAACCGGGCTCTGGTCGAGAACTATGCCGCCGCCCTCGATGAGGTCATCCGGCTCAAGCCGGCCGCGGCCAAGGGCAAGTACGTCAAGAAGGTCGCGATCACGACGACGATGGGACCGGGCATCCAGGTTGACCCGAGCATCACCCGTGGCCTGACCGCAGAGGTCGAGGAACAGCCGGCCGCGGTCTGACGCTGCTGCCGGCCGTCGGCCCGCGCTCTGACGCTGCTGCAGGCCGCCGGCACCGGCCGGGCTGCCAGGCACCGCCGGCACCTGCTACCCAGGCCTGCCCGGGATCGGTCGGAATTACCTGCCGCCCATGCCGCGGACGGCCGACGCTGACATGCACCGGATGCGGCGGCTCCGGCGTCCCCGATCAGCGGTGATTTGGCCAGCCGGGCCATTGCCGCGTAGCCTGAGTACCTGCCAAAGACCGTCGGCTGTCGCCGCGCCCAAAGCGCGGTGGCCGAAGGCCCGCCAAGCGGGCGGCCCACGCAGGCGAGTGAGCTAGACCGGGCGCCCGATGTGCCGCCCAGGTTCTGCCCCGTGCGCCTGCGTACGGGGCGTTTGCATGTACGGGCCTGGCCGGCGCCAAACATGGCCGGGCGCACCGCCACCAGAGCGGAGTGGCCGGACCGAGAAGGGAGGCCCATGGCGAGGGCGGAGAAGGTGACCGCGGTCGCCGAGCTCACCGAGCGGTTCCAGAGCTCGTCGGGCGCGGTGCTGACCGAGTACCGCGGTCTGACGGTGTCCCAGCTTGGCGAGCTTCGCAAGTCGCTGGGCACCAATGCGACGTTCTCGGTCGTCAAGAACACGCTCACGAAGATCGCCGCCACGGAGGCGGGCGTCACCACTGAGCTGACGGACCTGCTGATCGGTCCGTCGGCCATCGCATTCGTCGATGGCGACGTGGTCGAGGCTGCCAAGGGCCTGCGCGACTTTGCCAGGGCGAACCCGCTCCTGGTCATCAAGGGCGGCGTGCTCGACGGCAAGGCGATGAGCCCGGCGGAGATCGTCAAGCTGGCCGACCTGGAGTCTCGTGAGGTGCTGCTGGCCAAGCTGGCCGGCGCCATGAAGGCATCCATGGCGGGAGCGGCGGCGACGTTCGCGGCGCTGCCAACCCAGATGGCCCGGCTGCTTGCGGCGCTCGAGCAAAAGCGCGCGGCCGAGGGCGGTGACGCCGGACCCGCGGTCTCTGCGCCAGTCGGATCGGGCCCCGCTCCGGGAACGAGCGAAGCGGCCGAAGCGACCCAACCGGCTGAAGCCCCGGCCACCGAGGAAGGCTAATCAGTCACCACGGCTGATCTGACCGAGATCCCGCAGGTGGCTGACGGCCATCGGCGACACCTGGAATGAACGGAAGAGGAAGCACCACCATGGCAAAGCTCAGCGCAGACGACCTGCTCGATGCGTTCAAGGAGATGACGCTGATCGAGCTCTCTGAGTTCGTGAAGCAGTTCGAGGAGACCTTCGACGTCAAGGCTGCCGCGCCGGTCGCCGTCGCGGCTGCCGTCCCGGGCGGCGGCGGTGCCGCCGCCGAGGAGGCGGAGGAGAAGGACGAGTTCGACGTCATTCTCGAGGCCGCTGGCGACAAGAAGATCCAGGTCATCAAGGAGGTCCGGACCCTCACGAGCCTCGGGCTCAAGGAGGCCAAGGATCTGGTCGACGGCGCGCCCAAGCCGCTGCTTGAGCGGGTCAACAAGGAGGCCGCGGAGAGGGCGAAGGCTGCGCTCGAGGGTGCCGGCGCCACCGTCACCGTCAAGTAGCGTCACTGATAACCGCCGGTCACGCCCGTCGCGGCGGGACCAGTGTCGGCTGTGCCTCGCGCGGCACGAGACGCTCGAACGGGCTCGCCTCAGCCAAAGCCGAGGCGAGCCCTCGCGGCTCAGGCGTCGAGGAGCGGCTCGTCTACCCAGGGCGCACACGGCCAATGTGTGCCGACACGCCCGCCGGATCACGTGCCGGACGGGCGCAGCCGCCGAACAGTGGCGGCCTTGCGACTGGCAAAAACGGTGCTGCGGCCGAACCAAAGAGGCTACCCACCGCCGTCATAGTCTAAACTCTTTACCTAGTGTGACCTTCGTCTCATAGCTTCTAGTTGCGACACAAGCCATCCAGGGCTTGACGTTTTGCTTCGAAGGAGCGATGCTCCTTTGCAACCGTGAACCTCATAGTTACGTACAGTTGACCAGCGGTGTGTCCTTCGACTACACTGCCAATTTGCGCTGCACGAACTCGTCCTCGGCTCCCCAAACCCCTAGCGGCGTAGCCGCAGGGCATTTTGCGTGCGCGCGGTGCACCGTCCGCCACAAGCTCGGAAGGACCCCTGTTGGCAGCCTCGCGCAGCGCCTCAGTTACCGCCTTTGGTCCCCATCGTGTTTCCTTCGCTCGCATCACCGAACCGCTAGAAGTGCCCAGCCTCCTGGCCCTGCAAACCGAGTCATTCGACTGGCTGCTTGGCAACGAGCGCTGGCGTGCCCGGCTCGACGCTGAGAAGAAGGCGGGGCATAAGAATCTCCCTGAGCAGTCCGGCCTCGAAGAGATCTTCGAGGAGATAAGTCCTATCGAGGACTTCACTGGAACCATGTCGCTCTCGTTCCGTGATCACCGGTTCGAGCCGCCCAAGTACTCCGCCGAGGAGTGCAAGGACAAGGACATGACGTACTCCGCGCCGATGTTCGTGACCGCGGAGTTCATCAACAACTCCACTGGCGAGATCAAGAGCCAGACAGTGTTCATGGGCGACTTCCCGCTGATGTCGGCCAAAGGCACGTTCATCATCAACGGCACTGAGCGTGTCGTGGTGTCCCAGCTCGTCCGGTCGCCCGGTGTCTACTTCGACCGCCAGGTCGACAAGACCTCGGACAAGGACATCTTCAGCTGCAAGGTGATCCCGTCTCGGGGTGCGTGGCTCGAGTTCGAGATCGACAAGCGGGACGCGGTCGGCGTCCGCATCGACCGTAAGCGCAAGCAGAGCGTGACCGTTCTGCTGAAGGCGCTCGGCTGGGACGAGGCACGGATACTCGAGCGGTTCGGCCAGTTCGAGTCCATGCGGGCCACCCTGGAGAAGGATCACACCACCGGCCAGGATGACGCGCTGCTGGACATCTACCGCAAGCTGCGCCCCGGCGAGCCGCCGACCAGGGAGTCGGCGCAGGCCCTGCTGGAGAACCTGTACTTCAACCCCAAGCGCTACGACCTGGCCAAGGTCGGCCGCTACAAGGTCAACAAGAAGCTGGGGCTCGCGCAGCCGATTAACCAGGGCACGCTGACCGAGGAAGACATCGCCGCCACTATCGAGTACCTCGTCCGGCTGCACGTCGGCGAGGAGGAGATGAAGTCGGGCAGCGAGATGATCCCGGTCGAGACCGATGACATCGACCACTTCGGCAACCGGCGCCTGCGTACCGTCGGCGAGCTGATCCAGAACCAGGTCAGGCTAGGGCTGGCCCGGATGGAGCGGGTTGTCCGGGAGCGGATGACCACCCAGGATGTCGAGGCGATCACGCCGCAGACCCTGATCAACATCCGGCCGGTCGTCG
>JBKQTJ010000212.1:0-25514 GCA_052143255.1 Streptosporangiaceae bacterium | reverse complement strand
GCTAGCGCTTGCGGACGATGGCGAACGCGGCGAACGCGGCCGGGCCCGCGCCGATGCCGGTGGCCCGCAGGTTGCCGGGCAGGTGCACCGGGACCGGGATGTCGCTGGCGGTGGGCGCGGTGCCGTTGCCGAGCTGGCCGAAGACGTTATACCCCCAGGCCAGCACGCGGCCGCCGGTGGTGACGGCGTAGCTGTCGTTGTCGCCGGCGCCGATCGCCACCACGTGGGTTCCGCTGGGCAGCATGACCCCGACCGGCTTGTCGCTGTCGGTGCCCGGCCCCATGGTGGCGTTGCCCAGCTCGCCCCAGAAGTTGCCGCCCCAGGCGAGGATGCCGCCCTTGGAGAACAGCGCCATGCTGAAGCCGTTACCGGCGAAGACCTGGGTAAGCCGGCCGGGACCCGGACCGCGGAACAGGAAGACCACGCTCTCCGGCGAGTGCTCGTCGGTAGTCGAGCCGTCGCCGAGCTGGCCTTGCTCGTTGTGCCCCCAGACCAGCAAGCCGCCGGACAGGAGGCCGCCGGTGAAGGTGGCCAGCGCGTGGTCGCAGCCGGCCGCGATGGTGTCGACCGTGTCGCGGGCGGGCACCTTCACCCGCACCGGCTTGAGCCGGCTGGTGGTGGTGCCGTCGCCGAGCTGCCCGAAGGCGTTATCCCCCCAGGCCCACAGCTTGCCGGTGGTCGTGAGAGCGAACCCGTCCTGGCAGCCGGCGCTGATCGCCTTGACGGTGACGCCGGCGGGTAGCTTCACGGGCACGGGCCGGGTCCGGCTTGTGGTGCTGCCGTCGCCCAGCTCGCCCTCGCGGTTATCGCCCCAGGCCAGGACGCGGCCGGTACTGGTCAAGGCAAGACCGAAGGAACTGCCTGCCCGCGCGGCCGCCGCTGTTGTGCCGTTGGGCAGCTTGACGTACACCGGCCGGGTCTGCCTGGTCCTGGTTCCGTCGCCCAGCTGGCCGAAGCTGTTGTCGCCCCAGGCCAGGATGCGGCCGGTGCTGGTGCGGGCAAGGCTGAACTCCTCGCCCTCGCGCACGGACGTCACCTGCGTGCGGGCCGGCAGGGCCACGGTGACCGGCAGCGCCTTGCCAGCCGATGTCACGCCGATGCCGAGCTGTCCCCGGTCGTTGGATCCCCAGGCTCGCAGCGCGCCGGCCGCGGTCGTGGCTGCGGAGCCTTGCCCAGCCCGTGGCCTGGCGGCGGGCTGGGCGGCGGCTTGCGGGGCGACGGCGATCGCCGTGAGTACGGAACCTGCCGCCAGCACGGCAGTCAGGCTTGGCAGCCTCCAGCCCCACGGCCGACCGGCTGGGGGTAATGCGGCCACGAATCCCTCCTCCGTGCAGACGGCTCCAACGTTACGTGGCCGAGATTCACAGCGCCAGGACGCAACCGGCGCAGGTTGGCATGCCCACCATGGGTTTGCCGCCTGGTAACACGTCATGGCCAGGCGCGCAATCACATCGTGGCGAATCGCGAGACCGCCGAGGCGGACGAACCGTAGGGTGCTGCGCTAGCGGGAAGTAGCGGCCGTCTCCGCGAAGCGGCTGATCACCGGTTCCCAGCCGGAGTCGTAGCCCTCGCGCGCGGACGCGCCGTCGGGTCGGCGCTCCCAGCCCGAGTGGACCAGGCGCACTTCGGTGCTGCCGTGCCCGGCCTGCGTGAAGGTCACCTCTACGTGCGTCGCCTCGGCCTCCGCATTGCCGGGATGCCAGGTGAAGGCTACGCGGTGCGGTGGCTCCCAGTGGGTCACGGTCCCCCAGACCGTGGTGGCGCCGTCCGCCATTGTCTCGACGATCGCGGCGCCGGCGCCCTCGCCGAAGACGATGCCGATTGCATGCTCGGCCCCGACCGAGTGTGTCGCTAGCGGCCACCACTCGTGGATGTGCGCGGTGAAGAGCTCGAAGGCTCGCCGCGGGGCCGCGGGGACAGTGACGGACTTGCGGACCGGCTCGACCGAGGTCAGGTTGCTAGGCATCAGGGCGTTCCTCCTGTTCGTGGCGCGGCGTCGTGCCGCTGTCGGCACCGTCTTGGCGAACTCGCTCGGCGTAGCGGTCGAGCGCGGCTTCCCAGAAGCCGTCCAGCCAGGCCCTGAGCTCGGTTAGCCCGGCCGCGTCGAGCCGGTACACGTTGCGGGTGCCGAGTTCGTCGTAGCTGACCAGGCCGCATCGCCGCAGCACCGTCAGGTGCTGGGAGACGGCTGGGCGGCTCACCGGCAGCGCCGCCGCCAGCTCGCCTACCGACGAGGGGCCTGCCCGGAGGCGGTGCACGATCTGGCGGCGGGTGCCGTCACCCAGTGCCTCCAAGACCGCTTCGTAAGTTTCCACGAACCGTAAGTTTCCACGAACCTAGGTGCTTGTCAAGCCGGGAAGCCTCCGGTGGCCTGTGGCTGGCACACCTGGCGGCCAGCGTGCCGCCGGTGGAACACGACGGCACGGAATGGACCGCCCCTTTCGGTGTAGAGCTGACAAGCCTATGGGGAGAACAGCACATGACTACTGCCCGCGTGCTCCGGAGCACCGTCGCCGGATTGATCACCTTGTTCGTCGCGCTGACGGCTGCGGTCGTCCCGGCGGCGCAGGCAAGCCAGGCGCCATCCGGCGCCTGGCCGGCAGCGGCGAGCTACAAGTACACGCTCAGCCGGATCGCGTACACCGGATCACGCATCGTGATCGCCGCCACTGACAGCCACGGCGATCTCTACTTCTTCTGGAAGCAAGAGGGAACGAGCACCTGGCATAAGCAGCTCGTGGCCAAGGGCGGGCACGGGAAGTCCGTCAGCAAGCCGTCGATCGCCTGGACCGGGCATGCCGTGCTCATCGTGGCCCTGGACGCAGCCGGTGACCTGATTTCCTACACCCAGCACAGCGGCAGTTCCGCCTGGAAGTACCAGCGGGTGGCCAGGGCGTCGGGGGGTCATTTCAAGGCTCCGTCGCTCGCTGTGGCCGCGAACGGTGCGGTGCTCATCGGCACCGGCACGGCCGCCGGGCTGGTGTCGTTCGCGCGGGCACCGGGCGGGAGCAGCTGGACGCGGCTGAGCGTGGCGTCCGGGACGTTCGGCGCTCCTACGATCATCACCTGCTATGACAGCATCGTCTCGGCGTACCTTGGGCTGATCGTCGCGACGAGCAGCAATAACAGCCTGGACTTCTGGTGGGAGCGGCTGGACGTGCCAGGCTGGCACCAGGAGACCATCGCAGCCGCGGGCCCGGGCGGCAGTTACTACGGCGGGTCGCTCGCAGCCACCAGCAGCCACTTGCTGGTCGCGGCGACCACCACGACCGGCGCCGTGGACGAGTGGTCACAGCCGATCGGCGGTTCCGGCTGGTCCCAGCAGACCGTGGCCTGGTCAGCCGGTACCACGTACTCGCACGCCCAGATCGCCTGGACCGGGCCGGTGGAAGGCGGGTCGACCTCGTTCGACGTGATAACAGCTACCACGCAGTCCGGCAGGCTGGCCTACTGGTGGACAGGCGACGGGGGAACGATCTGGACTGCTGAGACGGTGGCAGCGGCCAGCAAGAATGTCGCCTACGCCAACCCATCGATCAGGGTCTCCGACACGTCGGTCATCATCACGGCCATCAACACCAAGCCCGGCAACGTGCTCTACTGGAATCAGGCATTTGGCACCACGCCGTGGCACAAGCAGCTGGTGGCGAAGGGGTAGCGCAACAGGTCAAGGGAGTCACCGCTGCTGCTTCTGGCTGTGCTTCGGCCGCATCAGTTCAGTCCGCGCCGGATCGCTTCAGCGGCGAGCTCGGACCTGGACCGGATGCCCAGTTTGGTGAATATGTGTGTGAGGTGGGTCTTGACCGTTGCCCGCGAGATGAAGAGCCGCTCGGCGATGTCGGGGTTGGACTGGTGGCGGGCGACGAGCCGGACGACCTCAAGTTCGGTTGGAGTCAGGCTCGGCCACCCGGCGGCGGGGCGGCGTCGGCGTCCTCTGCCCCGGGATGCGTAGGCAAGGGCGTCCTCAATGCTGAGCTGGTCGCCTTCGGCCCATACCGGTCGCGCGTGCTCGCTTGTCAGGGTGCCCGGCATCAGACTCGTCCCGGCTGGCCGCTGGCCGTGCGGGAGACCTGGTTCCCGCGCCACGGCCGCATGCGCTGCGGCGGTGGCGGCACAGCCCAGCCTGGCTCGCGCCGCCGATGCGGCTGCACGCAGCCGCATGGCCTCGCTGCGGTCTCCACGGTCGGCCGCAAGCGCTGCCAGCAGTTCGAGGGCATGGATGAGACCGAGGATGTCGCCGGCCGCGCGTGCGTGCGACACTCCCTCATGCACGTGCGATTCCGCTGTCATCGCGTCTTGAGCGAGGCGAGCTCGCAGCAGCCAGACGCGGCCGAGAATCCATATGCAGCCCGCCCCGCTAGCCAGGTCTGCCGCTTCCGCGGCCGCGGAAGCGGCCGCCGTGCGGTCACCGGCAGCCAGCGATGCTTCGCCGGTTGTCAGCACCGGCAAGCTGGCGAAGATCCGATCACCGGCAGTCAGGGCGCGTGCTTCAGCGAGCAGCGGCATCGCACGGCCAGGGTCGACATCGGCTAGAGCCGCGGCCTGGACCCATAGCGCGAGTCCCTCTAGCACCGGGCTTTCCTGCGATGTCCGGGCCACCGCTAGGCACTCCTCGGCCGCGGTGCGAGCCTCGTCGGTGCGGCCCTGGAGCAGTCGAGCCCAGCTCAGGATGAGCAGGCCAACGATGAGCGGGCTGGCGTGACCGACTCGCCGAGCATCATCGGCCGTGCGACCGGACCGCAAGATCGCCTCATCGATGCGGCCCTGGGTTACCGCAGCGAACGCCGCGAACGCTTGCGCGAGCCGCAGCGTTCGCCGGTCTCCGGCAGCGGTCGCGATCTCAATGGCCTCGTCGAGCATCCGGCGGGATTCATCAGGGGCTGCCTGGAGGAGGCAGGCGTCCGCGAAGTACGCCAGCCCCATCGCGAGGCCCCAGTGATCGCCTCCTGCGCGCAGAAGCCCGAAGGCTTGCTCGAGCTGGGTGCGCGCGGCTTGGGGACCAACGGCGAATGCCATGACGACGCCCATAAAGCCGCGGGCACGTCCCTCCTCTACCGGGTCGTGAAGGCCTTCGAGCAAGTCCAGCGACTCGGTCGCGAGTGCAGGCACAGCCGACTCGTCGCCTGCCCACATCTCCAAGTAGCAGCGCCTGTTTAGCACGCGAGCACGGAGCCGCGCGGGGATCGGGCCGACGCCCGCTGCGGCCTTAAGCCAGAGCCCGCATTCGCCCCACTGGCTGCGTTCGAGCCAATAAGGCGTCAACGCCACCGCGAGCCTGGCGCACTGCTCCGGGGCCGGCTCGTCGCGGCTCCAGGTCAGTGCGGCGCGAAGATTGTCATGCTCCACGGCGAGCCGGGCCAGCCATTCGTCCTGGGCGCGGCTGGTGAGCTCAGGCTCGGCTGTTTCGGCGAGCGCCAGGTAACGCTCGCAGTGGGCTCGCCGGATCCAGCGCGCCTCGCCCGGAACATCATCCAGGTGCTCTGCTGCGAACGCCTTGATAGTTTCGGGCAACCGATACCGGGGCTCGTCCCGCTGGCCGGCCCTCATGATCACCAGGCTGCGGCTGACAAGCCCGGCGAGAGTCTCGATTGAGGCATCCGGACACACCGCGATCGCGTCGTCGAGCGCGAACCCTCCCGTGAACACCGCAAGCTGGCGTAGCAGGGTGCGCTCGCCATCGGGCAGCAAGTCATAGCTCCACCCGAAGGAGGCCCGTAGCGTGGCCTGACGTGCCGGTGCCGTCCGCCGCCCGTTGTCGAGCAGGGCAAAGTGCTTGTCGAGCGACGCGGCGATCTGGGACAGCGACAGGGCGTTCGTTCGGGCGGCGGCCAGCTCGACGGCCAAAGGAAGATCGTCCAGCCGATTGCAGATGCGCCGGACGAGCGCGAGCTGCCGGTCATCAAAGCAGATATCAGGACGAGCCTGACGGGCTCGCTCGACGAACAGCGCTAGCGCGTCGTCCGCGCTCATCCCGGGTACCGTCCAGTTCACCTCGCCGGGAACTAGCAGAGGTTCGCGGCTCGTGGCGATGACTTTCAGGTCGGCCGAACCTCGGAGGAGCATCGTTACCGCTACGCCCGCCGCATCGATGACATGCTCGCAGTTGTCGAGCACGATCAGCGAGCTGCCAGCATCAAGGTGGCGGGCAATCTCGTCAGCCACCGGTCGGCCGTGCTCAGGCTCCGCGACGCCGATCGCGGCGGCGATCTCACCGAGGACAAGTTCCTGGCCCACCGGCGCCAGGTCGACAAACCAGGCGCCGTGCGCGCACTCGGCCTCCTGCCGCGTTGCCAGCTCAACTGCAAGCCTGGTCTTGCCGCAGCCGCCGGTGCCGGTCAGGGTGAGCAGCCGACATTGCGCCAGAAGCTGCGCGGCTCGGTCAAGTTCGGCGGCCCGGCCCACGAAGCTGCTGAGCAGGAAATGCAGGCTGCTGGTTCGCCCGGCAGTGGCCACGTCTGCATCCGCTGGCTCAGGGCCCGCAGCGCGCATCGGCCCGTCCTGTGCCTTCAGCAGCCGCAGCCCGGCGCCGCGGCCGTTCCCCGAGTGTTTCATCGTTTCGCGCTCACGTGTCCAGGATCAACCTGCCGCGGGTGCACAACATCAACCACATGGCCGATGTTCACCAAGCGTGCCGCCAGCACGATGCACACATGCCCGACCAGCAAACAGCCGCCCCGCCCAGCTGCCAGGCGCTTGCGCGCAGCAAGCCGGCACCAGGACCGCTCGCGCGCAACCGGCGCATCTGCCCGGCGGCCGGACTGGCCGGCCTCGGCCTGTATCTGGCCGGCTCGCTGACGGCGGGAATGCCTCAGCCGGGCGCCCCGGCCGGGACCCTTATCACGCATCTGAACCATAACCGGGACGCCGTGCTCAGCGGCACGCTGCTGATGTTCCTTGCCCTGCCCTGCCTGCTGCTGTTCCTCGGATACCTGTGGAACCGGCTGACCCAGGCCGAGGGATCGCCGGGAATACTCTCGCTCGCGACCGTCGCGGCATGGCTGCTGCTTTTCGCGACCGTCGCGATCGGCGTCATCCCTGTCACCGCCGTGGCCTGGCGCGGCGCGGCAGGCACCTCGCCTGCCATCGTGCGCCTCGTCGTCGACATCGCCAGCTTGTCCCTCTACTCGCTCAGCGCGCCAGTCGCAGCCGCATCGGTTCTAGCACCATCGCTGGTGATCTGGAAAACCCGGATGCTGCCCAGATGGCTGGTTTTGCTCGGGCTTGCCGAGGTCGCGGTCAACGGCGTCGAGCTCTCCGGGCTGACCGCGACTAGCGGCGCCAACGCCGCCGGGTACGCGGCCGGGACCGGGCCACTGCTGTGGATCATCTGGACCGCGGCAGTCTGCGTGTCCGCGCTCGCCGCCAGCCAAGGTCACGTCCTTGCGGGCGAGCGGCGCGAGCTCACCGTCCGAACTGATCCAGGCACACCTGAAGGGGCAACCAAATGACTGAGAAGCACAACGCTGCGACCGTGCTCGGCCTGCTCGACGCCGCGTGGAACAACGGCGACACTGAGGCGATCGAGCACACCATCACCGCCGACCACATCGAACATGAGGCGGACGGCGCTGAGATAGGCCGCAACCACGTGACACAGACCATCCTGGCCTACCGGGTCGCGTTCCCGGACCTGCACATGTCTGTCGAGGATCAGATCTCTCAGGGCGATAAGGTCGTTACCAGGTGGACCGCCACCGGCACGCACCGGGCCGAGCTCAACGGCATCCCGGCGACTGGCCGGACCGCCACAGTTTCAGGCATTTTCATCCACCGCGTCACGGCCGGTCGCATCGCCGAGACGTGGACCAGCTTTGACGGTCTCGGCCTGCTGCAGCAACTCGGCGTGGTCCCGGCCGACGCGGCAGAAGCCTGAAGATCGGTCGCGCCGGTAGCGCGAGCAGCTCCGGTCGGCTGATCTGTCGGTGTTTCTGGTCAGCTTCGTCAGGAGCCGAATCGCCAGCGGCGCCTTCGTCGTGGTCCATACGTGCCGCTGGTCGTAGGGCCAGGCGTAGACGGGTGGGCAGTCACGCAGCATGTCGAGGAGCTGTGGCTTTTTCAGCTCGGCCGCCGATGGGCGTACAAGGCGCACGCCCTTGGCAGGATCACTCCGTAGTCAATCAGGCGGCCAACGTAATTCTGGGCGTCGAGGATCTCCTGCACGGTTAGTCCGTCGAGCGGATACCGGTCGGGCAGGATCGGGTCAAGCGACAGGAACGCGTCAGCCCCCCGGCCACCGCGGATCTGCTAGCAGCCAGCCCGCCGGGGCGACTGGGTTCTGGTGATAGCGGCGGCAGAGACTGCGCGTGGCAGCTGACAACGTAAGCGCGGCATCTCACCTCGCGGCAGCTCCAAGGGACATGCGGTAGCGAATCGTTCCTGACCGTCCCGGCGGGCTACAGTCTGCCCAGCCCGAGTGCGTGGCCGACCGCAGCGATGCCGGCGGCGTCAGCGAAAGCGAAGCTGAAGATCACTTCGTCGGCGCCGGCGTCAATGTGACCTGCGACCAGGTCGGGAATCTGGTGCGGCTGGCCGACAGTGAACCCGGCGGTCTCCTCGGCAGATACGGCTGCTGCCAGCATCTCGCGCACCTCAGCCGTGTTCTGGTCGGACGTGGTCAGGATCAGCGGGGTCATCCAGGTCACGTCGACCTCAGCCGGATCACGGCCGACATCGGCGCAGTGCCGGCGGAGCACGGCGACCTTGCGGGCCAGCGTGTCCACGTCACCGGTGACGTTGCACTTGTCGGCGTAGCGGGCCACCAGCCGCAGTGTCCGCTTTTCGCCGCCGCCGCCGATCATGATCTTCGGCCCGCCGGGCTGCACGGGCCGGGGCAGGTTACGGGCGTGATCGAGCCGGTAGTGGACGCCGGCGAAGCTGACGTCGTCGCCGGTGAACATGGCCCGGCACACCTGAACCGCCTCTTCCAGCATGTCCAGGCGCACCCGGTCGGCCGGATAGTCGACGCCGAGGCCCTGATGCTCGACGTCGTACCAAGCGCCGCCAATACCTAGGATGGCCCGCCCCTTTGAGATGACGTCCAGCGTCGTGACGATCTTGGCCAGGATGCCGGGGTTGCGGTAGGTCACACCCGTGACAAGCGTGCCGAGCTGCACCCGCCTGGTGCGCGCGGCCAGCGCTCCGAGCAGGGTATAGGCCTCGAGCATCGGCTGATCCGGCCCGCCCAGCGGCGGCAGCTGGAAGAAGTGGTCCATTACCCACAACGAGTCGAACCCGGCATCTTCTGCGGCCGTCGCCAGGCCCGCGACGTGATCGAACAAGTCGGCCGGATCAAATCCCGAGAAGTTGGGCAGCTGAACGCCGAATTTCGTCATGAGGCTCACGGTACCGATTCGTCAGCGGGATAGGCACCCACGCACGTGATCGGACATTGCTCAGCCCGGCGCTGGAGCAATTCGAGGCAATGCCGACCTCCTGGCACGCGGCGCAGACAAGACACCTGATGCAAGCCGGCGACCGCCCCGAGGCGGTCCGAGTCTCATCCGGCTGCCGGTGCCCGGCGCCGCCGCGGTGCGGTCGCGACAACGACCGGCTTAGCTGACCTCCGGTCCGCCCCCCCGTTTCGCTGGAACACGCACCAGCAGGGCGCCGGAAGCTACTGTGACCGTCAGCGAGCTTGCCGTCGCGATGAGCTCACCGTCGGCCTGGCGTGGCAGTTGCGCCTCAGCAGTGATCTCTACACGTCGGGCCTGGTACCGCTCAAGCACTCTGTCGTCGTGAGTGCTGTGAGCCAGCACACGCCAGCCCAGCCGCGCCCACCCCACCGGGCCGCCTGGCGCGAGGATGCCCACGTCGAGGAGACCGTCGTCGAGCCTGGCCGCCGGAAGCAGAACGAATCCGCCGGGCAGCAAGCCAGCGTTCCCGACCACCACAGACCGGGCCTTGCGGGCCATAGGCTCGCTGCCGTCGAGGCGTACCGCGAAGTGCGTACGCGGCCCGGCAAGCCTCCGCACTCCGGTCACGGCGTAGCCGAGCCAGCCAGCCGTTCCCTTGAGAGCGGCCGATGTCGCGTGCACCACGGCCGCGTCCAAACCGATGCCGGCCATCACCGCGAAAGTGCTGCCGTCAGCGACAGCCAGGTCGATCCGCCGCTCATGCTCGCCCAGGCCGACGGCAAGCGCCGCGCCGAGCGATGACGGTATGCCGAGCGCCGTGGCCAGCAGGTTCGCCGTGCCGCGCGGCACGATCGCTAGTGGGACCCGGCCGCCGGCCAGTGCCTGCGCGCACGCCCGAACTGTGCCGTCGCCGCCCACCGCGAACACCAGGCTGGCGCCGCCCGCGATGGCGGCCCGAGTCACTTCACCGCCAGCGCTTCCCGACGTCGTTTCGAATAGCACTGGCTCCCAGCCGCTGGCCGACGCCGCCGCAGCAGACCTGCGGCACAACTGGCCGAAGTTGCGGATCCGGTTCCGGTTTACAACGAACGCGACGGTCGGCATTCGGCTCCGGAGTGCGGCATCGCGGCAGGTTCGCTCACATCACAGCGAGGAGGTGCGGGATGGCTGTCGGGCACACTGGGGCTGGTGACGTCTCTACAGCGCTTCAAGGCCACGTGATAGTGGTTCCAGAATCGAATCCGGCCGGGAGCCAATCGGCACATCACGATATGAACGAGGTGTTTGAAAAGCCACCATAGAGTTCGGTCGGTGATCGACCAGCGCACGCCGTATTCCGCACGGAGCCGGGCAGGTAGCAATCCTGCGGCTAGCAAGTGGCCCCACGGCGAGACTGGTATCCCATGTAGTCTCGCGCGCAGAATCGACCGAGCGATCGCGCGTGACTGACGGCCAACTGTGAGTTGGGAAAGTGTTTTAGCGTAGTACTCCTGGAAAGCCTCGTAGGTTGCTGGGCGCATGTCCATCCCCACGCCAAAGAGCTGACCAAAACTCTCGCTTTCCTGGTAATACTTTGCCCGCTCGCCCGCATCAAGCGGCCGGACAAACGTACTGAAGCTGTTAAGGGTCGTCTCGATGATCGTAGCGTGAACCCAGAGACACAATTCTGAATCTCTTGCGCTATAACTACTACCTTGCGGCCATTCTCCGACAGTCTCTTCGAGTGCCCCATTCACTGACCGATGAATATTCGCAACACGACGAGCCATGGCGTTGGCCTGGATGACATCCCCGAACGTTGTCACCAGCAGCATTTCGAGCGTCTCGGTCAGGCGCTTCAGGGGATCGTCTTGAAACCTGCTATGACCCGCCACCGCCGCCGCTACAAGTGGATGGGCTAGTTGCAGCAGCAGCGCGCTCAGTCCGCCCAGCGGTACAACGCGCTCACGCGCCATAAGCCACGTAACCGATTCCGGGCCAGTGGTGCCTGGGTCGCCGGGCATCCCGGGCGGCAGCGCTGGCACTAGCCGGAACGACATAATTCTCCTCCGGGCATCCTGAGCCCTGGCGCTAGCCTCTCAGTTCGCCGAGCGCGGTACCAGTCACCAGCCGTGGCTGACGTAAACGGCTGCGCGCAGCCTTAGCCAGACAGATACCATCGGGGATTCAGCCTGGCATGCTGGAAGCTATGACCAGCCTGGGTCGGGCCCGCGAACTGGGCGCGTTCCTTTCTGGCGCTGCCTTGTTTGCTGCCCTTGACGAGATGACCCGGCTCCGGCTGGCGGAGCAGCTTGAACCGGTGCACGTGGCCGCAGGCGATGCCGTCAGCGCGTGCAAGGAGACGAGCCGTGACATCACTGACATCGCGGACGGCACCGCGATCTCCTACGACCAACAGGGCAGCGGCCCGCCGCTGATCGTGGTCGACGGCGCAATGAGTACCCGCGCGTCGGCAAGGCCCGGTTGCGCGCGCTGCTCGCGCCGCGGCTGACTGTCTTCGGTTCTGACCGCCGGGCTGCCGCGTGTCACGCGCGGCTGATCGCGCATGCCAGGCGGGTTGGAATGCCGTGGGCGCGCATGACCTGATTGTCGCCGCGCACGCCACACAGACAGACCGGACCATCCTGACCTTCGGCGCGAAGGTACGCTTCGCCGATCTTCCCGGAGTCAGCGCCACCGAGCCGTAGGTGAACCCCGCCGAAGGGCTCACTGTGGTTCTCATGACCAAGCTCGTGCCGTCCAGCACGTTCGACTTCCAGGCGTGCAGTTCAAGACGGTGGCGCCTGCAGCCATCACCGACTAGCCGGCCCGCCCTCGGGCGCGGCCTCAGAAGTCGGCACCGCCTCGCGCGCCGCCGCCGCCCCTTGCTGTCGGTCCCGCTGCAGCCGGCGGAGCACCGGCAGGGCCGCGAAGTAAGACCCAGTCAGGGCGATGCCACCCACTCCGATGTCGATCGAGATCCGGCCCTGCTTGGCCCAGTAGACGTCCTTCAGGTCGAGCAGCAGAGCGAACTCATCGACGATAAGCGCAAGGCCGCTTCCGTAGCTGACGGCGACGGCGGGATGACGCCGTTGCCGCTCATCACCACGAACGGCGACCGCGCCGACACCGGATAGCAGGCCGATACCCCAAATGTAGTGATGCAGGTGCTCGCCGCCGACGCTGATGTTGCGGAACGGGCCCTTGCCGGCCCGGATGCTGTAGGTGAGCGCGCGCAGCCCACCAAAAGTGGCGGTGAAGGCCAGCCAGCTAAGCAGGGCGGACCGCTGCCCTGGGCTGAGTTCCTCCCGGTATGCGCGGCCGGCAGCGCTGGACGATGATGCCAAGTTCATCACACGGCACGATTACCCGTCGCTGCGCGGCCCAACC
Source organism: Streptosporangiaceae bacterium (assembly GCA_052143255.1). GTDB lineage: Bacteria > Actinomycetota > Actinomycetes > Streptosporangiales > Streptosporangiaceae > JAJYUU01. Next base: position 12,792 of record JBKQTJ010000212.1, on the reverse strand, counting down.
CGCAGCAGGGATACCGGGCCGCCTTGCCTCGGCGCGGAAGCGACGCGCCGGCAAGAACAGGTGCCGCTCCGCATAGCTAGAGTCGCTACCTCCTCGGGCGCTCCGCACGACGACGTCGCGCTGACCTGGCGGGCGCCCCGTCATGACCAGTTGCCCGTGATCGACTCGAGGATGATTGAGGAGTACTCCGTCGGCGTCCCCTCGCAGGCGAAGTGCCCGCCATTAGAACTCGGAGGCAAAGCTGCCGCCTTCATCACCGCCCGCTCAGGTTCCCGGGGATGCCGCTCCTTCGCCTATGCCAGTGCGGGGGTGGCGGTGCACGACAACACAGGCGATCACGGCGGCCGCCGCGCCGATCGCTAGTGCGATGAACGGGAAGGCGCTGTAGGGGGCGGGCTGCCCGGGCTGGCAGAGCTCGACGAACGGGACGATCAGAGTAATGGACCCGAGAGCCGGGATCACCACGTGACGGAGAGGCGAAAACGAGTCGCGGTGGCGGCGCCACATGAACACGGGCAGGGAGACCATCGTGAGGAAGTAGACGAACAGGATCACGATGGTCGCCATCGTTGAGCACTCGGCATACAGGCCGACCGGGTTCATCGATCCCGTGTCGCCGGTGATGAGCCGGGACAGCCACCAAACCCCTATGATCCCCAGCCCGGCGACGGCCATGAAGAGCAGCGCATTCACCGGGGTCTCAGACCGCGAGCGAAGCTGGCCGAGCTTTGCCGGCAGCAGGCCGGTCCGGCCGCCGTCGAAGAGCATGCGCGACTGGGAGTCCGCTCCGGCGATGAGCGTGGCGAGCACGGAAACAATCCCGGCGATCCAAGCCAGCACGCCCGCTGCGCCGAGATAGTGATCGGCCACCGTCAGAAACGGGACCGACGATCGGCCGATGGAAGAGACATCGTAGTGAAAACCGGTAATGGTCGCGTAGGCGAAGAAGACCAGCAAGGCGGCCGCAATCGCCACCGAGATGTAGAGAGCCCTCGGGATGGTGCGTCGTGGATCGCGACTCTCCTCGGCAAGCGCGGGTCCGTTTTCCCATCCGATAAACATGAAGAGGGCCAGCGGGAATCCTGCGGACAGGCCGGCCAGGCCACCGGTGACGTGCGCCCATGAGAATGGTATGCCCGACAGGTTGGCACGCTGATCGACCAGGACTAGGAGGCATACCGCAACCATGATCGCCACCTGCACGAGCACGGCCGCGCCCACCGCGATGGTCGACAGCTTGACCCCGCGGGCGGTCAGCCAGATCGCGCCCGCCGTCAGGACAAGGGTAAACGGACCCCACGGGGGATGCCACGCGGTGTAATGCGAGAGGGTCATCGCCACCAGCCCACCCGACATCGTGAACACTGCCGCGATCGCGACGGTGTACCCGACAGTGACCAGCAGGGCGGTAGCGACGCCGGCTCTGGCCCCCAGCGAGGTCTCCACATAGGTGATGAAGCTCCCCGCCGAGGGCTCCACTCTGGTGAACTCGGCCACCGTGAATGCCAGGAGTCCGACGGCCACTGTAGCGGCGAGGATCGTCAGCGGCGCAGCGACACCTGCGGTTACCGCGATCACTCCGAACCCGAAATAGAAGTCGATCCCCGGCCCGATGTTCGCGACGGTCGAGGCCGTCACGTCGGCGGTGCCGAGCTGGCCGGACTTGAGGTGATCTCCGCTCTGGCTCACCACATCTCCCCGGCCGACTCACCTTGATTCTGGGCACTGGCGGCCACGTCCGCGGCGCACCCGCGTGGTGCAGGACTCGGTGCTGAAGACTGGCAGAGTCAGTCCCCGCTCCGAAGCGCGGTCCGATGCCGCCGCGCCTTCGGCGCCCACGCGCTGCTCACCTTACAGAGGTAGCCTGCCCGGTCTGGCTAAGGCTCTGTCATCCCGGTAGCTGGCCCCGATTTTAGTCTCAGGGCGCCCGCCGTGGCCGCGGTGCAGCTGGTCAGCGCAGTCTGTCAGAAAGTCAGAAGGTCAGGCAGCGGTGAGGTTGATGACTGCCGAGACCGCCTCAGGAGTCGTGTCAACCCATGTTCGAAAATAGTGCCGCTAGCTGCGCCCCCAGCTTTGCCCCCAGCAGGGTTCGAACCTGCGCAGACGGCTCCGGAGACCGTTGGCCGTCCCTGCACCGCACTAGGCATGACCTGCGAAAACGCTCTGGCGGCCGGCATTAAGGCCGCGTCTCTGTCGCGGGTCTCTCGCGATCGTCGCGCCATGGCAGCGCATTGCTGCGCTGCTGATCGCGCCAGTGCGGCGCCCTGGCCAGCCGGTGATGTTCGGGATCTTGTCCAGCTGAGTCCAACCAGTGATATCAAGCGCCCGGCTGCTCGCCGCCTGGCGCTGACTTCTGCCGGCAGGGGGCGGGCGGGAGGCCCGTGGGTAGAGGCATGTCGAGTTTCATGTCGATTGGGGGGATTGGGCGCCGATCAATCCTCGCGTCGCTGTCGCGGGGGCGGTGGTGACTGCCTGTGCGCCTTCGGCCAGGAACCGCTCAGCGAGCGCCAGGCCCAGCCCGGTGGTGCCGCCGGTGACCAGTGCCAGCTTCCCACCAGCTCGCCCGTGGTCGCTCAGTGTAGAACCTGCTCCGTGTAGAAGCTGGTCGGGCCTAAAGTCCTGTCTGGTCGGGCCGAACGACCGGGCTCATGGCGGCTGGACGGATCTAGCGTCGGCTTGTCAGGGCCCGCAATTTCAGCGGCGATCGCTGCTCGAAGCCCGGGCTGCAGGAGCGATGCGACTATGAACACAACAGGCACGCTGCACGTCACCGATTCGGGGACCGGCAGCAGCTACGAATCACCCATCACCGACGGCGGTATCCGCGTGATCGACCTGCGCCAGATCAAGGCGGCTGAAGACGACTTCGGGCTCCTGTCCCACCACCCGGCGTTCCTCAGCACCGCGAGCTACCGCAGCGCCATCACCTTCATCGACGGAGACAAAAGCATCCTGCGTTACCGCGGCTACACAATCGAGGAACTGGCCCGAGACGCCTCACTCCTGGAGGTGGCTTATCTGCTGCTGCGTGGCGAGCTGCCCGGCAAGCAGGAAGCTGCCGAGTGGACGGGCGAGATCACCTTCATGTCGGCGGTAGCGATATGAGGGGCGGCCTGACTCTTGTGTTGCGGCCGTCGGCCCGTGCCCGGCTCACCATCGGTGCGTCGACATGAGCGTGGTGAACACCAAGACCGTGTTGCTCCATGGTCGGCCGGTGACCTATGTCGAGGCGGGTAGTGGGCCCGTACTGCTCATGATCCATGGGATCGCTGGCAACATCGGGAACTGGCAGGAGGTGATCGAGCCGCTTGCGCGACGCCACACGGTCGTCGCTCCCGACCTTCCGGGCCATGGCTCTTCGGCACCGGGTGCTGGCGATTACTCGCTGGGAGCGCTCGCTGCTGGCCTGCGCGACCTGCTCGTCGTGCTCGGCCACGAGCGTGCGACGCTGGTCGGGCATTCGCTGGGTGGCGGGATCGCGATGCAGTTCGCCTACCAGTTCCCCGAGATCACCGAGCGCCTGGTGCTCGTCTCCAGCGGCGGCCTGGGTCCCGAGGTCAGCCCGGTCTTGCGCGCTGCGGCGCTGCCGGGCGCGGGTCTGTTCATCGCCGCCACGGCCGCAGCTGGTCGCTCGGCGGGAGCCGCACTCGCGCGCGGCCTGGCGGCGGTCGGACTCCGGCCGAACGCGGACATCGAGGAGGTAGTTCGCGGCTATGCCTCGCTCGCCGACCCTGACCGCCGCGCCGCTTTCCTCGCCACGCTGCGTTCGGTCGTCGGCATAGGCGGACAGCGCGTCTTCGCCGGCGACCGGCTCTATCTCGCGGAGAGCCTACCCATCCTGATCATCTGGGGCGCGCGCGACCCGATGATCCCCGTCCACCACGGCGAGCGTGCCCATGAGGCCATCCCCGGCAGCCAGCTCGAGATCTTCGACGGGGTGGGCCACCTGCCGCAGCTCGAGGCGCCTGGCCGCTTCGTCGCAGTGCTCGAGCGATTCCTCGAGCAGACCAAGCCAGCCAGGTTCGACCTCGCAGAATGGCGCGCCAGGTTCCAGTCCGGCACCAACGGGCCTACATAGGGCGATTGCACGTATGTGCGGTCGCGTCCGGCTGCTCTCGCCCACGTCATCCGCCCAGAATCGGCAGCCACGAAACTCGGGCCCTTGCCGACCGAGATGGCCGCCGTCCGCTCTTCCGGCAGGACGTACCGCGCGGCGACCTTCGTGATCGAGTTCAGAACCAGCGGCTGGCCCGCCGCCACCACAAACTGCCCGGCGAAGGCCCACCCTTAGGACGACGGGCTCGCGAGCCGCAGCAGCCCGCCGCCCGCAGTGAGGATCGACCCCGGTAGACAGCGCGGGCCCGAACCGGGCATCAAGCCAGCGTCCACTCGGCAGCGCAAGGCTGACGTACATGAGCGGGAAGCCAGGTCGCCGGCTGCGCCGACAGCGATACCCATGACCCGGTGGTCTTGTGGTGATCGGTGCGTACGAGAGCCACTGGAGCTGAGAGCAGGTAGCGAGCAGGCCGTAGCCGCCAGGATGATCCACAGGGTCATCCGCACCATCGTGACGGTTCGCGTGGCCATTAGCCGCCGTGCGTGCCCGTCGGCTCGCCGGAGCCGGCTCGGTCATCTGGCGTCATGGTGCCGGGTGGGCCGTATAGGTCGAGCAGCCGGACCCGGGCCGCCTCCAGGCGGTGATACATGACCTGTGCCACGCGCTGCACTAGCTCGTAGCCCAGCCGCGGATCGGCCTCACATTTCCCACGCAGGCAAGCCGAATCCAGGCATACCACGCTGGTGGGCTCGACCGCCCGGGCGTCGAACAGCCAGAGGTGCGGCGGGATCAGCCACGGCCAGTCCAGCACCTCGCCAACACCGACAGACTCCAGGACGATGGGACCGTTACCGGGGCGGAACACCTCCAGCGCGATACGGCCGTGGATGATCACGTAGAAGTACTCGGCGGTGCCGCCCTCGCGGAACAGGTAATCCCCGTCCCGCACATGCTCGTTGCGGGCGCAGCCTGCCAGTTGCTGGACTGCGGGAGCGTCCAGGCCCGCAAAGAACGGGTGAGCACCTAGGTAATCCGCGATCGGGCGTACCTTCATCAGATCCCTCCCATCGAGGGCAACTGGCGGGCCGGGAAGACCGCGGGGCCGGGACGACCGCCGTTCCGCCGCGGCGGAGCTACCCGGCTTCCGCACGCCCACCGCCATAAACCTGCCTCTAAGTCTGACCCGACGGAAAGCTGCGGCTGCCAGAGTCCAAGGTCCCGTCGGCCAAGTCCGGTCGGGGCGAGCCGCCAGCGCCGCGGCTGCCGAGTTAGGGGTTCTTGTACCCGGTGCCGAACGATGACAATGCCACCCCGATCGGGCCGGTGCTGGAGCTGGCCGCGCAGTCGAGCCGTATGCGGCTAGGGGATGTCGGTTACTTAGCATTCTGGCGTGGACGGCCAAAGGCCTGTGATGGGTCGGCCACATTGGTGTGGCGCATTTCTCGTTGGTTCCGCAGCGCTGGCCGGGTCTGTTTCGGCGCTGGCGGCCAGGAGCTGACGCCATCCCTGAGCCAGGTCTTTGGCCCAGAATGCGGGTCGCCTGTTCGGCCGACGGGACTAACGGCCCCCCGGTGACGGTCGGGTGACTCTTGCTGGTGACTGGGATTCCGGACACATTAACAAACGGCATTTAAGGCACGGGCTGCCGGAGAAGTGGAAAGCGCTGGCGGCGGAGACAGGGCGTCAGGAGGTCCAGCCGGTGTCGCCGAATCGCCGCGACACCACCTGCGATAACCCATTCAGCGTCGACAGCGACGCTTATCAGACGAAGGGGATGTTCACCATGAGAGCATCCGCGATCACGGGCCGGCGGATGCTGGCTGTGTGCGGTCTTACCTCGGTCGCCTTCCTGGCGGCCGGCTGCGGCTCCGCCGGGACCGCCGCACCGACCAAGACGGTCACGGTAACGATCACCCCCGAGAGTTCGCCGACGCGAGCACCATCGGCGTCCTCTGAGCCCTCGCAGTGCGCGACATCGGACCTAAGGCTGACTGTGGGCCCGGCCAACGGCGCCGCCGGCACGATCTACTACCCGCTCGACTTTACCAACGCCTCCAGCTCGGCCTGCACCATGTACGGCTACCCAGGGGTCGCGTTCGTCAGCTCGCCGGGCGGCAGCCAGGTTGGCGCCGCGGCTGGACGGCGCAGCAGCACGACAGCGGCGCTGGTCACCCTGGAGCCTGGCGCGACAGCGGACGCAACGCTCGCGGTCAGCGATGTGCTGATCAGTAACAACTGCCCGCACCAGCAGGTGCAGGTGAACTGGGTGCAGGTCTACCCGCCTGACGAGTACACCGCGCTGTACGCGCGGCTGAGCCGGCAGGGCTGCGCCGACCGGTCATTGATCACGATGCATGTCAGCACCGTCATCAGCGGCCCGTGAACCGGCCGGTACGAAGCCATCCCAGGCCGGGGACTCCGGCAGTCCCGGGACCGGCATGAGAGTGCATGGCTCAGGCGTTGGCCAGCTGCAGGGCAGATCCCGAACCGATCAGTCGCGGGTGTAGTAATGGCCCTGCGCGTCGTCGAAGCATCCCGAGGTACCGCAACAGCGGCGGAAAGCGGCAGCCAGAGCCGCATGGGCAGTGATCATTGCGTCCGAGCTTTCCATCAGCTCGGCGTCGACGCCGACGACGCGCTGGCCGCGTTTGACTGAGGTCTCGCTAGAGGGAACCCCCGGCGGCGCTTGCTGGTCGGCTCGAAAGGACGTCTCGGCTTCGGGCATCCATCTGCGTCCAGCGGACCGCGTCCTGTGCCCGGCCGACTAGACCGAGTACATACTCAAAAAAATGCCTCTACCAGTGCCCCCAGCAGGATTCGAACTTGTGCACACGGCTCCGGAGGCCAATCGTCCCAGCCATTACGTAACTCGTTGACCTGGTATGCAGTCAATCGGCGCGAGCGTGCCCGGTCAGTCCGGGCCGGTTCCGGATCTTGCGCGGCTAGCTCAGCGCGGTCAGGGCAGTCGCGAGTTCACCGGGTGAGATTTACGCCGCGACGGGGGTGGGCGGTGGACGGGCCCACGTGGAGATAGCGAATGCCATATCCCGGATCGACTTCGGCTGCGATCCGGGCGCGTGGCGCGACACCGCGTAACCGTGCCACCGAGCTATCGGCGATTGCCGACCTCTCGGCATGGCGTTTCGTCAGGGTCCAGCGCAGCAGCTGGCTGCCGAGATGGGCAGCGAAAGCCCGTTCCCTCAATGGTCATGGATGGGAACGCGGTCGGCTTGCGCGTACATCAGCTCTCGGTTTGCGCGGGTTGCCTGGGGTGGCGGGAGAGGCCGCGGCCGAAGATCACGGTCTCGTAGGGCGTCGTCGGGAGCGTGGTGGTGCCGTCGTGCAGGGGCCCGGCCAGGCCGGAGACCGCGGGGATCGCGAAGAACTTCATCGTGATCGTGGTGTCGCCGGGGCGCTCGCCGGGGTCGACGTCGAAGATCGCGTAGCCGAATCCCTCGCGCGGGTTGACGGCCGCCGACCACGTCGCGTCCTCGACCGAGTCCGCGCTGTTGCGGCGGTAGCCTTTCGCCGGCGACCCGGTGATCGCGTTCGGCTGGGTGTGGACCTTTGCCTGCCGGCGCCCGGTGGCAGGGTCGGTGAGGTACTTGTTGGACGGGGCGTTGGAGCCGGCGCAGCCCAGCACCACGAACACGGTCCCGCGCTCGGTGTCCCAGGCTGGCGTGCCGTCGTCGCGGGTCGTGGCCGGCTCGGTGGTCACGACGTGCGGGCGGCGGGTGTCGACCGGCTTTCCGTTGACCTGGCCGGGGTTGGGACTGATCACGGTGCCCAGCTCGCCGGGGTCGTAGCCGCGGACCGGGTAGGTGCGCTCGTAGTTGTGCTCATGGCCGGACAGCACGAGATCGACCTGGTACCGGTCGAACAGCGGTAGCCATGCCCTCCGGATGCCCAAGTCCGAGCCGTTCGCGCGAGCCGAGGACATCGCGCACTGGTGCATGAACACCACGATCATCTCGACGCTCGGGTCCTTGCGGGCTGCGGCGAGGGTGTGCTCGAGCCAGAGAGTCTGCAGGTTAGGCCTGCCGTTGCTGAAGTCTGGCTTCGCCGAGTTGTCCGCCGGATGGATGGCGAGGTCACCGGTGTAGCCGAGGTTGCGGATGCTGGTGCCGTTCGGGATGCTGGCGCCCGCGCTCGTGGTCAGGGGCATGGCGTTCGGATCGCTGAGGATCCAGGTGGCGCCGCTGTCCTGGTAGATCACATCGTCAGCGTCGAGGGAGATGAACTTCACCGTGCCGGCCTGGAAGCTGTAAAAGTGGTTCCGCAACCGGTTGCCGTCGTGGTTAGTGACGCCGTTATCCGGTAGCAGGAACCTGGCCAGGTAGCTGCCGTATCCGTACGGGCCGTTGTAGTACCTGTCTCGGTTGCCGTCACCGGTGGTTGGCTTGCCGGTGCGGTCGCAGATGCCGAACTCGGTCTCGTGATTCCCCAGCGCTGGCATCCAGGGCCGGTTCGCCGCCGACCGGGAGATGTTGACGCCGAAGTCGCGCCACACACCGGGTGCGTTCTCGTAGTCGAGGTTGGCGTAGCAGAGGTCGCCGTTCATCAAGTGGAAGAGCGGCGGCCCTTCGCCGTCGCCTGGCTCCTCGATGGCATTAACAGCGTAGTAAGCGTTGTCGCAGGACTGGAACCAGACCTGCCCGGATGCGTTCCGGTCCCACGACGGCGTGGAGAGGTCGCCGTAGCTGGAGAAGCGGAACCTGGCCCGGCCCCGTGGTGCGGTGCGGAAGCTGCCTTCTGCTGTCGACGGCGGCGCCGCGCCATCGCTGACCTGATAGTAATACTGTGTCGCGGGCTCGAGGCCGGTGAGCTGGACGTGGTAGTGGTACGTCGTCTGGCCGTTAAGTCCGTCCCTGAAGCTGACCGCGGCCACCCGCGGGTACCGCTTGCTGACATCGAGGGGCTGTGGCCCGGGAACCTCGATGACGTTGCCCGGCCGATCGCCCGTGACGGGCGCATTCGAGTAGGCAAGCGTCGGCGCCGACAAGGGCACTGATCCCGGCGCCGACCATGAAACGGTCACCTCAGTTGCCGGATCAGAACCCCAGCTGAGCCGCAACCCCTCCGGCGCATTGCCTGTCGGCAACGCCACGGGCGTACGAGGCCGACCCAGAGGAGGCGTCCGCCCGCTAGAGGCGGGCAGGTCCTGGCGCGAGACAACTCCTTCCTAACGACCGGGCAGGTGCCGCCCTTGGTGCCCAGCAAGCGGGCCAGCGGCGTCTGGCGCATGACTTCGCCGCAGACGTTCGACCGCCGACTGTGGACTCCCAGATGCCCGATTCCTGCACTCAGGATAGTAAAGACGCCAGGTGAACCTTCCGCGGCCGCGCGGCTGCTACCAGGTCACCGCGTGTCGAACTCAGAGCTACCGTGCCGCGGAAGAAGCGCGGGATCCGCGGTTCATTCGTGTTCTCTCTCCACTCGGGGCGGCGCGTGGCGAGATGCCGGTACCGCACAGGGAGCGACTGCGGGTCTTTCGGGCGGCCGGCAGACTCCTTGGACCGGATCACGTCTGCGAGGTCGGCGACGGCGACCTCCACGTCCCCGACGCGAACGCGGTGAGCGCTTGCCGCGATCTGGTTTCTGCCAGCCCTGTCTGCGACACAGAACCCCCGACTCGGGCGCGCCGTAGGCAGGTCATCTTGGTCGGCCGCTACAGCACGCAGGTCGGCACTGCGCGCTTGCATGCCCATGACTGACGTGACGCTAGATAACCGGCCAGCCATTGATGCGCTGGCCGCTCGCGTTGCGTTTTGAAGCTCGCGCATCCTACAGACGCCGCCGTGTAACTGGAATCTGTAGCCACCGTCTGAAGTTACGCCGCGGCCCGCGCAGCTCCGCGTGCAGGCGAAGGAGCTTGACTGAGCCTCACCGTTTAGTAGTAGCCGGTGCTGCCGTCGACGCGCTCGCGGAGCAGGTCGGCGTGGCCGTTGTGGCGCGCGTACTCCTCGATCATGTGGGTGACGATCCAGCGCAGCGACCAGGGCTGGCCCGTGCGCTCAGACGCCTGCTTACTGAGAACATCCAGGCTCAGGGCTTGCGCGACCGCCTGCCGCGACGCGGCGCACTCCCGTCCGAAGGCATTGAACGCGTCCGCCGGGTCGGCGTGGTCGACGTCGTTGAAGTCCGCGTCCTCATCGGCGGACCTGTCATACAGATCGGGCACGTCCTCGCCGAGGAACACCGCCCGGAACCAGCCGCGCTCCACCTCGGCCATGTGCCGGACCAACCCCAGCAGGGACAGGGTTGAGGGCGGGACGGCGCGCCGCCGGAGTTGCTCGGCAGTGAGGTCCTCGCACTTCCAAATCAGGATGCCCCGGTGATGGTCCAGCCAGCCGGTCATCATCTCCCGCTCGCCCGCGTTCTGTGCCGGTCGCGCCCGGTCCGTCGCCATGCAGCGACCCTTTCACGGCCCGGCCCGGCCGCGCCACTCGGTTTTCAGACGCCGGTCGCGCCGTCGATGCGCCCCCGGTGCACGTCGTCGTGCCCGTGGGCATGTCGGCCTCCCGGAGAGATGGAACGTCGCGTTGAGCAACGCCCCAGCGAGTGAAGCAGGCTTAACTCAATGATCCACTCGGCCGGTGAGCGGTTCATACAACGTCTCGTGGTCGCACTTGGGTGGGATCAGACCTGGCGATTTCATGCGCACCGCTCGGTCGACTCATTGAGCCAGGAGTGGCGGCTGGCGGATCGCCTTTGCGCTGATTATGCCTGTGAACTGCGGCGATGCGCGGAAAGCGACGACACCGAGCCCGGTCGTCCGTGCCGGTTCCGGATCTTGGTCGGGCTTGCCGCGGCCGTTCGTCTCCGGATCCCTCGCTAAGTCAGAGCTGCCAGATTGCACCGACGGGCACGGCTCGGAACTTTGGACCGAAGGGCAGTGTTGCCGTGCCGGTATACAACACGATTCCGACAAGGAAGTCTTCGCCGAGCTTTTCGGCCAGTCGCCGTAGCCCGGCGAAATCCTCGGCCCTGACCGTCGATGAGGCCTTCACCTCGATGCCGACGACCTGGCGGCGCCTGTTCTCGAGGATGACATCGACTTCGACCTTGTTGTGGTCGCGATAGTGGTACAGGTCGGCAAGTTCAGTCGACCAAGTGAGCTGGCGGGCAAGTTCGGAGAGTACGAATCCCTCCAGCAGCGGCCCGAATGGTGCGCCCGGGCGGCGCAGCGCGTGCGAGTCGACCGAGAGCAATTGAGCTGCCATCCCGGAATCTACGAATATGAGCTTGGAGGTGGCGGTAGCGCGGGTGCCGAGGTTCCTCGACCAGCCGGGTATGCGCTTGATTAGGAAGATATCTTCCAGCAGGCTCATGTAGCGGGCGACCGTGGGCCGCGAGATCTGCAGGTCTGCTTCGAGGCTACCGGCGGCAACCAGCTGGCCTGACCTCGCGGCCAGCAGGCCAACGAGCGCTTTGAGCTGAGCCGCTCGCGCAATCTCGCCCAATTGCGTGACCTGACGGTCAATGAGGTTCTGCACGTAGGCGTCGAGGAAACGGCCCCGTCGGCGCGGGTCGGCGCGAGCGACTGCCTCGGGCAGTCCGCCGCGGACGATGCGATCGGCATAATCCGCGCGGCTCAGCGTCGACTCATGGCGTAGCTCTGGGCCGAGGCTGAATGCGGCGTCGATGAAGTTGTCGGCGGTGCGGTCCATCTCGCCCTGCGAAAAGGGCCAGAGTTCGATGGTCTCCATTCGGCCCGGCAGCGTGTCGGGCAGGTCACGTAGCCCCAGCAGCCTCGCCGATCCGGTGAGCAGGAACCGGCCTGGTCGGGGATCGGCGTCCACGGCCACCTTGATTGCCAGAAGCAACTCTGGCGCCCGCTGGATCTCATCAATGACCAGAAGGCCGTCAAAGGAAACGAACCCGACCGGGTCCTCTAGCGCCGACTGCCGGTCTTGCGGCAGGTCCAGGTCCCGCCACTCAGCAGCGCGCTCCGCGGCGATCTGGCGGACCAGCGTGCTCTTGCCGACCTGCCGAGCGCCGCTGACCAGGATTACCCGGGTGTCAGCAAGGGCTTCGGCAACGGCCGACGCCGCGCGCCTCGGCACGAATGAGCGGGACATGGATCACAGGATAACATGTATCCTTCGGTCTGCGAACATTCCGCTTTCGATCTGCGAGACTTGGCACTACTGTTGGCGCTGGACGATCTTGCCATATGCGAAGATATTTTTCTTCGCTGCGGAAGCTACTAACGTCGATTGAGGACCGGGCCTTCACGATGAGCGCGGCATCATGAGCTCATGGCGATCTTGTAGCACGCCGCTTTCCTCGGGGACCAAGCGCGGCGGCGAGCAGTGCCGCGATTGCTATACCGCCCACCTATCAGCATGACGCACCACAGCATCAGATGGGGCCAACGCCGTCGGCAAGAAGCCGCAGGTCAAGGGCGTCACCGCCGCTGCTCCGTCAGTGCGCGCACGGCCCGAGAGGCCGTTTGACCAGTGTTCGAAAATAGTGCCTCTAGCTGCGCCCCCAGCGGGGCACCCACAACAAGGGAAAGCGCGCTGACCAGCGGATATCTGCTGGTCGAATCCCGGTCACCGCTGCCGGGGCCGACTAGGAGACATCCAGAGCGCCACTGACCGCCAGCCACGCCACCGTGCCGTGTTAGGCCGCCGGCCCGGCGGCGGGTGCACCCGGAACCTTGCGCAACGTGTGATCGGGAGATCAGCCCGCTGCTCATGACCTTGCTTGTCACGGCGTACTCCTGCCGA
>JBKQTJ010000211.1:0-5410 GCA_052143255.1 Streptosporangiaceae bacterium | reverse complement strand
CCTCCATCGCCAGGTGCCTGTCAACTCACTTTGACGATGTCAACGCGGTGGCCGCCCGCTGCCATAGCGACAGGCCGGACAAAAAAAACCTCAGCGCCCACAGGGGCCAGGGAGGTTAAACGGCAAGCTATAGGTCCCCAGTGCACCTGGCTGCGTGTAACAGGGATCAACTCGATGCTTGACCCGCGCCATGTCCGCCGACACCGGCTCAGCGTTGTCTGTCTCGTGCAGGCGGCAGCGTCAACGGACGCGGACCCCATCAATGATGATCGCGATCGGCGAGGACAATATCGCGAGATCTTCGCGGGGATCATTCTGATAGGTCACCAGCGTTGCCGGCTGGCCGGCCTGGTCGAAGGGCTCACCGAGGAAACGGTACCCGGTAGTGGTCGCGGCCTTGAGCGCGGCGGCTGGTTCGAGTCCGTGTTCGGCCAGCAGTGCGACCTCACGAGCGATGGTCCCGGCGGTGTCTGTCCCGGTCAGTATGGGCACGCCGAGGCGCTGGGCGAGCGGGAGCAGTCGCTCCCAGGTCCCGTCCAGCGACCAGCGGCGATGCCGGTTATAGATGGTCTTCCAGTTCCCGAAGCCCTCGGGCAGGTCCCGCCACGGGCAGCCCGCCCGGGTCCGGAAGAAGATCCCGTTGATCACCGTCCGGTGATCGGCCCACCGGCCGCCGCGCTGCTGCGGACCGGACGGCAGGAGCACCCGAAGGCGCTCCCATTCCTCATCGGTCAGGTCATGACGATTCAGTCGGTCAGGCATCGCACTGGTCTACACGACCCCGCTTTGAAGATCCACGGGACACGCCCTAGTAGGACATCGGCCATTCGGTTCTTGAGCCGGGATTTCCAGGGCTGACAGGGACCGTTGGCGGCTGTTCATGAGGCAGCTGTCTCGCGATCATGTGGTTTGTGAGAACAGCATAATCGGAGACGGCTGCTGCCGTCAGGATCGGGGCGCGGCTGGCTGCGCGGGAACGCGGTGAACTGCTGGATGGTGGACGAGGTCTGGCCGAGCTGGTGATCGTGACGCAAGAAATCAGTTCCGGGTCCTGCCTTGATCAGCGCACCCTTCCGGCACTTGCCAGGGTTAGATAATCGGCGGGGACATCGGGAACTGGAACAAGAGCAGAGCAGGCACCACAGAGCTCCACTACCCAGCATCGATTTGCCGCTGACCGCGTACTCTAACATCCTACCTAACATCGTGTCAGAATCCGGAAGCACGGGATCCGTAAAGTGCCAGGCCAAGGCTACAGGCCGAGGTTGCGGGCGATGATTTCTTTCTGGATCTCGGTGGTGCCGCCGAAGATCGTCGTTACCAGCGCTGCACGCCTAACTAATGCACGGAGCTACCAGTGCGGGTCCAGGCTCTTGCCATGGCCCCGGGGACAATAGCCGTACCCCGACTCGGAGACGTACCAGTGCTGGTAGCAGTAGGGAGCGTCGCAGTCCTGGCAGAACCCGGCATCGTCATAGAACCCCGCCGTGTGGACCTGGGCGAAGCAGAGGGGAGGCCGGAACGCCCGGGTGATTCGCCCAGCCCGGCTGGCGTCGATGGGGTCGCCGTACCCGTTGTAGGTGGCGATCCCCTTGAACAGCAGATACCACTGTCTTGGCTCGCGGTGCCGGACAATGCTGGCTTGCACTGTACTGAGCCATTGGTCCCACTCGGCGGGCAGTTGGCCGGGGGCCACGAGCTCGATGCGGGCCGCCGGGTCGCCGCACGCGGCGCACGGCGGGGCGGCCACGATCGGCTCGGCCATGTGTGCCCAGACGCTGGCTTCGTGGTCCCGTTCCTCGGCGAGAGCCTTCGGGTCCTCGCCGCTGCGCTGACGTACCCCATCAAGGGCATATTCGACGGCTTCCCAGTCCAGGATGCGGTAGCCACCGCCCACGCGCTCCCATGTGCCGATAGTGCACAGTTCCGCCGCGGTGATGGTGGTCTCGATGCCGAGGCCGTCCAGGTGTTCGAGGTAGTCATCGGGCACGTACCCGGTGTGGCCGCAGGATGCGGAGTGCGAGGTGGCGCGGCACTGCAGGTCGTAGGCGGCCTTGGTCATCACGCGTTCCTGGCCGTCAAATGTGTCCTCGGCCTGCATGCGGATAAAGGTGACGGGCTCTGGGTCCCCATCGTCTCCTACGGCCTCGTCGCTGCTCATCGGCTGTCCATGTCGCGGTTGAAATGCCTCATGGCAGACTCCCTGACCGAACGTACCTGCTAGGTGACTGATTCTGGTCTTCGGCCTGCTGACGCGCCGGTCAGCCGGGCTGGCGTAAGCGAACCGTCACAAACGGCAAGGCTGCAGCCGGCGCGGCCAGAACACTGCAGATCATCAGCATATCTGATTCGCTCATTTCTTCGGAGGCTGACCGACCCGGCGCCTGGGCGCGCTGGAGGGTTCCGTGGCCCCGGCCTTGGAGCGCAACTGGGCCAGTTCGGCGCGGGCAGTGTCGAGGTCGGCCTCGGCGCGTTCGGCGCGGCGACGCTGGGCGTCGTGTGCCTCGGTGAGGGTGCGGGCCCGGTCCTCGAGGAGTTCGCGGAGTTCTTCGCGTTCGCGGGTGGCGTCGGTGCGGAGCCGGTCCAGTTCGGCGGCCGCGCTGGCGCGTAGCTGCTCGAGCTCGCGGGCCGTGTCTTGCCTGACCCTGGCGGTTTCGGCGGTAGCGGCTTCGGTGCGGGCCTCGGCGACGGCGGCGCGTTGCCCGGCCTGCTGGGCTTCTTGCGTCCGCTCGGCGGCCTCGGCCACCGCAGCGTCCCGGGCGGTCTCGGCGGCCTGGACGGTGTCGTCCCGTTCGGTCTCGGCGGCGGCGAGACGTTGCTGGGCCTCGCGGCGGATCTGCTCGGCCTCGGCAGCGTGGGCAGCAGTGGCCTCGGAGAGCCCGTCGCGGGCCTGACGGGCCCGCTCCTCCTCGGCGGCCAGTCGGGTGCTCATGTCATCGGCCGCCTCCTCGGCGTCGGCGCGCATCTGGTCGGCGATGGCGGCACGGCGCTCGGCGTCGGCGCGCGCGGCTTCGGCGGCTGCGGCCCGCTGCTCGGCGGCGGCCCGGGCGGCTTCGACCTCGGCTTCGGCCGCGGTGGGGTCGGCCATGGTCGCCACGGCTCCGGTGAGCCGGTCGGCGGTGGCCGCGAGGGTGCCGGCGAGGTCGCGCATCTGGCGGAGGAGTTCGGCGCCGGTCATGCGGGCCATGGTGACGGGCTGGTCGGTGTCGGCATCGGTGACGGTCACGCCGTGCTCGGTGGCGGCGAGCCGCTTGCGTTCGCGGTAGGCAGTCATGGCGTTGTGGCCAGGGTCGTCGCAGTATTGCGGGGCGCGGCCCGGTCCTGAGGACGGCTTGGGTGGGTTCTGGCAGCCGGGGTACCTGCACGTGGTGCTGCCGATGGCCTGGTCGGTCATGGCGTGATCTCCTACGGGTCTGGGCGGTAGAACCATTTTATATTATTTCATTTATAACAGCAACGATATGTAAAAAACGGAATGCTATGAATGAAAGGTTTCTCCTGGCCAGGCACCTTCCGCACGCCGGGGGCGCTGATGTCAGGTCGCGGCCGATCTGGCCATTTCGCAGGGATCTGGCCAGCCAGTTGGCCACTTCTCACGAGATCTGGCCAACCTGCAGGTCGCGACGAGTGGTCCCGCAGCGGTTGCGAACACGAGGTTGCGTTCATCCCGAAATTGGCCACCGCGGTGAGACGAGCACGGCACGACGGCGTCTCACGGCAACTGGCCAACGCCGGCTCAGCGGCATTGCTGCTGGCCAGACCTAAGGAGAACTGACAGCTGAGGTGCTGCTTCGCAAGCGCGGCCTGATCATTACTGTCCACGGCCACGGGACCCACGTGCGTAGCGTCTTACCTCGGCTCGGATAGGGGGCAGCCGTTCCTAACCGGGTTCTGATGCGCCTACCACGGCGATGAAACATCACCGCTCGTTGGCGAAGATCTTGTCCATCGCCTCGGCCCCGGTGGTGATGACCGGCCGGATCTGATGGCGGTAGACAGTCTCAGTGACGTTGGACGAACTGTGGCCCAAGAGGCGGCTGATCTCCTCGATCGCCATCCCGTTGTCCGACAGCAGAGAGACAAACGTGTGTCGCAGTTCCCGCGGCGTCCAGTCGTCGCCGAGGCCTGCTTTCCTGCAGATGGTTCGGAGCGACCGACGCACATCGGCCGCATCGAGCTGCGTCCCGAGGGCTGTAGCGAAGACCAGTCCGTTGTCCTGCCATAGTGCACCGGCCCGTAGGCGCGCGACTGCCTGCAGCTCCGAGTGCTCACGCAGCACCTCTACTGCCATCCTGGGCATTCCCAGCGAGCGTCGGGACTTCTTCGTTTTGGTGTCTCCATGGGCACGTACCGAGCGCCAGACGTCGAGATGGGGAGGTACCGGCGGACTAGCGTCCGGGTCTCCGTCCAGGTCGACACGATCCCACCGCAGCGCGCGTGCCTCCTCGGTCCGGACACCCACCAGGAGACTAAGGACAACGTAGGCGTACAAGCCATAGGCGCGTGCTGCCCGGATCAGGGCAACAGCCTGCTGGAACGTCAGCGACTTTGACGGGCGGCCTTCCTGGCCGGCCGGCGTGTCGACAAGCGTGGCGACGTTGCGGCGCACTCTGTCGTTGGCCTCGGCGTGCCTGATCGCTCGCGCGAGGGCCGCGTGCGTCATGGACACCGTGCGTGTGGCACGAGTGGCCGCCAGGTCTTTCAGCGCCGCCCGGACATGAGGCGCCGAAAGCTCACGCAGCGGCACCGCTCCAATGATGCCGATGAGCGGCTCCAGGACTTCCCGCTGGGTGCTGACCGTCTTCGGCGCCCTCCCAGCAAGCCCATCGGCCAGCCAGTCTCTGATCGCCTGCTCTACCGTGTAGTCAGCGTCTGTCATTACGCCGTCGTTCAGCTCGTCGTGCAGCTCGGCGAGCTTGGCCCGGACCTCGGTCTTATTTCTGCCAGAGACCTTCTTGCGGCGTCGTCGGCCGTCAGGGCCGGGCTTGAGACTAACTACGCCCCGCCAGCGGCCCGCGCAGTGCCGATGCGCCTCGGGGTCGCGGCACTCCCCCGAGTGATCGAAGTAGATGCTGTCTTCGCCCCAGCCACGTCGGCCCGCCATAGGCGCGAGCGTATCGACTCGCCGACCACTTGGCTACAGGAATGGCTCCCACTGCCATCCTCACAGAGGCTCACATAGCCTCTGACCTGGTGGGCGATACTGGGATCGAACCAGTGACCTCCTCGGTGTGAACGAGGCGCTCTCCCGCTGAGCCAATCGCCCGTCGCCGGGTCTGGGCCGTCCGCCAAGGGCCGAAGGCCCCCGGGACAGCCGTGTTCCGGCGCTCCCATAGGGTAGCGCATCCGCGCGGCGTGCCGCACGTCCGGCACGGCAGAGGACGCCACCCGGACCTCTGTCACTCTGAGT
>JBKQTJ010000210.1:0-31037 GCA_052143255.1 Streptosporangiaceae bacterium | reverse complement strand
CCCCCCAACTCCGCCATGATCATGTCCTGCAAACACGTGCAGAGGCTATTCGAACTAAGCGGCCGACCGCATTGCAGGCGGGCTGGCGAGTCCCTTGTAGGGCGCGCCCTGGAGCGCCGATACTGCGGAGATGCGCGATCGCAATGTGCTTGGCGGTGAGCTCCAGCCATGTGGCACCGACCCGGTCACGGGGTTTTATCGAGACGGCTGCTGCAACACCGGGTCGGAGGACTACGGAAGCCACACCATCTGCGCGGTGGTAACCGCCGAGTTCCTCGACCACCAACGCCGCATCGGCAATGACCTGAGCACCCCGCTGCCCCAGTACCAATTCCCCGGGCTTGTGCCCGGCGATCGCTGGTGCGTGACGGCGGCGAACTGGCTGCTGGCTCATCATGACGGCGTCGCTGCTCACGTCGTACTGGCTTCCACTCATGAGCGCGCGTTGCAGATCGTTCCCCTCGACGCGCTCAAAGAGCACGCGGTCGACGTCCCGGCTGATCCCGGCTCACTCGAAGGCTGAGCATCACCGGCGCGAAACGCGTCCGCTTAGTTAAGGCTTCGGCACCAGGACGATGCGCTGGTTGGTGCCGGCAGCGTCGGCCCACGCGCGCTCGACGTCGGCAAGGGGCATCGGCCGCGCGTCGATGGTGATGGTGCCGCTGGTGATCTGCTCGGCGAGGGCAGGAAGCTCGGCGAGGATTTCGCCTGTGCTTACCGAGCCCTGACCGCTGCCGACGATCTGGAGGCGCGCCGCTCGCAGCGCAGCCGAGGGGATTGCTGCGGTGGGACCGGCGACCGAACCGATCTCGATCCAGGTCAGCGGCTTAGAGCGGTCGGCGCGGTGGGTGACCAGAGCGAGCATGGTGGCCGCGCTCGGCTCGCCCCAGAGGTAGTCGATCACGACGTCGACATCGGATGCGGCCTGGCCGAGTCGATAGGCGACGGTACCGGCATCGCCTTGCAGCAGCACGGTACGGGTGGCACCGAGGGCGGGCAGCCTGGCCAGTCGGTCCGCGCGGCGCCCGGCGGCAATGATCGTGCCGGCGCCTAGCAGTTTCGCGATCTGGACGGCCAGCTGGCCGGCATTGCCGGTCGCCGCGAGCACGAGGACGTTCTGCCCGGCCTGGAAGTGCACTCGCTGTCGCAGCGCGACCCAGGAGGACATGGCCGGGTTCATCGCGGCGGCGACCGCGATGGGGTCGCTGGCCTCCGGCAGGACGACCCTGCGCCGGGTGTCGATGACGGTCTGCTCGGCCATTGCGCCCATCGTGGTGCCGGGGAGAATGAAGTACCGCAGCAGACCGTCCGGGCCGCGTCCGACCCCGTCAATGCCCGGCACGAGCGGCAATTCCCCGGTGCTGGTGTAATGGGAGCCGCCGGCCTGAGACCGGACCCGCGGGTGGAGTCCGGCCGCAAGCACGTCGATGAGCATCTCGCCGCCGCCGGGGACGGGGGTCGGGAACTCCCGGTACCGGGGCGCGGAATCAAACGACGTGACGACGGCGGCGCGCATGGTGGCCTTCGGAAATTTAGTCGGTAGTACGTACTAAAATAGTTGGGAATCCAAACAGAATCAAGTAACGTAGCCGCGTGGCAGCCTCCGGCACACCCGACCAGCCAGCGGTCGTCGGGCAAGTGGCCCTAGTCGACGCCCTAGCGCAGACCTCGTTCCTGACGATGGCAGTTCTGACTAAGGTCGGCGCCGAGCACGACCTGTCCCTCACCCAGTTGCGCGTGCTCGCGATCCTCCGGGACAGGCGGCTGAAGATGACCGAGCTCGCCGATTATCTCGGGCTAGACAAGTCGACCATGACCGGCCTCGTCGACCGGGCCGAGAAACGAGGGCTACTGCAAAGAGCCCCGAACCCGACCGACGGGCGGGCCGTCGACGTGCGCATCAGCCCGGCGGGCGCAGAACTCGGCGATCGTCTCTACGCCCGCGTCGCGCGGTCCCTGTCAGCCATGATCAGCACGCTCAACCGTGCCGATCAAGGCCGGCTGCAGGCGCTGCTCGAGAACATGCTCGGCCGCCGTTGAGTCCTAGCCAGTGAGGATTCGCGTGCTCCCGCCCTACGCTTAGCTGGTGGGTTTGCCCAGCGCTGGCGGTGTCCTGATCTCCGGGGTGTACGGCTCGGGTAAGAGCTCGGTTGCCGCGGAGATCTCCTACCTGCTCGAGCGGCGCCGCCAGCCGCACGCGCTGCTGGACCTTGACTACCTGGGCTGGGGCGGGGACCACTTTGACGACCACGCGGCCGGGTCTGGCCTGATGCTGCGCAACCTGGCAGCAGTGGCATCGAACTATCGCAACGCAGGAATCAGCGTCTTCATCGTGGCCTACTTCGTCCGTAACCACGATGCGCTGCGTGCTGTACGCGAGGCAACCGGGGTGCCACTGCAGGTTGTCCGCCTGTCGGTGCCCCTGCCCTGCATCGAGCAGCGCCTTGCCGCCGACGTGACCAGCGGCCGACGTGATGACCTGCGGGAAGCAGCCTCCTCCATCGCCGCCGCAGAGGGCGTCGGAGTCGAGGATATGACGGTGGTCAACGACCGGCCCATCGGAGTCGTCGCGCAGGAGATCACGAGCTGGCTGGGCTGGCTGTAGACGGCGGGCGCGCCGCGGCCATCAGCGACCAGATCCGCTGCCGCTGACCTTGCCGCATTAGGCACGGCAAGGTCAGCAGGCGGCGCCTGCCACGGTCGGCACAAAGCCGGCCGGGCCGGCTATTTAGTAACCGCTCCCACGTAGAGCGAGGTCGGCCCGTGCGCACGCGAGCAGGCACTGAAGGGGAACGGCACCAGCTTGGCCCTGGTCTGGTTCGGCGGGTAAACCCGAAGGCCGGCCGCTGTGACAGCGTGGCAGGCCGACGCCGGGAAGACTCCGGTGTCCACGATTCCGAGCACTGCCGTGGCGGTCTTGCCGTTGCCCAGGGTGACAAGATGCGGCGACGGCTTGCGGAACTTGGCTCTGGGTCCGACCTGATGCCCGGCGAGGTTGACGGCGAACAGGAACGGAAAGCCGTTCAGCGTGCAGGCGTGCCCGGACAGGTTGGTGAAATGCAGGTTGTAGTAGATGGTGCCTGCCGCGCCGTTGCCCGTGGTGTCCAGCCAGATGACAAGACCCGGAGTCTGGCACAGCGGCGCGACGGCGGTGGCGTCCGGGCGATCCGGCGATGCGGCGCTGGCCAACGCGATAGCGGGCGCGAGCATTAGGGCGCCGACGATGGCAGCACCGGCGGTTATCCGGCGCGCGTGCATGAAGCTCTTCATGACTGATCCCCCCAACTGGGATGACCGGGATTCTGGTGATCGGGCACCAGTATGGCGGGCGAAGAGCTAGCGGCGGGCCAAGGTGACTGGGATTCTCAGCGGCCGTTGCCGCACCCTCACATTTCCTGCTAGTGCCCCACTTCCTCGGGAGTCTCGTACCAGCGGACCCGTTCGCCGATGCGGCTGCGCATCCGCCAGCCCCTGGTCTTTGGCGCCTGGTCGATCGTCTGGCGGAGGGACTCGATCTGGGCAGCGACGTCGCATGCAGCGCCATGGACCGGAGTTTCAGCCCAGAGTTCGGCGAGCTTGCCGAGGTTGCGCTCGGTGGTGTGGCAGAAGCCCCAGTCAGCGCTCAGCACGGCGGCGATCCGCTGACGGCTGATTGTCTCGGGATCGGAATCGTCGTCCGCCAGTTGATGGTCGGCCAGCAGGCAGAGGGCGTCGCCCAGGTCCTTCCGGTTAATCTCCCAGACCTGGAGTTTGGTGAGCAGCAGGTCAGCAAGCGTGATCGTCAGGCCTGGGCTATCAAGCCGCCCGCGCAGGTCCAGCCGGTGTGACATCGTCAGCTCGTCGATGACGATATCGATCGACCACCGGCCGTCCGGGGCCCCGAAGTACAGCCGCGTCTCGCCATGCAGGCCGTTGAAGAACTTGTCCCCCAGGTAACCTTCAGCAGTCAGGAGGTTCTTCAGATCCGCGCTCCCGCGGGCCGCGACCGCGAAGTCCATGTCCCCGTAGTCGCGGGCGTAGGGCCCGGTGCGAACGCTCGGGCATCGCAGCCAGATCGCCAGGCCGCCGAGCAGCCGGGCGGGCAGGCCGGACTTCAGCGCCAGGCCGCCTAGTCGGCCCGCTTCCTCGCGGATGTCGGAAAGGATGCCGTTCCCCTTGTCATGGTCGCTGGCGCGGGTGAGACAGGTAGCGCCCAGGGTATGCCGGAAGGCCTCAGCCGGGGCTCGCCTTCCGGCATACCGCTCGGGATGCCGCAGCGTCACTCGGGCGGCAGCTCCTTATAGACAAAGCTGACGTTGATGCCACGCCGGGCACGAATGAACTTTGGTATGTAGTACAGCGATGCGCCGACCACGATCAGCCCCGCGAACCAGGCCGGGATCCACCAGAAGTTGGCACTGTTGCCGTTCATGACCAGCAACGGGTACTGGGTGGAGACCACCGCCAGCGCCACGAAAACGATGATCGACAAGGTCGCGACGATCCACAGCACCGGGATGCCGAGCAACTTGATGTTCGCCGGCGAGGCGCGGTAGAGGTCGGGCCGGCGTATCGGCAGCGCGATGGCCGCGGCGGCGACGATTACGACGCCGAGGCAGCCGGCCAGCACGATCAGCCCGAGCACGAGCTGGAAGACGTTGGAGTAGACGCTCCAGATCGTCAGCGCGGCGATGATGACGTTGACCACCACGATCGCGATGATCGGCGAATGCGTCCGCTCGTTCACGTCCGCGAGCTTCTCCGGCATCAGCCGGTCAAATGACCAGGCGAAGAACGACCGGATGGGCATGAAGCTATTCGCGATCATCGACGGCAGTGCCCAGAACAGGAAGCAGCCGAGGATGATCACCGTGATCACCGGCGTGTTGACCGACAGCGCCGCTAGGAACGGGTAGAACGCCCCGGACGGGATCGCGTACGCGTGGTTGGGCGCCACGTTGACCGCGTACATGAAGTTGTAGCCGGCCACCCGGAACAGCAGCAGGGCGCCGATGATCAGCAGCACGACGTCGAAGATCAGCGCGCCGAACATGACCGACAGCTGGCGGGTGCGGTTCGACGCGCTCTTGAGCTCGCCGGACATGTACACCGACCAGAAGTTCCACATCATGAAGCCCTGAATGGAAAACAGCGTGGGCAGCGTGGCGCTCATGTTGCTGAGGTGCGGTGCGGCATGGGCCGCGCCCACCGAGGAGATTACCTTCTGCGTGGTGCCGCCACCGAAGCTCTTGTTCAGGGTGTTGAAGTTATGGTCGAAGCCGTGCTTGCTGGCCACGCCTAGCACGATGAAAGCGACGATCATCCCGAACATCCCGATCAGGAACGCGCCGTTCTGCCAGCGGAAGGTCGACTTGGTGCCGCGGATCAGGATGTAGGTCTGCAACGCGACCATGACCAGCGCGCCCGCCAGGATCCAGGCCTTGTCCGTCTGGAATGAGGTACCCCAGCTGATCATCGTGTTGTTGTGGAACAGGCTGCCGCCTGCGACCAGCGCCGGGCCGAGCCCGAAGACAGAGAAGAACTTGGCGAAGTAGGCCGCGCCGAGCAGGCCGCCCATGATCATGCACAGGTTCGAGATCAGCGCCAGCGGAGGTGACAGCGTCCTGGACACCCAGACATAGTCACCACCGACTCTCGGCATGCTCGCCCCGAGGAGCGCGAACATGATCAGCACCGGGATGTTGATGATCAGCGTGATGACCAGGACGCCGACCGGATCGGCGCCCGGGAACGCGACGAGGGTGAAGAAGATCGACCAGGCGAGAGTCGAGCCGATCGGCGCGGAGATGACCGCGTTGAAGATGGTCGCGTCAACGGCAGACGCGGAGCGTACTAACCCGGTGCTGTTACGAACGAACAGCCGACTTTCGGATCGGTCCGCGGTGGTCATGAGCGTTCCTCCTGACTGCCCATGCCTCGGCTTGCCCCCGTTGACGCTGCTCCTGAGGCTGGCTAAAGTCGAACACAAACAGTACGAACTGTCAATCCTTCGCACATAAACGAGCACCACCCGTTTCAGAAGCGAACAGCTAGGAGAGGGCTTGCTGGCGGTCGAGCGGCGCATCAAGGTGCTGGAGCGGATCGCAGCGGATCAGGCGGTAGAGGTCAGCAGCCTGGCCCGTGAGTTCGCGGTTTCCGAGATGACCATCCGCCGCGATCTGCGGCGACTCGACCGGGACGGTTTCGTTCGGCGCACCTACGGCGGCGCGACTACTCGCGTCGTCCGGGCGGCTGGCGCCTTCGAGGTAACGCAAAGCGCCCGCATGCTGCATCACGCGCAGGAGAAGCGCTGGATCGCCTTGCGGGCCGCCCAGCTGACCGCTGGGGCGCGAGTCATCTTCGTGGGTGTCGGTTCCACCGCCGAGCAGTTCGCCCGGCTGGCCGCGCCGGGGGACGGCCTGCTCGTCATCACCCCGTCCCTGGTGGTAGCGAGCCTGCTGGGCACCCGCCGGGTACAGGTGATCATGGCCGGCGGGATGGTACGCCAGGACGAGCTCAGCTGTGTCGGGCCCGCGGCCGTGGAGACCGTGCAGCGTTACAACACCGACATCGCCGTCATCGGAGCGGCCGGCATCTCGGCCCGCCGCGGCGTGACCGATCTCGACGACGCCGAAGCCGGCGTCACTCGCGCGGCGCTGGAGCGGACCGAGCGGATAATCGTCCTGGCCGACGGTTCCAAGTTCGGCGACGTGGCGCTCAGCACGGTCGTGCCCATCAAGCGCGTGTCAGCAATCATCACCGATGCCAGCGCCGATCCGGTCGAAGTGGACCGCATCGAGCGCGAGGGCGTCGAGGTGATCATCGCCGGGCTGGATTCCCTAGCGGGTTCAGGTTCCGGAACGGGTTCAGGTTCCGCAGCGGGTTCAGATTCCGGAACGGATTCAGATTCGGTGGCCGCGCCAGGGACGGCTGCGGAGCCGGATAGCCCGCTGGAGAGACGCCGCGCGGCCGGGGACCAAGACGCGCCCGCTCTGGCGGCGGGATGACGTCCCTGCTGCCCGACTTGTTCGGGGTGGACAAGCCGATCATCGCCATGGTCCATCTGCCGGCCTTGCCCGGGCGCCCGCGCCATGACCGGGCGGCGGGCATGCAGCCGATCGTCGACTCGGTGGCCCGTGATCTCGGCGTGCTGCAGGACGCGGGCGTGGACGGGCTGCTGTTCTGCAACGAGGCGGACCTGCCCTACCAGCTCGGCGTCGGCGTGGAGGCGGCCGCGGCCATGGCGGCGGTCATCGCCCAGGTGCGGAGCGAGATCCGGTGCCCGTTCGGCGTCAACCTCGTCTGGGATCCGGTGTCGAGCCTGGCAGTCGCTCGGGCCACCGGAGCGTCGTTCGTGCGTGAGGTCTTCACCGGCGTGTATGAAAGCGACCTCGGGTTCATGCGGCCGGACTACGGCTCGATCGCAGCGTACCGGGCAGACATCGGCGCGGGGCCTGTCGCACTGATGGCGAACATCACCCCGGAGTTCGCCAGCCCGTTAGGTCACCGCACGATAGCGGAGCGCGCGAAAGGCGCGGCCTTCCTCGGCGTCGATGCGGTGCTGATCAGCGGACCGATGACCGGCGTGCCGACCGAAACCGGGCAGCTGCGCGAGGCAAAGCAGGCCATCCCGTACACCCCGGTGCTGGCCAACACGGGCGTGACGGCGGACACCGTGCCAGGCATCCTCGCGATCGCCGACGGGGCAATCGTCGGCACCAGCCTGAAGCGCGGCGGCGTTACCTGGAATCCGGTGGATCCGGGCCGGGCGGCCGCATTCATGGCTGCGGCCGCGCGCGCTCGCGAAAGCTGTGCCGGCCAGCGTGGGGCGGTCGGATAGATGGCCAAGAGCACCCTGGTCTACTTCGTCAGCGATCTGCATGGCTCCAGCCTCTGCTTCCGCAAGTTCGTCAACTCCACCCAGGTCTACAAGCCCAGGGTGCTGATCCTCGGCGGCGACGTGGCAGGCAAGGCCATCCAGTCAATCGTGCGCGGGCCCGGCGGGCGCTGGCACTGCACGTTCGTGGGTACCCGTTACGAACTGACCGAAGGGCCGGAGCTGGCCGACCTGGAGCGGCTGATCGCCGATCACGGCTATTACCCCTACCGGGCCGAACCGGGCGAGCTGGAGGCCATGGAAGCGGACGGAACGCTGGATCAGCTGTTCTTGCGCCTGATGCGGGAACGGCTCGCCGAATGGCTCGACATCGCCGACACTAGGCTGCGGCCCAAGGGGGTGCCCTTGTACCTGATGCTCGGCAACGATGATCCGGTGGAACTCGGCGAGATGCTCGACCAGGCCCCGTGGGGCGTGCATGCCGAGGGCAAGGTGGTGATGCTCGATGACGAGCACGAGATGATCAGCTGGGGCTACGCCAATCCCACGCCCTGGCACACCTACCGGGAGCAGGACGAGCAGCATCTGGCCGCTGCGTACGCGGCCATGGCGGACAAGCTGGAGCGACCCGAGCGTGCCGTGTTCAACCTGCACCCGCCGCCCTACGGCACGCAGCTGGACGAGGCACCCGCGCTGGATGAGGGTCTTCGCGTCAAGGCGACGCTCGGCCAGGTGCAGTATGTGGCCGTCGGCAGCACAGCGGTGCGGGAGATCGAGCTGGACCGTAAGCCGCTGGTAGGCCTGCACGGCCACATCCACGAGGCGTCCGGCATCCGCCGACTCGGCGAGCGGCGCACTTTGATCGTCAACCCGGGCAGCGACTACTCCACCGGCGCGCTCAACGGGGCGCTGGTCAGCCTTAACAAGGACCGCGCTGACGGTCAGCTGGTTCGCGGCTAACCGGGCTATCGCGATGAGCGTCCAGTCCAGTTCCCCGGCCGGTGCCGATCCGGCGGGCGCGGATGCGCTGATCGCCATCGACGTCGGCACCTCGGGCGCGCGTGCCTGCGCCTTCGCTGACTCTGGCGCTCCGCTGGACGAGGTCCGCCGCTCCTACCCCACCGCGTTGCCGGCCGAGGGCTGGGCGGAGCAGGATGCCAGCCGCTGGCAGTCAGCAGCGCTGTCCGCGCTGGGCGCGCTCGCCAGGTCGCTCGGCAGCCGCTGTCGCATCCGCGCCATCGCGGTGACCGGGCAGTGCCCGAGCGTGGTGCCACTGGACCACCGGGACAAGCCGCTGCGCCCGGGACTCATTTACCGGGACAACCGCGCGACGGCCGAGGCCGCGTGGCTGCGCGACCGGTTCGGGGCTGCGGAACTGCATGCACTCACCGGGCACGTGCCGGCCGCTTTCCACGTAGCGGCCAAGATCCTCTGGATCCGCGCGCACGAACCCGGTGTCTTCGCCGAGACCCGCCGGTTCGTCCAGCCGACCGACTACGTCGCGTTGGCGCTGACCGGTAACGCCACGACCGACTGGTCGATGGCCGCTGCGACCGCGCTACTGGACCTGCGGGCACGCCACTGGGCTCCAGGCCTGCTGGCCGGGCTCGACTTGGACACCAGCCTGCTGCCGGACGTCGTTCCCTCGTGGAGCATCGCAGGTGACGTGCGGGCCCCGCTCGCGCGCCGGCTGGGGCTGCCCGGAGGCATTCCGGTGGTGGCTGGCGCAGGCGACAGCATCGCCTGCGCGCTCGGGGCCGGGGTCACCACGCCGGGTCCGGTCAGCGAGATGGCAGGCAGTTCGAGTTGCTACAACTCGGTGATCGCCGCCCCGGTTCGTGACCAGGACGTCACCCATTACCCGAGCATCGTGGACAGCAGCGGCTACGTCACCGAGGTCGGTATCAACACCACGGGTGAGGCGCTCGACTGGCTCGCCCAGCTCTTCTACTCCGGTCCGTCCCGCGCCCCGCGGGCCGAGGACTACCGACGGATGGCAGGCGCCGCCGCCGCGGCCCCGCCGGGCGCTGACGGCCTGTTGTTTGCGCCAGTGCTCGGCGACGGCGAGCGGGACGACGCGGCGTTGCGCGGTGTCGCGACGGGGCTCTCGCTGCGTCACGATCGCGGCGCCTGGGCCCGGGCCGCCATGGAAGGGATCGCGCTTGGCGTCCGGGCGCGCCTGGAGACCCTCGGCCGGGCGTCGGTGCCCGCTACTGAGTTGCGGGTATCCGGCGGCGGCGCCGCACTCGCGATATGGAACCAGATCAAGGCTGATGTCACCGGGATCCCGGTGGTGCGGGTGGCCGGGGACTGCACCGCGGCCGGCACAGCGATGCTCGCCGGGCTCGGTGCCGGGGTGTACCGCGATCCAGCCGAGGCGGTAGCGGCCGGCTTCCGGCCAGCCGAGCGGGCCGAACCAGATCCCGCCCGGAGAGAGCTGTACGACGAGATGTACGGGCGCTACGCCGAGCTGATCGGATCAGCTGTCGTCCGCCCGGACGCGAAGGCACACGAGACGAGGGAGCACTGAGATGCGTGCCCGCCTCGGCATCAACAACTGCTTCGCCGCCAAGCGCTGGCCGCGTCCCGGCGACTGGGCGCAGGTGGTTCGCGACGAGCTTGGCCTGGACCTGGTGGAGCTTTCCCTCGACCTGATCGAGGACGTCGGTCTCCCAGGTGAGCGCCAGCGCGCGGCCGACCAGATCCGTGATGCTCTCAGCAAGTACCGGCTGCAGGCAGATACCACCTTCACCGGCCTGGCAGCGTACTCGCGCAACCTGCTCATGCATCCCGACCCCGCGCGCCGCCGCGCTGCCGTGGACTGGTACCTGGCTGTCATCGACCTGACAGCCAGACTGGGTGCCAGGGGCACCGGCGGTCACGTTGGTGCCATGAGCGTTCCCGACTGGTCCGATCCGGGCAAGCGGGCCGAGCGCTGGTCGGGCTTGCGGCGGGGAATCGCCGAGCTGACCCGCCATGCTAGCGAGGCTGGCCTGGACTACCTGCTGGTCGAGAACCTCGCCTCCAGCCGGGAACCATCGACGATCGCCGGCCTGGAGACCCTGCTGACCGACGGCGACAGCGAGCACGTGCCAGTGCGGCTGTGCCTGGATCTCGGCCATCAGTGCGTCCCCGGCTCCACCGGGCCTGACCGGGATCCCTACGCGTGGCTGCGGCATTTCGGCAGCACCCTCGCTGAGGTTCAGCTCCAGCAGTCTGACGGGCTGGCCGACAGGCACTGGCCGTTCACGCCGGAGCGGAACGAGATCGGCCGCATCGACCCCGGCCGGGTTCTGGATACTCTCGCCGCCGCCGGTGCGGGCGACGTGCTCTTGGTGCTAGAGGTCATCCCGGCCGCCGAACAAGACGACGCGCAGGTGATCGCTGACCTGCGCGCCTCGGCCCGGCAATGGATCAGCGCGCTCACCACGCGGGGGTTGCGATGAACGGCGGCATCGTCAGGACGGGAACGGCGGACATCTACTACCAGATCATTGGCGACGGTCCGCAGACCCTGGTGCTGATCAACGGCGTCGGCGACGACCTGGAAGGCTGGGCCAACCAGGTGGACGACTTCGTGGCCGCAGGCCTGCGCGTGGTCAGCTTTGACAACCGCGGCGTCGGCCGGTCCGGCCAGCCCGCTGGCCCGTACACCAGCAGCCAGATGGCGGCCGACCTGAAAGCACTCGTGGCCGAGCTGGACCTGCCGCGTTTCCACCTGCTCGGGGTCTCGATGGGCGGTGCCATCGCCCAGGAGTACGCGGTTGCTCATCCGGACGACCTGGCTTCGCTGATCCTGGCGAACACGTTTGCGGTGGCCGATCCGTTCACCGCGGCTGCGTTCCAGACCTGGGTCACCGTGGCGGACAGGGCGGGGATGGCCGTCATGATGGAGCAGCAGGCGCCCTGGATCTACAGTCCCGCGTTCTACCGGACCAACCCCCAGCGAGTCGCGGAGCTGATCAGCGCGGCTCAGCAGAGCACTCAGCCCGCGGCTGCGTTCGCCGCCCAGATGGCCGCGCTCACCGGCCATGACTGCGCCGACCGCATCGGCTCGGTGCGAGTGCCCACGCTCGTCCTTGTGGCCAGCGACGACATCATCATCCGGCCAGAGCTGTCCAGGCAGCTGTTCGACGCGCTCAGTGACGGCGCCGGCACCTGGACGGTAGTTCCCGGCGGTCACGCGGCCTTCTGGGAGAATCCGGGGCCGTGGAACCGGGCAGTCATAGATTTCGTGCAGGCAGCAGCGCGCGCCGACCGGCAGAAGGGTCACTGATGATCATGTCGCTCGAGGAGAGGTTCGGCACCGCCAAGCCCGTGATCGCGATGGTGCATTTCCCCGGCCTGCCCGGTCGCCCTCGTCATGACCGCGAGGCCGGACGAGCCCGGCTGCTTGACGTAGTCGGACGCGATCTCGAGGTGCTGCAGGACGCCGGCGTCGACGCCGTGCTGTTCTGCAATGAGGCCGATATCCCGTATCAGCTGGCGGTCGGCCCGGAGATCCCGGCCGCGATGGCGGCTGTGATCGGCGAACTGCACCGGTCCATCCGGGTTCCGTTCGGGGTCAACATCCTGTGGGACGCCAGGGCGAGCCTGGCCGTAGCCCGCGCGACCGGTGCCACGTTCATCCGCGAAGTCCTCACCGGGGTCTACGAGAGCGACATCGGCATGATCTCGCCCGCGCTTGGCGAACTGGCCGCCTATCGCGAGACGATCGGTGCAGGCGACGTCGCGCTGTTCGGGAACATCACGCCTGAGTTCTCTAGCTCGATTGGCACCCGCAGCGTGGCCGAGCGGGCCAGGAGTGCCAGCTTCCTCGGCCTCGACGCAATCCTGATCAGCGGTCCTGCGGCGGGCGTTCCCTTCGAAATGAGTGACCTGCGCGCGGCGAAATCCGCGGTGCCGCATACCCCGGTGCTGGCCAACACCGGTGTGCAGGCCGAACGGCTGGCCGATATCCTCGCCGTCGCCGACGGAGTGATCGTGGGGACCAGCCTGAAGGTGGACGGCATCACCTGGAATCCCGTCGATCCCGCCCGGGCCCGCCAGTTCGTGGAGACGGCCAAGAAGGTTCGTGCCGCGGCTGACGTACTCGGTTGACCGGGCCGCCCGTCACGTCGGTCATCCTGGATATGGATGGCCTGCTCATCGATACCGAGCCTGCCTGGCGCGCCGCCGAGGCCGATGTCTTTGCTGCCTTCGGCGTGCGGCTGAGCGAGGCCGAGCTGCTGGCGGCAACCGGCCAGGCCATCGGCGAGGCGGTGGCAATCTGGCGGCAGCGCCGGCCACGCCAGCTCCGGCCGGGGACGGGCGATCTGGATCAGCTGACGGATGCCGAGGTTGCCGATCGAATCACCGGTCTTGTCGTCGCCGAGGTCCTGGCCGCCGGCGAGCCGATGGCCGGCGTGCCAGCGGCGATCGGGATGTTCCGCCGGCACAGCCTTCGCCTCGCCATCGCCTCGTCCTCGCCGATGCGGCTCATCGACGCGGTCTGCGAGCAGCTCGGCCTGGACGATATCGAGGTGCGCTGCTCGGCGTTCGACGAAGCCAACGGCAAGCCGGCTCCCGACGTCTACCTGGCCGCGGCGCGCAAGCTCGGCGACAGCCCGGCCGCATGCCTGGCGCTAGAGGACTCCCCGAACGGGGTGCTGGCAGCGAAAGCAGCCGGCATGCGCTGCCTGGCGGTGCCGGACCCGCTCCTCGCCGCTGATCCGCGCTACCAGCAGGCCGACCTTGTTCTTAGCTCGCTTGAGTGCCTCGACGACGAAGCCCTCCGGGCCCTCGGAGTGCCCTGGCCGATCAGCGCGGAGTAAGCGAGTGAAGCGCGCCACCGGTGCGTACTCCCTGGGCGGGCGGTGGCCCGGCGCGGGCGGTGGCCCGGCGCGGGCGTCCTGCGACACCCGCGCCGGGCGCAAGCGTTGTCAGAACTTGCCGGCGATGAAGTAGGGCACGACCCCGATGACACCGTGCTGGTTGTGCGCAACCTTGATTGCGACCGTCATGGCTCGCGTGGCCGGGTTGAACCACACCAGTGATATGCCTGGCGAGCAGCCGTTGATGCGCTCGACCATCAGCGTCGAGCTGGTGGCGTTCACGATCAGGCTGCTGCTCGAGCCGGGGATGTTGACCATCTGCTCGCGTCCGTGCGCCAGCTGCCGCCCGATGACCACGGCGCCGCAGGCTCCCAGTCCGTCAACGTACAGCCCGCTCGACAGCTGCCAGGCGTTGAAGTCTCCCAGGTCCCAGTTGTTGTGGCGGACCGGCGTGAGCGCGGTGGGCCTGCTCCCGCTAGCTGGAACCAGCCACATCCTCGGGCCTGGCTGACTGCCGACCGAGCAGCTCGCCAGGATCGTGGCGGCGTTCCACCACCGGACGGCAGTGCAGCCTTCACTGACCCCCGGAACAGGCAGGCTCCTGATGATCCCGCCTGCGTTGCTGATCAGCTCAAGTCCGCGGAGCGAGCCCGCGGCGAGTCGTCCGCCGGCCGGCTGGTAGGCAGTCCCAGCCAGGTCGGTGACGGCGGCCAGTGTTTTCTGCAGCTTGCCAGCCAGGTTGTAGCGCTGCAAGGCGACCTTGCTGTGCAAGCTGGTAAGCATCCCCTTCTCCGCCAGGATGTTGAGCCCGTCCGGCCGGGTGTAGCCGACCGACGTGACGCCTGGAGGCAGGATGAAGCTGGTAACGGCGCCGGTTCGCAGCTCCAGCTGGTACACGTGCTCGGGTGGGCCACCACTTCCGAACGGAGGCTCCGAGGCGAAAAGTGCCCGCCTGACATCGCCCGACCAGTCCTCCAGGTACCACCGGGACCGCAGGCTGCGAACCGGCCAGGTGAACAGCGAGTACCGGCCGCCCTGCGGATCAACCAGGTACAACGTCGCTGGTCCGGCCTTCGGCTTAATGCCTTCGCCGCCCTGGGTCGCCGAGTACAGCGCGAGCGCCCAGCCGGGCCCGACCTTGCCCCACGGCACCTCGGCGCGCGACCCAGCCTGGCCAGCAGCAAGCTCGCGGGCCGCGGGCGCGGCCTGAGCCGCCATTGCAGGCACCGCGAAGGCAACCGATGCGGCAGCGGCGATAGCCGTGGCCACGCGAGCGCCACGTCGCCTGCGGATTCCAGGTGAAAATGTCATCCTCATCAACCTCGCCTTACTGTGGCGCGGCGTTGTTGCCGCGCGCCATGATGCTGCCCGGCGCGGCCGCGCATGCCTGGGGGAAGCGTCCCCAGCTGGGAACCCCTCCCCCAAACCAGCACCGTAGCTGCACCGCAGTGTGCCACGTCTGGGCTCGTGGTGTGGCTGAACACGACGCGACCCGGGTGGCCCAGATCAGGCGCAGGATCCACCATCGCTTTCGGCCCGTGCCGGGAGGTAAACCTCGTTATCGCCGCACGCGTCTCAACCCAGCGACGTTGACCGGACCGAGTCATGGCTCCGCCGCGGGTTCTGTGCCGTGGCGCGCGCGGACTGCCATCATCCGAGCCGAGGAACTGATGAGAAAAGTTACGGCGGCACTAGCCGCGGGGGCGTGTGCGGCGGTCCCGGATCTGCCTGGCGTATATGTCCGCTCGTAGGCGACAAGTCCGCGCGCTAACGAACCAGGCACCGCGGATCTCCATCTGCGAAGCCGCGCAGCCGTCAGCCTGGTCGGCGCCGGCACTGCATCGTCGGCACCGTCAGTGCATCATCGGCGCCATCGGCGCGACGTGCAGGCCAGGCGCGAGCCACGGAAACCAGATGACCGCGAGTGCCAGCGCCAGCGCACCAGCCCCGGCGAGCCGTCCGGTTGCACGACCCCACGCCCAGGTCTTCTCTACCAGCACCAGCGCGGCCAGGCCGACCATCGCTGCGATGTTCATCACGCCCACCGCGATGAGGATCACCATGAGGCCCCAGCAGCAGCCCAGGCAGTAAGCGCCATTATGGATACCTACGCGTAGATCGCGGAACCTGCCGCGGAACGAGGCATAGTGCATCAGCAAGCCGAGCGGCGACCGGCAATGCGCCAGGCAGCGGTCCTTGAAGCTGGTCAGCTGGTATGCGCCGGCCACGGCAAATATTGCGACGGCGCCGATGCGGGCCGCGCCCGGATGCTCCCCGGTCAGCCACCCGGCCAGCCGGGCCAGCCCGTAGGCCGGCAGGCCGGCCGCGGCC
This sequence comes from Streptosporangiaceae bacterium, assembly GCA_052143255.1. GTDB lineage: Bacteria > Actinomycetota > Actinomycetes > Streptosporangiales > Streptosporangiaceae > JAJYUU01. The sequence continues at coordinate 15,077 of JBKQTJ010000210.1, read as the reverse complement.
CAGACCGCCAGATAACCCACCACCAGCCCAGCCACCCTTACCGTCCGGTTAGAGCGCACGGTCCTGGCGTACAGCGAGGCCGTTGGCGTCACCGACGGGAGCATCATGGCGGCCATCATCAGCGTCCATACCGGCACGAACACTGCAAGGCCGAGCCCCATCGTGCCCGTCATCCCGGTCATGCCGCGGGCGATCCACACGGTTGCCGCCCATGCAGCGGCCGCCAGGAGGAGCAAGAGGGCTATCTCGCTTGTCGCCGGTCCTGACCGCGGGCGCGCAAGTCCCTCGGTGCTGGTCACCCCGCCCAGGAGAACGGTGCGGAGAAGCCGCTCTGGCCTTCCCGGCCCCAGTCGATGCCGAACGTCGACAGGTGCGCGGCGTTAGCCGGTGCGACCGTCAGGGTGGTATTCGACGGGTGAAACACGTTCGTAAGCTGAACCGGATCTTGGCCCTCGATCGCGACGAAATCCTCGACGCCGACGTCAACGGCATCGCCGATGCGGACATGGTGACCGCGGCCATCCTCGCTGTAGATGATGGGCGCCTTCTCCACGCCAAGCATCTCAGCGATCAGCGGCGCGAGCATGGCGGGCGGCCCGCCGAGCTGCCCGGACAGCACTGCCCCTAGCTGCTCAGCCTGGCTGTCGGAAGCGGTGTCATCCAGGAAGACGCCGACCCGCCAATTGCCTTCGCTCATGACCGGCGGCGTATCCAGGAACAACGCGAAGCTCAGGCCGCTGACGTCGACGCCATCGATCTCGCCTGAGTCGACACGGTAGGCCAGCAGGGCCCGGCACCGGTCGAGCGTCGCTTTAGCCGTAAGCGCCGACCACGTACATGGGCAGACCGCGTCGCATGAACATGACTCAAAATACGTCCCATCAAGCCGCCAGGCCATGGCCCCTCCTAATGACCTATGTACATCTTCGACAAAGGCTGGCGCAGCCTGCGGTGCCCGTCAAGGCTTTTGATCATTCCGGCTCGCCGGCACGGCTAACCCGGGCGGCGCATGGGTACCACGCCACTGTTACCGATGCCCGGTAAGGAGTAGGTGATGAGCTACGCCAGGCGGATGCTGGCGACCCAGGCCCTCGGCTTCGATACCGACGCGGGCGTGCTGGCCGCCACTCTTGACGCACTTAGCGATTGCGCGCAGGCCTGCACGGCCGACGTTGACGCTGACCTGAGCGAGCACGACGTCGCCGGGATGATCACGTGCATCCGGCTGTGCCTGAACTGCGCTGATGTGTGCCTAGCTGCCGTCGGCGTAGTCAGCCGCCAGGCCGGCGCCGACACCAGCGTCGCCAGGCCGCTGCTCGAAGCATGCGTGACCATCTGCAAGACCTGCGGCGACGAGTGCGAGCGGCACGCCCATATGCATGAGCACTGCCGGGTCTGCGCTGAGGCCTGCCTGCGCGCCGAGCAAGCCTGCCGGGAGCTCCTCAACGCCCTTGCATAGGGGAACGTGGCCCCGGTTCAAGCTCGGCCGCAGAGCCTTCGCGGTCTCGGCCGCGATGTTAGCTGCCGGTGACGCGATCCTGGCCTGCCTGCATGAGTCGCTGGCCAAGAGCGACGATCGCGCGCTGAAGCTGGGGAGATCCCAGGACGCGGAACGGTGCCGGGATCGCCGCGAGCTGCCGGGCGTACCAGTCCGGCTCGTCAGTCGTCGCGAGCAGCCGTGTCCGGCCTTCGTCGTCAGGTTCCAGGTGCGCCAGGCTTCGCCGCACCCAGCGCGAGGTCTCGTCGATAGAGGCGTAGACCAGCACATCGACCGGATAGCGCCAGCCCTGCGACAGGTGCTCCTCTAGGGCGCGCAGCGCGTCGAGTTCCGATGGCGGCGCAAAAGTACCCGGCAGTACCTCGATCGCGGCGATCCGATCCACGCGCAGCACCCGCCGCGCCTGCTTGGCGTGCGACCAGCTCAGCAGGTACCAGCGGCTGTGCCGCAGCACAACAGCCCACGGGTCGACCTCCATTACCAGGTCCGCGGGTCTGCCCATCCGGTACTCAAGCCGCAGGCGGCGAGCTGCAGAGCAGCACTCGATCAGCTGAGTGATCAGCTCAGGGCTGGCGCGGGTCTCCGGTGCCAGCGGAGGAACAGGGACTTCGCGGACGAACCGGACCGTGCCTGCCAGGCGCTCAGGCAGGGCCCTGGCGATCTTAGCCAGCGCGCTGCCCACCGGGTCGGTCGGATCGGCCGCGTTCCGGTGGCCTTCTAGCACCGCCATGGCCAAGCCCATCGCCTCCGCGGCAGTAAACATCAACGGCGGGAGCCGCATGCCACGGCCCACCCGGTAGCCGCCGTAGGGACCGCTGACCGACTCGATCGGCAAATCCGCCTCTCGCAAGATCGCGACATAGCGGCGGGCGGCCCGTTCGGTCACCTCAAGTCGATCGCCTAGCCGCTGCGCCGTGATCCCCGGATTGTTCTGGATGGCCTCCAGAGCCAGCAATGCCCTCGCGGTAGGGCTCACGTCGCCCGCCATTTGGCACTCCATCCCGGAACCAGATCGTCCGGGACCGACGTTAGCTGGATCTATGAACGATCACAATCAGGGCCAGGGCATCGGTCATCGCCCGGCGCCGGCCTAAGCCTTGCAGAGTGCGTCATGTCTTGGGATCCGATAGCTTGCGACGTTCGAGCGCGGCCAGCCGGAGTTCGAGCTGGTCGACCCGGTGCCGCAGAATCTCCAGCTGAGCCTCATCAGCTAGCCGACGCTGCGCGGTATGACGCAGTCGCGGTGAGGCTTCGGCGCGCACGGCGACGAGCGCAAGCGGCACCAGCCGCTGCGGTCCGTGCGGCCCGTCCACAAGCCGGGACGGGATCTGCCCGGTGCGGTACCAGGTTCGCAGCGCAGCCCGGGATGCGCCGGTGTCAGCCGCAGCTCGGTCCAGCGTTACCCAGTCCGAGCCTTCGAGCTGGGCAGTCAGCTCAAGTTCGAGCTCCCAGTCGTCGAGCCGGTCCTCCCAGTCCATGGACCCTCCCACTCTCAGGGCGCGAGCATGCCGTAGACCGCCTGGAAAAGCGCGCCAGTTCCCTATTAATAGCATGGTATTGACTGGGTTCTAATCACGGTAGAAGCTCGTCGCATGTTCGAGCGATTCACCAGCCGCGCCAGGCACGTCATTGTCCTTGCTCAGGAGGAAGCCCGGCTGCTGCAGCACAACTACATCGGCACCGAGCACATCCTGCTCGGACTCATCGGCGAGCCCGAGGGGCTGGCGTTCCGTGCGCTCGAGCGCTTCGGGATGTCGCTCGACGGAGCCCGTGAAGAAATCAAGGCGATCGTCGGCACCGGCAAGGCCAAGCCCGGCGGCGGGCACATCCCGTTCACCCCGCGTGCGAAGAAGACCCTGGAGCTCGCGCTCCGGGAAGCGCTGCAATTGCACCACAACTACATCGGAACCGAGCACATCCTGCTCGGCGTGATACGGGAAGGCGACGGCGTCGGCGCGCAGATCCTGAAGCAGCATTCCGGTGACCTCACGGCGATCCGGATGGCCGTGCTCGACCTGGTATCCGCGGTTCCGGCCGACGAGCCGCGCGGGCGACGATGGCTGCGCCGGCGCGCCGCGTCCGGCGCTGGCGAGACTGCGGAGTTGCGCACCACGCCTGCCGCCGACAGCAGCCTGAGCGAAGCAGCCCGGCTGGCCGGATCGCAGCCGGTTGGCTCCCACCATCTCCTGCTCGCAGCCCTGGGCGACCCCGACACCGCCGCGGCCAGGGCGCTCGCCGCGCTCGGCGTTGACCTGGACCAAGCTAAAGAAGCACTGCGCAACGCCGACATCACCGGCACCAGCGATGAGCCGCCAGAAGAAGCCGGCCGACGGCAGATGCTGATCCGCGTTACCGACTCCCAGGTCACGATCGAGGCAACGGACCAGATCATCGTCGACCTTGGCCGCGCTGCGGTGCGGGCGCTAGGCGACGAGGCCAGCCCGTCCGCCACCATCCGCGGAGACCTGCCAGCCAGCGCCAGCCTCAGCAATGTCTGGCAAGCGCTGCATGACAGCCTCGGCGTCATCCGGGCGCGCGCGACGTTGCCTGCCAACTCCCCGGCCCTTCCGGACAACCACCCTGACAAACCTGACCGTCCGACCTCGCACCGGGACCTGGGGCAAGGCGGCGCAGGTTAGGCTCGCGACCGGGTACCAACGTCCCAGGCATTATCCGGAAGACTTTTCGATCGCCCCCGCGGTAAAAGCTCTTCCGGATGCCGCTTCGCGCGATGCGGCTATAACCGCCCTTTCGCCCACCTAGCGCGCCAGCTGTGCCAGCGTCAGGCCGAAGTCGCCGTCCTGGTCAGTCCAGAACCGTATTGTCTCCAGACCGGCGGCGGCGAGCTCGGCCCGGAGCCGTTTGGGACGGAACTTAGCGGAGATCTCAGTGCGCATCTCCTCACCCGCCGCGAAGCAGACGGTGAGGCCGAGTTCGGCGACGCTGACCTGCTGCTCGCGAGCCGAACGCAGCCGCATCTCGATCCACTCCCTGGCCGCGTCCCAAAGCGCGACATGCTGGAACTGCGCGACGTCAAAGTCCGCCGCCAGCTCCCGGTTCACCAACACGAGCACGTTGCGGTTGAACTCCGCCGTCACCCCGGCTGCGTCGTCGTAGGCGCGCACCAGCCGGCCGGTGTCCTTGACCAGGTCCGTCCCGAGCAGGAAGGTGTCCCCCGGCTGCAGCGCGACCGCGACCTGCCGCAGGAAGCCTGCCCGTGCGGCCGGCTCAAGGTTGCCGATCGTCGACCCGATGAATACGATCATGCGCCGCCCGCCGGCCGGGATCGCGCCTAGGTCGCGCTCGAAGTCGCCGACGAACGGCGCGATCCACAGGCCCGGATACCGGGCCGCGAGCGCATCGGTGGCCTCGGTCAGCACCGCCGGGTCGACATCGAGGGGAACGAACTCCTGCAGCGTGCCGCCGTCCAGCAGGGCTCGCAGCAGCAGGGCAGTTTTGGCGGACGTGCCGCTGCCGAGCTCAACCAGTGACTCGCAGCGCGACAAAAGCGCGATCTCCGCGGCGTGCTCGGTCAGTATCGATGTCTCGGCCCTGGTCAGGTAGTACTCAGGCAGCCGCGTTATCTCCTCGAAGAGCTCGCTGCCGCGCTCGTCGTAGAAGTACTTCGGCGGCAGGCTCTTCGGCGTCGCGGTAAGGCCTGCCCGGACATCCGCGCGCAGCGCGTCGTGGTACCGGCCGGGATGTGCCTGGACTCGGTTCTCCACTGGCATCGGTCATGCCTCCAGATCGGTGATCGTCACGGCCGTGCTACTGACGGCGGCACCGCTGATCTCGACGAGATGGTGGTCGGGGACCTCGGCCCAACGCGGGTCGTCGTCGTAGGGCTCGCTCGCGACTGCGACGCCGTCGCTGGCCTGCAGCACGCTGAGGGTGTCGTGCCACCGGGTAGCCAGGACCCGCTGGCCGTCGGTGAGCAGCAGGTTCAGCCTGGCGCCGGGATCGCGCTTGCCAATGTCGGTGACAAACTCGCCGACGCGCTCCGGGCCGAACTCGAAGAGGTGCGCCGCAAGCTGCGCTGAGTCACCCATCGACTCGGCCGCCGGATGCGGGCCCAGCAGCGTGCGGTCGACGACCCCGTTATGCGACAGCAGCCATCGCCCGTGCTGGAACGGCGCGACTGCCGTCTCGTCCAGCGGCATGCCTGCCGTTGCCGACCGCACGGCCGCCAGCACGCAGCCCGACGAGATCACCGGCGCCACCGACGCGAAGGACTGATCAGCCCACAGCGGCCGGTTCGACCGCCAGCGGGCCGGCTCCGGCTGCCCGGCTGCGAAGAACCCGACTCCCCACCCGTCGGCGTTCATCGTGCCGTGTCGCTGCCGCCGCGGCGCGTACGACTGCACGAGCAGCCCATGCCCAGGCGCCAGCACTAGCTCATGAAGGGAACGCGGACCACCGAGCCAGGCCAGGTGACGGCACACTCAGGCGTCCCAGGCCAGTCGGACGCCCGTGAAGATCTGCCGCCTGATCGGATAGTCCCAGTTACGGAAGGACGGCCGGATCGTTGACGGGGCGACGGCCCACGAGCCGCCGCGCAGTACCTTGAAGTCGCCGCCGAAGAACGGCTGGCTGTAGTCGCGGTAGATCATCGGGGTGAAACCCGGCCACGGGACGAAATCGGACGACGTCCATTCCCAGACATCGCCGATCATCTGCTCGACGCCGTAGGCCGAGGCGCCCTGCGGGAAGGCTCCGGTGGTCGCCGGCCGCAACGCGGCACCGCCAAGGTTGGCCAGCTCCACGGTGGGCTGCGCCGACCCCCACGGCCAGGGGCGCCGCGCTTGCGCGGCCGGATCCCAGGCGCAAGCCTTCTCCCACTCCGCCTCGGTCGGCAGCCGGGCGCCGGCCCACCTGGCGAACGCCTCGGCCTCGAAGTAGCAGACGTGCTGCACCGGCTCATCGGGCGGCACGTCCTCCTCAACGCCGAACCGTCGGCGGCTGCCGTCTTGCGCCCAGAACAGCGGCCGCTCCAGCCGGGCCTCGGTTCGGTGCGCCCAGCCGCGCGCGGACCAAAGGCCGCGCCGGTGGTAGCCGTCGTCGGCAATGAATTCCTGCCACTGCCGGTTGCTAACCGGCACCCGGCCGATCCAGAACCCCGTTACCTCTACGGTGTGCGCGGGCCGCTCGTTGTCAAGAGAGAACGGCTCGGTGGCGGCATCGACGCCGAGCGTGAAGGGCCCGCCGGGCACGAAGGCGCGCTCGGGCTCTACCCGGCGGCCGGCCGGCAGCCGTCGGTGCTCCAGCAGCACGGGCGGACCCTGGCGCAGCTGGAGCGTCGCGTACATCGTTTCGTCGTGCTGCTCCTCGTGCTGCACGACCATGCCCGCGGGGAAAAGGGCTTCCGCCGCAGTGCGCTCGATCAGGTCAAGAACCCGGCCGCGGACCTCGTAGTCGTAGGCACGCGCCTCCACCGGCGGCAGCAACGGCAGCTGCGGCCGGTCGGCGCGCTTGTGCTTGAACGCGTCGTAGAGCGAGTCGACTTCTGGCGGCAGCATGCCCGGCCGGGCGGGATCGCCGCCGCGCAGCAGCCAGAGTTCCTCCTGCTGGCCGACGTGCGCGAGATCCCAGATCAGCGGGCTCATCAGCGGGTCGTGCTGAGCAAGCAGCGTGGGCTCGTCTAGGTCGGTAAGCCGCAGCGTTCGGGCCCTGGCGCGTTCCAGGTCGCGGACAACGGCGTCATGCATGGGCTAGCTCCTCGAGCGCGGCAAGCGGGCCGACCTTCTCGATCCGCTCGGTCAGCAGGTCACCGGGGCAGCGGCGGGACTCGACAAGCTCGGCCAGGTCAGCAACCGCGGAACTGAGCTCGGCGGGCACCCGCCCGGCCGCGATCGCCACGCAGCGTCGGGCCGAGTCGGCGAGCAGCTCATCGTCCAGTCCGGCCCGCGCTGCCTCGGCCCAGCGCGTGGCGGTGCGCTCCGTCGCCTCCGTTGCCATGTCTGCGGCGGCCGGGTCGTCCATCAGCGTGGTGAGCACCGCGGCGATCGCGGGCCACCAGCGCGGCGGGGTCGCATCGAGGTACCGCAGTTCCAGGTAGCCGCGCAGCCTTACCGGCGGGAACAGCGTGGTCAGGTGCGTATCCAGGTCAGCGGCCGTCGGTGGCCTGCTGCTAAGCCGGACTGAGCCACTTGCCCACTGGCCGAACGAGACCCGCGTGCGGACGGCCTCGACGTCGTCGCCGCCGGTCCGGACCAGGACCACGGGCGCGCGCAGGGCGTACCGAGCCCACGCCGCGGCCGGGTCCAGCCTGGCATCGGCTGCCGCGCTGGCGGCGACGCAGCCGGGGACCGGACCGCAAGCACGCGGGTCAAGCTCGCTCCACGTCTGCTGGCGGGCCGACTTCCAGCCGGTGGGGTGCCCGTGCAGCCAGGACGAGCAGGCCGATATCGCTACCAGCGTCGGTCCCAGCCGGTAAGCCCGCGCCACTCGCTCGGGCCAACCGCCTTGGGGTCCGGCCTGCAGGTTTACCTGCAGCGCTGCGGTGGAGTTCATCATCACCGCACCCGCGGTCGCGCGGCCGGTCGCGGCGAAATGCTGCTCCATGGCCCGGTAGCGCGGCCGCGGGTTGACGCGCCGGGACGGCCGGAGCGGATCAGCGCCCGCGTAGGCGACACCCAGGTTGAACTCCGCGAGGGCGAGCCTCGCGCCCACCCAGTCGTGTCGCAGCGCAGCCACCGCAGCGGCGACGCCCGGCTGCGGCCGCCCGGATAGCTCTACCTGACCGCCGGGTTCCAGGGTGACCGCGCTCGCTGTGGTGACGGCGGCAACGATGTCGGCGATCTGCTCGGCCCGGCGCCAGGAGACGGCGTCGGCCACGCGGGCCAGGTCTACCAGGTGACTCTCGATCTCGAGCCCGACCGTGCCGATCTGGGAATCCCCGAGCGCGGCGCGGCACGACCGGGCATAGGCAGCATCAAACGTGAGCGGTTCGGCCAGATCAACGACATCCTGCGCGAAAGCGTTGATAACGGCCATGCAGGCCCCTCCAGGTCCGGGCCGGCGGACAATCTGTGTCCACCGCGGGTCGGTGCGGGGCGACCGGAACTACAGCCGTCCATCTTGTTGAGGCGGGCTATGGGCCGCCTCCTCAATCACTATACGTCGGGCGCCGGGACCCGGTTCAAAGCCAGCCTGTCGAGCGCGCTCTGCAGGGCAGCGGCGAGCAAGCCCACGTCCGGGACTGCATCAGCATCGGCGATGACGGTCACGGTCAGCACGGCCGAATACGACATCACCGCGAACGCCACCGTGACGTTGCCGGTCACCGCGTTCAGCGGGATGACCTCGCGCACCTTCGCGCCAGCGAACCAGACGGGCGCGTCCGGGCCACGGAGATTGGTGACGAACGTCGTGACGAGGTCCTGGTGCTCGCTCAGCCAGCGCAGCACGCCCAGCGCGGCTAGCAGCCGGAACGTCGGCGCGAACAAGGCGGCGGACGCTCCCCTCGCCTGGGTCTTGCGCCGTCGCGTCACCTCGGCGATCACCCTAACCCGGTCCGTCAGCGATCCCGCTGTCGGAAGCGGTACCGGGATGATGCCGACCTGGTTGCCCAGCTGCACTGCGGTGGCTTGGCCGCGCCCGGAGACCGGGACGGAGACGACGAAGCGATCGGCGCGCTCGCCCCGGGATGCGAGCAAGGCCGTCAGCGCATCGCCCACCGCAGCGAGCACGACATCGTTGACAGTGCCGTCGCAGTCCCGGCCGGCCGCGCGAACCTGAGCCAGCTCGGCGCGCGTCACGGCGAACTTGCGCCTCGCGCCCACGGGCCGGTTCAGCGAGCAGCGCGACGCCCGGCCAGTGGCCCGCGGCCGCAATTCGGACAGCGCGTCCCTCAGCTGTGCCGGGGCCCTCGCGAGGTGTCGGACAGCGCGCAGCCTGCTGCCTGCCGCGTCCGCAGCCAGCTGGCGCGACGACGGCGCGGGCCGGGGAAAATCAACTGGCCCGGCGCACAGCGCCCCGTCGTCCCCTGGTACAGCGCCGTCGACGAGGCTCGCCAGTACTGCTAGCCCGCCCATGCCGTCCGCCAGCACGTGGTGGAACACGACGATCAGCGCCGGAGCCTGGTCGGCCAACCCGGTGACCAGCGTCGCCGCCCACGGCGGCCGGCCCGCCGGCAGGGGGCTGCTGACCAGGTCAGCCGCAACCTGCAGCAGCGCCGCTTCGTCGCCGGGCGGGGAACAGCTGACCTCGGCAATGTGCTGGCTCACGTCGAAGCGGGTGTCGTCTACCCAGACCGGCCGGCCGCAGCCCGGCGGCGCACGCATGAGCCGCTGACGCAGTCGCGGGATGCCGCAAGTCCGGGCTGCCAGCACATCGCGAACTGCGCGAGCATCCAGCCCGGTCCCGGCCTCGAACACGAGCACCGCCCCGACCTGCATCGGCACCGGGCCAAAGTCGGTTGCAAGCTCCATCATGTCCAGCGCGCTAGCGCGGTCCACCGAGCCAGCCATAACGGCTACCTCCTGCCCGTGCGGCCGTGCCGGCAAATCCTGCTGTCGGCCGGCCCATGCGGCCAGGGCCGATGGTCCCGTGGCCGGTAACCCGCTCCAGGTGGAGCTTCGCCGCCCGGCGGGCTCATGAGCTTCCTGAACTAGCCGGACGCGGTTGCGCAGCGGGCGGGGCCTGCCCGTCCTGCCCGGCAGGCTGTCGCCCGTCGCCTGTGCCCGGCTGGTAGCCGCGCAGCGCGCGGAGGCGGGCGGCGACGCTAAACAGAGCCATGCGCCGGCGCAGCCGATGCACCCTGCGGTCTTCGGGGCGCGCCGGCGCAGCCGCCGGCCCGGCGGCGGCGCGGTAGAACACCCGCTTGCCTGCCTCGATGAGGCCCAGGTAGGCCACCACCATGCCGACAAGGGCGGCGAAATACGCGCCGGGCAGCGGCCGGAAGCCAAGAGTGGCGGCGAGCGGCGTCGCAGGCAACACCGTGCCGATGGCTACCACGCCGAGCGCGGCAAGGGTGAGCGGCAGGCTGGGGTGGCTGCGGAAGAACGGGATGCGCCTGGTCCGGATCGCGAAGATGACCAGGGTCTGGGTGGCCAGCGACTCCACGAACCAGCCAGACCGGAACAGCGCCGCGCCAGCGTGGAACACCCAGAGCATGATGGCGAAGGTAATGAAATCGAATACCGAGCTGAGCGGCCCGAAGAAAATCATGAAGCGGCGGATGAAGGCGATGTCCCAGTGCGAGGGCCGCCGCAGTTGCTCCTCATCGACATTGTCGGTCGGAATCGCCAGCTGGCTGCTGTCGTAGAGCAAGTTATTCAACAGGATCTGGGACGGCAGCATCGGCAGGAACTTCAGGAAGATAGACGCCCCGGCAGCGGAGAACATGTTGCCGAAGTTGCTGGATGTGCCCATCAGCACGTACTTAATGGTGTTGGCGAAGATCCGCCGCCCTTCGGCGACGCCGTCGGCCAGCACGCCGAGATCCTTCTCAAGCAAGATCACGTCGGCGGCGTCCTTCGCCACGTCTGTCGCTGAGTCCACGGAAATGCCCACGTCAGCGGCGTGCAGCGCGAGCGCGTCATTGACGCCATCGCCGAGGAAGGCGACACCGCCGCCGCTGCCGCGGCGCCGTTCGGCGCGCACGATGCGTGCCTTGTGCTCGGGACTGACACGCGCGAAGACCGTCGTGCTGGAGATCGCGGCCGCGAGCTGATCGTCATCCATCGCGTCCAGGTCGCGGCCGGTCAGCGCCCCGCCGTCAGCCAGTCCCAGGTCGTGGCAGACCTTGACGGCAACTACCGGGTTATCGCCGGTTACCACCTTGACGGCGATGCCCAGGCCAGCAAGGCGCTTCAGGGCTGCGGCGGCGTCATGCTTGGGCGGGTCGAGGAACACCAGGAACCCGGCAAGCTGAAGGCCGTGCTCGTCGTCGGGACTGAGGTGATCCGCTGGCGCCGAGCCGGCCACGTCGGCTGCCGGGCGCGTGGCGACGGCCACCACGCGGTTGCCAGCCGCGAACTCGGCGTCGAGCGCGGCCCTGGCGTGAGCAGGCACGTCGCGGCACCGGTCCAGGAGCGTTTCCGGCGCCCCCTTGGTGATAAGAAGGCGCTGGCCATCGGGGCCGCGGACAAGCACCGAAACCATCCGGCGCTCATGATCGAAAGGAAGTACCGCCAGCCGCTGATATCCGCTGGCCGCGGCCCGCACGGCTGCCGCCGCGGGGGACTCCCACAGCGCCAGGTCAAGCGGATTACCGCCGGCGGGCACTCCGCTTTCGTCCGCATTCTCGGTGCAGAGCAGGCCCCATCGCAGTACCGATTCCGATCGTTCCCCGCCGACCGGAACGGCGCGCATGTAGCTGATGCGGCCCTGGGTGAGCGTGCCCGTCTTGTCGGTCAGCAGGACGTCGACGTCGCCGAGGTCCTCAATGCAGACCAGCCGCTTGACCAGGACCTTCCGACGGCTCATCTGCCGCGAGCCGGCCGCGAGGCTGCTGGACACGACCGCGGGCAGCAGTTGCGGCGTGATTCCAACGGCGATCGCGAGCGAGAACAGCAGCGCGTCGATGACCGGCTTATGCAGTGCCACGTTGATCACGAAGATCGAGGCCGTAAGGACGCCCGCCACGTACACCAGCAGCATGGAGAACCGCCGCAGGCCAACCTGGAACTCGGTATCCAGCAGGTGCGTGCTCAGGCCCGCGGCGATCTTGCCGAATTCCGTCCGCGCTCCGGTGGCGACGATGACGCCCCGGCCGCTGCCAGCACTCACGACGGTTCCCATCAGCGCGCACCCGGATAGCTCGGCCAGTGGCGTCCCAGCAGGGACTGCATCGGTGTCCTTGGCGGCAGGGATTGACTCGCCGGTGAGGACTGACTCGTCACACTCCAGGTCGGTGGCGGTCAGCATCCTGATGTCAGCGGGCACGATGTCACCGAGGCGGAGGTCGACCAGGTCACCGGGCACCAGGAGGGTTACGTCGATTGTGGTCGGCCGTCCGTCGCGGATGATAACGGCCTGGTGGCGGATCTGGGAATGCAGTGCCTCCGCAGCCTTCTCAGCCCGGTACTCGTTGACGAATCCCAGCCCGACAGACATGCCGACGATGACACCGATGATCACCGCGTCGCTGCGCTCACCGGTGAAGTAGGACGCGATGGCTGCCGCCAGCAGCAAGGCCAGCAGCGGCGACCTCAACTGGTGCCACAGCACCGGGACCAGCCGGGCCCGGTGCGACGAAACCGCGTTCGGACCCCAACGGGCGAGTCGCTGCGCCGCCTCCCGACTCGACAGTCCGGCCTCAGTCGTGCCAAGGTCGGACAGCGCGTACGGTCCGGTCGCGCAGGCCGCGGATTGGATCGCGGTGGGCTCACCGGCCGACGTCACGGCCGAGGATTTAGTAGCGACTGTCATTGCCTGCTCTGGCTCGTCTCGGTACGGTCCGCCCGGGGCGGACCAGCCTGGCGCCGACCCTGCCGCACCGTCGTGGCCGCACTCCGCCCGGCTGGCTGATGGCGGATGGCAGCGCTGACTGAGCGGCGCGGCCGATCACACCGGCAGCGGCGACTCCGTCAGCTCATGGGCTACGGTGTGAGCCCACTCACGCACCTGCCCTGCATCGCGCCAGTCACCGGCGACCTTCTTCGACATTGCGCTCGCCGGGAAACCCCGGGCGTATTGCGACAGCCGCCCGCCGAATGTCACGTGGCCGCGCGCGCCGACGCGTTCCATCAGCGCGGCAACTCCCTTGACCGGCGGGATCTCACCCTTGCTGGCAGAGTCGTCCAGCGGGCCGCTTGAGAAGAAGTAAACCGGCCGCTTCTTGAGCGCAGCGGCATGGCGTCGCACGAACCGGCGCGCCGCCCGGTGCCAGCGGAACGCGTACAGCGCGCCGCCCACGACGACCGCGTCGTAGCCGTCAACGGTGTGGGCCTGTCCGGCCGGGAGCACGTCAACCGAGCAGCCCGTCTCGCGCAGGCCATCGGCCACCATCTGAGCAAGACCCTGCGTACCGCCGCGGGTCGACCCATATGTCACCAGAATTCGCATCGCGCACCTCCTGTGCTGCTTCCAGCTTCGTCAGCTGGCCGCACCTCACCAGGGGCGATGGTCCTGCGACGCGGGAAGCGGAGGTCCCTCACGGCGAGCCCGTCATTGATCGTGGTTTTGCACGATAAAATTCGGCAAACCACGATCAGTAACAAGATCCCTCGCGGACTGGCCGCGCTACCTAGCCCGCCGCGCAGGACATATCAGGTGAAACGGCTGATGAAGTCCAGCGCGGTCTGCGCGACATCATGCCAGCCCTTGTCGATGGTCAGCGAGTGCCCGCGGCCGGCTACCTCGGCGAACTCGGTGACACCGCGGTTATGCTGCTGACGCTTGAAGGCGGCCTGCGAGATGGCGCGGGGTACGGTGTTGTCCTTGCTGCCGGACATGATGAGCAGCGGCCCGCGATGCGGGTTGGTGGTATCGACGCTGGCCTCCGTCCGCGGGTTGAAGTTGGCGAACGCGGCCTGGAACAGCGGGATGCCCGATCCGGGCACGGAGTATTTGTCGTACAGCTGGCGCGCTTCGTCCTCCGAGACCGCATTCGCGAACGCGAAGCGGAACTGGCTGTAGGTCAGGGGAACCGCGCGTCGCTTGTTCGCCGGGTTGCCCACGACCGGGAACGCGGCCTTGAGCGCCGACACCGGCAGTGGCAGGACGCCGCGGAAGGGCGCGGCGTCGATGGCCACGGTGGCCGCTGATTGGCCCCGGCCAGCCACGATCTGGGCCAGCAGGCCGCCAAACGAGTGGCCGATGACCGCTGGCTTGCGGCTAAGGTTGCCGATCACCTCGGAGTAATGATGCGCGACGTCGGCGATGCTCTTGCCGGCGAAAGCCTCCGGATGCGCCTGCGCCTCAGCCACGGTGGCGGGGTCGTCGGGCCAACCCGGGGTGACCGGCGCGTACCCCTCAGCATCAAACATCGCGGCCCACGGATCCCAGCTTGAGGCCAGCAGCCACAAGCCGTGGATGAACACGACCGGGACCCGGCCCGAATCGTTGGCCCGCTGTACCTGCTCGTCCGCTGTGCTGGGCGGCGCACTGGAAGGTCCTGACTGCTCGCTCATTGTCATAGGTTGCCCGCCAGCGCGCCTGCTCATGCACACGTACGGCAAGCTAGCCAGATGCAGATTGATGCCGCCGCGCCGGTGACCGCTACGCCGCAGGAGATCGAAGCCGCTGCGGTCGCGGCGGAGGCTGACCGCTACGACGGCTTCGGCATCCCCGAGACCAGGCACGACGTGTTTGCGTCGTTGGCGCTGGCAGCACGAAGGACCTCCCGGATCACGCTGCAGTCGGCCATCGCCGTGGCCTTCGCGCGCAACCCCATGAACGTCGCGGTCGCGGCGAACGACATCCAGCTGATCTCGGGCGGCCGCTTTCAGCTCGGTCTCGGCTCGCAAGTCAAGCCCCACATCGAGCGCCGCTTCGGGATGCCGTGGAGTCACCCGGCCAGCCGGATGGAGGAGTTCATTGGCGCCGTCCGGGCCATCTGGGCGAGCTGGGCGACCGGCGAAAGGCTGGCCTTCCGGGGCAAGTTCTACCAGCACACGCTGATGACGGAGTTCTT
>JBKQTJ010000209.1:0-5808 GCA_052143255.1 Streptosporangiaceae bacterium | reverse complement strand
AGGTAAAAATAGGGGCCCTTGCCCTTGGCCAGCTGGGGGCGCGCGCAGTGGGCGAAATACAGAGCGAAGTCGACCAGGCTGCCGGAGGCACGCTGACCGTCGATCACCAGGTGCTTCTCCTCCAGATGCCAGCCACGCGGTCTGACCACGATCGTGGCCAGCTCCTCGTCCGGCCGAAGCTGATAGGACTTGCCCTCGTCACTGGTGAAGTCGATGGTGCGGTCCAGCGCGTCCTTCAGGTTCAGCTGCCCGGTGATCATGTTGTCCCAGAGCGGCGTGTTGGCATCTTCGAAGTCGGCCAGCCATACCTTGGCGCCCGAGTTCAGCGCGTTGATCGTCATTTTCTTATCGGTCGGCCCGGTGATCTCCACCCGCCGGTCGATCAGGCCGGGTGCCGCGGGCGCCACTCGCCAGGAAGTATCGGCCCGGACGGCCTCGGTGCTCGCCAGGAAGTCCAGGCTGGCGCCAGCCGACAGCTCTCGCTGGCGCGCCGCCCTGGCCGCGAGCAATTCGCCGCGGCGCAGGCCCAGCTCACGGTGCAGGGTCGCTATCAGGCTTAGTGCTTCCGGGGTGAGGATCTCGTCGTACCGGCTACCGGACGGACCGGCAATCTCAACGCCGCTTGTCATTGCACGCTGCTCCTTACCGTCTGTCCTTACCGTCTGTCCTTACCGTCTGGCTGCCGCCGTCTGCCCGCCGCCGCCGTCTGGCCGCCACCGCCGCCGCAATCCGGCCAGAGCGGCCGCGACTATCCGGCCGACAGCCGCCGTCGTCGCGGTCGGCCGCTGCCCCAGACGGTAGCCCATGCGTTCCTGCGTCCACACCCGGAGCCCGGCTCGCACATTCCTCGCATCAGCGCGCCTTCCGGCCGCCCCGCGTTCGACGGGCACATCTGGAGCCTGCCAGGAGTTAATCAGATGTGTGCGGATCCACTCCGTGGCACTATCAGCGTCAGGCCCGCTGCCAGCGGGCGACGGGTTATGAGTACTTTCCGTCGTAATACGACATGACTTACTAGCATTTACGGGTCGCTGGCAGGCCCGGTAGAGGTGGCATGAGCGTCCTATCGAATCAGAACCAGGACTCTGAGCTGTTCCCCGACTTCCCCGACACCCTGGCTGAACCGCAAAACGGAGAGCTGGACCTGGAGGAGCGGCACGCGCTGCGGCGCGTAGCCGGGCTGTCGACCGAGCTTGAGGACGTCAGCGAAGTCGAGTACCGCGCCCTCCGGCTGGAACGAGTCGTGCTGATGGGGGTCTGGACCGACGGCACGCTGGTGATGGCGGAGAACTCCTTGCGCGAGCTCTCCCGGCTGGCGGAGACCGCTGGGTCCGAGGTGCTCGATGCGCTGATCCAGCGGCGCGGGCGGCCGGACGCGGCCACCTACGTAGGAGCAGGCAAGGCGCGCGAACTCGCCGAGATCGTGGCTGCGCACGGAGCTGACACCGTCATCTGCGACGGAGAGCTGACGCCCGGACAGCTGCGGAGCCTGGAGGGCGCAGTCAAGGTCAAGGTCGTCGATCGCACCGCGCTGATCCTGGACATCTTCGCCCAGCACGCGCGCAGCAAGGAGGGCAAGGCGCAGGTCGAGCTTGCCCAGCTGCAGTACCTGCTGCCGCGCTTGCGCGGCTGGGGCGAGTCACTGTCCAGGCAGGCCGGCGGCCGCGCGGGCGGCAATGGCGGCATCGGCACCCGCGGGCCTGGCGAGACCAAGATCGAGACAGACCGCCGGCGGATCAGGTCCCGGATCTCGAAACTGCGGCGCGAGATCGGCGAGATGGCAGTGGGCCGTGAGGTGCAGCGCGGCCAGCGCCGTCGCCGCTCGGTGCCGTCGGTGGCGATCGCCGGCTATACCAATGCGGGCAAGTCCAGCCTGCTTAACCGGCTCACCGGCGCGCAGGTCCTGGTCGACGACTCCCTGTTCGCCACCCTCGACCCGGCCGTCCGCAAGACCAAGACGCCGTCCGGCTGGCCGTACACGCTGACCGACACCGTCGGCTTCGTGCGGCACCTGCCGCATCAGCTTGTTGACGCGTTCCGGTCCACGCTGGAGGAGGTCGGCGACGCCGACCTGATCCTGCACGTGGTGGACGGGTCCGATGCCGATCCGCGGTCGCAGCTCGCCGCGGTCCGGGAGGTACTGGCCGAGGTTGGCGCCGGCGACGTCCCGGAGCTTGTCGTGATCAACAAGGCGGACAGCGCGGACCGGATCGAGCTGGAGGGCCTGCAGCTCGCCGAGCGGCAGTCAGTGGTGGTATCCGCTCACACCGGAGAGGGCATCGACCAGCTGGTTGCCGAGATTGAGCGGTTGCTGCCGAAGCAGTACCGCGAGGTCAGCGTCCTGATCCCGTACGACCGCGGTGACCTGCTGTCGCGTGCCCACGACGAGGGTGAGGTACTTGCGGTTGACCACGGCAGCCACGGTACCGAGCTGACCGCGCGGGTGCCGCTGGGCCTCGCCGCGGAGCTAGCCGGTTTCGCCCGGGCGAATAGTACTCATTAGGCCAGGGCGCGGCGCACTGCTATATATCGCGGAATGCGGCGCGCAATTGCGTAATGCAGATGCACGTTCATCTGCACCGTGCAGCGCCCGGTAAGCGGCTTTCCGGAAGTTTCTTTAAACTGCTATTAAGGGAACGCGGCCTGGCGGTTTGCGCGCCAGCTGCGGCCTGGCGCAGCGGTGGTCATGCCGCTGCCTGTCGGCCGCGGCGAGTGAGCTAGCTGTGTGCCGCGAACGCGCAGGCCAGGCGGCGCGTCGCGGCGCGCGCATTAGCGCTGGCCGGTTATGATGGCACACCGCGGCTAAGGCCGACACTTATACGGCCTTTACAGGGCTTCCGATTGTGCAATACCGTGACTCAACCGATATGTTGGTTTGCGCTAACCACGCCAGGCTAAATGGGCAGTCGCGGTAGAAGTCGTTTTCCCTGGCGGTTCGCCAGGTTCATGCCATTGTCCGACGCTCGGTAGGAGAGGCCGCATGGTTGCTCGGGGTCCCGCGCGCCGCTGCCGCCGTCGGCTGGCCTGCACTGCTCCTCAGCTGGGCGGTGCCACGTGACCGTGCGCCTCCTGACCAACATTGGCAGGCTCTGGACCGGATCGGAAATCTGGAGCAATGTCGCGATCCTGGCCCAGGATGACCGGATCGCCTGGGTAGGGCCGGCCGCTGAGCTGCCTGCCAGCATTCCAGGCGTGATCCACGACATCGTCGCCGTCGACCACGTGGAGAATCTCGGCGGCGCGCTCGTCACGCCCGGCCTTATCGACTCACACACCCACCCCGTTTACGCCGGCAACCGGTGGGCCGAGCTGGCCATGCGATCGGGCGGGTCGTCCGGCAGGGAGATCGTCGCGGCAGGCGGCGGGATTTCCTCCACTGTCACGATCACCAGGGGCACTGACCCGTGGACCTTGTGCAGCGGCGTGCGCGAGCGGCTGCGCGCTTGGCTTCTGAGCGGCACGACGACGGTCGAGGCTAAGACTGGCTATCACCTGACCAGGGATGGCGAGCTGGCTGACGTCCGGCTGCTCCGCTCGCTGGAGAACGAACCGGGCATGCCTCGGGTGCACGTTACCTTCATGGCTGCCAACTCGGTGCCGCCGGAATTCTTCGGCAGGCGCAATGACTACGTGGACGCGGTCGGCAGCTGGTGCGCAGACGCGGTGGCGGCGGGCGCCGACAGCATCGATGTCTACTGCGGCGACGGCGGCTTCACCGCGCATGAGGCGAGGTGGATCCTGACTGCCGGCCGCACGGCGGGGCTGCTGCCGAGGCTGCATGCCTCCGGCGATGCACGGACTGGCGCCGCGCGGCTCGCTGCCGAGCTCGGTTGCGCGTCAGCCGACCTGCTCTACGGCGCGGGCGATGACGACGTTGCCGCGATAGCCCGGGCGGGCGTCGTCGCCGTGGTGTGCCCGGCGATGGTCTCGGACTCCCGGCGGCCGCCACCGGTGCGCGCCCTGCTCGACAGGGGGGTGCCGGTTGCGCTTGCCTCCGGACACTCGCCGGGCGGCAACGGCATTACCTCGATGCCGCTAGTTATCAGCCTGGCCATGTCGGCCTTCGGGATGAGCGTTACCGAGGCGCTTCGTGCCGCGACTGTCGGCGGCGCGCAGGCGCTGCGGGCGCCGGACCGGGGCGCGATGGCCCGCGGGCGGATGGCCGACATCGTCGCCTGGGACGCTGACCATGAGGGCGCGTTCGGCTGGTCCTACGGCATGAAGCCGGTCCGGATCTGGCGCGGCGGCGAGCCGGTTACAAGGTAGCGCCCTTTCCGCCGCAGCCGCGATTCGTGGCATGCTGCCTGCATGGCTTCCGGACCTGTGCGCAGTGCCCCGTCCAGCAGGCCAGTCGCGCCCGCCCGGCCAGCCCAGGTCACAGTCATCGTGGGTGAAGAGGAACTGCTCGTTGAGCGCGCCATCCGGGCTGCCGTGGCGTCCGCCGCAGCGGCCGGGCAGGCCGCAGGGGATGGGCGGCCTGCAGGGGATGGGCGGCCTGCAGGGGACGGGCAGCCCGCGGCGGACGGGCAGCCCGCGGCGGACGGGCAGCCGGCGGCGGACGTCAGTGACGCGGACGGCATCGACGTGCATATCGTTTCCGCGGCCGGCCTGCCGCCGGGCGAGTTGTCCGCGCTGACTGCTCCGTCGCTGTTCAGCGCAGGTTGCGTGGTCGTAGTGAAGGCGGCGCAAGATGCCGGGAAGGAACTCGCGGCCGAGCTCACCCGGCTGGTGCAGGCGCCCCCGCCCGATGTCTTCCTGGTCGTCACGCATGCTGGCGGCGCCAAGAACAAGGCCCTGCTCGCGGCGCTGCTGGATACCACCGCCAGGAGGGTCGACTGCCCTGGCATCAAGCGCTTCAGCGAGCGCATGGACTTCCTCAGGAGCGAGTTCCGCCAGGCCGGACGCAAGGCTGACGACGGCGGCCTGCGGGCACTGCTGGATGCGGTTGGTAACGACCTGGCTGAGCTTGCGTCGGCGTGCAGCCAGCTGGCGGCCGACATTACCGGCGTCATCAATCAGGCGGCGGTCGCTCAGTATTACCGTGGCCGTGCCGAAGCGACGGGCTTCTCGGTAGCCGACCGGGCGTGTGAGGGCAAGCTGGCCGACGCGCTGGAGCAACTGCGCTGGGCGCTGGCTACCGGGACGTCGCCGGTGCTGATAACGAGCGCGCTTGCCCAAGGTCTGCGCACCCTCGGCCTGGTCGGCGCAGCCGGCCGCGGGCTTAGCCCGAACGCGCTGGCCGCGGAGCTAGGGATGCCGTCCTGGCGGATCGACAAGGCGCGCCAGCAACTCCACGGCTGGACTGCTGAGGGTCTCGCTGCTGCGCATGCGGCCGTCGCGGAGGCAGACGTTCAGGTCAAGGGCGAGGGCGCCAGCGCCGGATATGCCCTTGAACGGGCGATAAGCACGATCGTGGCGTGCCGAGAGGCGTCTAGTGGAGCGACTGGCTGAGGTAAAAACGGACATCTCGCGATAGACGGCGTCTGGGTTAGCGACACACTGTAACTTCCGGTGGTCCTCTGCCGACACCAATGGCCGCAGCTAGACACTCAACTACCTGCATGGCAGCCTAGCTAACTGGTAGCCATTGGTGCCCCCGAGGTCCCGCAGGCGTCCCGCGTGGCGCTTAGCTGTGGGCCTAGGCCGGGTTGATCGTGATTGTCTCCGGGGTGAACAGGGATGTGTTGACGCTGTCGCTGTCGTACACCTCGACGGTGAAGGTGAAGGTGCCGGCCGTGGTGGGCGTGCCGCTGATCTGGCCGGTCGAGGGGTTGATCGTCAGCCCGGGCGGGAGCGCCCCGGCGTCGA
>JBKQTJ010000208.1:0-60914 GCA_052143255.1 Streptosporangiaceae bacterium | reverse complement strand
GTGATGTTCCGATCTGGTAAAGGCCGCTACCGCCGCGGCCGCGGCCGCTGATATTCGGGAAGGCATGGGCCTGCTCGCCGAGGCTTACAACGCCATCTTCGACGACGGGCCGTCGCGATCGTTCGCCACCTTCGGCGAGAACATCAACTACCCCATGCACGAGCACGACATGGCGCGGCTGCTCGCACAGCCGCCGACCCCGAAGGCCCCGCGGCCGCCGGATGCGAGACCGCTAGCCAAGCAACTCACAGTCATGACCAAGGCCGTCCAGCAGATGCAGCGCGCCCTGCGGATCATGGCGCTCGGCATCGACTACCGCCGATTCGCGCGATTCGAGCAGCTCACGCCGCACATCGCGTGGTACGCAGACGGGCACCAGGAAAGGCTCACGCAGCCGGGCTACGACCCCACCGCCGAGGAGTTCGAATACTGCCGGCAGTTCCTGGTCACGGTGGCACTACGCATGGCGGAGCTGCAAGTGCACATCGCCCGGCCGCATTGGTGGACCGGCCAGTGAAGCTGCCCGAGCCCTACCGCGCGTGCTTTTGCCGCGACCCGCGCACCGGGCGCCTGCTGGGCCAGTCGTGCCCCGATCTGGAGCACCGCGGGCACGGTGCCTGGTATGCCCGCTACGAGGCGCCACGAGATGCGAGCACCCGCAGGCGCCGCCAGCCGCGGATCGGGCCCTACCCGACCAAGAAAGCATGCACCGAGGCGCTGCTGGAGGCCCTCGGCCGCGTGAGCCAGGGTGCCCACGTGGATAACCGCCGGACCACTTTCGGCGAATACCTGACACGGCGGCTGCGTTGGTGGGAGTCCGAGGCCGAGCTGAAGCCGAGCACGCTGGCGAGCTACCGCGAGGCCGTCGAGCTGTACTTCCGGCCCGGCCTCGGCCACGTTCGCCTGGCCGATCTCCGCGATCACCATTTCCGCGACCTGTACGCGGCTATGCGCCTGATCAATCGGACCGGCCAGGATGCCGACAACGGAGACCTGCTGCGGCGGCTGCTCCGAGCACGCAGCGAGCGCGATGGCAAGCGGGTTTCATCCCGCCCGCTCTCGGAGGCCAGGATCAAACGGCTGCATGCCGTGGCGCTCAGTGCCCTGTCCGACGCCGTGCCGCAGACGCTCGCGCACAACCCGGCCGCGACGGTCAAGCTGGGCGGAAAGCGTGGGGGACGGAAGGTCCGGCCGCTGCTATGGACCGAGCCTCGCGTCGAGCGCTGGCAGCAGACCGGCGAGATACCAGCGCCGGTGATGGTCTGGACCGCGGCCCAGTGCGGCGCCTTCCTCGACTCGCTGGAAGGCAGCGAGGACCCGCCGCGCAGAGCCGAGCGGCTTTATGCGCTGTTCCACGTGGCCGCGTACTTCGGCCTGCGTCGCTCCGAGCTGGCCGGCCTGGCGTGGGCCGAGGTCGACCTCGGCAACCGGCGGCTGCACGTGCGCCAGGCGCAGACCGATGATGTGCTCGATTCGACCAAGAGCGAAGACTCAGACCGGCAGCTCGTCATTGACGAGGGGACAGCTGGGGTGCTTCGCGCCTGGCGCAAGGCCCAGCTTGCCGAGCGGCTCGCGTGGGGCAGCGCGTGGACGGACTCTGGCCGGGTGTTCACCCGCGAGGACGGCACGCCGCTGCGGCCAGGCTGGATCAGCGTCCGGTTCGGCACGCTCGCCAGCCGTGCCGGGCTGCCGCCGATCCGCTTCCACGACCTCCGGCACGGCGCCGCCTCGATGCTGCTCGCCGCCGGCGTCGAGCCGAAAGTGATCAGCCGGATGCTCGGTCACGCGACGGTGGCATTCACGATGGACGTCTACACACAGGTCGCCGAGGAACTGGCCGAGGCCGCAGCTTCGGCGATCGCCGCCTACGTCCCGCGGCGCCGCACCGCCAACCAGTTGTTGCTCAAGGACCCCGAGGAGCACTAGGATCGGCGGCGTGAAGCCGAGTTTGACACCGCGCGAATACTCATTCGCCACCCCGACCGATCTGGGCGGCCAAGAAAGCTACCGCCGCTTCTGCCAGGCAGTCGGCCTGGAGGCGATCGACGGCGGTTGGGGATTCATCCATTGCACCGATCAGGCCGGGCTGCATTACACAACCGTGACCTCAGATGTCGACTATCAACGAATGCTGGTGGAGGCTAACAACACGCCAAGCCTCCTGGCTGGCCTCGAAATCTCGACCGAGAAATATCCACGAAAGCGCCGCGGCTGGCCGAGCGAATGGGGTGTCTCATGAGGACGGCCACCGTGGAGGAGGCCCGGCTCGGGCTGGGCGACGTGATCGACCGAGCCCGCCTGGCCGGCGAGCCTACGCTGATCACCCGCTACGGCAAGCCTGCCGCCGTGGTCGTCAGCGAGGACTGGTACCGGCTAGCTGAGGACTGCTTGGCGGCCAGCGGTAGCGTCGCCCCGGAGGGGACCGGCAATGGCGGCTGACTATGCGGCGCTTGAGGCTCGGGTGGCCGATCTGGAGCAGCAGATGCGGCACATGCTGCCCGGCAAGGTCGACGCGATCAGCTACGGCGTCAGCGTCATGCACGCCGAGATGCGCGAGCAATTCGGCAGCCAGGGCGAGCGACTCGACCGGATCGAGCTTCGCCTCGGCGAGCACGGCGAACGGCTCGACAGCATCGATCAGAGACTCGACAGCCACGGCCAGATGCTGACCGAGATCCTGCGCCGGCTGCCCGGTGGTGCCAGCAATGTGCCATCTGGAGAGCCAAATGATCACTGAGGCCGGATGGCGGGTCCGGGCCAATGACACGGACCCGCAGGTCAAGGGGCGGAGGCTCGGGGATTTGAACCCCGGATGGGCGCGAACCCAAACCGCATTAGCAGTGCGGCGCCATAGACCGGACTAGGCGAAGCCTCCTGGTAGCCCTACCGGGCCGGCCCCTAGGGTACCGGTATAGCCCCGACCCCGGCAAAGCACGGCGGGACTTGACCGTGGAACCGTCAGCTAGCTCACCTCGACGACCGTGTAATCGCCATTGGCGTACGCGTCACGCATGCGGGTCTTGGCGAACTTGCCGACGCTCGTCTTGGGCACCTCGGAGATGAATGACCAGCGTTCAGGTACCTGCCAGCGCGGGATGCGCTCTGCCAGGAAGGCACGAAGCTCGGCCGGAGTGGCGGTAGAGCCAGGCGCGAGCACGACCGCCGCCAGCGGCCGCTCCCCCCACTTCTCGTCCGCCACGCCGATGACGGCTGCTTCGGTCACCGCCGGATGCGCCATCAGGATGTTCTCCAGTTCCATCGACGAGATCCACTCGCCGCCGGACTTGATCACGTCCTTGGCCCTGTCGGTCAAGGTAACGTAGCCCAGCGGGTCGATCGTGCCGACATCGCCGGTGCGCAGCCAGCCGTCGCGGAACTTGGTCGGATCGTCGTCTTTGTAGTACGACCCGGTGATCCACGGCCCGCGCACCTCGATCTCACCGACGGCCTCGCCGTCACAGCGGAGTTCGACGCCGCCTTCGCCGATCAGCCGGTACTCGACCTGGCACATGAGCCGGCCCGCGGTGTTGCGATACCGCCACGCCTCTTCGTCAGTCAGGCCAGCCGGCGGATGCGCGACGCTGCCCAGCGGCGATGTCTCGGTCATCCCCCAGGCCTGCAGGATCCGGACGCCGAGTTCCTTTTCGTAGGCCTCCTGGAGCGAGTGCGGTACCGCCGAGCCGCCGCACGGTACGAGGCGGAGAGAGGACATGTCACCGCCGTGGGCACGGATGTGCTGGAGCAGGCCGTTCCAGATCGTCGGGACCGCGCCTGCGATGGTCGGCCGCTCGGCCTCGATGAGCCTGACGAGCGGTTCCGGCTGCAGGAACCGGTCGGGCATGATCAGAGACGCGCCAGCCATTACCGCGGCATAGGGCAAGCCCCAGGCGTTGGCATGGAACATGGGCACAACTGGCAGCACGCGGTCCACGTCCGACAGGCCGAACACGCCATTCATGCAGACAGCCATGGAGTGCAAGTGCATGGACCGGTGGCTGTAAACCACGCCTTTCGGGTGCCCCGTTGTGCCGCTGGTGTAGCACATGGCCGCGGCCGACCGCTCATCCACTTCCGGCCACTCGAAGGCGGCTGGCTGGACAGCCAGCAGCGCCTCGTACGAGTGCACCTCGGGGGCCAGCTCGACGAGCTCGGCCGGCGGCTCGAACTCAATCTCGTTCTCGCCCGCCGTCACCAGGATGTGCCTGATGGCCGGGGCGTACGGCAGCACCTGAGCGAGTAGCGGCACCAGCGTCCGGTCGACGATGACGACGTCGTCGCCAGCGTGGTCAGCGATGTAGCCGATGACCTGCGGGTCCAGGCGGAGGTTCAGGGTGTGCAGCACGGCACCCATCGACGGGACCGCCAGATAGGCCTCAAGATGCTCGGCGTTGTTCCACATCAGGGTCGCAACTCGCTGGTCGCCGTCCACCCCCAGGGCTCGCAGCGCGTTCGCCAGCTTGGCCGCTCTGGCGCCCGTTTCCCCGAAGGTCTGCCGTCGGCTGCCCGTTGTCGTGCAGCTGACAACTTCGCTGGAGGCATAGGCGCTAGTCCCGTGGCGCATGATCGCCGTCACGGTCAGCGGAACGTCCATCATCGTGCTGCGCACGGCGCGACCCCCTGGAGATCTGGGTGCCGGCGCTCGCCCTGGTTTTCTCGCGCCGGTAACCGCCCTGATGTGGTTAGTGCCACGGTATCGGCAAATCCCAAGGCCTGTCAGCAGGCAACTTGGCCACCAGCGGCGTCAGTCGGGCTGCAGTTCGGCATCGATGCGAAGCTTGGCGACGGCACGCGAAACGGTGCTCTTGACGGTTCCGAGGCTGACGCCGAGTACCTCTGCGATTTCCGCCTCGGTCATGTCCTCGTAGTACCTGAGCGTGACTGCAGCCCGCATCCGCTGCGGCAGCCGGTCGACTGCCCGCCTGAGCGCCTCCTGCATGTCACTGCTCACCGAGTGATCGGCCACTGCCTGGTCAGGAATCTCGTCCGTCGGGAATTCATCGACCCGGCGTCTGCGCCACCAGGAAATATGGGTGTTGACCATCGCGCGCCGCACGTAGCCATCAAGGGCTCCGCGATCCTCGATACGGTCCCAGGCTAGGTAGGTCTTGGCCAGCGCGGATTGCACGAGGTCCTCAGCGTCGGCTCGGTTGCCGGTGAGCAGGTAGGCAGTGCGCAGCAAAGCGCGGCTGCGTGCCCTGACGTAGTCGCGGAAGGCCGGGTCGTCAATCCCCGTCGAGCCATCGGCAATCTGGTCGGCCGCCATGGACCGCGCCTGCGGGATGTGGGGGCGCTGTTTCTCGGCGCCCGCCGCTGCGGCCCTGCTGTCCTCTGCCGCGCGCGGTGAAACGAGGCGAGCCTCACCCGGCCGGTCCGAATCGCCGTTATGTCCCGCGCGCCTGCGCGCGGGACTCGGTACCGCCCCGGCCGCGCCCGCGTACGTGCTGGTAAGACTGTGATCGCCCCCCACGCTCACACCACAACCGTACCCAGGATGGGCCCAGTACAGTCAGTTGCCCCATGTAACGGCGAGTCCCCGAGTTGGTGCGATCACCAGCCCGGACGCTGGTTGAACAACCGGTCAAGAGCCCATTCGCGGGTCGCGGACCAGAAAGATCACCAAACGCTTGACGGCGGCCTCCGGCGGTACGCATCGTCAGAAGTCTGATCCTGTCCCTGGCCTGAAGGAGGTGCCATGCCCGCGGCCAGGTCAGCTAGGGTGCTGCGACAGGTGCCTTGAGTCGACTGCCAGTGTGGCCGCAGTGGCTCGCAGGCGCCTGCTCGATGCCGCAGTTTTCCGGCCTGAGACAGGGTGCGCGTCCTGGAACAGGCAGGCTGCGCGGAGGACCAGGCAAGCAGTATCCGGCACGGTTACGCACGGATCCCCTACCTCGCGATCGGCAGCGTGCTCCGCGTGCGGAACGAGTGCACCGGCTATGACTGCCTGGTTCCGGTGACGGGCTGCGCACCCGTCGCGCGAGTCTTCAACGACCGGTGCATGACCTGCGGCACGTCCCCACGCGGCCGGATCGCCGATCTCACGATGGCTGGATTCATCGCGCTCGGCGGGGAACTCGACCGCGGCTGCTTCAACGCAACCATCGCGATTGGCGAATAACGGTGCTGACGGCCATTCCGCGAGGTCCAGGTTCCCCTGGTGGCGACTTTGCTGCTCGGCGCCTGCGTCACCAAGCTGGTCCGGATTGTGCAAACCAGCTCGGTCGACGCGGGCTTCGGCCCGACGGCGTTGTTTCTGTCGCGATTGCGCAGGCCCGTGGCGGTATCCGTGTGCGCCATCGAGGGCGGCCTCGGGCTCGGCCTGATCTTGACGGCCGGGCAGACCGGCGCCCCTGCCATCTGCCTCAGGCTGGGCGCACGCCTGCTGTTTCTCGTCGCTACCAGCGCACTGATAGAGCTGCGGGCACCTCGTCCGGACGTCGGCTGCGGTTGCTGCGGGGATTTCAGCTCGGCGCCCGTCAGCAGGCGCACCCTCGCCCGGTCCGCGCTGCTGGCCGCCGCGGCTCTGTCGACCGTGTCGTTGCACCGACTTCAGCAGCCAAAGTCCGGCGGCGAGGCTCTCCGGCTCCTCGCGATCCTCGGCGCCCACCAGACGCATCTCAGCCCGGCGGCACCGACGGCCAGACTGCCGCGCCCGCCGGACGGTATGCGATTCTCTAGCTGTCTCTAGCGTTCTCGCTATACAAGCCGAGACTTCGTAATAAGCAGCACATCACCAGCCGATCAGAGCGCGTGGCGTCTCCGGTCCTCGTCAGGCAGGCTGCGTTCGCAGGAAGCGCCCGAAGTGCGGGACCGTGAAAGCTATCAGGCCGCGCTCGGAGCTGTAGATCAAGCCCTTCTTGATCAGGTTGTCTCTGGCTGGTGAGACGCTTGACGGCTTGCGGCCCAGCTCCTCAGCTACCTGCGCCGTCGGCACTGGCTCGTCGCCGAGCATGGCCATCGCCCGCATGTACTCGCGCTCGGCCGGAGTAGCGCGCTCGTACCTGCTGCCGAAGAAGCCAATGGCCAGCTCGCTTGCCGCGACCGGTCCAGCCACGCTGACATCATGCGCCGTGACGGGACTGCTCGCCGCCACATCCCACGTCACCTTGCCGTAGGCCTGGACGAAGTACGGGTACCCGTCTGCCGCTGCGTACAGCGCGTCCAGCGCAGCAGTCTCGAAATCAGCGCCTTCCCGTCGGGCCGGCGCCAGCAACGCGATGTCCGCGGACTCTCGGTCCAGCCGGTCGATCGCTACGTAGCGGAACAAGCGCTCGGAGTAGCTCTTGCTGGCAGACAGGACCGACGGAAGATGCGGCAGTCCTGCTCCTACCACGATGAGCGGACCGTTGCTCTGCGAGAGCTCATGGCAGGCCGCGCAAAGCGCAGAAATATCCGGGGCTGGCACGTCCTGCATCTCGTCCACGAACAAGGCGATGCCGACGCCCAGGTCGGCTGCGACCGAGGCGGCGTCGGCCAGCAACTCGGTCAGGTCGACTTCGAGATCGCCGGAGTCGGCCCGGCCCCGCACCGCCGGCGCGTCAATACCGAGCTGGCTCACAATCGAGCCCTTCGGCGATCTACTGTCCCGTGCCGCGAAGGCCTTGAGCACGCCAAGAAAGTGATCGATCCGGTCCGGTGCGCGGTGCCTGGGTGCAAGCTCCCGGACAGCCATGTGCAACGCCGCCGCCAGCGGGCGGCGAATCGACTGCTCGGGCCTGGCCTCGAGCTTGCCGGTGCCCCACAACCGTTGCATCGCCATGGACCGGAACGAGTTCAGCAGCACCGTCTTCCCGACGCCCCGCAACCCGGTCAGCACAATGCTCCGTTCGGGCCGGCCTCGTGCCACCCGCTCCAGCACGACCTCAAACAGGGCAATCTCACGATCGCGGCCAGCCAGCTCTGGCGGCCGCTGGCCCGCGCCGGGAGCGTAGGGGTTCCGCACTGGATCCATGCACAGGAGAGTATGAGGGAATCTAGAACATTCCTTAGATTGACGTAGAAAACGCTTGCCGGCGTGTCGGCCGGGAGCTTGCCGGCGTGTCGGCCGCGAATCTGCAAACTTGCAGCGCGGCGCCTGAACCGCCAACGCGAGCCAGCCGTGCTAGCAGGTGGCACCGTGCCGTGGCCGCACCCGTCGGCGCGGGGCGTCGGCCCGCCGGGTTCAGGTAGCGAACTAATGGCCCCGTTTGCTGCCCGGCCCGGCGGGCTCATCCGGTGGCGGAGCCGGTGGCAGGGCGACTCTGGCCGTGATACCCGGGAAGCTGGGAACAGGCCTTGGTCAGGGACCAGCCGGCGGTGCCTGGTTGAGCCGGGCCAGGTAGGCGTTGTAGGCCGCCAGATGCTCATCGTCGTCGATTCCGCCGTGCGCGGCAGCGGCTGCCTGGGCGCGGCTGTCACCTGACGGCTGAGCGGAGCCGACGAGAGTGGCCAGGTTCTCCTGCCTGGCGCGCTCGAACCAGCCATGCCCGCTGACAGCGGCCCGCTCGTCTCGGCTCCACATCAGGAATACCAGCATCATCAGGCCGAACATGATGGCGTCTCCGCCGATCCACATGACCGCGCCGCCAAGGTGCAGGTCCTCAACTGGCGGCGGCGCCCACGCGGGTCGGGGGCCCGTCGGCACGCCCGGCGAACTCGCGCTGCCGTAGCCGAGCACGAGCCCCGTAAAGGTGTCGACCGGCATGATCAGCACCAGGATCACGAACCGCACGGGGTAGGACACCCGCCATCTGATCGGCTCCTTGCCGAGGATGGGCAAGAAGAACAGATAACCGACAAGCAGAAACGCGGCGTGCTCAAGATTGTGGACGAGCTGATTGCGCTCAACGAGATCGGCCAAGCCGGTCAGGTGAGCGGCTGCGATAGCAGCCGTGTATGCCAAGGCCCCGAGAACCGGCCAGGTGAGAAAGCTCGCGACTCGCGACCTGAGCACGCGCTTGGTCCAGGTGTGCAGCGGGTTCCGGCTCGCGTGCAGGAGCAGCGTGATCGGCTGGCCCGCGATCAGCAGCGGCGGCGCCACCATGATCAGCATCAGGTGCTGCACCATGTGATCCCAGAACAGGATGTCGTCGTACGCTCCGATGCCGCTTTGGGTAGCCAGTACCAGCACTGCCAGCCCGCCCATGAACAGCGTTGTGCGCCATGCGGGCCAGGGCCTGGCCGGGTGCCGCCGCGCCACGCGCACCACGCCCCAGCCGTAAAGGCAGGCCGCGGCGATGGTGACCGCGGTAACAATCGGCGCGAATTGCCAATGAGTCAGCGCGGCCGACAAGCCGAAAGGCGGGAGCATGCCAGTCTCCTTTCACCGGCGAGCCTACTGGGCGCCTGGCCTCGCGCTTCCTGGGCCGGGCACCGCTATCGTTGTCGGCGGAGGGTTCGCCTAGTGGCCGAGGGCGACGGTCTTGAAAATCGTTGTGGCGCGCAAGCGTCACCGTGGGTTCGAATCCCACACCCTCCGCTCAGGCACCACACCCTCCGCTCAGGCACCACAACCACATCGTCCGCTTGGCACCACGTGGTCCGCTGCGCGGTCATCGCGATGTTCTGCCAAGGTGTTCTCACACCCTTCGGTCGTACCGAATGGCGACCGGCCCGCCAGCGCCGCTCGACACGCCGAGCCTAGGCCCGCGGCCGCGCGGGCTGCTGGCACCAGGGAAACACGGCCGGAGGCTGCCATGCGCGCGGTTGTCATCGAAGAACCAGGCGGGCCAGAGGTGCTGGACCTCCGCGACGTGGCCGATCCTGTGCCCGGTCCGGACGAGGTGCTGATCACGATCGCAGCCGCCGGGGTGAACCGGGCGGACCTGATGCAGCGGCAGGGCCTCTACCCGCCACCGCCGGGCGCACCACCCTACCCCGGGCTGGAATGCGCGGGACGGATCGCCGTCGTCGGCGGGCAGGTCACCGGCTGGCGCCCGGGAGACAACGTGTGCGCTCTCCTGGCGGGCGGTGGCTATGCCGAGCAGGTGGCAGTTCCGGCCGGCCAGGTCCTGCCATGGCCAGCTGTGCCTGCCCAGCCCGGTGCCAGCCCGGGCGGGGGGGCGGCCAGTCCGGCCGCTGCGGGCGCATTGCCCGAGGCTGCCTGCACCGTCTATGCCAACGTCTTCTTGCACGCCAGGCTGCAACCGGGCGAGACGATTCTTGTCCATGGTGGCGCCAGCGGCATCGGCACCATGGCAATCCAGTTGGCCAAGGCCGCTGGCGCGGTAGTCGCATGCACCGCCGGATCGCAGCAGAAACTTGACCGTTGCCGCGAACTCGGCGCCGATCTGGCGATCTGCTATCGAGACGAGGACTTCGTTCCCGCGGTGCGGGACTTCACCGGCGGGCGCGGCGCTGACGTGATCCTTGACATCATGGGTGCTGCCTACCTGGCCAGGAACATCAACGCCCTGGCCGTCGGCGGCCGGCTCGTGGTCATCGGGCTCCAGGGCGGCGCGAAGGGCGACCTTGACCTCGGCCAGATGCTGCGTAAACGCGTGTCGGTGTACGCCGCGTCACTGCGCGCCCGCCCCGTCAGCGAGAAGGCGGCGATCGTGGCCGCGGTCCGGGAGAACGTCTGGCCACTGATCAGTTCCGGCCGCGTCAGCCCGGTCGTCGACCGGGTGCTCCCGCTCGCCGACGCGGGACAAGCACATCGCATCCTGGAGGAAGGCATGCACATAGGCAAGATCGTGCTGGTCACTGACGCGATCGGGCCGAACTAGCCGACCCGCTGGTGCATCCGGGGAGCAGCGCCGGCAGACTAGGAGGATGACCGAGCAGACCAACCCAGATGTTCACGACAACCCCCGAATTGTCGTAGTCGGCCCGGACGGCGTAGCCACCGAATCCGACATGGAGGAGGTTTCACGCGAGCGGCCAGTGACGGAGATGGTCGAGCAGCCGGCCAAGGTCATGCGCGTTGGCAGCATGATCCGGCAGCTCCTTGAGGAAGTCAGGGCCGCGCCACTGGACGAAAAGAGCCGAGCGCGGCTGAAGGAGATTCACTCCAGCTCCATCAAGGAACTGGAAGACGGCCTGGCACCGGAGCTAGTCGACGAGCTCGAGCGGCTGTCGCTGCCTTTCGCAGAGGACGAAGTACCCAGCGAGGCGGAATTGCGGGTTGCGCAGGCACAGCTGGTCGGCTGGCTTGAGGGCCTGTTCCACGGCATCCAGACCACCCTGTTCGCCCAGCAGATGGCCGCGCGCGCCCAGCTGGAGCAGATGCGCCGGGCGCTGCCGCCCGGCATGATGCCGCCGCCGCAGGCTGGTGAAGCCGACGACGGTCAGCACCTGCCTCGCACTTCAGGGCCCTACCTGTAGGCGCTCCGTCCCACGAGCCGACCTTCCTGACCGTGCTCAGCGCGGGGCCCGGCGGTCAGCGTGGCGCGCGCCGGCCGCGCGCCCTGCGCGCTCGCCAGGTCGCCGGCTCCCGCGCCAGCAGCGCCCTCATCACATCGGCGAGCTGGCGCAGCCGATGCAGCTGCGATCGCAAGTCGTTGCCCGTAGCGCGGTGGGAAAGCGGAACGTCAACCTCGACGATCCGCAGCCCCTTGCGGGCAAGATCTATCGTCATGCCAGTCTCGACGCCCCAGCCGGCCGCAAGCGGTTGGGCAGCCTCGAATGCGGCCCTGGTCAGGCAGCGCTGGCCGTTGAGCGGCTGCGCCGGGCGCCAGCCGATGGCGCGCTGTATGCCACCGCCTGCGGCCGAGGTCACGATGCCGAAGCCGCCCTTGCGCACTCTGCTGGTGAATACCGCGATCGTCATATCGGCCGTTCCGGCGCGGACCGGTTCGGCAAGCGGGCCCGCGTTCGCGGCGCTGTCGGCCAGGTCGGCATCAAGGAACAGCAGGTGCCGCGGGCCGGCAGCGCCCGGGCCGGACTCGCCCGACTCGAGCTGCTGGATGGCGTGCGCCCCGGTTTCCATGGCGGCGGCCTTGCCGCGGTTGCGCACATGCCTGACTACCCGCGCTCCGGCGGCAACGGCGGCTGCCGCGGTGCCGTCGGTCGACCCATCGTCGACGACCAGGACAATGTCAGCGCCGTCGAGTTTGGCGGCTGCCGCCACGGTCGCGGCGATCCGGTCGGCCTCGTTCCAGGCCGGAATGATCACGGCAAGCGCGCCTGGCGGCATGGCAGAGATACTAGGGCTGCGGTTCTCGGCTACTGGCCGGTCACTCGGACCGGATCGTCGAGCACCGTGAATACCGACTCCAGGCCGGTCACCTGCAAGACCTTCCTGGTCGCGGATCCGGGCCCGGCAAGCTGAAGTTCGCCACCGTGCTCGCGAGCATGCCGGTGCGCGGCCAGGAGCACGTTGATGCCGGTCGAGTCGCAGAAACCGACGCCGGACATGTCGACGATCAGCCGCGCCGGGCTTTCGTTCAGCGCCGCCGTCAGCTCCGACTGGAGTCTCGGAGCCGTGTACAGGTCGATCTCGCCCGCCACGGAGATGACGGTGTGATCACCTTGCGACCGGGTCGTGACCTTTAGCTCCACCTGCCGCAGACTACCGGGTCCGCGACGATGCCGGCTAGATGGCGTACCGCTTGATGAAGCGGAGATACGCGTACATGCAGATTAAGGTCTAAACCAACAATTCAGCGTTCCTGCTGTTTCTCGGCGCGGACCCTGCCCGTGGGCTGAGGCCGATTGGGCGCGCAGCCGGGCAGGTGTGGCGGCCTGGAACCGCGGGACGTAGCGTGTAGCCATGCTTCGTGTGCTGCTGCTCGTCGCTGGTGTCATCGTCGTGGTCCTGGTGGCCATGGCGATCATCAAGCTGCTCGCCGTCTTGACCATGTTCGCGCTGCTGTTGGTGGTCGTCGCGCTGGTGTTCGGCCTCTTCAGGCTCGGGCGCAGGTCGGCAGGCAGATCGCGCGGCCGCGGCTAAGCTCGCGGGCTCAAGTTCCGGCGCTCGCCGCATTCCGTCGTCGCGGTGCGGCCTGCCGTCCCGGTGCAGGTTGCCGTCCCGCGATGGGTGGTAGCGGGCTTGTTCCCGGCGCGGCCGGTGCAGTTCCGGCTCAGTCGGAGCGTCGGTGGGCTGCGCCGACGGGTCACGGCCGATCGGGCATACCATGCACCTGGGACCGCCGCGGAGGCTGCCTAGCTCGCTGCTAGGCACTTGCAGGACCCGCACGCCCGCCTCCTCCAGCCGCGAGTTCGTCTGCGCGTTCCGTTCATGGCTGACGGCCAGCCGCCGCCCGATCGCCAGCACGTTGCCGCCGTCATTCCACTGGCCAGGCTGACCCCAGGCGGGATCCACGCCGGTATCGATCACTCGCAGCCGGTCAATTCCCATCGCCATCGCCGCGGCCTCGAGGAACGGCTGCTGGTGCGAGACGCGCATGCCGTCCGGTCGCGGCGTGATCGTGTGCGCGGTGAGCGTGTAGGCGACTGCCGGGTGCATCAGGACTGAGTCGATGTCGACAACAGCGCAGATGGTGTCGAGGTGGCCACCGCCGGAATGCTGCTGCATCGGCACTGCAAGCAGCGTGTGGGCGAGCCCGGTATCAAAGACCTGCCTGGCTAGGTGCTCCGCTCCGGCCGGCGCGGTGCGCTGACCGACACCGACTGCGACGACACCAGGTGCCAGCAGGAGCACATCGCCGCCGTCCACGGGCTCGAACGCGGGTTCGTAGAGCGATTTCGTGCCCGTGAACATGGGATGATGGCGGTAGATGACGCTGGCCAGATCAGTTTCCCGGCGCCGGTGGTCGGCTGCCAGACTCGCGACGGCCACCTGGTCACCGATCCAGAAGCTCGAGTCCTTGGTGAAGACAAGGTTCGGCAGCGGATCCAGGACGAAGTCGTGCCGGTCCAGCAATTCGAATACGACGCCGCGGCCGATCTTGAATTCCTGCGGGGTGAGCCCGGCAATCAGCACCTGGGCCAGCGGCTCGGGCCCAAGTTCCTCCAGGTGAGCGCGGAGCTGCCCGCGCAGCTCGTCGCCGAGGCCCGCGTCAGCGACCCCAATCCCGATCGCCTCGTCCCTGGCAGCCTGGTATTCAAGCGCGTCTTGGAGGAGCTCGGTGAAGTAGAGAACCTCAACGCCCTGATCCCTCAGTTCCTGGCAGAGCAGGTCGTGCTCCTGCCGCGCTTTGCTAACCCAGGGCAGCCCACCGAACAGCAAACGGTCCTTGTGTCGCGGCGTGATGCGTTGGAGCTCTGCCCCCGGTCTGTGCATCAACGCGGTCCTGAGCTGGCCGATCTCGCTGTCCACGCCCTGGATCCGGCTCACGATTCCCCCCGCGTCACGCCCGCGCTCCCGGCCAGGCCGGGCCGCGTTCGCGGTTGCCTGGCCCGGGGCAGCACATCCCCGCCAGGAGTATCACCGCTTACACGCGCGCTTACGCCTGAAGCCGGCCAGCATTCCGCAGGTCACCCGGCTTCTGGTTGGCGGGCGCGGCCAGGATCGCCCAGACAGTGAGCCCGGCGTCGTCGGACCTGATGCCCCACGTGCGAGCCAGGTACTCGACGATGTCCAGGCCGCGTCCGCCGAGCGAGGACACTGTCGGCTGTGTTTGCCGAGGCCTAGTCGGCGCGCCGCCATCGCTGACAGCAACTTCGACAGCTCCGTGGTCCACGGCCCAGGCCACCTGCACGTTTGCGCCCGGCAGCGGTCTGGCGTGCCGGATCGCGTTGCTCAGCAGTTCGCTCACGACGAGCACAGCATCACCGATCGCGCCCGCGTAGATTCCGGCGGACATGAGGTCCGCGGCGAGGCGCTGACGGGCGACCGCAACGCTTGCCGGAGCGTAGGGCAGGAGTACGGTGCCCACCGTCGTCACCTCCCTGCACAAACCACCCGGATGCCGCGGATGCCGCGACGCCGTGCAGACATGCCGCTGCTGGCGGAGATGCCCGCGACCGCACTACCGGAAACCGGCACCAGCACCTTCCGCCTCACCGCTCACATGGGGCAAAGCGGGCGTTCACGGTGGCACGGCCTCAACGGCGCGGACGCGCGCCCTCAGCCGTTATGTGCTGCGGCGGCGGCCGCGGGGCGTGCTCAGAATCAGCGGCCAGCGCTACTGCCGGTCCCAGGTGACTCGGCCAGCAGTCCCTCAGCCGCCAGCCCCCGCACCAGCCCCCGAAGTCCGGCAGACAATCCGGCCCGCTCGTCAGCTGAGAGTGCAGCCAGGATCCTCGCCTGCCGTGATTGCCATGCCCGCCAGACGCGCGCGGCCACCTCGCTGCCCTCGGAGGTCAGGTAAAGCCGCAGGTAGCGCTGATTGTCCTCGTCGCGGCCGCGCCGCACCCAGCCTTTGCGCTCTAGGCCAGCCGCAAGCCTGCTAACCGTGCTCTTCTCCAGGCCGAGCAGGCCGGCCAGCTCTCCCTGCGCGATTCCGCGGGCGGCTACTAGCTCGATCAGGGCGCGCGCCTCAGAGGGAGACAGGGACAGCCCGCGAATGTCTGCGTCTGCGGGGCGGCCGCCGGCCTCGTAGTCGGCTGCCAGCCCGGCCGAACGCGGCGGCACTGAGGCCTGACGGCCAGTTGCCGATCGTTTGGCGCTAGCCTCAAGGACAGCACGGTCTTCACCGGAGACTGACTCCCCGTTCGGGGCTGCGTTACCCCCGCTCGGAGCGAGGCCGGGCGATACGACCCGCAGCAGCTGCGTCAGCAGCTCCTCGAGCTCGGCTTCGTCGGGCGATACGTCAGGCACAGCTACAGTTGTACCGTACAACTGACCTGGTGGTACAGTCGCCCGCGTGACAGTTGCCCGCCACAACTATACGGCTAGCAGGAGCGCAGCTTGACCGACCAGAAGACGCCGCTGCGTGCGCGGCTGGCGGGGCGGGGCGGCCGCGACCCGGACGCGGGCCGCTTGGCCGGACCTGGCCAGCTCCGCACGACCGACCTCGGCGTCGAGGCTGGCGGTGGTCCGGAAGGCCTCGCGCTGGCCGACTACGCGGTTGAGCACGGCCTGCGACCGAGCGCGCAGCGTCCGTCGATACCCGCTTACCTGCGCCAACTCTGGCGGCGAGCAAACTTCATCGTGGCCTTCGCCACCGCGCGCAACGTGGCGATGTATACCGAAGCCAAGCTCGGCCAGCTTTGGCAGGTGCTGACCCCGCTGCTGAACGCCGGGGTGTACTTCCTGATCTTCGGGCTGCTGCTGCATATCAACCGCGGCGTGCCGAACTACCTCGGCTTCCTCGTCGCCGGCGTTTTCATCTTCAACTTCACCCAGCGGTCGGTCATCTCCACCTCGACGGTGATGACCGAGAGCCTGGAACTGATCAGGGCGCTCCACTTCCCCCGGGCATCGCTGCCGCTGGCCTACGTGATGATCGAGTTCCAGCAGATGGCGCTGTCGGTAGTCGTGCTGATCCCGATCCTGCTGCTGACCGGGGAGCCGATCACCTGGTACTGGCTGCTGGCCATTCCGGCGCTGCTGCTTCAGACGATCTTTAACGTGGGCGTCGGCCTGTTCGCGGCGCGCCTGGGTGCCCAGGTGAACGACTTCAGCCAGCTGCTGCCGTTCCTCATGCGCACCTGGCTGTACGTCTCCGGCGTGCTGTTCTATATCCCGACGGTCAGCTCCAATGCCAAGGTCGTCGCGCTGCTCGAGCTGAACCCGGCAGCGCTGTACATCACGCTGACGCGCAACGCGCTGATGGCTAGCCAGCGGGACAGCGCGCCCGGCAGCAAGCCCTATGACCTGGCAAAGTGTCACCTGTGGCACACGCTCGGCCACCAGAAGGGCAAACCGGAGATTTACCAGACCTATAGCGCGTACTGCCACTACATCGGCGCCAACCCGGCCCACTTCTGGTACTACGCCGCAGGCTGGTCCGTGATCGCGGTGGTCGTCGGCTTCTACTTCTTCTGGCGAGCAGAGACGAGGTACGGCCGTGGCTGAGCCGATGGTGGTGGTCGACGACCTGCACGTGGTCTACCGGGTCTACGGTCGCGGCGGGGACCGGGGCACTGCAGCAGCCAGCCTGCTGCGCATCCTCGGCCGTAAGCGCCGGGCCTCCATCCGCGAGGTGCACGCCATCCGCGGTATGTCGT
Source organism: Streptosporangiaceae bacterium (assembly GCA_052143255.1). Lineage (GTDB taxonomy): Bacteria > Actinomycetota > Actinomycetes > Streptosporangiales > Streptosporangiaceae > JAJYUU01. The sequence goes on along the minus strand of JBKQTJ010000208.1, from coordinate 43,922 downwards.
TCGTCGCTTACCGCGGCGACGCGGTAGGCGTGATCGGCCGGAACGGCTCCGGCAAGACCACCCTGCTGCGTGCGGTAGCGGGCCTGCTGCCAGCCGAGCAGGGCAACGTCTACACCGCCGGAGACGCCGCGCTCCTTGGCGTCAACGCCGCGCTCCTCAACGACCTGACCGGCGAGCGCAACGTGGTGCTTGGCTGCCTGGCGATGGGAATGAGCAGGCAGGAAACCAAGGAGCGGTATCCGGGCATCGTCGAGTTCTCTGGCGTCGGCGACTTCATCGACCTGCCCATGAAGACCTACTCGTCCGGCATGGGGTCCCGGTTGCGATTCGCCATCGCTGCGGCTCGCAGCCAGGACATCCTGCTCGTTGATGAAGCACTGGCAACTGGTGACGCCGAGTTCCGGGTCAAGAGCCACAACCGCATCGAGCAGTTGCGGGCAGCCGCCGGCACCGTCTTCCTCGTCGCGCACAATCTGGAAGAGGTCGAGCTGACCTGCAACCGGGTCATCTGGATGGAGCGGGGCCAGATCGTGAAGCAGGGCGAGGATGTCATCGGCATCATCGACGAGTACATTGCCGCATCCGGCGGCGCGCCGATCTTGCGCGACCCGGTGACCAGGGCACGGGTTAAGGCACAGACCATGCAGCGGGCCGGCGGCTGACCTCGGCCAGTCGGGCGCATCCAGTCCTGTTCCGCACCGGTCCGCCGGGTAATGGCGGGCCGGTTGCCGTCGATCTCTAGCGCCGGCAGGGAGCAGCAGGGGCGCGCCAAATCGGCCGTCGGTGGCCGCCTTGGCCAGAGGGTCAGCCTGACGTCGACTGCTCGCTGGCCGGCCTGGGCCTGGGCAGAACCTGGCTGGCCAGCCCGCTGCCCGGAATCGCCTCACCAGTGATGGCTTGCTGCAGGGTCAGCCGCATCGCAGTGCCGGGGCCATCGCGTTCCCCCACCGCGATCTGGCCGCCCTGCGCTTCAGCCAACTGCCTGACGATGTAAAGGCCGAGGCCGATACCGCCAAAGCGACGCCGATCACCAGCTTCGCCCTGAACGAAACGATCGAATATCCGCTCCCGGTCCTCCGCCCGGATGCCGATGCCCTCATCCTGAACCGTGACTACGATCGTGCGCCCTTCAGACGTGGCCCGAACGGTCACCTTGCCGCCTTCCGGCGAGTACTTGAAAGCGTTCTCCAGGAGCTGGCCGATGATGATATCGGTGGCCATGGGGTCCCCGTTCGCGTGCGGCAGGCCAGGCTCGACGTCGATCTCGAGCGTGTGCAGATCCGACAACTGCCGAAAGGCCACCGCCGACCCGGTCAGCAGCCCGCCGAGATCGAACGGTCCGTTGGTAACCTGAAGCTGGTCCGCGCCGGCCCGCGAGCCCAGCAGGAGCTGCTCTACCAGCCGGGCCAGTGACCCCGCCCGCTCCGCGATCGTCTGCACCGCCGATCTCCGGTCTGCGTCGGCAAGCTTGTCCCACCGGGTGGCCAGCGTGCTAGCGAAGCCTTGCACGACCGTGATGGGTGTGCGTAGTTCATGGCTGGTGGTGGCGAGGAACAGGTCCTTGGCTTCCTCGAGTTCCTTCGCGGCCGTGATGTCCCGGAAGTCGAGCACCTTCTCGTCCCGGCCGTTAAGGCCTGTGCACAGCAGGTCGATCCAGCGCCCGTTGGCGAGCTTGTAGGTGAGTTTGGCACCGGGCTCGGGCAGCGGGAACGGCGGCCGCCTGCCAGTGGCGACCTCGGGCGGCAGGCCGGTGAGCCGGTGCGCCGCCGGGTTCCACTGTCGCACCAGCCCATCAGCGTCGAGCACCGCGATGCCGTCCGCGCTGGCGTCGATGACGGCACGCTCGTGCGCCCGCTGCTGAACGACCTCGTCGAAGGCAGTCACGTTCGACAAGGCCACGCTGGCATGCCCGGCGAGCAGTTCCAGCAGCTCTAGCTCCATATGGCCCACCCTGCGACCGCTGTAAAGCGCGTAGAGCGCGCCATACGGCCGGCCGGCCACGTGCGACAGGCTGAGGGTGATGGTGTGCAGCCCCGGCAACGCGGCCCAGATCAGGTCATCAAAGCCGCCGGAATCACTGGTCGTCATCAGCACGCTTTTGCCTGACCGCATTAGCTGGCCCACCATGCTGCTGGTCAGGTCCGCGGTACGGCCGCGGAGCTCGGCCGGCAGCCCGTCGAGGCTGACCAGGCGTAGCTTGTCCTTCTCGATCAGCACGAAACCGCCTGCGTCGGCCCTGGTGAGCTCGCGCAGGCTGGCGGCTATCCGGTCGAGCACGGCCTCAAGGTCCAACTGCGCGTTCATGTCCGCGACCACATCGCCGAGCCTGCGCACTACCCGAGCCCGCTCGGCCATGTAATGCCTTACCGCCTGGTCGTCAATGTTCTTGTGGCAGACGCAGACCCAGCCGATGACCTGCCCGGCACTATCCAGGAGCCTGCTCGCGTCGATCCGCAGATCGACCATCGAGCCGTCCTTGCAGATCCGGCGCGTGGCGAAGGAGACCTGCCCGCCGCTGGCAACCCGCTCGAGCACGGCGTTGTGCTCGGCCCTCAGTTCCTCGGGGATGAACGGTGGCTCAAGCCCGACAACCTCAGCTGCGCGCCAGCCGAACAGGCGCTCTGCCGCCTGGTTCCAGACCGAGACCCGGCGGTCTTGACCGACGGCGATGATCGCGACGGCCGCGCACTCGATGATGGCGCGCGCGGTCCCGTCGATGCGGTCCCGGTCCCGCTGCGGCACCGCAAGCTTCCAACCCACCGCCTCATGGTCCCACTAGCTCCCGATCTGCGGCCGGCGAAAGATGCAAAACCGCTGGTAGCGCAGCGCGGCGCGAGTCGCCGGCCGGCTCCGGAGATGTCCATGGCGCGGTCAGCCAGGATTGCGTGCAAGGCTGGAACCAGCACAGGGAGGACGCACGTCTAATGGCAATGACGTCAAAACTCTGCCGGGCACGCTCTAGCGCCCGGCGCCGCACGGTCCTGTCGCGCGGCGCGCTGATCGGGGCGACCGCCCTGCTGGCTGCCGCCTGCGGCAGTACCGCCGCTCCTGGCTCCTCCTCCCCCTCCTCCTCCGCCTCCTCCTCCGGTTCGGGTACAGCCGCCACTGCCGCCGCTTCCAAGGTGTCGCTTGATGTCACCTTCAGCCCGACGGACGGCCACCCGGCCAAGCAGTGGACGCTCCGGTGCGAGCCAGCCGGCGGTAACTATCCCGATCCCCCCGGCGCCTGCGCGAAGCTCCTGAAGTGGGGGGACATCTTCGCCCGCCCGGTCGGCCACGTCATGTGCCCGATGATCATGGTGGGCGCGCAGCGGGTCACGGTAACAGGCACCTACTTCGGGAAGAGGATCAACGAGACGATAGTGGCCGGCGGCTGCGATCTGTCCCGCTACTACAAGCTCAAGCAGGTCTTCAACTAGGAAGCGCGCGCAGCCGCGGCGAGCCTGGTGCGGGGTCGGCCCCGTACTGCCGGCCTAGCACGCCTCCCGGCAGGCTGGGCCATGCCAGCGCCCCGTCACTTCAGCAGGCGGGACATCCGGCGGTCGGCCAGCGGCTTGCCGCCCGTCTGGCAGGTCGCGCAGTACTGCAAAGCAGAGTCGGCGAACGACACCTCGCGGATCGTGTCGCCGCAGACCGGGCAGAGTTCCCCGGTCTTGCCATGCACCCGCAGCCCCGCCTTCTTCTCCTTCTTGAGGTCACCGGCAGCCAGCCCGTCGGACCTGCCGATCGCCTCGCGCAGCGTGCCGATGATCACCGCGTGCAGGGCGGCTACTTCGTCCGCGGTCAGGCTGGATGCCAGCCTGAACGGGGACATCTTGGCAGCGTGCAGTACCTCGTCTGAGTAGGCGTTGCCGATGCCGGCGATAAGCTTCTGGTCCCGCAGCACGCCCTTGATCTGAGTACGCCGCCCCGCCAGGATGTCGCCGAGCACGTCGGCGGTGAAGGCAGGATCCAGCGGCTCCGGCCCTAGTGACGCCACGCCGGGAATCGACTCGATGTCGGTGACCAGGTAGACAGCGAGCCGCTTTCGGGTGCCGGCCTCGGTCAGGTCGAAGCCTGAGCCGTCGGTGAACCGCAGCCGGAAGGCCAGCGGGCCTTTGCCTGGCTTCGGCGGCGTTTCGGGCAGCGACTCGCGCCAGCGCAGCCAGCCGGCCCTGGCCAGGTGGGTGACTAGGTGCAAGGGCGGTCCGCCGCCAGCTGGCTCCGTTACCAGGTCGAGGAACTTGCCCCGCCGGGAAGTGCCAGCCAGCCGGGCGCCGCGCAAGGCCGTCAGCGCCGGGTCGTAGGTCTTGAGCACCGAGAACTCGGCGATGTCGGCCCGGTCGATCTCCCGCCCCACCGCGCGCTCGCGCAGGTCGGCGGCGAGCGCCTCCACCTCGGGTAGTTCCGGCACAGCATCGATTCTGCCCGACGCAGCGGGTTGAAGGCATCTCAGCGCACAGCCCGGAGCTGGTCGTGCAGAGGAGGAAGACTTTTTGCCGGATACGATCGAAAAGTCTTCCTCTTAACCGATCGCCGAGCCGATCGGCAGCTCCGGGCAGGACGCGGCTAGGCGGGTGGAGTCAGCAGCCCGATCAGGCTCCTTTTGATGGCCGGGCGAGAGCCGAAGACCAGCAGGAACAGCGCCTCCCTGGCGAGCCGCTGCGGATGCTCGCCGACCAGGATGGACCGGCTGCCGGCGGTCGTCACCAGCGCGCCGGCCGCCCGGAAGGCGAACTCGGCTGCTGCGGCTCGCGCCGATGGCAGCGCCTGCGGCGTGGCCGCGTCAAGCGCTGCCCGGACCGCTGCAAGTTCGGCCTCAAGTGCCCCCGCCGTCTGGCGAGGAGGCGGCTCCACCCCGCCAGGAACCACCCCGCCAGGAACCACCTCGCCGGCCAGCCGCGCGCACCTAGCAGCGACGCCGACTGGCAGCGAGCCATTGGCACGCAGCCCGGCCGCGTCCCGCGCGAGCCAGTCACGATGCGACGTCGTGCCGATGATCAATGACGATGCCACGAAATACTCGGTAAACCGAAGCTCAACGGTGCGGCTAGCTTTCACGGCCACGAGGCTAAGGTGGCTCGCCGCCAGGCCCGCGCCCGCCTCGGCGGGCAGCAACGCCGCGATCAGGTTGCCGGGCTCGTCTCTGGCCAGCACCTGCACGACATCGATGAGGTCCCATCCGGTGACCCAGGGCGCGATGCCGTCGAACAAGTAGCCACCCGGTACGGCGCGAGCCCGCAGCAGCGGCCGCCCCGGCCGGGCCCCGCCGAGCACGATCCCGGCCCGCTGCGCGCCTGCGCACAATGCGGGCAGCCAGTCCGATCGCAGGCTGCGGTTGGCCGACGCGGCTAGCGCGCGGACGGCGGAGTGGTGCTGGAGCCACACGAACGTGGTCGCCAGGCACCCTCCCGCCAAGATCTCGACGACGGCGCAAAACGTGACCAGATCGACATCTTGTCCCCCGGCTGCCACGGGGCCGTACAGGCCGTACAGGCCGGCCGCGGCGAGCGCATCAAAGTGCGCCGTCGGTACACGGTCAGCCGCATCCACTTCCATCGCTGCCGGGAACAGCATGCTGTCTGCGATCTCCCTGGCAGTTGCCAGGATCGGTGCGGCCGTCATGGCGCTCATGCTGCCAGAATCCGCAACCAGCCCGGATTCGGCGACCGGGCTGGTGGCAGACCCGATCGAAGCCACAGCAGCAGGATCCCGGTGACAAGAGCCGCATCGTCAGCCTAAGCTGCGGCCAGCCAACGATTGCGTCGGTACCGAGCACAACGGGGCTGAGCTGCGCGCGAAGTCAAGTGGGCGAGGAGGGATTTGAACCCTCACGTCCTTTCGGACACACGGACCTGAACCGTGCGCGTCTGCCGTTCCGCCACCCGCCCTAGGGCAGCAGTCAGGTTAGCACGTCCTCAAGCTGTCCCACATCGCCGATACGATCGGATACGGCACGGAGAGGAGGGCACCACGTGGGAGTTCTGCAGCGCTTTGAGCACAGGCTTGAGGGGATGGTCGAAGGTGCCTTTGCGCGGGCGTTCAAGTCTGAGCTTCAGCCGGTTGAGGTAGCTAGCGCAATCCAGCGGGAGATGGACGACCGCGCGGCCATCGTCGCGCAGGGCCGCACCCTGGTCCCGAACGACTTCGTCGTCGAGCTCGCTGAGGACGACTTCGCGCGCCTCGACGTCTATGCCGACAGCCTGGGCATCGAGCTGGCCACCCTGGCCAGAGAGTACGCCAAGGAGCAGGGTTACTCCTTCGTCGGCCCGGTACGGATGCGGTTCGAGGGCGTGCGGGACCTGACGACCGGAACATTCCGGATTCTGTCGGGCGTTATCCGGGGCACCACAGTTGAGGACGGCGAGATCCGGCGGCCGGCCAGCGACCTGCCGCAGCCCTCTGGCGGATTCCGCGGGACGCCCCGCCTGCTGGTGTCGGGCCCAGAGCCGGGCCCGGACGGCAGCACCCAGCGAACCTACGAGATCAGCACGCCGCTGATCATTCTGGGCCGCGGCACCGATTGTGATCTACGTCTCGTCGACCCGGGCGTATCCCGGCACCACGCCGAGATCCGGGTTGAGGACGGTGAGGTCGTGCTCGTAGACCTCGGCTCCACCAACGGGACCTTCGTGAACGGCCAGCCAGTCAGGCGAGTCATGCTCACCGACGGGACCAGGGTCACCCTAGGCCGGACAACCCTGGTCTTCCGCAGGGACAGTATTTACTGATTGCCCAGCTTCATTGATCGGACAGCTCCATTGATCGGACAGCTCCATTGATCGAACAGCTCCATTGATTGCCCAGATCCATGACCGTCCGTCCACTGAATGACCCAGCGGCACGCACGGCCAGCCAAGGACTCATGACCCGATGAACGCGCTTGAGCTCACTCTCGTCAGGATCGGGTTCCTGGCTGTCCTGTGGCTTTTCGTCATCGCCGCGGTAGGCGTCGTCCGGACAGATCTGTTTGGCCCGACCTCCCGCCGGCGCCGGCGGGCCGCCGCTGTGAGCCCGCCGCTAGCTCGGCCCGCCAAGCCCAAGCCCGTCCGGACATCGCGTGCCTCGCCGCAGCAACTGCTGGTCACGGCTGGATCGCTCGCGGGTACGCGCCTCGGTCTCAGCGATCAGCAGATCACCATCGGCCGCGCCGATGACGCCACGCTAGTGCTCAGCGACGACTACGCTTCGACGCGACATGCCCGACTCTTCCCGCAAGATGGGCAATGGCTGGTGGAAGATCTCGGTTCGACAAACGGGACGTACCTGGACCGGCAGAAGGTGACTCAGCCCACCCCGGTGCCGATCGGCGTACCGATCCGCATCGGTAAAACGGTTCTGGAGCTGCGCAAATGACTCTCGCCCTGCATTACGCGCTCCGGTCCGACGTGGGCCTGCTTCGGGAGGGGAACGAGGACTCCGCCTTCGCGGGCCCTCGCTTGCTGGCGATCGCGGACGGGATGGGCGGTCATGCGGCCGGCGAGGTGGCTAGCGCTGTCGCAATCTCAGCCATCGCACCGCTTGACCGGCAGGACCTGACCGACAGCGAGGACATGCTCGACGCCCTCGCGGCCGCGGTCGGCGCCGCCCGGAACACGTTGCACGACATGAGCCTGTCCGATCCCGCCGTGGAAGGCATGGGGACGACGCTGACGGCCCTGCTCTGGGCCGACGCCAAGGTTGCCGTCTGCCATATCGGCGACTCCCGCGCCTACGTGCTGCGTGACGGCAAGCTGTACCAGATCACCCGGGACCACACGCTGATCCAGTCTCTGGTCGACGAGGGACGGCTGAGCCCAGCCGCGGCCGCTAATCACCCGCAGCGCTCGCTGATCATGCGGGCACTGCAGGGCAGCACGGAGGCCGACCCCGACCTGGCCATCCATGACGCGATGCTCGGCGACCGGTACCTGCTGTGTTCGGACGGTCTCACGGACGTGGTTCCGGACATCGCGGTACGCGAGCTGCTCAGCACCATAGACGACGCCGACCAGGCCGTGAACGAGCTGATCGAGCTCGCTATCCGCAACGGCGGCCCGGACAACATCACCTGCATCGTTGCCGATGTCGTCGACTCGGCCACCGGCCCGGTGCGGCCTAGCCGGGACGAGCAGCTAGCCGGGGCGGCGGCCAATGGCGACGCCGACGCACTGCTGCGAGCTGCCACCGGCGGCGCGCCAGTCCTGCAGCCGCCCGGTAACCACGCCCCCGATCAAGGCACCAGCGCGCCCGGCACAAGCGTGAACGGGCATCACCGGGCGCCGTTCCGGGCCAGGACGGCCCCCGAAGGACAGCCGGATGACGACTCCGCCGAGACCAAGCGGCGCTGGCCATTGGTGACGTCGATCCTCGTGCTTCTCGTCCTGGTGGTGGCCGGTGGCCTGTACGTGGGCTACCGGGCCACCCAGAACGAGTACTACCTGGCCACCGACGGCAGCCACTTGATCATCTATCGCGGCATCAACCAGAAAATTGCCTGGATCAGCTTGTCGAGCGTGTACCAGCAGACCAAGATCCCCAGTTCGCAGGTACCGGCCGGCCTGACCTTGCCAACCACGCCCACCAGCCTGGCCAAGACCCGGCAGACGGTACTCAACATCGAGCGCACGTACGCCTGCACGCTGGCCGTCAAGAAGCGGGACAACTGGGTAGCCCACAAGCCGAAGCCGCCTGCGAAGAAGACCAGCTCGAGCAAGAAGGGCACCAAGCACACCACCACCACGGTGGTCAAGCCGTACCCGCCCGAGCCCGCGCTGCCGGCGTACTGCCCGGCACTGGGGTTCGGATGACGGTTGCCACCGGGGCCGATCAGCCAGTTCCGATGCCGCACGGCCGGCGCCGGACTGAGCTGCTGATGCTCGCGTTCGCGCTGGCCGTGGTGCTGCTCGCCTACGGCGCGGTCGGCCTGGGGTTGAAAGGCAAGCTGCCAGCCGGGCTGCCCACCTACATCATCAGCTTCGCGATCCTGATGCTCGCTGCCCACGCCGCAGTGCGCAGGTGGGCGCCGTACGCCGACCCGCTATTGCTGCCGCTCGCGGCGCTGCTGAACGGGCTCGGCATCGTAATGATGTACCGGCTGCAGGAATCGGGCCGGGGCGGCAACCCCGGTGGCCCGGTGCAGGAGCTGACCTCGTCGTCCACCGAACTGCAGGTCCTGTGGACCGGCATCGGCATCGTCGGCCTTGTGCTCGTGCTCGTGCTGATCTCTGAGGCCCGGATCCTGCAGCGGTACACCTATACCCTTGGCGCCGTCGGGCTGCTCCTGCTAGCCGTCCCCGCGCTGCTGCCCAGTTCCATAAGTGCGGTCAACGGCGCCAAGGTCTGGATCCGGCTGGGCAGCCTCTCCATCCAGCCGGGCGAGTTCGCCCGGCTAGCGCTGGCGGTGTTCTTCGCTGGCTACCTGGTGGCCAAGCGGGACGTGCTGGCACTAGCCGGACGGCGGGTACTGGGCATCGACCTGCCACGGGCTCGAGACCTCGGACCAGTGCTGATCGCCTGGGCCGCCAGCCTGCTGATCCTGATCTTCGAAACCGACATCGGAACCTCGGCACTGTTCTTCGGCCTGTTCGTGGCGATGCTCTACATCGCCACCCAGCGCACGTCCTGGCTGCTGATCGGCTTCGGGCTGTTCCTGGCGGGCACCTTCCTCACAGCGCTGGCATTCAGCCATGTGATGGAGCGGTTCACCATCTGGCTGCACCCGTTTCAGGGCGGCAACCAGTTCGGCCCGTCCTACCAGCTCGCCCAGGGACTGGAGGGCATGGCCTTCGGCGGGATCTTCGGTACCGGCCTTGGCCATGGGCAGCCCTACATCACCCCGCTGGTGCAAAGCGACTTTATCTTTACCGCGTTCGGCGAGGAGATCGGCCTAGTCGGCGTCATGGCCCTGCTGCTGGTCTTCGGCCTGCTGGTGCAGCGCGGGCTGAAGGCCGCGCTGGCGGTGAAGGATCCGTTCTCGAAGCTGCTGGCCGCGGGCCTGTCCTTTGTGCTGGCGCTGCAAGTCTTCGTGATCGTTGGGGGCGTCACCGGCCTGATACCGCTGACCGGGGTAACGACTCCGTTCCTGTCCCAGGGCGGATCGTCGCTGGTAGCCAGCTGGCTTCTGATCGCGGTGCTCATCAGGATCAGCGACTCGGCCCGTAAGCCCGCTCCGCAGCCGATCCAGGACGAGGGCATGACTCAGGTGGTGCGGGCCGCATGAACCGCGCGATCCTCCGCATCTCCCTTGCCTGCCTGGCGCTGTTCGTGCTGCTGCTCATCAACGTTAACTACGTCCAGGCGTTCGAGACCACCAAGCTGGCCGGGGAGACCGGCAATGTCCGGATCTTTAATCAGCAGTTCTCCTTTCAGCGGGGCACTATCCTGGCGGGCAATGTCAAGATCGCCGAGTCTGAGCTGATCAAGGGCACCGATACCTATCGGCGTGTCTACCCCTACCGCGAGATCTACGCTCCGGTGACCGGCTATGACACCATCTACGGCCAGTCCGGCATCGAGCAGACCGAGAACAGCCTGCTGAACGGCTCCGATCCCCGGCTCGCGGTGCACAACTTCACCGCGCTGCTGACGGGCAAGCAGAAGCAGGGCGCCACTGTCGTGCTCACCATCAACCCGGTCGCACAGACCGCCGCCTACAACACGCTCGCGCACGGCACCAACGGCCACGCGGCCGCGCTGGTAGCGCTGGATCCGAGCACCGGGGCGATCCTGGCGCTGGCGTCATACCCGACGTTCGACCCGAACGTGCTGACGAGCCTGGATGGCACGAAGGTTGACAAGATCGACAAGCTGCTGCTGCATGACCCTGCCCAGCCACTACTGAACCGGGCCATCCAGGAAACATACCCGCCGGGTTCGACATTCAAGATCGTCACTAGTTCCGCTGCGTTCGGCACGGGCAAGGTGGCAAACGAGACCACCCCGGTGCCGGCCCCGCCGTCCCTTCGGCTGCCCAACGGCAACCACCTGATCAACGACAACAGCGAGGTCTGCGGTAACGGGAACCCGCCGATCATCCAGGCGTTCTGGATGTCGTGCAATACCGCGTTCGGCGGCCTGGGCATCAAGCTGACGGCGCCGGTGCTGCGGCAGTACTCAACGCTATACGGCATGAACAGCCCGTTGTCGATCCCGCTGGCCGTGGTGCCAAGCGTGGTGCCGGAGAAGAAGTACTGGACCGACCCGTCGCTGACCGCGCTCACCGCGATCGGGCAGTACGACGACCAGGTGACGCCGCTGCAAGAGGCGATGTTCGCGGCCGCCGTCGCCAATCACGGCACGCTGATGAAGCCTTACCTGGTTCAGAAGGTGCTCGGGCCCGGCCTGTCCCTGATCCAGTCGCAGACGCCGACAGCGCTCAGTCATGCGGTCAGCCCGCGGATCGCGGGTTACCTGCAGGACATGATGTATCAGGTCACCCACAACCCTGGCGGGACAGCGACCGCAACGGCCGGGCCTCAGGTAACCGGCAACATCACGATTGACGGCAAGACCGGTACAGCACAAAATGGCGCTAATAACAACGGTTTGAACGACGCGGTGTTTACCTGCTTCGTGCCTGCAAGCAACGGGCAGCCGTCGCCGATAGCCGTGGGCGTCATCGTGGAAGGCGGCGGCTACGGAGCCGACGCGGCTGCGCCGCTCGCGGTCGCGGTCATCAAGGCCTACATGGCGCACCTGGGGCACTCATGATCGCTCAGAAGCGCTCCGACAACGCCGGATCCACCGCGCACACGTCGATAAAGGCAGGCAACCGGGCGCAAGACTGCCGCCCACGGCCTGCCATGCTGGCCGCAGTCCCCGAATCCAGGACGGTAACGTAAGTGCGAGACATGACTCAGCCCCGGCTGCTAGGCGGCCGCTACGAACTCGACGGCATCGTCGGGCGCGGCGGCATGGCCGAGGTCTTCCGGGCCCGCGACATTCGTCTCGACCGCATCGTCGGGGTGAAGACCCTGCGCGACGATCTAGCTCGCGACCAGACATTCCAGGCCAGGTTCCGTCGTGAGGCGCAGTCAGCGGCTTCTCTGAACCACCCGTCGATCGTCGCCGTCTACGACACCGGCGAGGACATGGTCGGCAGCCTCCCGGTGCCCTACATCGTGATGGAGTTCGTGGACGGCAGGACGCTGCGGGACCTGTTGCGTGACGACCGCAGACTGCTGCCCGAGCGCGCCGCCGAGATCACCGACGGGGTGCTGCGCGCGCTGGACTACAGTCACCGCAACGGCATCGTGCACCGCGACATCAAGCCGGGCAACGTGATGCTGACCAGGTCTGGCGAAGTCAAGGTGATGGACTTCGGCATCGCCAGGGCAGTGGCAGACGGCCAGCTCACCATGACCCAGACCGCTCAGGTCATCGGCACCGCCCAGTACCTGTCGCCCGAGCAGGCCCGCGGCGAGCGGGTCGACGCCCGCAGCGACCTCTACTCGACCGGCTGCCTGCTTTACGAACTGCTCACCGGCAGGCCGCCCTTCACCGGCGACTCGCCGGTCGCGATCGCCTACCAGCACGTCAAGGAAGACCCGGTGCCGCCGTCGCAGGTGGACCCGGAGGTGCCGGCCTGGGCAGATGCGATTGTGCTGAAGGCCATGCAGAAGGACCCGGCGGATCGGTACCAGTCCGCCGGCGAGATGCGCAACGACATCCAGCGGGCCTTGTCTGGCGCGCCAGTAGCGGCGCCGATGCTGGCCGACAGCTATGCCGCGGGCACCCGGCGCATGGGCGCGACCGCGACTCAGGCGGTTGGACGCACCGCGATCCCGCCGTACCAGTACGGTCCATCCGATGGCGGGCCCGGTGGCCCGGACCGTCGGCGCCGGATCTGGCCGTGGGTTGCCCTCGCCACGGTCGTCGTCGTGCTGGCCGCCGCAATCATCGCGATCAAGTACATCGGCGGCTCCACCAATGGTGTTTCCGTGCCAAGTGTCCTGAACCTGACTGTCGCCAACGCCAAGAGCAAGCTCACCGAGGACGGATTCAAAGCGGGCAGCGTAACGCACGTAGCCTCCGCGACCGTGGCCAAGAATCATGTGATACGGACGAACCCGCCGGCTGGCTCCACCGAGCCCAAGGGCACGACGATCAACATCGTGGCGTCATCCGGCGCGTCGAAGGTGTCCGTTCCCAGCGTGGTCGGGTTGACCGAGGCGGCCGCGATCGCCAAGCTCACGCACTACCACCTCCTGTACACCGTTAAAAAGGGTCACAACTCGAGCTATCAGCCTGGTCAGGTCTTCAGCCAGAGTCCGAAAGCTGGTACCAGCGTGGCGGCCGGCAGCTCGGTGACGATCTGGGTGAACTCAAGCGCCACCACACTGACGGTGCCGAGCATCGTGCTCGGGCTGAAGCAGGACGCGGCCACCCAGGTCCTGTCGAGCTATCCGTACTTCTACCAGGTCGTACCTGTTATCGCGCAGGGCGGAAGCTACGGGCCGGGCGAGGTCTATGCGACCCTGCCGGGCGTCGGCAAGCCGCTGGCGAAGGGGTCCAAGATCACTATCTATATCAACCCGCAGGCCGCTACCCAGACGCCCACCCCGACGCCATCGTCAACCAGCCCGAGCCCAACGCCCACCCCGACGACCAGCTCGCCAGCCCCAGGTCCGTCGTAACCAGGCCTGGTCCGGGTTCAGCCCCAGGCCGGGCTGGTCGACGGACAGGTGCAGTTTTGCCCAGCTAGCTGCCAGGGAGGCGGCACTGGCCAACACCAACTACGCTTACGGCGATAGGCGGGCGCGATTGGTCCGCGCGCCTCCGCCGCCGCGCAAACCCCCGGCAGCGAGCAAGTCGATCAGGAGATGACCGTGCCGAAGTCCCGCGTCAGAAGCAAGGCGGTCTACACCCCGCCGCCCCGGTCCGCCAAGGCCAAGGTCAGCCCACGCTGGCTGGTACCGACGATGCTCGCGACCCTCATCATCGGCTTGGTCTGGATCGTGGTGTTCTATGTCAGCCAGCAGAGCTACCCGATTCATGCCCTCGGCGCCTGGAACCTCGTCTTGGGTTTCGGCTTCCTCGTGACGGGCGTCGCACTTTCCACCAAGTGGCACTAGCCGCGGCCCTGCCAGTGGCTCGCCACGGCACCTGACACCGCTGCTCAGAACAGCCGGCCCTGGTAGAACGAGTAGGTGCCGAGGAGCAGGTGATTCCCGATAATGACGCCGATCGCGATGATCACTAGCATCGCGACCGTCGCGCCGACCTGAACGGCCGTGCGATTTTTCCGCGGCGCGTAGGCAAACGCGGCCGTCAGCAACCCGCCGGTAATCAGCCCTCCAACGTGCGCCTGCCAAGCGATCGAGTGGACGAAGAAGGCGAGCCCCAGGTTCAGCACGATCAGCAGCACCACGGGGCGGGCATCCGCCTTAAGCCGCCTGGCCAGCACGAACCAGGCACCAAAGAGGCCGAAGATCGCGCCAGAAGCGCCCAGCGCCCATTCCAAGGGCACCAGCAGGTAGAGCAGCAACGAGCCGCCAACCGCGCTGACCAGGTAGACCGCCAGGAAGCGGACGGCGCCAAGCGCCCGCTCGATAGCCGGTCCGACGATATACAGCGCGTACATGTTGAACGCGATGTCCAGGATGCCCAGGCTGCCGAAACCCGGCGGCGGCAGGAACGCGCTGGTGATCATCCGGTACCACTGACCAATGGCCAGTCCGACGACGTGGCCACTGTTGGGATCCCGGCCCAGCCCGATCATGCCCCAGTCCCAGCCGAGCTGCGAGTGGGCCAGCTCCAAGACGTACAGAAGCACGTTCACGACAATCAGCGTCTGCGTGACCCTCGCGCCAGACACCACGGCACCGCCAAACCGGCCGGTGGCCGGGCGAGCGCCGCGCTGTCCTTCCCGGATGCACTCGACGCACTGATGGCCTACGGCTGCCGGCCGCAGGCAGTCCGGGCAGGCCGGCCGGCCACACCGCACGCAGGAGACGTACGTTGGCCGACCGGGATGCCGGAAGCAGACAGGGGGTGCTGCCTGAGTCTGATCATGATCTGGGGGGGTTGCCATGGTGTGATTCGCCTACTCGCCGTCACCGCGTCCGATCTCGACCGACTCCAGGACTACGTCTTGAGCCGGGCGGTCGCCGCGGCTTGTCTGCACGTGGCTGATCTCGTCAACGACGTTACTCCCGTCGACGACCTCGCCGAAGATGGTGTGCTTGCCGGTCAGCCATGGTGTCGGCACGGTGGTGATGAAGAACTGCGAGCCGTTCGTGCCCGGTCCGGCGTTGGCCATCGCCAGCAGGTAGGGCCGATCGAAGGCCAGGTCCGGGTGGAATTCGTCGGCGAACTTGTATCCCGGGCCGCCGGTGCCGGTCCCGAGGGGGTCGCCGCCCTGGATCATGAAGTCAGGGATAACGCGGTGGAAGATCGTGCCGTCGTAGAGCTTGGCCTGCCCCGACTGCCGGGTCACCGGGTTCGTCCATTCCTTGGATCCTTCAGCGAGCTCGATGAAATTTCGCACGGTCTTCGGTGCATGGTCTGGAAATAGCCGGACAACGACGGGCCCCCGGCTTGTCCGCAGCGTCGCGGTCAGCATGTTCGTCATAACAGGAATCCTCCCACGCCCGGACTGGGGTCTTGTCAACCCCGCCGCTGGCTCGTACCGGCGCCGTCGGGGTTGACCGCGAGGTCGGTGGGAAGGTGTCTGGCGGTGGGAGAGAATCACGGGAGGTCTTTGTGTCTGTTTTGACCAGAAAGCCGCATGCCAGCGAGCCCAGCGGGCTCCGCGGGCACGCCGCGAACGCGGCCCGGCAGGTCGCGCCGATCGCCAACAAGGCAGTTCCGCTAGCTCAGCAGGCCGCTCAGCAAGCCCAGCAGGCCGCACAACAGGCGGTGCCGCTCGCCAAGCAGGCCGTCCCGCTGGCCCGCACTGCCCGAGCCAGTGCCCGCCACGGTGCCGACAACGCCGTAGCGTGGGCCACGCCGCTGGTAGAGGCCGCGCGATCCTGGGCAGCTCCGCAGCTGGAGCAGTCCGCGCATGCCCTCAGCGAGAACATCGCACCAATGATCTCCAACGCGCTGATCACCGCGGCGCACAAGATCGACGTACCGCGGCGCAAGCCGCGCCGTAAGACGCGGCTGTTGGCACTGTCGATGCTGACCGCGGCGGGCGGCGCCGCGGCCATGGTGGCGATCCGTCGCCGGCAGTACTCGAACGGGCTCCCGGCGGGCACGCAGAGCGGCACAGCAAGCGCCGACGAGGGACCAGGTTATGACATCGACCGGTCGCCCGACCCGGACATGAACGGGGACGGCGGCCAGCGTATCGTCTGACCTCCGCGTCGGGACCTGCCTCGTTGCGCCGGTCCCGGCCCGCCCAGCTCGCAAGGCCTCGTGCCCTGGCCATGACAACTGTCACGGCCAGGGCAGTGCCGGTCGCACCTGACGGCAGGGTGGGATCTGCCTAGCTTTGGGGTCATAGCCCGCGATCTGCCAGTACTGCCCGCTGATGCAGACGCTGCGCCGTTCTCGGACCAGTACCGCCGGCTCCTGATCAGCATCATCATTGCGGCAGTGCTCGTCGGCCCGCCCGCTCACTTGCTCAACCGGCCGCTGACCGGCCTGGCGGCCTTCCAGGTAGCCGGAGCGGTCATGCTGACGGGCCTTGTTTTGTGGCGCATTGGCCCCGGCGACAATCTCCCGCTGGTCGCGTCGTGGCTGCTGGTCGGCGTGATCCTGGCGTTGTCAATTGCCCTGTACGCGGTGGGCGGTCAGGGCTGGCTGGGGACGCTGGCAGTTGCCGCGGCTGTGTGCGGCCGGTCCAGCCGCACTGCATGGCCCGCCGCTGCGGGTGCGGCCGTGTGCTCGATCGCCGGGCTCGTGGTGGCCTTCGTTGATCACTACCCGTCGGGTGTGATCATTTCGGTCCTCGTGATCGCCCCGCTGGCAGCGCTCTTTGCCTACGGCGCGGCCCGGCGGGCCGACACCATGAGCATGCTGCGCCGGACCAGGGCGGAGCTGGCCCGGGCCGCCGTGGCCGAGGAACGGCTCCGCATCGCCCGAGACCTGCACGACCTGCTAGGGCACTCATGCTGCCCCGCCCGGGTCCGGCTGGGTCAGGACTAGCGGGCCTGGCCGAGCGTATTCGCGATCTTGGCGGCGAGATCGCCGCCGGCAACGTGCCGGCGCACGGTTTCCGGCTCAGGGTGGTCGTCCCGACAGATTCCGCAGCGCCATTATGGGGGCATGTCCGTGCGCGTAGTGATCGCCGAGGATCAGACCATGGTGCGCCAGGCCCTGGTGGCGCTGCTCGAGCTGGAGCCTGACATCGAGGTTGTAGCGCGGGCCGCCGATGGCAACGAGGCGATCGCCATGTGGAAGTACCGGCCTGACGTCGCCGTCCTCGACATAGAGATGCCCGGGCCGAATGGAGTCGAGGTCGCTACCAAGCTGCGCGAGGAAGGCATTCCAGGCAAGGTGGTGATCGTGACGACCTTTGACCGGCCGGGGTGCCTGCGTGCTGCCATGACTGCTGGCGCCAGCGGATTCCTGCTCAAAGATGCCCCCGCTGCCGACTTGGCGGCCGCGATCCGCCAGGTCGCTGCCGGGCAGCGGGTAGTCGATCCGTGGTTGGCAGCCACCGCGCTGGCGCAACGCGAGTGCCCGCTTACTGATCGGGAAGCTGAGGTGCTGGCCGCCGCAGCCGGGCACGACGCGATCACCGAGATCGCGGCCCGGCTGTTCCTGTCGCCCGGCGCGGTCCGCAATCAGCTGTCGGCGGCCATCCAGAAGCTCGGCGCGCGCAACCGGGCCGAGGCGGTATCGGTGGCGCAGCAGAAGGGCTGGCTGTAGGCCCATGCTGCTTGACTCGGTTGTGCGGGCCTCCGCTGCCGTCGCGGCCTTGCCCGGCCGGCTGGCCAAGATCGAGGAGATAGCCCGGCTATTGCGCGAGGTCCCGGCCGCAGAGATCGCCGTGGCGGTCGCGTTCCTGTCCGGCGACCTGACTCAGCGCCAGATAGGCGTCGGATACGCGGCGCTGACCGACTTGCTGGGCGAAGACGGCACGGCAGCCGGATCCGACGTAGCGACCCCGGTGCTGTCGCTGACCGAAACCGATCAGACACTGGGCCAGATCGGCGCCCAGTCTGGCTCCGGGTCGCAAGCCGAGCGCCGGCGACTGCTGGCGGCTCTGATGCGCCGGGCCACACAGGCTGAACGGCAGTTCCTGGTCCGCCTGCTCGCGGGCGACCTACGCCAGGGTGCACTCGACGGCGTGATGACCGAGGCGATCGCTCGCGCCGCGGGAGTACCCGCTGCCGACGTGCGCCGCGCCTATCAGCTCACCGGTTCGCTCGCCGACGCTGCGGCCGCGGCCCTGGATCCGGTCCGGCCGGCCGCCGCACTCGGGCAGGTCGCGCTCCGGGTCGGCCGGCCCGTCAAGCCGATGCTGGCCAGTTCCGCGCCGACGGTAGCGGCTGCGATGTCGCGGATCAGCCCTGCCGCCGTGGAATGGAAGATCGACGGCATCCGCGTCCAGGTGCACCGGCAGGGCGACCAGGTGCGTGTGTACACCCGGACGCTGGACGACATCACCCATCGCGTCCCCGAGGTCGCCGCTGCCATCCGCGCCCTCGACGTCACGGCGGCCGTAGTAGACGGGGAGGCGGTCGCGCTACGCCCGGACGGACGCCCGTACCCGTTCCAGGTGACCTCTGCACGCGCCGCGAGCCAGGCAGATCCAGCTAGCCAAGCTAGCCCGGACAGCACGGCAAGCCCGGACAGCACGGCAAGCCCGGGTGCCGCAAGCAGGCCATCGGGACCCGGTCAGATCCCCCTGACGGTATTCCTGTTCGACGCGCTGCACCTGGACGGAACGGACCTGATCGACAGCCCGGCGAGCGATCGGTTCGCGCAACTGTCTCGTGCTGCTCCCGATCTGGTGATCCCGCGGCTGGTAACGGCGGACCCGCAGCAGGCCGAGGACTTCTTCCTGGCGGCCGTCCAGCGCGGGCACGAAGGTGTCGTGGTCAAGGCCGTCGACGCGCTCTACGGCGCAGGCCGGCGCGGCAGCGACTGGATCAAGGTAAAGCCGCGGCACACTCTCGACCTGGTCGTGCTCGCCGCCGAATGGGGCCACGGGCGTCGCCAGGGCTGGCTGTCCAACCTGCACCTGGGTGCGCGGGATCCGGCCAGCGGTGAGATGGTCATGCTGGGCAAGACGTTCAAGGGGCTCACCGACGCCTTGCTGAGCTGGCAGACAGAGCACCTGCTTGAGCTTGCGGCACCCGAGCAAGGACAGCCGGGCCGGGCGCAGCGCGGCGTCGTCCGGGTCAGGCCGGAGCTAGTCGTCGAGATCGCCTTTGACGGAGTCCAGGCAAGCAGCCGGTATCCGGGCGGGGTCACGCTCAGGTTCGCGCGAGTGCTCAGGTACCGGCCCGATAAGAGCGCGGCCGAAGCCGACACCATCGACTCGGTTCGCGCCTTGTGGTCAGGGGACCTGTAGCCCGCTAACCCGGCGCGTTGACGCGGCTGACGCGGGTGCGGAGCAGGATCCAGATGGCCTCGACGCCATCCCGCCAGGTCAGCTTCTTGCCTGCCTCGCGGGTGCGCGCCTTGTAGGTGATCGGCACCTCATAGATGGGGATTCGCCGCCGCAGCAGCTTGCCAGTGACTTCAGCCTCCATCCCGAAGCCGGTCTCGCGGATGTCCAGATCCCGGTAGAGCTGAGCGGGGATCAGCTTGAAGCATGTCTCAAGGTCACTGATGTAGCAGTTGAACAGGACGTTCGCGAACGTTGTAACGCCCTTATTACCGAGCACGTAAATGTAGGAATACGAATTATGGCTGCCGAAGGTCCGCGTCCCGTAGACGACCGTGGCGTCGCCGGCGAGTACCGGAGCCAGCAGGGACGGGATCTGCGCGGGCGCGTACTCAAGGTCGGCATCGCACATGATCACGTAGTCGCCAGTCGCAACCGTCGCCGCCGTGCGGATCGCGGCTCCCTTGCCCTGGTTGCGGTCGTGCAGGTGCACGCTCACCCGCGGATCGTCGGTCAGCGACGGGTACAGTTCCCTGGTGCCGTCCGTGCTGCCGTCGTCGACGATGACAAGTTCGGTCTCGCACGGGAAGTCGACCCCGAGTACCTCCTTCACCGCAGCGGCCAGGGTCGTGTACTCGTTGTACACGGGCATCAGGATCGACAGCTTCATACAAAGACCTTACTGGATAAATAGGATAAGAGCCCCGATAGGCTCAGCAGGGCTCAGCGACTCGCCCTTGACCATCAGCCGCCAGCTTAGCCCAAGGAGTGGGAGTGCAATCAGACGGTAAAGTCGGCCGGCCGGGTACCCAGGATCCTTCCGGGCAGCGCGTCCTGGTCACCGGCGGCTCGGGTTTCCTCGGCTCGCACCTGTCCCGGCGGCTGCTTGAGCATGGTCACGACGTTCTGGTCGTGGACAACTTCTACTCCAGTTCGCGGCACAACCTGATCGACCTTCTCGGCCATCCGCGCTTTGAGCTGGTCCGCCACGATGTCACTTTCCCGCTGTACATCGAGGTGGACCAGATCTATCACCTCGCCTGCCCGGCATCACCGGTCTTCTATCAGCGTGACCCGGTCCAGACCACCAAGACGTGCGTGCACGGCTCCATCAACATGCTCGGGCTCGCCAAGCGGCTGGGCGCGCGGATCTTGCTGAGTTCAACCTCCGAGATTTACGGCGACCCCGCCGTGCACCCGCAGCCCGAGACCTACTGGGGAAACGTCAACCCGATCGGGATCCGGTCCTGCTATGACGAGGGCAAGCGGTGCGCCGAGACGTTGTTCTTCGATTACTACCGGCAGCACCGGCTGCCGATCAAGGTTGCCCGGATCTTCAACACCTACGGGCCCAACATGCTGGCTAACGACGGCCGGGTGGTGTCGAACTTCATTGTGCGCGCGCTGGCAGGCAGGCCGCTGACAGTGTTCGGCGACGGCTCGCAGACCAGGTCGTTCTGCTATGTCGATGACATGGTCAATGGGCTCATCGCGCTGATGAACTCAGATCCCGAGGTGACCGGGCCGGTTAATCTCGGCAACCCGGGCGAGTTCACCATGCTGGAACTTGCCAGCCTGGTTCAGTCGCTGGCCGGCAGTGAGCTGCCCATCGAGTACCAGCCGCTCCCGGCCGACGATCCGGCCCGGCGCAAGCCGGACATCAGCCGGGCCAGGGAACTGCTCGGCTGGGAGCCCTCGGTCCCGCTCGAGGCGGGCCTGGTGCCTACCATCGACTACTTCCGCAAGACCTTGGTCCCGCGAACTCAACGCTGACTGCATCATGGGAGGCAGCGCGGCGAAGGGACAGTGCCGCGATCAACAGCGCCGGCAAGATAACAGCACAGCGGCGGCACGCTACGGGCGAAGGGACGAACGCAGGTGCGGACACTGTGGCTGGACGAGGACGGGGCCTGGCGCACAACGTTGCGCGGCCGCCAGGTACTCGCCGAGCCGCGGATCAACAAGGGCACGGCGTTCAGCGATCAGGAGCGTGCCGAACTCGGCCTGATCGGGCTGATCCCCGCCGGGCACATGACGCTTGAGCAGCAGGCCAGCCGCGTGTACGCGCAATACCTGCGGCAGTCTTCTGACCTCGGCCGCAACGTGCTGCTGAATGAGCTGCATGACCGCAACGAGGTGCTCTACTTCCGCCTGCTCTCTGATCACCTGAGCGAGATGCTGCCCGTTGTGTACACGCCGACAGTCGGGCAGGCGATCGAGAACTACAGCCACGAGTACCGGCGGCCCCGCGGCGTCTACTTGTCGGTAGACCAGCCTGACCTGATCGAGGCGTCGCTGCGGGCGCCCGGCCTCGGCGCCGACGAGGTAGACCTCATCGTCGCCACCGATGCCGGCGCGATTCTCGGTATCGGCGACTGGGGTGTCGGTGGCATGAACATCGCCGTGGGCAAGCTCGCGGTCTACACCGCGGCGGCCGGCGTCGAGCCGCACCGGTCGCTGCCGGTGATGCTGGACGTCGGAACAGACCGGCTGAGCCTGCTGGCGGATCCGCTCTATATCGGTAACCGGCACCCGCGTGTATCCGCGGCCGATTACGACGCGTTCCTCGCCGCATTCGTGGCCGGTGTCCGGACCGTCTTCCCCGGTGCTTTGCTGCACTGGGAGGACATGGATCCGGCTCACGCGCGGCGGCTGCTAGCCGCCTACCGCGACCAGCTGCCGAGTTTTAATGACGACGTGCAGGGGACCGGGGCGGTGAACCTGGCCGCCGTGCTCGCCGCGGTCCGGGCGACCGGGCGCAAGCTTCCCGACCACCGCATCGTGATTTTCGGCGCGGGAACCGCTGGTACCGGAATAGCCGACCAGCTCAATGCTGCTCTAGTCGCGACCGGTCTGACGCCGGACCAGGCTCGGGCCAGGTTCTGGGCCGTCGACCGGTTCGGGCTGATCGTCGCCGGCGACGATCGCGCGACCGAGGACCAGCTCCGGTATGCGCGACCGGCCGCCGAGCTGGCCGACTGGCAGCGCGAGGAGTCGCTTGGCGGGATCGGGCTGGCCGAGGTCGTACGCCGGGTCCGGCCGACCGTGCTGATCGGGACCTCGGCCCGCGGCGGAGCCTTCACCGAGGACATCGTGCGGGAGATGGCCGCACACATCAGCCGCCCGGTCATCATGCCGATGTCCAATCCCACCCAACTGGCCGAAGCCCGTCCGGCGGATCTGCTCGAATGGACAGACGGCCGCGCGCTGGTGGCCTGCGGTAGCCCGTTCCCCCCGGTCGACTACAAGGGCACCCGCTACCGCATCGGCCAGGCCAACAACGCCCTGGTATTCCCCGGCCTGGGCCTTGGCGCGATCGCCACCCGGGCGACGCAGATCACCGACGGCATGCTCAGCGCCGCCGGTCACGCGGTGGCAAGCCTGGTCGACATCACCGCGGCCGGCGCTCCGCTGCTGCCCGAGGTTGCGGCGCTGCGCGATACCTCGCAGGTGGTAGCCGAGGCGGTGGCCCGGGCAGCGATAGCTGACGGCGTAGCGCGAACCGACCTGGGCGATGATGTCGCCGGCAAGGTCAGGCGGCTCATGTGGGAACCTGCCTACCGCCCCGTTCGCCCGGCCTGAGACCGGCCGCAGGCAGTCGAGCCTGGCGGTTCGCGTGCTTGGCAGCACCTGCCGTATAGCAGTAAAGTTCACAAAATCTGTCAAGTCGGAGTTTGCCGCGCACGATCCTGCCACACAGAGAGCTGAGCCCGATGAGAATGCTGCCCAGCAGGTGGACCAGGCCAGTCCGGTTCGGCCTTGCCGCTGCCCTGGCCGGATCCCTGGTCACCGCATCCGTCACCGCCGCCTGGGCCGGCAGTTCGGGCACCGGCCGCGCCGGGACGACGTCCGCCGCTTGGCCCGGCGGATCGCACGGCCGGGCGGGGCTGGTGTACGCGCCGTACTTCGAGGCGTGGACCAGCGACAGCATCACGCGCGTCGCCCGGGCGTCAGGAGCCCGTTACCTGACCCTTGCGTTCCTGCAGACTGCCAAGCGCGGCTCTTGCACGCTGACCTGGAACGGCTACCGGAAGCAACCCGTCAAGCCAGGTGGCAGGTACGTCCGGCAGATCGCCGCGCTGCGCCGCATGGGCGGCGACGTGGTGCCGTCATTCGGCGGCTACAGCGCCGACCAGGGCGGCACCGAGATCGCCGACTCCTGCCGCAGCGTTCCGAAGATCGCCCGCGCCTATGAGTCTGTGGTAAGGACTTACGGCGTTACCCGGCTGGACATGGACGTTGAGGCCAACTCGCTGAACAACAAAGCCGGCATTGCGCGGCGGAGCGCGGCGATCGCACTGCTTCAGCACTGGGCCGCCCGGACCCACCGGCATGTCCAGATCGTGCTGACGCTGGGCGTCGCACCCAACGGGTTGCCCGACAACTGCCTGGCGATCGTCAAGAGCGCGATCGTGCATGGCGTCCGGATCGCCGCCGTCAACATCATGGCGTTCGATTACTACAACAGCAATCGCGACTCCGACATGGGCACCGAGGCAATTGAGGCGCTCGACAGCGCGCACTGGCAGCTCGCGCACCTGCTCCCGCGGCTGAGCTCGCGGCAGATCTGGCGGATGATCGGCATCACTTTGCTGCCGGGCATTGATGACTTCCCTAGGAAGACCGAAGTCACCTACCTCAGCGAGGTACAGGACATCCTGTATTACACCCGGCAGCACCACCCCATCAGCCTGATCACCATCTGGGCTATCCAGCGAGACAACGGCCGCTGCCCGGGCGCGATCGATTCCAACTCCTGCTCAGGGATAGTCCAGTCACGTTGGGCATTCAGCCATCTGATCGAGAGCTTTGCCGCGCATTAGCAGGGGAACGGTGTCCTGCCAGGGCTCGCCGGTCACTACAAGCGCGGGTCGACGGGACGCAAGGAAATCTGTGGACTGGTCAGTCGCTGACGAGAAGACTGCCCTCATGCGCGTAGAGACCGAGCGTCTCCTGCTCGTGCCGATCGGTCCGGAACACGCTGAGGACCTGTTCCGGCTCCACCAAGACCCGTGGGTGGCCACCTGGTATGCCGGGACGTGGACTCGCGACGACGCGGCGGCGTTTGCTTCCTCGTGCGCCAGGGCGTGGATGAGCGACGGGGTCAGCAAGTGGATGGCCTACGAGCGGACAAGCGGAGATCTCGTAGGTCGTGGCGGGTTGTCGCGCCTGCCATCGAACGCGTCGTCCACGGCGCAGATCGACGCCCTGCTCGAGGACCCCCAATGGCGGGCCAGCCGGCTCGAAGTCGGGTGGGCCATGCTGACCAACTTCCGCAAGCGGGGCATGGCCACAGAAGTCGGGACAGCCGCCCTGTCCTTTGCTGCTGAGGAGCTGAGGGCAAGTCGGGTCATTGCGTTTACTGAGCGCCACAACCTCGCCTCCCGCGGGGTCATGGAGAAGCTGGGGCTATCCCTCGCCGGCGAGATCCGCACGCGAGGACTGGTCGAGGGCCAAGATGAAGAGCAGAACGATGCTCCGTTCGTCGTCTACGCCACCGAGGAAACCTGACATGGCGGCATGCTCCGCCTGGCATTAAGCCGCGAAATCCACTACAAGCGCGGGTCAACGGGCTCACTTTCCAGCGCGAGCACACCGAAGACGCATTCGTGCACGCGGTACAACGGCTCTCCGGCGATGAACCGCTCGAGCGCCTCGATGCCGAGGGCGAATTCGCGCAACGCAAGCGAGCGCTTGTGGCCGACGTTGCGGCCGCGCAGCCTGGACAGATTGGCTTCAGCCAGGTACTCAGGCCCGTAGATGATGCGCAGGTATTCCCGACCGCGGCATTTGATACCGGGCTGGGATAGCCCTCGTGAGCCGCGGTGCACAACCTGTGCTGGCTTGACGACCATGCCCTCGCCACCAGCAGCTGTAAGTTCCTGCCACCAGCTGGTCGCGGCCGCCTCGCTCGCTTCGTCCCCGAGTGCCACCCGGACAGCGGCCGTCCGGCGGAAGGTCACCGGATCCTGCTCGCACAACCGGTCGGCCAGCTCAAGGTGCCAGGTGTGGGGACGGAGCGCCAGTACTCCGTGCTCCGCGGCGAGGAGCTGGAACGGAGCCAGCGTCAGGTCGGCGGTGGTGCGCACGGGCCAGCAGTACCGCCGGTAGGCGTCCCTGAACAGGGCCGCCTGTCCCCGGCGGTCCGTTAGGCGCGCCAGCAGTCCGGCCGCATCGACGCCGCGGCTCACCGCTGCCCCGGTCGCCGTCGCGGCGGCCGCCAGCGCTGCGGCAGCCGCAGCCGCCACCGGTGCGTACTGGGTCCGCAGCAGGTCGCCAGCCTTGGCTGACCACGGCATCAGCTCGCAGTCAAGCGCCACCCAGTCGGTGTCGAGCTCTTCCCAGAGCCTGGCTGCCGTGGCTGCGGCGATCACCCGGCCCAGCATCTCCCGCTCCGTCGCGGCGTCGGCGAAGAAAGCACGCCCGGTCCGCGTGTAAATCGCGCCGGGGCTGTCGGCGCCGAACCGCCGGACCGCGGCAGCACTGTCCCGGCAGGCGATCACGACCGCGCGCGATCCCATGTGCTTTTCCTCGCAAATCACTTCCTGCACGCCGGCCGCCCGGAAGGCGGCTAGCGCCTCGTGCGGGTGTTCCAGCAAGCCCGGCTCGTTCGCGGTAGCCGTCGGCGACATGGTCGGCGGCAGGTAGATGAGCCACCTCGGATCGATCGCGAACCGGCTCATCACCTCGAGCGCCGCGAGCGCGTTCTCCTCCCGGATGGTCACGGTGCCCCCGGTCAGCCGCGTTTGGACGATGCGCTTGCCGATAACGTCGTCGATCTTCAGTTCGGCGGCGGCACGTTCGGTGCCGGCGGCCGGCCCAGCTTCGGCATCGGCTCGGCCTTGGCCGCCAGCCGGGACCAGCGGCCGGGCTGGTTCGTAGTACACCTGGCCGGCCGGGACGCTCACCAGTTCGCGCTCGGGGTAGCGCAGCGCAGTGAGCTTGCCGCCGAACACACAGCCAGTGTCGATGCAGATCGTTCCGTTGACCCACTCTGGCTCCGGGACCGGCGTATGCCCGTATACCACCATGGCCCGGCCGCGGTAATCCTCAGCCCATGGGTAGCGCACCGGCAGGCCGTACTCGTCGGTCTCGCCCGTTGTGTCGCCGTAGAGCGCAAATGCCCGCACCGCGGCCGAGGCCCGTCCGTGCATGGCCTCCGGCAAGCCCGCATGGGCGATGACCAGCTTGCCGTCGTCGAGCACCAGATGCCCGAGCAGCCCGTCCATGAACGCGGTCGCCTCGGCGGCGAACCCCTCGCCCGCCGCCGCCAGCTGGGCCAGGCTCTCAGCCAGCCCGTGGCCGATGGTGACGTCCCGGCCGCGTAGTGCCCGCACCAGCTTCGCCTCGTGGTTCCCGGCCACGCACAAAGCGGCACCTGCGGTGGTCATGCCCATCACCAGTCTCAGCACGGCGGGTGTGGCCGGGCCGCGGTCAACCAGGTCGCCAACGAAGACCGCCGTCCGCCCGGCCGGGTGACTGGCCGTCGTGCCGTCGGCCGTTGCCCGGTAACCGAGACGGCCCAGTAGCTGCGCAAGCTCGTCGTAGCAGCCGTGCACGTCCCCGATGATGTCGAACGGGCCGTGCCGGTCACGCATGTCGTTCCACACCCGCTCGCGGGTTACCGTAGCGGCGGCTATGTCAGCCTCGCTGGAAAGGATGTAAACCCGGTGGAACCCTTCCCGGCGCAGTCCGCGCAGCCCGCGGCGGAGCTGGCTGTGCTGTTGCCGGAGCACGTGGGCACCGAAGTCACGATCGGCTCTGGCCGTATTGCGCGCCAGGCAGAGCCGCTCCGGCAAGTCAAGCACGATCGCCACGGCCAGCACATGATGCTGGCGAGCGAGCGCGATCAGTGACCGGCGCGCTTCGGGTTGAACGCTGGTCGCATCGATCACGGTCAGCCGGCCAGCTGCCAGCCGTTTGGCCGCAATGAAGTGCATCACCTCGAAGGCGTCGGAGGTGGCTGACTGATCGTTCGGGTCATCGCTCACGAGGCCGCGGCAGAAATCGGAGGAGATGACCTCCGTTGCAGCGAACTGGCTGGCGGCAAATGTTGACTTGCCAGAGCCAGAGATCCCGATCAGTACGACCAGGCACAAGTCGGGAATCTTCACCGCGCTGCTGCGGCCCGGCGGGGTGGCGGGGTCGGTCATCGGCTGAACACTGCCATCTGAGTCGGGCAGCCTAGGTGCACGTCTTCCGGCCCGATCCCGGCCAGCCGCGCCCGGTAACCGTGTCGTCCGGCCACCTCAGCAACCCAGTCGCCGAACTCTGCCCTGGTCCACTCGAACCGGTGGTCGGCATGGCGGAGCGTGCCGGCGGGCAGCTTCTCGAACAGCGCGTTGTACTCAGCGTTCGGAGTCGTCAGCACGATCAGCCCCGGCTGGGCATGACCGAAGACAGTGCGCTCGAACGCGGCCAGCCGCGGCGGGTCAAGATGCTCGATTACCTCGACAACCGCGGCGGCGTCAAAGTCGCGCAGCCTGCCGTCGGTGTAGGTAAGCGAGCCGTGCAGCAACTCCACCCGGGCTCGTGCCCTGGCTGACATCTGGTCAAGGTGCAGCCGCCTGACCGCGGCCTCGAGCGCGCGGTGCGATACGTCCAGGCCGGTGACCTGCCGCACGCTGCCCTGCTTGAGGAGCGCAGCGATCAGCTGGCCCGACCCGCAGCCGAGATCGAGCACCCGCTGCGCGCCGGCCCGCGTGATCACCGTGACCACGCTCTCGATCCGCTGGTCGTGCAAGCCGACTTTGCGCTCGGCCGCTGCCTCGGCGGCGTCGTTCTCGGCGTCCGCTCGGTCAGGGTCGCTTGCCTCGTCGGCGACTAGCCTGGCCAGTGCTGCCCTGGTGAGCTGGCGGTCGTGCCGGAGATACCGGCGGGCGATCAGGTCCTTGTCCGGGTGCCGGGCAAGCCACTGTCCGCCGCGGCGCAGCAGCTTGTCGACCTCGTCGGTTCCGACCCAGTAGTGCTTGTCGTCGTCGAGAACCGGCAGCAGGACGAAGAGGTGCTCAAGCGCATCGCGGAGGGTGACCGTCGCAGCGAGCGTCACCGCCAGGTAGCGGCTGTCGCCCCACTCGGCGAACTGCGGGTCAAGCGTTATCGGTGCCGCCGTCACGTGATAGCCGAGGGGCTCGAACAGCCGCCGCACCAGCTGCTGGCCGGAGCCGCACGGCAACACGGGCAGTCCGATCTCCAGCGGGATGGCAAGAGCGGCAAGCTCCGGCCGTTCCTTGCTGCGGCCGCCCAGCGCGGTCCCGAACAACCTGCCCAGCGCGACGCTGAGATAGGACGACGCCGCGTACGGCCGGTCGTTGATGTAATGTGCCAGGCTGCCCTGATTGCCGTGGTGGTGGCTGGCTCGCACCAGCCCGATCGGGTCGATCTCCAGCAGCACCGTGGCTTCGCACCGGTCCGCCGAGGCGACCGGGAACAGCACATGCGCAGTTCCGAAGCTCAGTTCGGCGACGTGATGCCGGTCCGGGTGCTTGTGCAGCAGATAGCCGAGGTCGGTGGCGGGCCGGTGAGTTGTCGCGATCGTCAGGATCATCGCCGTCACTCCGGTCCGCACGAAACGCTGCCAGCAGTTCACCGGCACGGACCGGGCAGCAGCGCAGGCAGTCAGGCTAGCCGGCCCGGCCGGCGGGTCTCACGGGCTTACCCCGGCGTCACGGCCTGCTGGCCGTGACTACCTCGGCCGCTGTGGCAGCCGCGGCTTCAGCCCGCGCGATGCCAGCGGCCTTGGTCGGGTTGCCTTCGGACAGCACCACGATCAGCAGTTCCGCGCCGTCGCGCCGGACTATGCCGATGGTGTTGACAACGAGCAGCCGCGGGTCTGGCAGCCAGCCGCTCTTGACCGCGTACTTGGTACCGGGGGTCGCGGCAGCCGGAGCGCCCCACCGCTGGCCCGCCGCCACGTGCTCCATCAGGCCGACCGCATATGCCCGCGCCGCTGCATCCAGCGGCGAGGTTGCCGAGGTTAGGTCCGTCAGCAAGCGAAGCTGATCAATGGCGGTCGTGCTGGTCAGGTCCCAGCGGCCGCCGGTGCCCATGCTCGTGTGCGCGAGCTGCAGCACCCTGTTGGCGGCTTCGATGCCGGCCACGCCACCGCCTAGCCGCCATAGCACGCTAGCCGCGGCGGGGCTGCTGTCCTCGATCATCTCCGTAGCGAGGCTGGCGTCCTGGGCTGCGACCGGCTCACCGCCGTGCTGGTACCGCAGTAGCAGCGCTGCGAGGATGTCCGCTGTGACGATGCTCCCGCAATGGAAGCGAAGACCACCGTTGTAGACCGCCATGCTGCCGGTAGCCCTGTCGATGGCGCCGACCGCGAGCGTGCCCGGGCCAGTGCCGACTTTCGTCCGCAATGCCGCCGCGAGTTCGGCGTTAAGGCGAGCGCGCGCCACGGTCGACCCGGCTGATCCCGCCGATATGCGGGCGCGCGCAAGTCCCGATGGCGTCGTGACGGCAGCGTCGTTCCTCGCCTCAGCCGCCGACAGCGTAACCACGGCAACGAACGCCGCCATGAGGGCAAAAATCAGCCCGAATACCATTCGCTCCTGCAGCCGCAGGCCGCGGGCATGGGCCGGTGCCCGCCGACGCCCGGGACGAGTCTGCGCCCGTCTCACCGCGTTCTCCCGAGCACAGCCGCTTCCCCCGCATGCCCGTCGGACCTCGCCTGTGCCCGGTCCGTGAAGAACCGCTCCGGTCTGCTATAAGGTAAATGGCAAAGCAATGACCTAAATGGGCAAGGCTTAATTCCCCGAAATTACAGAATCTGTTTAACGCCTCGACGGTAGCAGACACCGGATTCGGCGCGCGGCCTGACCGCTGACGAGATTTCGAATCGTGCCGCGATCCGCCGAATCAGCTGGTCCGGGTGTCATTCCGGGAAATGCCGCCGAATTCGTACTCGTACAGCGGGCAGCTAAGTAATGGTTGCGGATAGGACCTTCGGCGCCGATTTGCACGCCGGGTTTCAGGCTGCCCGGTGCCGTGCCCGGCCGGACAGCTGAACCGAATCCCGGTCGCCTGCGACGTCGATTCCCGAGATGGCCATATAGGCAACGACCGCGATGATCGGCACTGCGAGCACCACAGCGACGACGCCGCGTCCCCAGTCCAGGCCGCCTAGCCTGGCTGGCACGCCCAGCCAGTCTGCGACGGAGGCACCGAGTGGCCGCGTCACGGTGTAGGCGAACCAGAAGGCCAGCACGGAGTTCATGCCGAGTCGCCAGGCGACTGCCGGGATCGCGATCACCACCAGGAACAGCACCGCCGAGGAGAAGAAACCCAGTTTGAAGGTGACGGCAGTCAGGTCGCCGAGCGCCGTTCCGAGCGCGAAGGTCGCCATGACCGTGGCCCAGTAGAACAGTTCCCGGCGGAAGGTGGTGATGCTGTGGATCGACAGCGTGCGTTCAGTCAGGTACCAGGCGACGAAGATAACCGCCAGCAGGACGGCGTACAGCGCCGTGGTCTCCTTGTACGGGAGCCCGACGACCAGGTGCAGCCCGTCGGCAGCCATTGTTCCGGTGACGGCGACCGCAGTGACGGCAAGCCAGTAGATCCAGGTGTTATAGCGCCGGGAGCGGAACTGGAGCACCAGGGCAACGGCCAGCAGGATGGCGCCGACCGCAGCAGTAGGTACCTTGCCGAAGCGGAAGTACAGGAAGTCCGCGGCTGCCTCGCCCATGCCGGTGGTCAGTACCTTGGCTACCCAGAACCACGCGGTGATTTCCGGCACCTTGATGGCGCCCTGCCTGGCTCGTGTGGCGAGCCGGCCGGCGACTTCGCGACTGGTCATGGGCGCAGGATGCCATAACTAGCGGACTGGTTCTGACAGCCTTTACGAGAAGTTTCATGCCTGCTTTGTCAGTTCCTGCTATCGGCAGGCAACGCAGAGCACGACGGCACGGCCTCCTTGCGGCCGTTCGGACGGCCGCCAGCCGCATGCCGTAGTGGGCGGTCTTGTAAGCGTGCAGAGTCAACCGCGCGAAAGGGCGCGGAGCACCAGGTACAGCAGTTGCTGGCTGGAATTAACCGCCCACAGGCCAGTTGGACTGCGTGCGAGGACGACTGATGCCGAACCAAGGCCGACGGCTTTGCCAGTCACCTTATTCGTGGCCGGGTTGATCTGGACGATGCTTGCCCTTGCGGCCGCGGACGACGTCACAGCCCAGGCCGAGCCATGCCAGAAGTACACCCGGTCGACGCCGGCTACTGGGATGGCCCCGGTGACGCGGCCAGTGGCAGGATCGACACGATCGATCACGTTGTTGCCGGTCATCCATAGCGAGCCCGCTCCGGCAGAGTCCACGTTAGTGATCTTGACCACCTCGGGGGTTGAGTCCACCGCGCGCTGCCTACGACCACGGCTACAACGTCGTCCTGGCCACCGACGCCATGACCGACGCCGACGCCGACGCTCACCGCAGCAGCGTGCAGCGGATCTTCCCCCGGCTCGGCGAGACTGCCACAACCGCCGAGGTCATCGACGTGCTCGGGAAGACCGCGAGCTAGCTGGGCGGAGCTGGCGGGCGCGGACCCGTTTCCCCGAAATTGGCAGGAGTTGGCGGCTAGCGGTATCCCGGCCGGTGGTGGCCCAGGATCCGGGGCATCCTGGTCGGCTGGTGGCGCGGCGCCCACCACAGTTCCCGGCAGCCTGGTGCGTTGCAGGCGACCTTGAGATGGCCACCGCGAGCCGCCTGGGCTGCCTCGCAATCACATGGCTCCCAGCTGATGGTCACTGTGCCAGGCCGCCATGGATGGTGGCTGCGGCACTCGTCGGGGAAGCCCGGCCATGGGGCTGGTTGGTCCTGGACCATGCCTGTATTCAAACATATGATCGATTAAACCTGACCACCCTGCGGGTCCGCTGAGAGGACTCATCGTCCCCAACCCGGTTTGCACCGCGTGGCCCGGAGAATCGGCCGCCGGCGCAGCCCCAGCGTGAGCCAGGCAATCCGCCGCGGCGTTATAACAAGTCCCGCCCGGATCGGCCTATTCGGGCTGTCCCGACCTCCACTAGGGCCAGGAATACATGGTTCCGAGGATTCAAATGAGAAGTTCCGGCGCCTAGGCTCAATCACGCCTGCGCTGTGCAGAGCGCCACACGGCTAAAGACTTGCCGCTACTAAGGAGTACCCATGTCCCGCATGCGCCGGTATGCCGTCGCCATCAGCACGGTCAGCTTGCTATCGCTGGGGACGGCGCTAACAGCTGCGTCCGCCGCGCCGGCTGGCGGCGTGAAAGGGGACCCGCAGCCAGAGCTGGTTCCGTTCAAGATCGGTGCGGCGTCATCACCCGGCAGCGTTGCGATCGAGTCGAACGGCAGCATCGTGACGGCGTATGACATCTCCAGCAACAAGCTCGTGGTCTGCGTCCTGGCGCGCGGCGGACACAAGTGCTCGCGTAAGACAACCATCACGACGCATGGCGACGCTAACATTTTGTTCGGTACTCCTCAGGTGTTCGCACCGTCGGCGAATCAGGTCGTCGTTCTCCAGAACACGACAGAGTTCGACTACCTGTACACCTCCACGGATGGCGGCGCCAGCTTCGGGGCGCCGGTCCAGGTCGGAACGCCGAGCGCCCTGGGCGTGACCGCCGCGGCACTGATCGACGGCCACATCGTGTTTGGCGCGGGCGACGACAGCAGCGGCGCGCAGGTTGAGAGCGTCTCTGTCGGGGCCAGCGGACCGCCGGCCGGTTTCGCCACTGCGACCAAGCAGGCTGCTACCGATTTCGGGGTCGGCAGCTACAAGGGCGGCGCGCTGGTCGCATCTGACTTTGACGGCACCCACTACACCACCTACGTCGCCTTCGCGCCGCCCTTCAGCAACTTCAACGCGTCCAGCTCTTACCACAACGTGGGTAAGTTCAGCCGTGAGCAGCTGATCGGTATATCCGGCGGCGCGCTGCTGACCATGTCGGCGACCGGGAAGCAATCCCTGGAGCTTCGGCTATTCAACGGCACGAGCTTCGGGCCGCCGCACGCTGTGCCGGGCCTCAACGGCGGCGGGCCCGAATGGTTCACGATCGACCAGGAGCCGAGCGGACGGGTGCACGTCTTCAGTTCGTCGACGCACTCCTCGAAGATCTACGAGCTCATCGAGCGGTCGACCTCCAACGGCTCCAACTGGAGCCGCGCAGTGGATCTCGGAAACGCGACGCGAAACAACACCTTTGCCGTGGCGCTCGACTCCCGCGGCACTGGGCTGGTCCTGGGCACGGACCCGGCCTGGGGGTATCCCGTGCTCGGCACTCAGAGCGTGTCGTTCAGCCTGAAGGCCTCGACGATCAAGAAGGGACACTCGACGACGGGCAGCGGCGTGGGCAGCCCGGCTGGCAAGGGCCGCACGGTCGAGTTGCAGGTCGAGCGGTCAGGCCGCTGGTACGACGTAGCGACGGCGCACGAGAGCAGCAGCGGGTCATTCAGCTTCACGATCAAGGGCACAGCTGCCGGCCACTTCGACTACCGCGCAGTTGTCTCGGATCTGGCTGGCTACCTCCAGTACGGCTACTCTGCGGCTCGCAGCTTGCACGTCACTGGCTAATCGCCGAGGCGGCGCGCTGAGCGGGCCGGCAGATGAGGTCAGCCGCCGGATGCTGCCGCCAGCACGCACTCCGGCATGGGCATGCCTCATGCGTCACCTGCTTCATCGCGACGCGGCCGCCACGGGTTCTCGTCGTTCTCGTCCCCTGTCCCCATTGGCTGGCCAGCCAGCTGGTGATCAGCCGCAGGATCTCGGGGCTCACCGGCTGGCGGACGGCCTGACGGTAGCCGCGCGGGCCGACCGAGTCAGGATCGGGCCGGAGCAGATGACTGAGATCACCGACGACACGGCCCTCGAAGTCTCCTTTGACCAGGTGGCCGATGGCCTCGATGTCCTCAGGCGGCACTTGGAGATCGTGTCCGCCGGTGATCGCCAGTATCGGCACGGTGATGCGGGCCAATACCGGCGCAGGGTCGTAAGCCACGAAGTCTCGGAACCAGCGGGCATTAATGCGCTGGCCCTGGATGCGGATGACATCCGCTGACGAGGCCATGATCCGGTCCTGGTTCTTACGCTGGCTTTTTATCACGTCCGTGCGCATAATCCGCAGGATCAACCTGGCCGACGCTGGCAACCGCGCAGCCAGCTGCCGCGTCTGCCAGCTGAGGACCTCACCCCCGGGTTGCGCCGACCCGGCCAGCAAGACCGCGCCGGCGACGGCATTATCAGCGGCGAGCTGGCCCGCGTGATACGCCCCCTCGCTATGCCCGATGGCCAGCAGCGGCAGGCCGCCGGTCCGGGCGGCGAGCCAGTCGAGGCCCGCTCGCGCGTCCGTCAGACGCTGCGCCATCCCAACGCTGTAATAGTCACCGCCGCTGCGGCCGACACCGCGCTTGTCGTATCGAAGTGCCGACACGTGCGCTGCAGCCAGGGCCTCGGCAACCGCCTTCGTAATCCCGGCTCGCAGCTTCAGCCCGCCGGGCAGCCGGGCGTCAGAGTCTCTGTCTGTCCGGCCGGAGCCGGTGATCAGGAGCGCGGCGGCGACCGGGTTCGCCGCCTCGGTAGAGGTTCCCGCGAGTGCACACCCGTCGCTGTCGAAGCGCACCTACTGACTGCTCATGAACTCAACTCCTTGTCATCGGCAGGTGCGTCGTCTCCCAGCAGGAGCACTGTCGCGAGGATGCGGCGTCGGCGGCCTTTCTTCGGCGCATTGGCCAGCCGGGGCTGGAGCACCCGGACCAGGTCGCGCAGCAGCTCGGCGTACTCGGCGTCATCGAGCCACATACCTGCTATCCGGTAGCTCACCTGATCGCGGAGTGGATCGAAGCCGGGGCGCTGCAGATAGCGATCAGCGTCCGCGAGGAGTCCGCCGACGAACGCCATGAACGCCTGTCGGTGATCATCGGCACTCATCGAGGCGACCTCGTCCGGCCCGATGCTGGCGGCGCTAAGACGCAGCACGTACGTGCGCTCCACCGCGCCCCGGACGCGGCGCTCGGCTACCACCTGAAGCACGTCGGCGTCGACCAGGCGGGCCACATGCCGGTACAGGCTGGCGGCCGGAATATCGGACAGCTCCGCGCTTAGCTGCGCCGTTGTCAGCGCCCTGTCGCCAAGGAACGCCTGCACGATGCGCAGCCGCACAGGATGCAGGAGCAGGTCGGCAGAGTTCACCACGACCAGATCATACGCTATCAATCTCACTTCTGATAAGATTATTGATCTCGATAGCGAGAGCTTAGCTCGGAACTCAGGTCAGGTGGTCCCGTGGTCGAGGAAGCAGATCGTCCGGGATCGAACCTACGATACGAGCCATGACAGCAGCCAATGATCAGAGAGCCCTGCTGCCGGAGTGGCAGGATGGCCCGATGGACGCGCAGTTCGGACCGCACCGGTTCAGCGCCGGCGACGGCGGCGGCAGCGCCGAGTTCCGGGCAGCTCGGTTCGACGTGGCGGACCTGCGCCGCACCCGGTTCACCGACTGTGACATGACCGGTGTCACGATCCGTGACGGCTGGCTCGTCGACGTCAGCATCTCCGGCTACCTCAGCAACGTCACCGTCAACGGCGTCGACGTGGTCGGCTTCGTCAGCGCCGAACTAGACCGGCGGCACCCGGAGCGGGTGCAGTTCCGCGAGGTGCAGGACGCCGACGGCTTCCGCGCGATGTGGGACACCATCGAACGACTCTGGGCGGAGGCGGCTGGGCGGGCCGGGCGGCTGCCCGCTGCGGCGCTCAGCGAGCAGGTGAACGACGAGTGGTCGTTCGCGCAGACGCTGCGCCATCTGGTGTTCATCACCGACGCTTGGGCGAGCCGCACGGTGCTGGACGAGCCAATGCCCTACCACCCGCTCGGCATGCCGCAGAGCTGGTACGCGCCCGCAGACGCGGCCGCGCTCGGCATCGACCTGACCGCGCAGCCCGGCTACGCCGAGATCATGGCCGCCCGCGCGGACCGGATGGCCGTGATGCGGCGCATCGTCGCCGGCCTGGCCAATGCCGACCTCGGACGAGCCTGCCAGCGCTCGCCCGCTCCCGGCTACCCGGAGGAAGAGCGCGCGGTGGCCGAGTGCATCGCCGTGGTGATGGACGAGGAGATCGAGCACTACCGGTTCGCGGTTCGCGATCTGGCGGTGCTGGAAGCTCGATAGACGGCCAGCCGATCGCGGGAGACCGGAGCCGGTCGGGCATGCAGCGGGCATGCGGCGCGGCCGGCTAGGCCCTCGAAGAGGCACGGCTGATCGTGACGCTTCGCCACGTTGGCGTCCCGCTCGCGACCGTCAAGGAATGGCTGGCACTCGATCCGGCCGAGATAGCCGAGCGAGAGTGCGTTTTGGCGCGTGGCCGAGGCGCACCACGATGCTCAGCAGAAGCTCGTCACCGTCCTCGTTGATCGACTGACCGGAAGGAGCACTGTCATGTACAAAGTCGCGACCAGGGGAGATGCCGCTGCGCAGCCTGCTGTGTCTGAAGCGCAACGTCGACTGGCCGGGCGCGTGGGCGCTCGGCAAGGAGTTCATCGGCATTGTCCGCGACCGGCGGCTGCCCAGGCTGGCGGGCCGGGAGGGCGCCGTGTTCTCCATCTATTAGTCGACGTGCTTCGCAATTACTCCAGCTCGATTCTTTGATAATCGGTAACCGTTGAGCCATTAAACTCTATTATAGTCAAAGCATTTAAGACTCCGGAGATGCTCGGCTTCTCGCCCATTAAGCGCTTGGCTAACTCATCCATCTCCCCCTTCCTTTGGCTCATGCCAATGGTCAGGTGGGGGATGAACGGAATATCAGCGCGAAGCTCGCTCGCCAGATTGTCACTATACAACGTGTAGTGCAGGTTGATGATTGCTTGGTAGCCTTCTGATGGAATGAGAAAGGTATGAAAGAACCTGCCGGTATCGTCTGGCACAACTCTAACGGTATCGAATTGTAGTGCCATTGGTTTAAGGCTGCGAGTACGGGCGATGGCGTGTTGGGCCAGCTCGATGGGGTAAGCTTATTTGTGCCAAAGACGATGGTGATGTGAGGGCGAACGATTTGAAACTGCACGTCGTGTGCTGCTCGTATCGATTCTATTTGTTCAAAATCAGCCTGGGAAAGTTTAGGGTAAGCGATAACGAGGTTAGGCATGGCTTTTATCATAGCAGCGCAGCGCGCACTGGATGAAGAGCTTTTAGGTAGCTCTTATGCTTAGCTAGGGAGATAGCCTCCATGAGCGATCGTCGACTTCGTTGAACCTGATGCGTTCATGCTGCTGCCTTCTTATCTGGTTCGAATATAAACCCTTTCAAGATCCGGTTAAATTTGAACCGCAGTTTGGGCATCGCAGGGCCATATACAGCAAGAAAGCGCTTGGGTAAGGTGAAATGCTTCGCGCTTCCTTTTGGCTCTATGTAGTTGAATGTTCAAATTGATTTGGTGGAGCTAAGGGGACTCGAACCCCTGACCCCCTGCTTGCAAAGCAGGTGCTCTACCTACTGAGCTATAGCCCCGGAAAACCGCACGTCAGCGGCCCTTCATAGTAGCTTGGCCCCGCCGGTTCCGGCTCACGTCGCCTCAATCACGGGCATCTACGCCCGCAAGTTTAGCTGCGTCGGTGAAAGACCATCTGCTTTCGGAGCTCGCGCTTGGCCAGTGGGCAGCAGCGCCACAGGACGGCGAAAGCAGCAGGCGCATTGTCCATAGCGGCCGCCCAGGCCTGGCCGATCACGACCACCCTCGGGCTGAACGACCCAGGGCATCAGGCCGACGCTGGTCTTCGGAGAGCGAGGTTGAAGGCCTGGTCGAGGCGACATCGTCGCCAAGCCGCCGGGCGCGCTCGACAGACTCCTGACCGATGGGCAGACCTTTCCCCGGCTCGCCCCAGCCGCAGCACCATCGCCGTCCCATCCGGGTCGCCGGCCGCGTGCCCGGCGGCGCCGCAGGTTGGCCTGATCGGCATCCAGCCGCGCCGGCCAGCTCGGTGCGGTCAAGCTCAAGGACCTGACGGCCCGGCAGGTGCAGAAGGGCCCTGGCCGAGCTGTCGGCATCGCTGCCGACCCGCTCGCTGCGGCCGCCTCTGCTCAGCACCAGGCTTACAAGATCGCTCGCCGACGAGGAACAGCTCCACTGGCAGCCGGTAGTTGATCGGCGTGGCCGTGGCCTAAAATCACGCGTGTGCCTTGCCCGGCCGCAGCCTTGTCTGCGGACCTGAATGATTCCGCGAGGTCAGGGGCTCGACAGAGCCACCAGCCTGAGCCGCCCTCCGAGGCGGTCGACGCGAAAGGAACGGCACCCGTGCCTAACGAGCGAGCAGGCGACCCTGGCAACCAAGCAAGCACGATCGCTGACCCCGCCGAGGCCGCAGGTCCCGGCGCAGTCGATGGCCGCCACCTTCTGCTGGTCGGCGCGGGGCCTGGCCTTGGAATGGCCGTGGCACGTCGCTTCGCCGTGGGCGGCTACCGGGTAACCCTGGTGGCGCGTAGCACGGACAGCCTCGGCGACCTCGCGGGCACCTTGGCCGATACCGGTGCCAAGATCAACACCATCGCGGC
This sequence comes from Streptosporangiaceae bacterium, assembly GCA_052143255.1. Classification (GTDB taxonomy): domain Bacteria; phylum Actinomycetota; class Actinomycetes; order Streptosporangiales; family Streptosporangiaceae; genus JAJYUU01. The sequence goes on along the minus strand of JBKQTJ010000208.1, from coordinate 4,938 downwards.
CGATGCTGGCGATCCCGATGGCCTGGGCGCCCGAATGAGGGAGCTCTATCTCGGAAATGGCGCACCGGGCGTCATCGTCTATAACGCCGTCATGGGAGCTCCAGACCGGCTGCTGAGCTCAAGTGTCGCCCACCTCCAGGCGGCGTATTCAGTAGATGTCATCAGCGCCATCGTCGTCGCGCAGGTGGCCGCCCCGGCCATGCGGGCCGCCGGCTTCGGGACCATCCTCGTCACCGGGGGCGGGTTCGCCGACCACCCGATCCCGGCCCTTGCGACCGTTTCCCTCGGCAAGGCGGCTCTCCGGTCGGCCGCGACAATGCTGGGCGCTGACCTGGAACCGGACGGCATCCGTGTGGCCACGCTGACGATCGCAGGGCAGATAGCTGCTGGTACTTCCTTTGACCCGGAGCGCATCGCCGAACGCTACTGGGAGGTTGTCCACGTGGACGGTCCATGGCAGGCAGAATTCCGATTTACCGGCGAGTAGGCGACGTCTTACAGAAGCGGCCGGCAAAGGCTGATCGTGGCATTTGCAGGTCTTGTCACAGGATGCCTTCGAGAGCCTCCCTCCTGCCACCACGGCGGGCGGGAGCGGACCAACACCGAGTACCGCAGGCTCCCGCAATCGGCCTGCTGCGCCCGGGCATCATCCGGCCCGTTATCTTCCTCTACGGCATCATCGAGGGCCTGCCAGACTGATCCCAGGCGGGCCAGAAACAGGTGGACAGGCGGCGGACGCGCTCGCTTATGGCTGGCTCAAAGGGATCAGACGCCGCAACATGTCGCGACCGAACGATCTGTGTCAGGCTGACCGGGCTGTTCCGAGGGCGAGGTTGAGGGCCTGGTCGAGGCTGAGCGCCTTGCCCTGGGTGTAGGCGCGCTCGAACTGCTCTTTGCCGAGGGCGGAACGCACCTTGTTGATGCTGTCATGGCGGTAGCGCGTTTCGGGCTCTTGCCAGCATTCTCCGGTCCGGTCTAGGAAGGCCTGGGTGATACCGTGCAGCTGCCCTGCCTGGTACCAGTCGCCCGCATCGGCGGTGAGGCACGCCAGGCCAAGGCTGGCGTAGGCCAAACCCGAACGGTCCCCGTTGCGGCGGCTGACCTGCAGGCCTTCTGCGAACCTGGACCGCGCGCTGGGCAGGTCACCCTCCTGGCGCAGCACCCAGGCCAGGTTGGTCGACACGAAATGGCTTGTGAGCCCGATCTCCTGCATGAGCCGTGCTGCTTGCTCCAGGTGGGCCCGGGCGGCGGGGATGTCGCCTGCGCGCAGGGCGTGGCTGCCTGCGTTGTTGTGCAGCAGGCAGGCCGCAAACCGGTCGCCGGATCGTTCGGTGCAGGCGATGGCCTCGGCGAACAGCTGCCCGCTGCGAACTGGGCCGATGCGATCGGCGAACAGCAGATACACCATGAGGCTCCCGCCCAGCAAGACATCCTCGCCGAGCCGCCGGGCGTACTGGACCGACTCCTCCACGAGGGGGAATCCCCGCTCCGGCTCGCCGGCGTAGAAGTACGTGGAGCCAAGTATCATCAGGGAATCGCTCAGCAGCTGGTCGTCGCGCTGCTGGCGGGCGAACTCCACCGCGTGCTCACCAAGCTGCCGAGCCACTGCCATGTCATGAAACTGCCCAAGTGTCGCGGCCGTGACCAGTGCCTCGCCGAATAGCCCCGGCTCCGTGCGGGCGCCCGGCCGCTCCAGCACCGGCACGAGCAGGCTGAGGGCCTCCTCGTTGCCAGAGCGCGCCATCCAATACAACCGGAGCGCAGCACCAAAGCGCAGCACCCGCGTGGTCCCATCTGACCGGCCGGCCGCATGCTCGGCAGCGCGCCGCAGGTTGGCCTGCTCGGTGTCCAGGCGAGCGAGCCATCTGCCCTGGTCAGGCCCGGCCAGATGAGGTGCCGCCGCCTCCGCGACCGCCAGGAAGTGTTCGCTGTGGGCCGCTGCGACGGCGGCGGCTTCGTCCGCGCCGACCTCGGCGCGCCGTTCTGCGGTGAACTGGCGGATGGTCTCCAGCAGCCGGTAGCGGAAGGCCCCGCCGGTGGGCTCTGCCACGACGAGGCTTTTGTCGACCAGCGATCCGAGAAGGCCGGTGACATCGAACGCGTCGATGTCGCCGAACCCGCACACCGCTTCGGCGGCCTCCAGGTCGAAGCTTTCGGCGAAGACCGACAGGCGCCGCAGCACCAGCTGCTCGGCACTGTTGAGAAGCGAGTAGGACCAGTCGACAGTCGCCTCCAGGGTCTGCTGCCGCTCCAGCGCGGTGCGGCTCCCCCCGGTCAGGAGGCGGAAGCGCTGGTCGAGACGGTCGTGCAGGGCAGCGAGCGACAGCGAGCGAAGCCGGGCCGCGGCGAGTTCGATGGCCAATGGCATCCCGTCCAGCCGCGCGCAGATCGACACCACCAGCGGGCCGGTCTCCTCGTCAACGGGCAGGCCGGCGCCCTGCTCTTTGGCCCGCTCTACGAACAGCGCGACGGCATCGGAGGATCCAGGCGCCAAGGTGCCGGCGCCGCCGGGCGGGGGAAGTGACAACGGTGGCACCCGGTAAATGGTCTCGCCGTTGATGCCGAGCGGCTCGCGGCTGGTGGCCACAAGGTGCACTCTTGGGCAGTGCCGCACGATGGCATCGGCGGTCTTGGCGCAGGCGCCGATCAGGTGCTCGCAGTTATCGAGCACGATCAGAACGTCCTGGGGGGCAAGGGCGTCGAGGAGAGTCTCCGGGATGGCCCGGCCTGGCTGGGTGGGTATCCCCAGTGCCCGGCAGATGGCCGGCGCCACCGCGCCCTCGTCTGTGACGGCAGCCAGCTCGACCAGCCAGACCCCGTCGCCGGACCCATCAAGCAACTCGGCGGCCACCTGCAGGCTCAGCCTGGTCTTGCCCGACCCCCCGGCCCCGGTCAGGGTGACCAGACGGCAGGATCGGACCAGCGCCCGCACTTCTGCCAGCTCCCGGTCGCGGCCGATGAACGTCGCCAGCTGGGCCGGGAGATTGTGCTGCAGCGCCGGATTGCCGAGCGAGCGTAGCGGCGGGAACTCCGCCCGCAGGCCCGCCGCGACTAGCTGGAAGATCTGCTCCGGGCGTCCCAGGTCCTTCAGCTGGTGGACACCCAGGTCCCTGAGCGTCGTGCCCGGCGGGAGCGAGCCGCGGACCATGGCTGCCGCCGTCTCCGAGAGCAGGACCTGGCCCCCGTGCGCGACGGCTGCCACCCGGGCGGCGCGGTGGACGTCCAAGCCGACCAGGCCGGTGGCCGTCTTCGCTGCCTCGCCGGTATGGACCCCCATCCGAACCCGGACATGCTCCCCGGCGGGCCATGGATGTGTCTCAATTGCCTGCTGCATCTGCGTAACCGCCGCCACGCAAGCCTTCGGCGAGGTGAACACGGCGAAGAACGCGTCCCCGTGGGTACCCACTTCCTCGCCGTCGTGAGCAGCCAGAACCGACCGGATGAGCGAGTGGTGGTCGGCGAGTACGTCCGCGTAAACACCTTCTCCCAGGTGCCGGAGCAGCCTTGTCGAGCCCTCGATGTCGGTGAAGAGAAACGTGAGAGTCTCCACGGGCAAAGCGTAAAGGCACGGCCACGCCATCGCAGCCAGCACCTGGCGCCGCCGGGCAACACCCCTCACGCAGCCCGGCCTACTCCGGCGCCCGGCCAGCTCAGAGATCACCGGCACAGGCCTGTGCTGGGCGCTCCGCGTCAAAGCGTCCGTCCAACGGGGCCGACATCGCCTACGAGGCTGATGCGAGCGCCCACCGACGGGGCCTGTGCTGGCCGGCTGCACCATGGCGCTTGATGGCCCGGTGTCCGGGGTGACGTGAGGCGGAGCAGAGGCGGGAAGGAAACGGCATCCGGCAAGAATGCCGGGCCGGCGGTAGCGTTGCCGTCATGCCCGCCAATCCTGCCCTTGATGGCCGGCCGCGGGCGGTCGTTCTGGTTGAGGGAATGAGCGACCAGCTCGCGCTTGAGGTGCTGGCCCGGCGGCGCGGCCGTGACCTCGCCGCTGACGGCGTCGCCGTCATCGCGATGCACGGCGCGACGAACCTCGGGCGCCATCTGGAGCGGTACGGTCCGGGCGGCCTTAATGTCAAGCTGGCCGGCCTCTGCGACGCAGCCGAGGAGGACTACTTCGGGCGCGCGTTGCGGCGAGTCGGGATCGGTGCCGGGGCCTCTGGTGCCGCGATGGAGGCGCTCGGATTCTTCGTATGCACCCTCGACCTGGAGGATGAGCTGATCAGGGCGGTCGGGACCGACGCGGTGGAACGCATCATCGCGGCGCAGGGTGAGCTCAGGTCGCTGCGGACCCTGCAGCGCCAGCCGGCCCAGCGGGGCCGACCCACACGAGACCAGCTCCGCCGCTTCATGAGCGGCCGATCCGGCAACAAGCACCGCTACGCGCGCTTGCTGGCCGACGCCGTGGATATGAACCAGGTGCCCCGGCCACTAGACGGCGTTCTCGCCCACGTCTGATCCAGGCATGCCGACGGCGGACACGGCCTCGAACATGATCACACCTGGTACCCGGTACGCGCCCGGCCGGACGATCTGCGTGGCCCAGTTATTGCTCGACTTCGCCCTTTTGTTTGCGCCTTGTCAGCCGCTGTGCTGCGGGACACTAGACCGCTTCACCTGCAACGGGACTGACCGCAGGGACGTCTAGGAGGTCATGACGAGCGGAATCTGCATGCCGGTGGTTGCGATCGTGCGGCGCGCCACCCGCGCGGATGTCAGGCGCAGCCGTTCAGGTGCGGCGCGCGGTAACCGGCACGGTGCTAAAAGCCCAGGCGGCGTGAGGCGGTCGTTGACAGTACTGGCGGGGATATTGCTCGGCGCGGCGCTGCTGGCGGGCTGTGGTGAGGCCGTCCGCCCGGCAGCCTCAGGGTCCCAGACGACAACGTCGCCGGCCGCGGCTCATGCCCGGCACCCGGGACCGCCGGCCGGAGTCTC
>JBKQTJ010000207.1:0-115009 GCA_052143255.1 Streptosporangiaceae bacterium | reverse complement strand
GCAGCGGAACCACATTGCCGAGTACCGGGTCGACGACGCGCCATGCGTTTTCGATGGTGTCCTGGCGGGCGAACAGCCAGCGGTCACCGGTGAGCGCGGCGCCGATCAGGCGGTCATATGTGCGCTGATCGGCGGCCGGTTGCTCGCCGAAGACGAGCTCCTCCTGCATCGACGCCCAGCCGGCCCCTTGCCTCTTGCCGACCAGCGTCATGCTGACCTGAGCCTCCGGATAGACCCGGAAACGCAGCGCATTGGAAACTGGCGACGGCTGCAGCCCGAAGATGTCGTGCGGCGGAGGGCGGAACCGGACGTAGACCTCTGTGGCGGTCACTGGCATGCACTTTCCGGCTCGGATGACGATCGGCACTTCGGCCCAGCGCCAGGAATCGAGGCCGAGCCGCACGGCCACGTAGCTCTCCGTCGTGGAGCCGGGCGCGACGCCGTCGACATCGAGGTAGCCGTCGTACTGGCCGCGGATCGTGTCTTCCGGCGTCAGCGGTCGCAGCGCGGCGATCAGCTGGGATTTTGAATCGCGCCAGGAACCCAGGCCCTTGCCTTGCGGCGGGTCGGCCATGACGCTGGCAAGTACCTGAAGCATGTGGTTTTGCAGCACGTCCCTGATGGCGCCGGTTCTGTCGTAGAAACGGCCGCGGTCGGCGACGTCGAATTCTTCCGCCATCGTGATCTGGATGCTGTGCACGTGGGTGCGGTTGAGCAGTGGCTCGAGGACAGCGTTGGCGAACCGGGCGAACAGCAGGTTCTCTACGGGGTCGAAACCGAGCCAGTCATCGACGCGGTAGATCGCCTCCTCGGGATAGAAGGTGCGCATCGTCTGGTTGAGCTCCTCAGAGCTCTTCAGGTCGTCACCGAATGGCTTCTCGACCATGACGCGGGCATTGGCTGCCCGGCCTGCGTCCGATATGCCCTTAGCGATGCGTCCGAACAGCGGCGGCGGAACTTCCATGTAGAACAGCACGCTGCTGCCGGGCCCGATAGCGTCTGACATCGCCTTATAAGTGGCCGGATCGTCAAGATCGCCGTCGACGTAACGCAGCAGCCCCAGCATCTTGGTTGCGGCCGGGGTCGTCGGGTCCATCTTGTTGAGCTTGAGCGAGTTCACCGCGTAATCACGGAACTGCTCGAGGCCCCAGCCACTCTTGGCTACGCCGATGACAGGAACGTCTAGCACGCCTCTGTTGACGAGCCCGACGAGCGCCGGAAACGTCTCGAGCTTGGCCAGGTCGCCGGTCGCGCCGAAGATCACCAGCGCGTCCACTTTGTCTGTCGCCACGGTGTTTCCCCCTGGTGTTCTGCGTTCCCCCTGGTGTTCTGCCCCTATACGAGTCTGCCGCTCCCGCAGGCGGCCGTAGCCACCCTGCGCGGGTGATAACGCCGGGCAGCACGGTCACCAGCGGGTCGTCATACGGCCCGGGTGATGTCCCGGGCCGGAGGCCGAGCCGAGACTGCTGCCATGCTGCATGTCCGCGTGGTGAGCCCGGCGCGCGTGACCGGGCGGCTGGTCGACTGCCTCTCCGCGGACTCGGGCGTAGTGAACCTGGTGGTGCTGCCGGATGCGGCGCAGCGCCCGCATGGTGACGCGGTGCAGTTCGACGTGATGGCCGCATCGGCTAATGATGTGCTGCGGCAGTTGCGCGACTTCGGCCTGGATCGTGACAGTTCGGTGGACGTCGATGCCGTAGACCTGACGATGGCGGACGACGCGACCCTCGCCGCCCGGGCACGGCTTGACCTGCGCCATCGGTTCTACCACGGGGAGCGTGCACCGGTGTGGGAGCTGGTCGAGGCCAGGATCGCCGAAGGGGCAGAGTACGCGCCGAGCTTCTTCGCCCTGCTGGTTTTCGCCGGGCTGATCGGCGCGTGCGGCATCCTGACCAACTCGCAGATCCTGATCGTCGGCGCGATGGTCGTGGGCCCGGAGTACAGCGCGATCATCTCGGTCGCCTGGGGCATCGACCGGCGGGACCGCAGGGCCGTCGCCAGGGGCATCCTCGTGCTAGTGGTCGGGTTCCTGCTGGCGATCGCCGTGACCTTGCTGTTCGCGTTGTGCGTCAAGTGGTCCGGCCGGACTCCCAAGCTCTACGCCCTCGGCCTGCGGCCGGTATCGAACCTGATCAACTCGCCTAACGTGTTCTCGGTCGTGGTCGCCGTGGTGGCGGGCATTGTCGGCGTGGTGTCCCTGACGCTGTCCAAGACAGGCGTGCTCATTGGCGTGTTCATCTCTATCACGACCATTCCCGCCGCAGCCGACGTCGGAGTCTCGATCGCATACGGCAACTGGCACGAGGCCCGGGGCTCGGCCCAGCAGCTGTTGCTGAACGTGGGCCTGCTCATCATCGTCGGCGCACTCGCGCTGCACGGCCAGAGACTCCTCTGGCGCGACTGGGCCCGGGCGATACAGCGGCAACCCTAGCCGGGCGGCCGGTCGCTGCGGTCAGACGGCGCCGGCCAGTCCGAGTATGCCGTTCAGGGTCAGGATCAGCCCGGCGACCGCCAGCCCGCCGACGAGCAGCACTTGCTTGTGCGCGGCCAGCCAGTGATCGAATGCCTTGAGCTTGCGCGTGGTGAGATCCGGGGCGATCAGGTAGAGGACATACGGTACCCAGACGCCTAGCACGTCGATCGCCACGATCAGCGCCAGCGAGCCGGCGATGACCGGGTCGCTGGCTTTTGAGGTGGCAATCACCTGCACCGCGGCGATGAAGGTTACCGACGGCGCAAAGATGATGAGGCCGGTAAGAAATGCGGTCAGCGGTGAAGGGCGTTCCATGAGCCGGGCCATCGGTCCCGGCTTCTTCTTCGCAGCGCCGGCTGGCTTGGGATGGCGGCGCGCCATGACGATGCTGGCGGCAGCGGCCACGATCCCAAGGCCCAGCCGAAGGCCGTACCGTGGCGTGCGCTGGCGGGGCTGGCTGAGATGGCCGGTGTGCAGCGCCACGATCACGATCACGCCGATGACGACGCTCATCACGACCGCGCCCGCTAGGTAGAAGAGCGAAGTTCTCCTCGGGGTGGCGGAGCCCAGGTACGCGGCGGCGATCAGCACCACCGTCGGGGTCAGCGCTGCAAGGAACGCCAGCCCAGCCGCCTCCACGAGCACAGAAGCCCCCTGCTACCCGGCCCGTACCGGGTCCACCGTCACGATCTTGGCCAGTTCGTGCCGCTGGCGGCCAGCCCGACGATCAGCCGGCCGCCAGCAACCGGAGCCGGCTAACCCGCTCCGGCAAGCGCCAGCTCGGGCGCCCTCGCGGTCGGCTCGAGGTGGCGATTGAGGCTGATCGCGGAGTTGATGAGGGACAGGTGGGTGAAGGCCTGCGGGAAGTTGCCGAGCTGCTCGCCGGTCGAGCCGATCTCTTCCGAGTAAAGGCCCAGGTGGTTACCGTAGGTATGCATCTTGTTGAACACCAGCACCGCCTCGTCGACCCGCCCGGCGCGGGCAAGGGCGTCGACATACAGGAAGGTGCACAGCGAGAAGGTGCCCTCATCGCCGTGCAGGCCGTCGGGTGACGCTGCCGGGTTGTACCGGTAAACAAGACTGTCGGACACCAGCTCGCGGTTCATCCCGTCCAGGGTGGACAGCCACAGCGGGTCGGTCGGGGCGATGAAACCCTCCAGCGGCATGAGCAGCAGCGAGGAGTCCAGCACCTGGGTGTCGTAGTGCTGAGTGAACGCCTTGACCTTCTTGCTCCACCCGCGCTGCATGACCTGGTTGTAGATCCGGTCTCGTTCGATGGCCCACTTGGCGATGTTGGCCGGCCGGCCGTGCCGGTCGGCGAGCCGGATCGCGCGGTCGAGGGCGACCCAGCACTGGAACCGGCCGTAGGTGAAGTCCTTGCGGCCACCGCGGGTCTCCCAGATGCCCTCGTCCGGCTGGTCCCAGTTCTCGCTGACCCAGTCGATCACCTTGGTCATGGCCAGCCAGCCGGCATGCGCGGGCTGGAGGCCGTAGCTGTCGGCGGTGAACATCGCGTCCAGCGCCTCACCGTAGATGTCCAGCTGCAGCTGGTCGGCGGCGCCGTTGCCGAGGCGCACCGGCCGGGAACCGCGCCATCCCTCAAGATGGTCGAGGATGTCCTCGTTCAGGTCTGAGCTGCCGTCGACCCGGTACATGATCTTGAGAGGGCCGGAGACGTCGCCGGCGCTCTCAGTGATCCGGTCCCGCAGCCAGACGCCGAACTTGGCCGCCTCGTCGAGGTATCCGAGTCCCGCCAGGGCATGGATGGACATGGAACCGTCCCGGATCCAGGTGTAGCGGTAGTCCCAGTTGCGCTCGCCGCCGGCCTGCTCGGGCAGCCCCATGGTGGCGGCCGCGACTGGCGCGCCCGTTGGCTCGTAGGTGAGCAGCTTGAGGGTCATCGCCGAGCGCGTGACCATCTCGCGCCACCGGCCGGTATATGTCGACTTGTTCAGCCAGTCGCGCCAGAAGCGGCTGGTGTCCTCGGCTAGGCGTTGCAGCTCGGCCGCGGAATGCGCGCGCGGCTTGCCGCCCATCGACTCCAGCACCATGCCGCCGGTCTCACCCTCTCGCATGGTGAGCGTGGCACGCAGTCCGTCGCCGACGCGCTCGATGGTCGCGCCCTTGCCGTGCGAGCGCTTCCCCTCGGTGTGCAGCGTGAGTTCCATGCCCTTGGAGCGGAACAGGGCGCCATTCTCGGAAAGCTCGACCGTGTGCTTGGCCCGGCCGTAGTCGAAGCGGGGCTGAATGTCCAGCTGGAATTGCATGCTGCCGCGGGCCACCCGCAGTTGCCGCACCAGCCGGTGCCGGTCCGTTGGCTTGCCCTCGATGATCGGCATGAAGTCGGTCACCTCGCCGACGCCGTCCGGAGTCAGGAACCGGGTGATGAGCATCGCGGTTTCCGGGAAGTACAGCTGCTTGGACACGTAGTCGGTGCCGACGGGCGCGATCTTGAAGTACCCGCCGTTCTCGGCGTCCAGCAACGAGGCGAACACGCTCGGGGAGTCGAACCGGGGGCAGCAGAACCAGTCAACGGTGCCGTCGGTGGTCACCAGGGCTGCCGTCTGCAGGTCACCGATGAGCCCGTGGTCACTGATGTTCGGGTAGCGTTCCAAGGCGCCTTCTCCTTCGGATCGGCATGCTGAGATACCCAGCAAGGCTCGCAGGTGCGGGCTGCCCGCCGCATCGCCCGTTTCGGATGATCCACGGACTTTGCGAGAGTCAGAAGATAGCGATCGGGTTGACCGGCGAGCCGGTCCCGAGGGGGAGCCGGAGCGGGGCTATGACGCACAGGAATGACCAGCGCCCGGTGGTTTCGCAGACCGGGACCAGATCCTCGAACTGGAGGTAATCCAGCAGCATCAGGCCGAGCGCACGGAGCGCCAGCACGTGCACCGGGAACTCAACGCCGTCGGCGGCACTAGGGGCAGTGTCGTTGTTGCCGTCGCTGCCGAGGACTGCGATCCGGCGGTCCGCCAGCAGCTCAAGCGCCGACGGATGCAGGCCGGCCCGCGCCGAAGCCGCATTCCAGGGGCCCAGCTCTGTTCTGCGCCGCCGGTGCCCGACGCGGACGAACAGGACGTCGCCCTCGCCGATGCGCACGTCCTGCGATTTCTCGGCCCCGAGCAGGTCAGCAACGGTCACGTGCTCACCGGGCTGCAGCCAGTCAGAGCCGCGCAGCCGCGGGATGTCGAGCAGCACCCCCCGGCCTGCGATGCCCTGCCTGGCGGCGGCGCCTATGGACAGCTCCCCGGTGGCATCATCTGTCCAGGTATCGGGGACAACGTCGTTGTAGAGCATGCCGTCGTAGACGACGTGGCACAGCGCGTCCATGTGGCTGTCGGCGTTTCCGTGCACCTGCAGTGCGAGGCTGTCCAAAGCGAAGTCCAGCCCGCGCTTGCCGTCCTGGCCAGTGGCGGGATGGCTCAGCTGGTGCACCCACGGGTTGGGATTGTCGGCCGCGACCTCATGCTCGACCTGAGCCGCAAGTGACACCGTGCGGCCCATCCGGACCTGGCCGGCCGCCGCCACGATGTGCGCGGGCGTGATCGCGTTCAGTGCCCCGCGGCGGTCCGCCGGGCCCCATGGATTGCCGCCGCGCAAGCGATCAAAAAGCAACCGGAATTCGCCTGCACTCATGCTGAGGTCAGCCGCAGCCGCCGCGGCCTGCCCTGATTGGCTCACCTCGTGATCGGCGTGCTCGGCATCTCCGGAGCCGTTCGCTGCGCCGGCGCCCACGCGGAACTAGCCATGCTTGCGCCGAGCCGGTCCGCGATGTGCTCGCCGACGCGGATGGCGTTCGCCATCGCGGTCAATGCCGGGTTGACCGCACCGATGCTCGGGAAGAAGCTGGTGTCCGCTACGTACAGGTTGTCGACTTCGTGGGCCTGGCAGTTGACGTCCAGCACGGACGTGGCGGGATCGGTTCCGAAGCGGCACGTGCCCGCCTGGTGGGCGACGCCAGCGATCTCCACGTTCATGCTCATGTAGAAGTTCTTGTGCAGCACATGATGGTCGGCCATGCCGACGTGATTCAGGATCTTCCTGAACTCGCCGTAGAGCCCCGCCGCCTCGGTGTTGTTGCTAGCGGTATATGCGAGGTGGATGTTCCCGTCATCATCCACGGTGACCCGGTTATCCGGTTTCGGCAGGTCCTCGGTTGTCAGCCAGAAGTCGACGGCGTGCCGGGCGACTTCCTCCAGGCTCCACTTGGGGGCGAGCTTGGTCAGGTGCGGCTCCTCGCCCTTCATGGCCATCGCATTCGATTTCCCGAGCAGCTGGATGTTCCCGAGTGGCCACTCCCGGTCATCGCCGGCGAGGTAGAAGTCGTTCACCGCCAGGGTCTTCTGGAAGACCGTGTCGTTGACCTCCTTGCCGAGCGCCACCGCGGCCTTGCTGTTGTGGTACATGTAATTGCGGCCGACCTGGCCGGAGCCGTTCGCCAGGCCAGCCGGGTGAGCGTCCGAGGCGGACCTGAGCAGGATCTTCGCGGTGTTCGCGGCCCCGGCGGCCAGCACGACCACGTCGCCGTTGTAGACCTCTTCCTTGCCGTCCCCGCCGCGGTCCACGACCACGCCGGTGACCACCCGGCCGGAGGGATCGGTCTCGAGCCGCACCACTTCCGCGCCTACCACAAGCGTCACGTTGGGCTGGTCAAGCAGCGGGCGGACGGCGATCACGTCGGCGTCTGCCTTGGCATGGACCATGCAGGGGTAGCCGTCGCAGGTCGCGCACCTTATGCAGTGGCTCCTGGCCCGGTCTGCCTCGTTCAGCAGGATCCCGCACGGTGCCGGGAACGGGTGGTAGCCGCCTTTCTCGAGGGCATCGGAGATCTGCTCGATCCGCGGCTCGTGCGAGACCGGCGGCCACGGATACTGCCGTGACCACGGACCCTCGGTGGGATCCGCGCCATGGATGCCATGGACGTGATACAGCCACTCGGCCTTGGTGTACCAGGGCTCGAAGTCGGAGTAGCCGAGCGGCCAGGCCGGGGAGATGCCGTCCGCGTGCTGCAGCTCGCCGAAGTCCTCCGGGCGCAGCCGGTACAGGGCCGCGCCGTACATTTTGGTAGCACCGCCGACGAAGTAGTGCACCTGCGGCTGGAATGGGGTGCCGTCACCGTCGTACCAGGTGTCGGATGATATGTACCGTCCGTCGACGAACACCGGGCCCGGATCCCAGTTCTCGGTCTCCCTGGTGAGGAAGTCGCCGCGCTCCAGCAGCAGGATCCGCTTGCCCGACGGCGCGAGCGTGTGCGCGAGCGTGCCTCCGCCAGCGCCGGTCCCGACAATGATGACGTCGAAGTCGTCCGACACAACATCCTCCCCGTCCGGCTGTGGTTCGTTCTACTTACGGTTGCCACGCGCGCCCGTTATGGCGTCATGCTGGCCGGGTGATTTTGTTATCACCGGGCCAGCCAGGCTCACGGCGGGGCGGCGACGGGGACGACCATGGCTGTTGTTCACCCGCGTTGCTGTTCACCCGCACCGGATGATGCCGCCAGCAACTTGGCGTCCGTAGCGTCACCTGCATGAGCACAACTCAAGTGCGGCAGGAGAGTGAGACCCGCCTCGGCGCTGGCGCCTGGACCGGCCGGATACTGGCAGGCACGCTGATGATCATCTCTGGCGTGCTCAGCTTCCTGGTTGGACTCGCCGCGATCACCAGGGCCGCTTTCTTCCACGCAACTGTGACCTACCCCTACCACTGGAGCGTGCACGGCTGGGGCTGGGCTCAGCTCATACTCGGCATCGTCGTCTTCGCTGCCGGAGTGTGCGTGTTCAGCGGGATGCTCTGGGCTCGCATAGTCGGCGTGATACTGGCCGTGCTCAGCGCCCTAGGCAGCTTCCTGTTCGTCCCGTATCAGCCGCTCTGGTCGATCATCGTCATCGCGTTGGACGGGTTTATGATCTGGGCGCTGATGACGAGCGGGCGGCCCGTTACGCAGTGACGCCCCGCTGCACCCGGTGCATGCAGACGTCCGCGAGACGCAGCGACGCGGCCAGCTCGTCGATGACGCGCTGGCCATCGATCGCGCCGCAGCTGAACAGGTCGATGGCGATGAGGTCTTCCTCCGGCCAGGTGTGGATGCTCAGGTGCGATTCGGCCAGGATCAGGACCAGCGTGATGGCACCATTGGGAAAGATCACGTCGCTGTTATCGAGCACATGCCCGCCGGCGGCCTGGACCGCCGCGACGGTCACCGCGGTCAGCTCGGTAACCTCGCTGACCGGGGCTCCCGGCGGGTACCGTGCGTCAACGGCGTATAGCCATTTCGGCGAGACCGCCTCCTGCCGCCGCAGGTCGGCGTAGCTGCTCGCGGCTTCCATGCCCGGCATGATCTGCGACGATACCGTACTGGTATGAAGCCGATGGATGTAGACCTTGCTGGATGTTGACGCCGTGGTAGCCGAGGTGGCCGCAGCAGTCGGACTGGCCGAGGGTGAATCCGGCATCCGCGACATCCTGGCCGCGGTAGTGTCGGCGGAGCCGGCCGCGGTCCGCGAGGTGGCCAGGCTCGCTGAGCTCCCGGTGCCCATCGTCGCGGCTGCCTGCAATGAGCTGCGCAAGCGCGGCGTGGTCGACTTGCAGCGCCCGGTGCGGCTGACGGAAGACGGCCGGGTTGCGGTGGCCGCCGCGACCGGCGGCCCGCCGCTGCGGGCTGCGTGCCCGGACTGCGGTGGCCGTGGCATCGTCATACCGCCCGAGCTGGCCGGCCTGGCCGTGGCACTTCAGCGCAGCGCGGACGGGGCGCCGGGCGCCAAGGCCGAGCTGGACCAAACCCACTGCACCGTGGCGACCAAGATCAGCCGAGTGCTGCGGCTGGCCGACGCGCATGCGCTCGCCGGCCAGCGGATCCTGGTGCTGGGGGACGACGACCTGATCAGCCTGGCGATCGCGACATTCGCGGCCTACCGCGGCCACCCCGGCGCGATCCGGCGGCTGGCCATTGTCGACGCCGACCCGGACGTGCTCGGCTGGATCGGCGATCAGGCCGCTGGCACCGGCGTTCGGATCGACCTGATCGGTCACGACCTGCGGCAGCCGCTGCCGGCCGGCCTGGCCGGTGGCTTCGACGTGGTGCTGACCGACCCGCCGTATACCGTCGCCGGCGCGGAACTGTTCCTCAGCCGGGCGGTGTCCGCGCTGGCGGCCGAGCCCGGCAGGCACGTGTTCTTCTCCTTCGGCGCCCGGCGGCCGGACGAGACCATCGCGGTGCAGCGCGCGATCGGGGAGATGGGGCTTGTCATCCGGTCGCTGACGGCCGGCTTCAACGAGTACCTGGGCGCGGGTGTGCTGGCGGGCACCAGCAACCTCTACCACCTGCGCACTGTGGCAGGCGCGCGGCCGCTGATCGCCGGCGAGTATGCCGGCCCGCTGTACACCGCGGATAACCGGGCGGTGCCGGCCAGGCCGTACCGGTGCGCGCAGTGCAAGGCCGTGCACAGCGTCGGGCCGGGCAGCCGCTGGCCGCAGATCGCCGCGCTGCAAGCGTCCGGCTGTCCCGCGTGCGGTGGCACGGTATTCCGGCCGATGGCGCTGGTGCAGCGTTGACGGGGAACGACGCTGTCCGGGCTGCAGGGATGACCGAATACACCGTCCGGCCCGCCACCGAGGCCGACGTCGAGGCCATCGTCGGGTACGAGATCGAGATCGCCGTGATCTCCTTCGCCGACGAGGCGATCACCGACCCGAACCTGCACCGCAAGCGGGTCACCGGCGCGCTCGGCAAGCCCGGCGAGATCACCCTGGTGGCCGTCGCCAGGGACGCGCCGGGTGAGCCGCTGGGCTGGGCCTGGCTGTCTGCCCGCACGAACTCGCTGACCGGCGACCGGTACGGCAACTTCAGGTCGCTCGCGGTGTCCGACGTCGGCGACCGGAGCCTGATCGGCGAGCTGCTGATGACGGCCGTGCTGGACGCGGCCGGCCAGGCCGGGATGACGTCCCTGACCGGCAAGGTGCACGCCGGGAACCTGGGCATGCGTGCGCTGTACCGCAAGTTCGGGTTCACGGCGACGCACCTGACCATGGAACGGAAAGCCCGGTGACCCACAACCCGCTGATCAAGTGCGTGGTCTGGGACATCGACAACACGCTGCTCGACGGTACCTATCTCGAAGACCGGCTGCCAGGCGCGGATCCGCAGCTGCTTGCGGTCCTGCGCGAGCTGGCTGGCCGCGGCATCCTGCACGCGCTGGCAAGCCGCAATCCGCCCGCGGCCGCCGACTACGTGCGGCGGGTCACCGGGCTGGAGTTCGCCGCTGCCGAGTGCGGCTGGGGGAGCAAGGCCGACTCGGTCAGCCGGATCGCTGACGGGCTCGGACTAGCGCTGGACGCCATCGCGTTCGTCGACGACGACATCGCGGAACGAGCTGAGGTCGCGGCCGCGCTGCCTGACGTGCTGGTACTCAGCCCGGAAGATGCGGCTGAGGCCGCGGAGTGGCCGCAGTTCAGCCCGGCCGTCATCACTGCGGAGGCGCGGCGCCGCGGCGAGCTGTATGCGCAGCGCCGTCGCCGTCAGGCGGACGCCGCGGCGTTCGGCGGCAGCCGCGATGAGTTCCTCCGCCGAGTCGGCACCCGGCTGACCATCGGGCCGGCCCGGCCACAGGACCTGCCCAGGCTGCGCGAGCTATCAGTCCGCACCCACCAGCTCAATTCGGCGGGCCAGCCCGTCAGCGAGGCCGAGCTGGCAGCGCTGCTGTCGTCAGCCGGGCACGTCGTGGTCACGGTCACGCTGGCGGACAACTACGCAGACGACGGGCTCGTCGGCGCCGCCATCATGGCCAGGAACGAGGCCGGCCCGTGGCCGGTGCCGCTAGTCATGATGTCCTGCCGGGCGCTGGGCCGGGGTGCCCTGGACGCGCTGCTTGCCTGGCTGTGCCGGTCAGCGGCAGCGGGCGGAGCCAGCGAGCTGCAGATCCCGTGCCTGGTGACAGATCGCAACGTGCCCATGCGGCTGGCCCTGGCCACGGCGGGGCTGCGGGCCGAGCCTGGCACGGTAGCGGCCGACGGCCGCGCCGTGTTCGCCAGGTCGCTGGCGGGCGACCTGCCCGAGCTGCCCGACTGGGCGGCAGAGCGGGCGCTGCAGTGACCGAGGATCCGGGCGTGCTGGAAGAAGCAGTCGCCGACGAACTGCGGACGATGCTGGCCGAGGTGACCGGGCGCGCGGACCTGCTCGCCATCCCCGTGCAGACGCCGTTGTTTGGCACTGGCGTCGGCTTGGACTCGCTCGCGGGCACCTTGCTGCTGCGCCAGGTGCAGCGGCGCTATGGCGTCGACGTGGCCGCGGAAGACCTGAACCTGGACAGCCTGCAAACCCTCGGCACGCTCGCCGCGTTCATCGCGGACCGCCGCTGACGTCCGCCGACTCGGGCCCCGCGGCCAGCGCGATCAGCAACGGCAGGGTAGTGGCGGTCCCGTAACCGCGGCCGGCTATTCCCCGGGAAAGGAAACGGGACCCGGCGCTAGGCCGGGCCCCGTTCGGAGTGCTAACTCAGAAGTTGTAGGAGTGCAGGTAGATCCGCGCGCTGCTGGTCGCCACATTGGCCAGCAGACCGCCGTTGAGCAGCGCCGGGCCGAGAGCCGTGCTGGCAAGCGGGCCGTTCACCAGCCCGAACGGGCTCCACACTCCGGCGGTCAGGACCTGGTAGCGGATGCTGAATCCGCCAGGGCCCTTGTAGGCCAGCAGTAGCGGGCCGGTGTTGTGAACGTTGTCCGAGGCCGCTGCCGGGCCCGCCGTGGTCAGCGCGCCGGGCACCGATCCTTGCAGCGTCCAGGGAATCGCCTTGCCGCCGGCCAGGCCGGTGCCGACATTGTCGGGGGTGGTGGCGTAGCTGATACCGCCCGTGACACCCGGCGCCTTCCAGAACACGTACACCGTGCTCAGTTTCGACGTCGGTCCGGTGCCAGAGATCTCCGCCAGCGATGGCGCCGCGTCGGTCAGCGTTGCACTGGTGCCGCCGATCCAGTGGGACGGATCGAACTTGAAGTGGCGGCCGCTTGGCGCGCCGAGCTCATAACGAACGTGGTTGGCAGGCCCGCGCCAGGCAACGAGCACTCGGCCGTGGGTGGAGTTGATGGGGAACAGCACCGACGGCGCGCTGTAACTGACCGCGTGAGTGTCCGTGCCCACCTGGATGGTCTGGCGGGAGGTCCACTTGATCCCGCCGGTGGTGTTCAGCTCGCCCTGCGAGTAGTAGATGTCGGTGCCGTTCAGCTGCTTCCAGACGACAACGACAGCGTCCACGCTATGCGGGTCGATGTAGAAAGCGGCCGCCGGGGACGTGGTGGTCTTGGCGCCCGGTACCGCGCCGGTCGGCGACCACTTTGGACCGATCTTGAACTTGTACATCACCAGGTTGTTGTTCTGGCCCTTCCAGGTCACGAACGTGCCGCGGACTCCCTGGCCGGTGCGGTAGATAGCGGACAAGCCTGGGGTGGCGTTGGTGTAGGCGCCCGGCACCGAGCCAGCTGCGGACCACGGGGGCGTGGCCGGTGCCGCCGAGGCCGCGCCAGCCGCTGTGAGCGCACAAACCGTGCCGGCCGCGGCAGCTGCCGCGAACAGCCTTGACTTCGAGCGATGGAGCATCGCAGATCCTCGCGTTCTATTAGGTCGGTGAGCTGCCGCCCGCTATGGGAGGCACCCAGAACGCTAGGCGACGCGCCCCTTGGCGTCTGCGGTGATTGCCTAGGACTTAGCTGGGTTTTCGCTGAGTATCCGCCACAGGATGCTCAGCCTGCACCGTGCATGATTGCCTCGTGGCGGTCACTCCGACATTCCCGAGCCGGGACAGCCTGGACAGGCTCCGGTTCCGGCCCCTAGATGTCGGCATCGGCCTGGCAGTGGTGCTGCTCATCTACGCGGTCGTCAAGGTCGCGGCCGGCGCAAAGGCTCCGTTTCACCCCAGCGTCGTCACCACCATCAGCACCGATCCATCCCAGCTGCCGTACTACGCCGCCCGGAGCCTGCTGCGGATGTTCATCGCTCTGTTCTTTTCCTACGCCTTCAGCTTCGGCTATGCCTACCTGGCGGCACGCAACCGCCGGGCCCGCCGGGTGCTGATCCCGGCGCTGGACATCTTGCAGTCAGTGCCAGTGCTCGGCTTCCTGGCCGTCACCGTGACTTTCTTCACCAAGGTGGTATTTCCGGGCTCGGAACTGGGGCTCGAGGCAGCTGCCATCTTTGCCGTATTCACCGCGCAGGCCTGGAACATCACCTTTTCCTTCTACCACTCGCTGGTCAGCCAGCCCCCCGACCTCGATGAGGCCAGCAGGCTCATGGGGCTGTCGCGGTGGAAACGGTTCTGGTCCATCGACGTGCCCGGCGGCGCAATCGGGCTAGTCTGGAACGGAATGATGAGCTTCGGCGCAAGCTGGTTCTTCCTGACCGCCTCCGAGCTGATCACCATCGGCAACCGCAGCTACACCCTGCCCGGCGTCGGGTCGTACGTGGGAATCGCCGAGCGGCAGGGCAACCTGGGCCACGTCGGCCTCGGCATCCTGACCATGATCATCATGATCCTGGTGGTCAACTTCTTGTTCTGGCGGCCGCTGGTCGCGTACGTGGATAAGTTCCGCGTGGAGAGCACCGAGTCGGCCCAGAAACCGAAGTCGCTGGTACTGGCCGCGCTGCGGAGGTCGAACTGGCCGGTCGTGCTCGGCCGCGCCAGGCGCAGGGTGGCAAGCCCGGTCAACCGGGTGCTGGGCGAGCTGACCGGTATCGACGACACGAGCCTGGCGGCGCACGCGGCCCGCCGCCGGGCCGGCGACGTCGTCTTCGCCGTCGTGGTCACAGCCGCGCTCGGCGCCGGCCTGTACAGCATGCTGAAGTTCGTGGCCAGCGGCCCGCAAGGGCTGGCCGTCTTCGGGCAGGCGTTCCGGCTGGGCTTCCTGAGCTTTCTGCGCGTGGTTGTGGTGGTCACCGTGTCGTCGGTGGTCTGGATTCCGGTAGGTGTCTGGATCGGGTTCAACCCGCGCGTTGCCCAGTTCATGCAGCCGATCGTCCAGGTGCTGGCGAGCTTCCCGGCGAACTTCATCTTCCCGTTCGCCATCGCTGTCTTCATCGGCCTCGGCATTAGCCTCAACTACGGCAGCATCTTGCTGATGCTGCTCGGCACGCAGTGGTACGTGCTGTTTAACGTCATCGCCGGCGCGAGTGCCGTGCCGTCGGACCTGAAGGACGCCACGGATGACCTGAACGTGCGCGGCTGGGACCGGTGGCGACGGCTGGTGCTGCCCGGCATCTTCCCGGCCTACGTGACCGGCGCGATCACCGCGGCCGGCGGTGCCTGGAACGCGACCATCGTGGCCGAGTACGTGACCTACAACCACCATGTGCTGGCCGCGCAGGGGCTCGGCGCCTTCATCGCCGAGAACACTGGCCCTGGCCACCTGCCGGCCCTGTTCGCCGGGCTGCTGGTGATGGCCGTCTATGTCACCGGGCTGAACGCCGTGCTCTGGCGCCGGATGTACCAGCTGGCCGAGACGAAATTCGCGCTCGCATGACAGATCCCCTCATCAGCGTCAAGAAGCTGAGCAAGTCATTCGCCGGGCCGGCCGGCCGGCCGCTGCCGGTGCTCGAGGACATCAGCCTGGACGTGCACGAGGGCGAGTTCGTAGCGCTACTCGGCCGCAGCGGCAGCGGCAAGTCCACCCTGCTGCGCTGCATCGCCGGGCTGATGGCGCCGACCGAGGGCGAGGTGCAGTTCCGCGGCAAGCCGCTGACCGGCACTAACCGGGAGACCTCGATGGTCTTCCAGACCTTCGCGCTGATGCCGTGGCTGACGGTCCAGCAAAACGTCGAGCTCGGCCTGGAGGCGCGCGGCGTGCCGCCGGCGCAGCGGGCCGAGCGCGCACTGCGCGCCATCGACATCGTCGGCCTGGACGGCTACGAGTCCGCCTATCCCAAGGAACTGTCCGGCGGCATGCGGCAGCGCGTCGGCTTCGCCAGGGCCCTGGTGGTCGAGCCCGCCGCCCTGCTGATGGACGAGCCGTTCAGCGCGCTGGACGTGCTGACGTCGGAGAACCTGCGCGGCGAACTGCTGGAACTGTGGGAGGGCCGCCGGTTCCCCACCAAGACGATCGTGATGGTCACCCACAACATCGAGGAGGCGGTGCTGCTGGCCGACCGGATCCTGGTGCTCGGCACGAATCCCGGCCAGATCCGGGCCGACATGGTGAACCCGCTGCCCAGGCCGCGGCGCCGCCGGACCCCGGATTTCGATGAGCTAGTAGACCAGATCTACCGGATGATGACCCAGCGCAGCGCCCCGTCGGCTGCAGCTGGTCCGGGGCAGCCGGCCGCGCCCGTCGGCCAGCTGACCGGCACCGTCAGCGACACTCCGCTGCCGCAGGCCAGCGTGGATGGCCTGTCCGGCCTCGCCGAGATCCTGCTCGGCCGCCACGGCGGGTCTGCTGACATGGCCGACCTGGCCGACAGCCTCGGCCTGGAGGTGGACGACCTGCTGCCGCTTGTCGATGCCCTTGTCCTGCTCGGCTTCGCCGACCTGCGCGGCGACCGGCTCGAGCTGACGGCGAACGGCCAGGTCTTCGCCGGGGCCAGCATCCAGGACAGCAAGGAGATCTTCGCCAGGGCGGCGCTTGACCATGCGCCGCTGGTCCGGACGATTTACCGGGCGCTGCTTGGCAGCCTGGATGACACGCTGCCGGCCGGATTTTTCACCGACGTCCTGCGCAACAGCTTCGGCGAGGAGGACGCAGCCCGTCAGCTGGACGTGGCGGTGAACTGGGGCCGGTACGCCGAGCTGTACGACTACGACGCGACCCGCGGCCAGATCATCAGGGAGAAGCAGGGCATCGGCGCGACGATCGCGGACGCACCGCCGCCGCCAGGCCGCGGTTCGCTGACTCTTTATCTGGGTGCCGCGCCGGGCTCCGGCAAGACGTTCCGGATGCTGCGCGAAGGCCAGGCGGTGCGAGCGAAGGGCGAGGATGTGGTCATCGGTTTCGCCGACACCCGAGGCCGGCCGCATACCGAGGAGGAAATCGGCGGCCTGGAGGAGGTGCCGCCCCGGTTGACGGCAGCCGCCCATGGCAAGCCGCCCGAGGCGGAGATGGACGTCACCGCGGTGCTCGAGCGCAAGCCCGCCGTCGCGCTTGTCGACGACCTGGGCCTGCATTCCGCCGCGATCGAGGCGCTGCGTGAGGCCGGCATCCACGTGATCAGTACCGCTGACGTGACCGACGTGCAGCGGCTAGCCAGCGAGGTAGAAGCGATCACCGGCGAGCCCACCGCGGCCACCATCACCGATGACGTCCTGGCCGGGGTGGACGCGCTCCAGTTCGTGGACAGCTCCCCGGAGGCACTGCGCAAGCGCCTCGGGCACGGCAACATCTACCCAGCCGACCGGATCGAGCAGGCCCTGCGCAGCGAGTTCCAGCCCGCCAGGCTGGCCGGGCTGCGCGAGCTCGGCCTGCGGCTAGTCTCGCAAAGCCTTCCCTATACCGGGGCCGAGCGCCAGCGCGGCCCGCAGGACGTCCTGGTGGCTGTGTGGCGCGCCGAGCAGGCGGACACGCTGGTGCCGCATGGCGTACGGCTGGCCCGGCGGCGCGGCGCTCGCTGCACGGTGCTGCTGCTCGGCCAGCCCGGCGTTAGCCTGCCCGGGCCTGCGCCGGTGGCGCTGACCGCGCGGGTCGAGGCCGCCGCAGCTGCGGCCGGCGCCAACGTGCTCATCCGGGAGAGTCGTGACGCGGGTGCCGCGCTGATCTCGGCCGTCCAGGAGGTCAACGCCCGGCACCTGGTGCTTGGCGTTCCGGCCGCCGGGATATTCGAGCGGTGGCGCGGCACGCTGCTGGAGCGCCTTGCCTGTCAGCTGCCGAACGTGCACCTGCACATTCAGGCCGCGGGCGGGCGGCCTGGCGGCGATCATGACGGGAACGGGGCCGGATCCGCTGACCCGGATCAGGCACCGGCGCGGCGCCGCGGGGCGATCAGGGTCTATCTGGGCTACGCGCCGGGCTGCGGCACGACCACAGCGATGCTCGAGGAAGCAGTGCGGCGGCAATCCCGCGGGACCGACGTGGTGGTCGGCGCCGTGGACACCCGTGACCGGGAAGGCGTGGCGGCCGAGCTGGAGCACCTGGAGCTCATCGGCGACGGCAGCGTGCTCGACACCGCGGCCGTGCTGGCCCGCCGTCCCGAGGTGGCCTGCGTCGACGACCTGACAGCCGGGACGGCAACGGCGGAGCGCAGGTTCGCCGCTGCCCGCCGCCTTGCCGACGCCGGCATCACGGTCGTCGGCACCGTGCAGATCGGCAGGCTCGACGACGTGCTGGACGAGACCGCCCTGCTGGCCCTGGCGGATGAGATCGAACTGGTGGACGTGCCCCCGTCGATCCTGATGGACCGGGTCAGGCGCGGCGAGATCGTGCCCGCCGACCTGGTCGATCAGGCGCTGGCGACGACGTTCTCGTCGGAGCAGTTGCGGACCGAGCGGGAACGGGCCTTCCGCCTGGTGGCCGAGCACGGCGAGCGGCGGCTGGCTGGCTATGCCGGCGAGGATCAGCCCGCGCCGCTGGCCGGAGAGGAGCGGCCGCCGTCCATCGCGGCCTGTGCCGCTGCGCGGCCTGGCATGGAGCCCTTGATCCGGCGCTCGGCAGCACTGGCGGCGCAGGTGGACGGCGTTTTCCGGACCGTGACCGTCCGGCCGTCGCAGTCAGGCGGCGAGTCGGAGCCGCTGCTGGCCGGGTACGCGGCGCTGACCGAGCAGCTGGGCGGCGAGTTCGTGCTGCTAGCTGCCCCGGCCCCGGCCCAGGCGCTGGCTGAGTTCGCCGCCCAGGCCGAAGTCACCGAGCTCGTGCTGGCCAGGAACCGCCAGCCCAGCCCGGCCGGCCGTTACCCCGTGCTGCGCGAGCTGGCTAAGGCGGCCCGCGACGTGGAACTGCACGTGCTGCCCGCCGAGCAGCCTGGCTGAGGCTTATCAGGCACCGACTATGGCGGTGACGCCGGTCATCGTGCCCACCAGGATCAGCCGCCCGGACAAGCTCGGTGAAGCGAAATGCGGCAGCGGGCCGCCGAGGCTGATCTTGTGCGCCACCTTGCCGGTCGGGGCGGCGAGTTCATAGAGCGTGCCGGAGTTCCAGTCGGCGACCCAGACCGCGCCGCCGCCAACCACGGGCGAGCCCCAAGCGCCAGCCGGGCCGTGCCAGCCAACCAGAAGCCCCGTCCGGGTCGTGCGGACCGCCGTGAGGCCGCTGCCATTGCACGGCACGTACACGGTCGTCCCGCTGACCGCCGCACCGCCGAAGGCAGGGCAAACCTGTGCCGCGGCCAGCTGGCCGCCGATGCCGCCGAGATGTGACGCCGCCAGCAAGTAGCCGGTACCGTCCTTGCCGACCTGCAGGATCCGGCCGTCGGGGAGCAGCGCCGGGGACATCGCGCCGAGGTCGAGGTCGCTGCGGTTCTCCGCGGCCCACCCTGTCGGCGCGAAGAAGCCGGTCCGCTTCAGCCGCGGGGTGAGCGCGAGAACCGCGTCGCTGCCGTCGTAGGGCGGGCTGGTCGCGGCGCCGTTGCCGACGGAGACGTAGACGGTCCCGGAGTTGCTCACGACCGGCCCGCCCGCAGCCCAGATCCCGCCTTCGGACTTGGTGGGCACCCGGTAGGACCAGGTGGCGCCGCGCCCGGTGGCGGGCAGGGCCACCACCGACCCGATGTATGGCCCGCAGTCGCCATAGTGGCCGCCGAACGCCACGTAGATGTGGCCGTCAGCCAGCGCGAGCGCGCCGCGTTGCTGGTCATAGGCCGGGTTGCGGTCGGGCGACGGCACGTTCCGGCGGAAGGCGGCGTGGCCGTCGGCCACCCGCAGAGCCGTCAGCAGGTGGCCGGTCCTGCCGTTCTGCGCCACGACGTAGACCAGCCCAGTCTGCTGGTCGTACACGGGGGTGCTGGTGATGCCGAGCGGGCTGATGTCGCCGCAAGGCTGCTGACTGCCGGGCAGCGGCGTGCCGACCCGGGTGCGCCAGCGCACCGCGCCGGTGGCCCGGTCCAGACCGTAGACCTGGTCCGACTCGGTGGCCGCGATGACGGTGCTGCCGATGATCAGCGGCTGGCCGTAGACAGCTGCGCCGAGCTGGGTGGTCCAGGCCAGCGTCAGCCGTCCGGCCGGGGGGAGCCCGGTCAGCTCGCCGGTCCGGGCCCCGTTCCCGTGATATTGAGGCCAGTCAGCGGCCGGCGCGCGGCCCGCTACTGGGGGGACCGGCGTGCTTTTCGCACTGGAGCAAGCACCGAGGGCCAGCGCGAGCGCCAGCGTGATGAGCGCCATCAGTCGGTTGCGCACCAGGTCAGTCTGCACCAGCGTGATGCGGCCAAGGTAGGGTCAACGGTGCTGCCACCAGGATGTGAGCTGCCCATGACCGATTCCGCCAGCGAGCGGATCCTGACGATCCCGAACCTGATCAGCATCGCCAGGCTGCTGGGCGTGCCGGTGTTCTTGTGGCTGGTCCTTGGGGTGCAGACGCGGGCGGGCGACTGGTGGGCGGTCGGCCTCCTCATCGCCTCGGGGTTCTCCGACTGGCTGGACGGCAAGATCGCCAGGGCGCTGAACCAGGAGTCCAGGCTCGGCCAGCTGCTCGACCCAGCGGCGGACCGGCTGTACATCGTGGCCACCATAGTCGCGCTGGCCGTTCGGTCGATCATCCCGTGGTGGCTGGTGGCACTGCTGGCGGTGCGGGAACTGCTGATGGCGGTCGTCCTGGCGGTATTGCGCAGGCGCGGCTGGGGCGCGCTAGAGGTGAGCTTCGTCGGGAAGACAGCGACACTTTGCCTGCTGTACGCGTTTCCGCTGCTCCTCCTGGGGTCGCACGTTGCCAGCTACGCCGAGACTGCGAAGGTGGCTGGTTGGAGCTTCGCAATCTGGGGAAGTGCCCTGTACTGGTGCTCAGCCATGCTGTACCTGGTGCAAGCCAGGCGCCTGCTGGCCGGGCCCGGGCCTGGCCCGGCCGGACTGGCACCGGGGTAGCAGCGAAAGGAGAACGGGCGGCCGTGAAGCCGGTGGTAGCGCCGTGAAGGCTGTGGTGATGGCGGGCGGAGAAGGCACCCGGCTGCGCCCGATGACGGCCAACCAGCCCAAGCCGATGCTGCCCGTGGTCAACCGGCCGATCATGGAGCATGTCCTGCGGCTGCTGCGCAAGCACGGGCTGACCGGGACCGTCGTGACGGTGCAGTTCCTCGCCTCGATCGTGCGGAACTACTTCGGCGACGGCGAGGACTTCGGCATGAGCCTGCAGTACGCGACGGAGGAGACGCCGCTCGGCACGGCGGGCAGCGTGAAGAACGCGCAGGATGCGCTGAGGGATGAGCCGTTCCTGGTGATTTCGGGTGATGCTCTGACCGATATTGACCTGTCTGACCTTATTGCGTTCCATAAAGACAACAACGCGCTGGTGACCGTGGCGCTGGCCCGGGTCCCGGACCCGCTGGAGTTCGGCATCGTCATCGTGGATGACGACGGGAAGATCCAGCGATTCCTGGAGAAGCCGACCTGGGGGCAAGTCTTCTCCGACACCGTGAACACCGGCATTTACGTGATGGAGCCGGAGGTACTCGGCGAGGTGCCAGCCGGGCAGGTGGTCGACTGGTCCGCCGACATCTTCCCGAAGCTGCTGGAAAACGGCGCCCCGCTGTACGGGTGGATCGCCGATGGCTACTGGGAGGACGTCGGCTCGCTTGAGAGTTACCTGAAGGCCCAGGCGGACGTGCTGTCCGGCCGGGTCAACGTGGAGATCGACGGGTTCGAGGTGTCCCCGGGTGTGTGGGTCGCCGAGGGGGCCGAGGTCGACCAGGAGGCGGTGCTGACCGGCCCGCTGTGCATCGGGGATTACGCCAAGATCGAGGCAGGCGCGCAGCTTCGCGAGTTCACCGTCGTGGGCAGCAACGTCATCGTCAAGGAAGGCGCGTTCCTGCACCGCGCGATCGTGCACAACAACGTGTACGTCGGCCGGGGAGCACAGCTGCGCGGGTGCGTGATCGGAAAGAACACCGACGTCATGAGCCAGTGCCGGGTGGAAGAGGGAGCGGTCGTCGGCGACGAGTGCGTGATCGAGCCGGACAGCTACGTGTCGGCCGGGGTGAAGGTCTACCCGTTCAAGACCATCGAGGCCGGCGCCGTGGTCAACACCAGCGTCATCTGGGAATCCCGCGGGCAGCGCACCCTGTTCGGCCCGCGCGGCGTGTCTGGTCTTGTCAACGTGGAGATCACGGCGGAGCTGTGCGTCCGGCTGGCGAGCGCGTATGCGACCACCCTGAAGAAGGGCGCGGTCGTGACCACCGCACGTGACGCATCGCGCGCGGCGAGGGCGCTCAAGCGCGCCGTCCATGGCGCCCTGAACGCCAGCGCTATCAACGTCATCGACCTGGAGGCCCAGCCGATGCCGCTGGCCAGGTTCGAGACCGCGCGCAGTGACTGCAGCGGCGGCATCGCGCTGCGCACGACGCCGGGCGACCCGCAGTCGCTGGACATCATCTTCATGGACTCCGACGGCGCGGACCTGTCGACGGCCGCGCAGCGCAAACTGGAGCGGGTCTTCTCCCGGCAGGAGTACCGGCGGGCGTTCCCTGGCGAGATCGCCGAGCTGACGTACCCGCCCAGGGTGATCGAGGCTTACACGCACGAGCTGCTGCGCTCGGTGGACATGACCGGCGTCTACGACGCCGGCCTGCGGGTGGTGGTGGACTGCGCCGGCGGCACTACCTCGCTGGTGCTGCCCGGCCTGCTTGGCAAGATCGGCGTGGACGTGCTGACCGTCAACAACCGGCTGGACGAATCGTCGCCGACCCAGTCTGTCGCCGCCATGCGGGCCGACATGCACCGGCTGGCCGAGCTGGTGTCCTCGTCACGGGCCGCGTTCGGAGTCAGGTTCGACCAGGTCGGCGAGCGGATAACGCTGGTTGACGACAAGGGTGCCCTGGTCAGTGACGACCGGGCGCTGCTGGTCGTGCTCGACCTGATCGCGGCCGAGCGGCGCACCGGCCGGGTCGCGCTGCCGGTCACGACGACCAGGGTGGCCGAGAAGGTCAGCCAGTTCCACGGCGTCGAGGTGGAGTGGACACCGACGTCCCTGCATGCCCTCTACGAAGCAGCGGCAAAGCCCGGCATGATCTTCGCCGCGGATGGCAACGGCGGTTTCGTGGTGCCGGGATTCTCCCGGTCCATCGACGGCATCGCCGCCTTCGCTCAGCTCCTGGGCCTGGTCGCCCGGACCAGGCTGACGCTGAGCCAGATTAAGGCCAGGATCCCCGAGGCCAACCTGCTCAAGCGCTCCATGCCGACGCCGTGGGCCGCCAAGGGCATGGTGATGCGCACCGTAGTGGAGGCAGCCGGGGACAAGGCCATCGACACCACCGACGGGGTCCGGGTGATCGAGCCGGATCTGGGGTGGGTGCTGGTGCTGCCAGACCCGTCGGAAGCAGTCACTCACATTTGGGCCGAGGCCAAGGACGCCGACAGCGCGCAGGCGCTGCTGGATGAGTGGGCAGCCATCGTGGAGCAGGCCGGGCGCTGATTCGTCGCCCTGCTGAGTCGCTAACCATGAGACAATCTCCGGATCGCGTCAGTGATGAAGGTACGGCGGAGGTGTGTCCAGGATGTGGCGACGGCGTCGCGACGAGGCCCAGCGTGGCTCCGGGAGACCGGAGACCGCCGGGGGCGGCGCCTCGGGCACGGGGCCGCGATCCATGCCAGGCCGCCGCGGTTCCAGGGGTTCCGGGCGTGCGTGGCGCATGGACCGTGAAGGTCCGGCGCAGGTAGCGTTGGGCGCGTCAGCAGACTACGCACGGCTACCGGCCGCGGCGGGCGCTGCTCCCGCCCCCGTCATCTATCCGACGAATGGGAGGCTCAGCGACCTTATGCCCAGCGTCTACTGCACGGCATGCGGTGAAGCCAATCCCGAGGGCGCGCGGTTCTGCTCGCATTGCGGTACGCCGCTCATCCGGCGACCCGGCGACCGGGTCGCCGACACCACGTCGACGATCTCGATCGGCGGCGGCGAGTTTGACGGCGAGCCCGGCGACGAGTACTCCGCGGATTATGCCGCCGTTGCCACGCTGCCGCCGGGGACCGCGTTGCTGGCGGTCCGCCGTGGCCCGAACGCCGGCAGCAGGTTCCTGCTCGACAGCGATCTCACGCTGGTCGGTCGGCATCCGGACAGCGATATCTTCCTCGACGACGTGACCGTTTCCAGGCGGCACGCCGAGTTCTACCGCCAGGGCGGCCGGTTCACCGTCCGGGACGTGGGCAGCCTGAACGGAACCTACGTCAACCGGGAACGGATCGAGGAAGCGAACCTCAACGAGGGCGACGAGGTGCAGATCGGCAAGTTCCGGCTGACCTTCCTGATGTCGCCGCGGACGCAGGCCGAACACGGCGGCGGAGGCTAGCGGGCGGGGCGATGAGCGTTCAGCCAGCGCGCGGATATCTTGGCATCAGCGAGGTCCTCGCCCAGCTTCGCGCTGACTATGCCGACATCAGCGTGTCCAAGATCCGGTTCCTCGAGACCGAGGGGCTGATTGCGCCGGCCCGGTCGCCGGCCGGTTACCGCCGGTTCTGCGCGGCTGACGTGCAGCGCCTTAAGTACATCCTGGCCGCGCAGCGCGATCAGTACCTGCCGCTGAGGGTGATCAAGGACCGGCTGGCCAGGCTCGACCAGGCTGACTCTCCGCCCGAGGCGCGTCCAGCCGGGGCCCGCCCGGACGACGCCCGGCTTGGCCAGCCGGCCGCAGCGGCGCTAACCCGGCGTGAGCTGGTCGAGGCAGCCGGGATGAGCGATGCGTTGCTGACTGAGCTGGAGACCTTCGGGCTACTGCGGCGCGTCGGCAGGCACTACGGCGCCGACGCCCTCCAGGTGGCCCAGGCGGCCGTGGCGCTGACCGCCTATGGCGTGGAGGCCAGGCACCTGCGTGCGGTGCGTGCCGCGGCCGAGCGCGAGACCGCCATGATCGAGAGCCTGGTGGCGCCCATCATGCGGCAGCGCGGCGCGGGCGCCAGGGAGCTCGCAGGCCGGACGGCCGGCGAGGTCACCGCGCTCGTGCTGCGCCTGCACAGCGCGCTGGTCGACGGCGCGCTGGCCGAGGCCGGCCTAGCCCAACCGGCCGCTGCTGAACCCGGTCGTGGCCAGGACACCAGCTGTCACGGGATGGAGGGCGCAAGCGCATGAACGCCCAGGGCCATGGCGTCGGCTGCCCCGTTTGCGGGTGTACTTTGACAAAGGGAATGCCTGCAGGCGGAAGGGGAATGCCAGTAGGCAGACCCGTTGGAGACCGCAGCGCGCAGGCGCGGACAGGGACGGAGCCGCCGTGAGGCAGATGGAGGTTGTCGGCGTCCGGGTAGAGATGGCTACAAACAACCCCATCGTCTTGCTGAAGGAGACGGAGGGGGAGCGCTACCTGCCGATCTGGATCGGGCCGAACGAGGCAACGGCCATCGCCTTCGCTCAGCAAGGCATGGTGCCGCAGCGGCCGCTAACGCATGACCTGATGCGCGACATGCTCGAGGCGCTGGAGATCCGGCTGACGACGGTCAATATCACTGCCCTGCGAGATGGTATTTTCTTCGCAGATCTGATCTTTTCCAACGGCCGCGAGGTAAGTGCGCGCCCGTCAGACTCGATCGCGCTGGCGCTGCGGACTGGTGCGGCGATCTTCGTCCGAGACGAGATACTCGACGAGGCGGGTGTCGCGATCCCGGACGAGCAAGAGGACGAGGTCGAGAAGTTCCGGGAGTTCCTGGACTCCATCACGCCCGAGGACTTCGGCCGGTCAACCTAGTCCCGACGCGCCGCCGAGATCGTTGACGCGGCTACGCTCGGCGGCCTAACGTGCAAATGGAGTACCCAGGCACCCGGCGCCCTGGGCCGGAGGGTGGGTGTGACGGTGACGAGGGGCGACGGAGCAGCGCCGAAGGTGCGCGGGGCCTCCGCCCGGCAAGCTGGCGAGCAACAGCTCTTGTTCGACGAGGAGATCGTCGCTGCGCCCGAGGAGTGCGGTTACCGTGGTCCGACAGCGTGCGCTGCGGCGGGGATCACCTACCGGCAGCTTGACTACTGGGCCAGGACCGGCCTGGTTGAGCCGAGCGTTCGTGCGGCCAGCGGCTCGGGTTCCCAGCGGCTCTATGGCTTCCGCGACATCCTGGTACTCAAGGTCGTCAAGCGACTGCTCGACACCGGCATCTCGCTCCAGCAGATCCGGGCCGCCGTGACGCATCTGCGGGCGCGCGGCGCGGCCGATCTCGCGCAGGTCACGCTCATGAGCGATGGCGTCAGCGTGTATGAGTGCACCTCCGCTGACGAAGTTGTCGACCTGCTGCAGGGCGGCCAGGGGGTCTTCGGCATCGCTCTGGGCCGGGTCTGGCAGGAGGTCGAGGGCAGCCTCGCTGAGCTTCCGTCCGAGCGGGCCGATGACGACGGAGCATCGGCGGCTGACGAACTGGCCAGCCGGCGCATCCGCAGAACGGGCTAGCCAGCCGCGAAAATCAGTCGCGCTGCGGCTCCGGCTGCGGCCACAATGAGATCCCGTGACCCTGCGGGACGCGGCCGTAGCTGGCCTGGCAACGGCCTACGACCAAGTGACGGAAGTCGCCAACGGGCTGACCGACGCTACTTCGCTGGTGCCTAGCCGGTGCGCTGGCTGGGCCGTCACCGATGTGCTCTGTCACCAGCTGCTGGACGCGCGGCGGGCACTGGTGACCTTCGCCAGCCCGTCCTTCGATCCGCCTGATAACGACGCGGTGTCGTACTGGCGGCCGTTCTCGCCGGACAGCGGCAGTCCGGCGGCGCTCGGCAGTGCGGGCGCGCTGCGGCATGCCCGTCAGGTCCGCATCGTCGCGTCTGCGCATCCGCCCGGCCAGCTCGCGGCTGACTGGCAGCAGACTGCCGAGGCGGCCGTCCGGGCGGCGGCCGCCTGCCCGTACCAGGCGGTAGCGACGCAGGGGCACACCTTGCGTACGGAGGACTTCATCTCCACCTTGATCGTGGAGGCCGTGGTGCACTTCCTGGACATGACCGTGGCGCTGCCGGGAGCGCCCGCTGCTGATCCGGCCGGGCTCGCGATCGTGCGAGAGGTCCTGGACGCGCTCGCCGGCGCTCGGCTGCCGGACAGCTGGGACGACACCACGTGCGCGCTCAAGGGAACTGGCCGGCTGCCGTTGACGGCGGCCGATCAGGCGGCTCTGGGCCCCCTTACGGCCAACCTGCCGCTGTTCGGCTGAGCCTCGGCCCCCCACGGACCGGGGCGCGGCCAGGCTGCCTCCTTTCCTGATGCGATGACAGATGTTGTCGATCGAATCTCCAATGGACACGCCGACATGAACTGTTGTTCGGGAGTTCTGTCAGACCTTGGCCGTACGCTTGAGGTCGTGACAGGCCCGACAAGAGTCTCTGAGAGTGACGTACCGAGCGCGAGCCGTGCACGGTACGGAGAGGTGTTCACTAGGTCGTGGGTCGTCGATTTGATCTTGGACCTATGCGACTACCGGCCAGACCGGGACCTGACAAGGCTGCGAGTTGTAGAGCCGGCGGTGGGGACCGGAGCCTTTCTTGGCCCCCTGCTCAGCCGTCTTCTCGCGGCGAAAGCAAAGTACGCAGTCGACCTGCCGTGGCCAGACCTGGGGGACTGTATCCGAGCGTGGGATCTGCAGGCCGCACATGTCGCTACATCAAAACGGAAGGTTCTGTGTCAGCTAGCCATGGCGGGCTGCCCTGAGGCCGATGCCCTGACCTTGGCGAACCGCTGGCTGCATCAGGGGGACTTCCTGCTAGTCGGACATGAGCAGGGAGCGGACCTGGTCGTTGGCAACCCTCCATATATACGGATAGAGGATCTTCCGCAGGAACTGCTATCTGTCTACAGAGCGGCTTGCCCCACGATGGGAGGTCGCGCAGACATCTTCGTGGGCTTCTATGAGCATGGATTGGACCTGCTTGCGCCGGGTGGTCGGCTGGCCTTCATCTGCGCTGATCGGTGGATGCGGAACGCCTACGGCAAGATGCTCAGACGGAAGATCCTCAATGGCCCTTACTCGGTGGATTGCGTCATGACCATGCATGATGTCGCCGCATTTGATGCTGAAGTGAGCGCCTATCCAGCTATTACTGTGCTTCGTCGTGGTCGGCAGGGGCCAGTAGTCACAGGATTGGCGACGGAAGAATTCGGCCCTAGTGATGCTGAGTGGTTTTCGGCA
Source organism: Streptosporangiaceae bacterium (assembly GCA_052143255.1). Taxonomy (GTDB): domain Bacteria; phylum Actinomycetota; class Actinomycetes; order Streptosporangiales; family Streptosporangiaceae; genus JAJYUU01. Next base: position 87,349 of record JBKQTJ010000207.1, on the reverse strand, counting down.
TGGGCAAGCAGCAAAGATACTAGTTCGTTCCGCAGGCCTTCGGTGGTGGGCGCCGTATTGCCGGGGTGGCATGAGGACGAGGATTCGTGGCCGGAGGGATCTCCGGAGACACTGGAGTGGCTTGAGGATCTCGCTACACTGTTTCCGGTCCTGGAAGACGTATCGACCGGAACACGGATCGGAATCGGCGTAGCTACCGGTGCCGACGCCGTTTACGTACGGTCGGCCGCCGATCTGCCAGATGTTGAGACAGATCGACTTCTGAATTTGACGATGGCCGCGGATGTAAAGAGCGGCGAATTCCGCTGGACGGGCCATCAGCTTATAAGCCCATGGGACCCTACAGGAATTGTTGATCTTGCTAGCTACCCGAAACTCGCTGCCTATTATGAGGAGCGAATCGGAGTTCTGAAGGGCCGCAACGTCGCAAAGAGAAGCGGCGGTCGCTGGTACCGGACCATAGACCGAGTGAACTACAGTCTGCTCGACCGACCGATGCTGGTGATGGAGGACTTGAAGGCGCAGGCACATCCTGTCCTCGTTCCGGCCGGTCATTACCCGCATCACAACCTGTACTTCATCATCTCAAACGTCTGGGATCTCGAAGCCCTTGGCGGTCTGCTGTTGTCTGAGGTTGTCGAACGGCAAGTCGCGGCGTACTGCGTCAAGATGCGCGGTGGAACTCTGCGGTTCCAGGCGCAGTACCTGCGCCGGGTGCGGTGCCCTCGACCAGATGACCTCTCTGCCCAGATCCGGATGGATCTGGCCGTCGCATTTAGGACGCGTGATCGCGCCGCGGCTACCGAAGCCGCGCTCCGGGCGTTCGGAATGGCATCCTTGCCAGCCTGACGATGGAACCGTACGCTTCGTGAGCATTGCGCCTTGAAGTTCGAGTCGCTGGAGCGAGATGAGACCCAACGAGCACGAGCGGATCAACGCTGCCGTATGGCAATGGCTTAGCGCCAAGGAAGTTCAGGCACAACGATCCCAGGCGGGCGGAAAGGCGCAGGGCGGTACGCGTTCCCAGGTAACTGCCGGCGCGCACATGAGAGGCATCAATAGCCTGATAGTCGACGAGATCAGGGCAACTGGCGCCACTGGCCTCGAACTCAGGCAGGCTCGGAACGCCGTGCTAGCTGGGTGGTATCGCGCATCCAAGGCATGGGATCTCTTGGTTCTCCAGCATGGGAAGCCCATTCTGGCTGTCGAGTACAAGTCCATGGCCGGCAGTGTCGGAAATAACCTCAACAACCGGGCCGACGAGGTGTTCGGCATCGCCGAGGATGCCCGCCAGGCTGAAGCGCATGGCGTCCTGCCGCTCAATTTGAGGCGTGCCTATATCTACATGTTAGAGATCACGCCCCGCGCTCAGCGGCCAGTCGGTGTTGGGAACGCCATTGGCAACCCAGATCCGATCTTCATCGGGGCCTCGTACCTTGACCGGGTTGCAATCATGTGCGAGCGAATGCGTGACGCCGGTCTGTATCACCTCACGTGGGTACTGGGCGTGACTCGAAGCCCCCTTGGGTTCATGGAGCCAGCTCCAGCAGTTGGGTGGGACCGCTTCGCATACGACCTGAGGGAGGGATTCGCAAAGGGCGAGGCCAGGCGAGCCCCTCATCCGTAGCATCAATACAAGGGGTAAGACTCAATCAAGTTATGTCGTGTTATCGTATGCCCCGTGTCTAAGTCGGCCGTTATCTCAGTGCGAGACTTGCGCAAGGCCTACGGGACGACAGTCGCCGTGGACGGCGTCAGCTTCGAGGTCGAGCAGGGCGAGTTCGTCGGCATCCTGGGGCCGAACGGGGCCGGCAAGACCACGACGCTGGAGATGCTCGAGGGCCTGCGCCAGCCAGACAGCGGCGAGCTGAGCGTGTTCGGGTTGCCGCCCTGGCCGCGCAACCCGGCGCTGCTGCCCCGAATCGGCGTGCAGCTACAAGCGTCTTCCTTTTTCGAGCGGCTTACCGCGCGCGAGCAGATCCGCACGTTCGCGTCGCTGTACGGCGTGTCCGCGCGGCGCGCCGACGAGATGCTCGGCGTGGTCGGCCTGGACGAGCAGGCCGACGTCCGGGCCGAGAAGCTCTCCGGCGGGCAGGCGCAGCGCCTGTCCATCGCCTGCGCGCTGGTGCACGGGCCAGAGCTTGTCTTCCTGGACGAGCCGACCGGCGCACTCGATCCGCAAGCGCGGCGGAATCTGTGGGACCTGCTCCGGCAGATCAACGCCGATGGCCGCACGGTGCTGCTTACCACTCATCACATGGACGAGGCCGAGACCTTGTGTGACCGCGTTGCGATCATGGATCACGGCAAGGTCCTCGAGCTTGGCGCGCCTGCCGCGCTGGTGCGCGGGATTGACAGTCCGGTCCGGATCACCGTCGAATCCGGCCTGCTTACGGCCGACGACGCTGCCGCGCTAGCAGGACCGCCCGATACCCCGGGCACAGGCGTCAGCGATGACGGGGTGTCACTCACCATCGCGACCCGCGATCCGGCCGCCGTGCTCGCCGGACTGGCCGTTCGCAATGCGCTGGCCGGCCTGCGCGTCCAGGGCGCGACGCTTGAAGATGTCTTCCTGCAGCTAACAGGCCGGGAGTACCGGGCATGAGGCTAACGTCGTTCCGCAGCTTGTCCAGGGCAATGTTCCTCGGCTTCGTCCGGGACCGCGCCGCGGTATTCTTCACCATCTTGTTTCCGGTGCTCTTCCTGGTCCTGTTCGGCTCGTTGTACAAAGACTCCGGCTCGCCACATGTCACCGTGATAGAGGTCGGCCGGGTCAGCCTGCTTGATCAGGCCGAAGCGGCGGCGCCGAGCCAGCTGGGCAAGGTGCTGACCATCACGCATTCGGCGAACCTCCAGGCGGCGCTGGATGCGGTCCGGAAGGGCACCGACGACGCGGCCGTGCAGCAGCGGGGCCGCACGCTCGTGGTGCATTACTCGATCGCGGATCAGACCACCGCCGGCATCGTGCAGGCGATCTTCACCTCGCTCGTGCAGCAGGCGGATGCGACCGCCGCGGGCAGCAAGGGCGCCTACCAGGTGACCACCCAGCAGGTGGAGGACAGGTCGCTGAAGCCGATTCAGTACCTCGCACCGGGCCTGCTCGGCTGGGCGATCGCATCCGGCGGCACCTTCGGGGCGGCGATCACGCTGGTGAACTGGCGGGAGACCAAGCTACTGAGGCGGCTGCGGCTGGCCCCGGTGAGCGTCGCCTCGGTCGTGCTGGCCAGGGTCGGGGTTGCCGTCGCGGTGGCCCTGGCCGAGCTGGCGGTGTTCATCGGCATCGCTACGACGCCGTATTTCGGGCTGACGCTGTCCGCATACTGGTGGATGGCCATTCCGGTAGTGATCTGCGGCACGCTGGCGTTCATGGCGATCGGCCTGCTGGTTGGCTCGTTCGCCAGGTCGCAGCAGGCTGCAACCGCCGCAGCCAACCTGATAATCCTGCCGATGGCGTTCCTCGGCGGTGCCTTCATTCCCCTGGACTACGCGCCATCCTGGATCAGGGAGGTGTCTTACGCGCTGCCGTTGCGCTACCTGGTGATCGGCATGCAGGACGTGATGGCAAGGGGAGAGGGCCCGGTATCGGCACTGCCGGCCATCGGCATCCTGCTCGCCCTGGCCGCCGTGGTCACCGCGATCTCGATCCGGGTGTTCCGCTGGGACGCGGTCTAGCCCTGGCGATTGTGACCATCCCGGCGGACAGACCGGTCAAATCGTGCAGGCTCACCGTGGCACACCCCGAGGGTTAGTGCAACGATGCGCACCTTCGTCGGTTGCGGGCCACCGCCAGCTCTCTCGGGTAACCTGAGATGGCTGAACACGTCGGCCGGGAGAGTCTCGCGCAGCCAGCGCCGGGCGCCGAAGGGGCAACCTCCCCGGAACCTCTCAGGCACCAGGACCGGCCGTCGTGCGCACTCTGGAGGTCGCAGGCAGCGATCCGACAGAGGGGGAGACCGTCACCACACGTCAGCGGCGCTCATTGCCCGCTCTGGGGAGGCTCCCGTGGAATTCGCCCAGCGTCATATCGGACCCGCGCAGACCGCGCAGGAGCGGATGCTTGCGGCGGTCGGCTACGACTCGCTCGATGCGCTCACCGAGGCAGCGCTGCCTGCCGGCATCACCGACCGCACCCTCAGCCTGCCCAAGGCGCTCACCGAAGACGAGGCGCTCGCCGAGCTGCGGCGGCTGGCCAGCATGAACACGGTCGCCACGTCGATGATCGGCCTCGGCTACTACGGCACGCACACTCCGGCCGTCATCCGCCGGAACGTGCTGGAGAATCCGGCCTGGTACACCGCCTACACGCCGTATCAGCCGGAGATATCCCAGGGCCGCCTTGAGGCGCTGCTGAACTTCCAGACCATGATCGAGGACCTCACGGCGCTGCCGGTGGCGGGCGCATCCATGCTCGACGAGGCAATCGCTGCCGCGGAGGCCATGACGCTGGCCCGGCGCGCCGCCGGCAAGGGGAGCGTGTTCCTGGCCGACGCAGACTGCCTGCCGCAGACCCTCGCCGTGCTGGCGACCAGGGCCGAGCCGCTCGGCATCACGCTGGTGACCGGACCGGTCACCGCCGAGCTGATCGCCGCGCAGCCCGAGGGCGAGCTGTTCGGCGTGCTGCTGCAGTATCCCGGTGCGAGCGGCGAAGTGCGCGACCTCGGCCCGGTGATCCAGGCGGCGCACGCCCGCGGCGCGCTCGCGATCGTGGCCGCTGACGTGCTCGCGCTCACGCTGCTGACACCGCCGGGCGAACTAGGCGCGGACATCGCTATCGGCACCACGCAGCGATTCGGCGTGCCGATGGCCTATGGCGGCCCGCATGCGGCTTACATCTGCGTCACCGACGCGCTCAAGCGCCAGCTGCCGGGCAGGCTGGTCGGAGTCTCGGTCGACGCGGACGGCCAGCCGGCCTACCGGCTCGCGCTGCAGACCCGCGAGCAGCACATCCGCCGGGAGAAGGCGACCAGCAATATCTGCACCGCCCAGGTGCTGCTGGCGGTCATCGCGGCGATGTACGCGGCCTACCACGGACCCGACGGCCTGGCCGCCATCGCCCGGCGCGTGCACCGCAAGGCGGCCGCGCTGGCCACTGCGATGCGCAGCGCCGGATACGGAACGGGGTCCGTTGCGTTCTTCGACACCGTCAGCCTGACGATGCCCGGCCAGGCAGCGGACGCCGTCGCCCGCGCGGCCGCGGCAGGCTTCAACGTCTACCGGGCAAGCCCGGATGTGGTTCAGGTCGCCTGTGATGAGACCACTACCGATGAGCAGCTCGCCGCGGTCGCCAGCGCGCTCGCCGGGCGCCGGGTCTCGCTGCCCGCTGAGCCGGCCGAGGCGCTGCCTTCCGGGCTGGTCAGGACGACCCCGTTCCTCTCACATCCGGTATTCGCCAGCTACCGCAACGAAACCGCGATGCTGCGCTACCTTCGCCGGCTTGCCGACCGTGACATCGCCCTTGATCGCTCGATGATCCCGCTGGGTTCGTGCACGATGAAGCTCAACGCGGCGGCCGAGATGGAGGCCATCAGCTGGCCAGAATTCGCCGGGCTGCACCCGTTCGCGCCAGCGGAGCAGGCGCTCGGGTACCAGCAGCTGATCGGTGAGCTGGCCGCCGCCCTGGCCGAGATCACCGGGTACGACGCGGTCAGCCTGCAGCCGAATGCGGGCTCGCAAGGTGAGCTGGCCGGCTTGCTCGCGATCCGCGGCTACCACCGGTCGAACGGCGAGCCGCAGCGGACCGTCTGCCTCATCCCTGAGTCGGCGCACGGCACGAACGCGGCTAGTGCGGTGCTGGCGGGCCTGCGCGTGGTCGTGGTCAAGTGCGGCTCTGACGGAGCCATCGACATGGGCGACCTGCGCGCCAAGCTGGCCGCGCACGAGGGCTCGGTCGCCGCGATCATGGTGACCTACCCGTCCACGAACGGCGTGTTCGAGGAGACCATCGGTGAGGTGTGCGGGCTCGTGCATGACGCCGGCGGTCAGGTTTACGTCGACGGCGCGAACCTGAACGCGCTGGTCGGCCTCGCCCGGCCGGGCAAGTTCGGCGCGGACGTGTCGCACCTTAATCTGCACAAGACGTTCTGCATCCCGCACGGCGGCGGCGGTCCCGGCGTCGGCCCGGTGGCCGCGCGGGCGCACCTGGCGCCGTTCCTGCCCGAGCAGGCCGGCCCGGTCGCGGCCGCATCCTACGGGTCCGCTGGCATCCTGCCGATCTCGTGGGCCTACATCAAGATGATGGGCGACGCGGGCCTGCGGCAGGCGACCCAGGTCGCGATCCTGTCAGCGAACTATGTGGCCAGGCGGCTGACTGAGCATTATCCGGTGCTCTACACCGGCCGCGGCGGCCTGGTGGCGCACGAATGCATCCTGGACCTGCGGCCGATCACCGCGCAGACCGGCATTACCGCCGAGGACGTGGCCAAGCGCCTCATCGACTATGGCTTCCACGCGCCAACGATGTCGTTCCCGGTGGCCGGCACGCTCATGGTGGAGCCAACCGAGAGTGAGGACCTGGCCGAGCTCGACCGGTTCTGCGATGCGATGATCGCGATCAGGGGCGAGATCGCCAAGGTCGCATCGGGGGAGTACGACCAGGCAGACAACCCGCTGCGGAACGCGCCGCACACCGCCAGCATGCTCATCACCGGCGACTGGAAGCACCTGTACGACCGGGAGGTCGCTGCCTACCCGGCCGGCGGTGACCGGCGGGCCAAGTACTGGCCGCCGGTCCGCCGCATCGACCAGGCCTACGGCGACCGCAACCTGATGTGCGCCTGCCCGCCGCCGGAGGCATTCGAGGGCTGACGCTAGCGGAGGGCCGGCTCGTTCACCCGCGCCAGGCGGCGAGCCAGCGGTGGTGTTGCCGAAGCTGAGTCAATGCTAGTTAGTGCTTCTTCGATCATGTGTTTGATCGTATCGACCGGCTCTGACCATTTGATCGGACGGCAGACTCTGGAGATCGCCCGCAGGTTTTCTGGCTCGTCTCTAGCCCGCAATCCGGCTGCCTACTATCTTGCAGATGCCGGACCGCCGTCAGGGGACAGCGATGATGCGGAAGACTAGTGCCGCGACGGGGTCCGCGGCGTTTTTCGCGGCAGCGCCCGGGGTGGTAGCCGGGCTGGTGCCGTGGCTGTTGACCGGCTGGCGTGCCGGCAGCCCGTATTCGCTGGCGCTGCGGGCCGCTGGCGCGGTACTGATCGCTGCCGGGGGAGTGGTGCTGCTTGCCGCGTTCGGTCGGTTCGTCATCGAGGGCGCGGGCACCCCGTCGCCGACTGCGCCAACTGAGCAGCTCGTTGTCGGTGGGCTGTACCGGTACGTTCGCAACCCGATGTACCTAGCGGTGCTGGCGGCTATAACCGGGCAGGCACTAGTGCTGAGCCGACCGGTACTGCTGATCTACGCGGCGGGAGTCGGCGCGGTTTTCTGCGCGTTCGTGTACTGGTATGAACAGCCAGCCCTGGCTAAGAGGTACGGAGCGCAGTACGAGGCCTACCGGCGAAACGTGCCTGCCTGGTGGCCGCGCCGGCCACGGCGCACTAATGACTGACAGGAGCCGATCAACGTGGACAACATGACGCACCGCGAATGCCTAGGCGTGGCCATGATCGTAATAGCGGCGACCGCTGCTCTCGGATTACCGCCGGCGGCGGCCGCCACGGCGAGCGTCGGGCATGGCGCACTCCGCGCTGCGACGACGACCGCGACCGCGGCTAACGAACTGGTGGGCTGGGGCAACAACGGTGAGGGCGAGTTAGGTAACGGCCACGCGACCAGCAGTGACACGCCGGTAATGGTTAAGCTGCCCCGGCATGTTGCGGTGACTCAGGCCACTGCAGGCTGCTTCCACAGCCTGGCTGTCACGACCACCGGCAAGGTGCTGGCCTGGGGTTTCAATCGCGACGGCCAGCTGGGCGACGGCAGCACCAAGAGCAGCCGCATCCCGGTCAGCGTCAAGCTGCCCAGGAACACGACGGTTACCTCCGCCCGGGCGGGCTGCGAGTTCAGCCTGGCACTCACCTCCGCCGGCCGGCTGCTTGCCTGGGGTTTCAACGGCGATGGCGAGCTGGGCGACGGCAGCACGAAGGGCAGCCACAGGCCAGTCATGGTCAAGCTGCCCAAGAACACCAGGGTCAAGGCGTTCAGCGCCGGCTGCTTCCACGCTCTGGCCCTCACCACTACCGGAGAAGTCCTGGCCTGGGGCGTCAACGGCGACGGCCAGCTAGGCGACGGCACCACTACCAGCAGCGACAGGCCGGTCAAAGTGAAGCTGCCCAAGCATGTCAAAGTCAAAGCTGTGTCAGCGGGCTGTTACCACAGCCTGGCCCTGAGCACTAAGGGCCAGATAATCGCGTGGGGCAACAACACCTATGGCCAACTCGGTAACGGCACCACCACCGCAAGCGATCTGCCGCTCGCTATCAGCTTCGAGATCTCGCGACCGGTCGGCAGCATCACTCAGCTGTCCGCTGGCTGGTTTGACAGCCTTGCGCTTACATCGAGCGGGGCGGTGCTGGCCTGGGGAGACAACGGTAATGGCCAGCTCGGCACCGGCAATACCACCAGCTATCCGGCGCCGCAGTTCGTGAAGCTGCCCGCGCATACGAAAGTGCACGCAATCAAGCCTGGCGGGTTCTACAACATGGTGCTGACGACAACCGGCAAGATCTTGGCCTGGGGACTGGACGCAGACGGCGAGCTCGGAGATGGCAGAACCACCGATAGCGACCTGCCAGTCAGGGTCCATCTGCAGCCCGGGATGTCTGTGACCAACCTCTACGCAGGCTCGTCCGCATCCCAGAGCTTCGCGTCAGTCCGACGCAGCTAGTCAGTTGCCGTGCCGGTTACTAGCTATCAGACGATGGGCTGGCTGCGCGCTGCCGTCGGCGTCTCGCTCGCTGCCGCGCCGGGAGGACCGATGCGGCTGGTCGGCCGCGCCGAGGTCACCGGTGCTGAGTTGCTGCTCATGCGGACAATCGGGATCAGGGACGTGGTGCTCGGCTTGGGCACGGTCGCGGCGGCAAGGTCGGACGACGGGCGCGATATCGGCCGCTGGACGTCGGCAGCACTGGCCAGCGATTCTCTCGACGTCATTGCGAGTCTCGCGAGCTTCCGCGCGATCGGGAAACGGGACGCCTTCGGCGCGGCAATACTTGCGCTCGTGTTCGTCTGCGGTGATGTTCACGCGCGCCGCCGTCTTTAGGAGGGCGGAATGACCCGGCCCTTCCACTCGCCGCCGCGGCCGCGGAGGTGACGGCGGGCCGAGTCAGCCGTCATCGCCGCGTACATCGCGGCGATCAGCGGGAGAGTCAGGCCGCGGACCGGGGACAGCCGGTAGAGCCGCAGCATGGGCAGGTAGCTGACGGTCATCAGTAGCCAGCCTGCTAGTCCCGCGGCGGCCAGCCACGTGGCCAGCCCCGCGTTGGCGCCGCTCGCCAGCAGGACCAGACCGGCGAGGCCAGCCGCCGGCGGCAACAAGTAGAGCCAGGCCAGGCCGATGACGGCACCGGCAGTAAGCGTCAGGGAATAGCGCAGCTGCGTATAAGCGCTGCGCGCGACCATTTCCCAGATGTCGGCCAGCCGGTCGTACGGCCGCATGCTGACGACGTCGGTGGTCAGCCCGAGCCAGCACCGGCCGCCGGCTCGCTTGAGCAGCTTGCCGAGCGCCACGTCATCGATCCGGGCAGCCCGGATGGCGGCGAGCCCGCCGGCTGGCCCGAGCGCGTCGGCGCGGACCAGCATGCAGCCGCCGGCCGCGGCGGCCGTCCGGGATCTCGGCTGGCTCACCCGGCGGAACGGGTAAAGCTGGGCGAAGAAGTAGACGAATGCCGGGATCAGCAATTTCTCGGCACGATTTCCGGTCCGCAGCAGCGCCATCTGGGACACCATCGCGAAACCGCCGCCCGCCGCAGCGCGGGCCAGCCTGCTGACCGTGCCAGCCGCGTAGGCGATGTCGGCGTCGGTGAACAGGAGGTACTCGGTGTCGCCAGGCGCGGCCGCGACTCCTTCCGACATGGCCCAGACCTTGCCGGCCCAGCCGGGCGGCGCGGGCCGCGCGCTGACGATCAGGAACTCGTGACAACTCGCCGCCGCGGCAAGTTCGCTGGCGATCTTGGCGGTGCTGTCGCTGCTGTCATCGTCGACCACGATCATCGTGAACCGACCGCCGTACACCTGGGTCAGCAGGCTGGGCAGGCATGCAGGCAGGACCGCCGCTTCGTTCCTGGCCGGGATCACCGCGGTGACCGCAGGCGGCACGCCGGCCGGCGGCCCGGCTGCAGGCAGCCGATGGCCGCCAAGCCAGTAGCCGCCGTGCAAGGTAAGCAGGTAGACCCAGGCCAGCGCGGCAGCAGAGGTCAGTGCGCCAATGATAACGACGGTTTCCTCCCGCTGCGGATTGACGGCACGGCACTCTACCGCGCGGCCCGCTCCGCAGTTTCATACCGGGAACGGGGCCGGCTAACCAGCCCGGCCTTGCTCGATCTGCCAGCCGCGCAAGATCGGGACGATAATCTGGCAACGTGGCCGAAACGAGTCGTGCTGACCGGATCGTTCGGCCCTTCGGTCGCGCCGATCTTGCTGCTACCGTCGCGACGTTGGCCCGTGCCTTTGCCGACGACCCGGTGATGGCGTGGATCTTCCCGAGCGAGCCGATGCGCCGCCGCCAGTTGCCGGCCCTGTTCGCCGTCACGATGCGCGGTATCAGCCTCCGCCGTGAGGGCACTGAGATCATGACGTCCGCAGACTCCGTGCTCGGCGGCGCGATCTGGGTTCCGCCGGGCGCCTGGCTACCGTCGGCCTGGCAGCAGCTCCGCAGCCTGCCCGGATTCGCCAGGGCGCTGCGATCACGCTTCGTCGCGGCCGGCCAGACTTACAACGAGATCGGGCGGCGCCATCCGCGGCAGCCGCACTGGTACCTGTCCGGGATCGGCACAGATCCGCCGGTTCAGGGCACCGGCGTGGGCAGCGCGCTGATGCGGTCGCGGCTAGAGCGCTGTGATACCGACGGGCTGCCGGCGTACCTGGAGTCGAGCAAGGAGGGCAACGTGCCGTTTTATCAGCGGCTTGGCTTCAAGGTCAGCAGTGAAATCAGGATTTCCGGCGGCGGCCCGCGGCTCTGGCTGATGTGGCGCGATCCGGCATGAGGGTGCTCGCGGGCGCTGGCTCGTACTCACCGCCGCCGGCCGGGGAACAGGTCTCCTGGACCGAGCACCTTCGGGTGGCCGACCTGAGCGTGGGCACCTACTCGATTCCGGCCGGCGGTACCGACGGCCAGGTGCCGCACACCGAGGACGAAATCTACGTTGTCATCGCGGGCCGGGCGGTGCTGGAGGCAGGCGCCGAGCGGGCCGAGGTTGCGCCGGGCTCGGTCATCTACGTCACGGCTGGCGAGCCGCACCGGTTCACCGACGTCACCGAGAACCTGGCGCTCCTGGTCCTGTTCGCGCCGGCCGAGTACACCCGCGCCGATCAGTCCCCACCGAGCTAGCACAGCCGGGCTAGAGTGGAGGTGAGGGACGGGGGGCCCTGACCAGACGGGCTGCCCTCAAGAGCAGGAGGCGGCCTGAGAATGAGCGGCAGGACAGTCCCGGATGCTGACAGGCTTCTGACGCCCGCCGAAGTGGCGGGCATGTTCCGGGTCGACCCCAAGACTGTGACCCGGTGGGCCCGCGATGGCAGGCTGACCGCTGTCCGCACTCTCGGCGGCCACCGGCGGTATCGCGAGACAGAGGTGCTCTCCCTGCTCAGGGAGGCAAATGCCGGCGCCTGAATGCATAGAGTGGGGCTGTGGCAGATCCGGCAAGTTACCGGCCGGCGCCCGGCTCGATCCCCGAATCGCCGGGCGTCTACCGGTTCCGCGATGAGCACGGCCGGGTCATCTATGTCGGCAAGGCAAAAAGCCTGCGGTCCCGGCTGAACTCCTATTTTGCTGACTTCGTCGGCCTGCATCCGCGCACCCAGTCGATGCTGCGCGCGGCCGCCGCAGTCGACTGGACCGTCGTGGGCACGGAGGTGGAGGCGCTCCAGCTGGAGTACTCCTGGATCAAGGAGTTCGATCCCAGGTTCAACGTCAGGTACCGCGACGACAAGAGCTACCCTTACCTGGCCGTACTGATGGATGAGGAGTTCCCCCGGGTGCAGGTAATGCGGGGCGCTAAGCGGCGCGGTGTGCGGTACTTCGGCCCCTACTCGCACGCCTGGGCGATCAGGGACACCGTCGACACGCTGCTGCGGGTCTTCCCGGTGCGGACCTGCTCCGCCGGGGTCTTCAAGCGAGCCGGCCAGATCGGCAGGCCGTGCCTGCTCGGATACATCGGGAAGTGCTCGGCGCCGTGCGTGGGCCGGATCGATGCTGCCGCGCACCGCAAGCTGGCCGAGGATTTCTGCGACTTCATGGCCGGCCAGACTGGAAAGTTCAGCAAGCGGCTGGAAACGCAGATGCGCGCAGCCGCCGCAGCTGAGGAGTACGAGCGCGCGGCCCGCCTGCGCGACGACATCCAGGCACTGCAGCGGGCGCTGGAGAAGCAGGCCGTGGTGCTGCCGGACGGCACCGACTGCGACGTGATCGCCATGGCGGAAGACCAGCTCGAGGCCGCGGTGCAGGTGTTCTACGTGCGTGGCGGCCGAGTCCGCGGACAGCGCGGCTGGGTCGTCGACAAGGTGGAGGACATCACCACCGAAGAACTCGTCGAGCACTTCCTCGGCCAGGTCTACGACGACGATCCGGTCGCGGCAGACCAGCCTGCCGGGACAAGCCGGCGAGGTCCGGCCGCGCGGGCCGCCGGGTCGAGGATTCCGCGCGAGGTGCTGGTGCCGGCGCTGCCGCCGGATTCAGCCACGGTCGAGGACTGGCTGGCGGAGCGGCGGGGGAGCCGGGTCAGCCTCCGGGTGCCGCAGCGCGGTGACAAGAAGGCGCTACTCGACACTGTGGCCAGGAACGCAGGCGAGTCGCTGGCCCTGCACAAGACCCGCCGCGCTAGCGACCTGTCGACCCGCAGCGTGGCGCTCGGCGAGATACAGGAGTCGCTCGGCCTGGATGAGGCGCCATTGCGGATCGAGAGCTATGACGTCTCGAACTTGCAGGGCACGCACGTGGTCGCGTCCATGGTGGTGTTCGAGGACGGCCTGGCCAGGAAGTCCGAGTACCGCAGGTTCGCCATCAAGGGCCTGAACGGCACCGACGACGTCGCCGCGATTCATGAGGTCATCACCAGGCGCTTCCGCCGCTACCTGGATGAGCGTGCCGCCGGACCGGAAGGGCCGGACGAGCTGGCCGGCGATGCAGGCCAGCGGCGCAAGTTCGCCTACCCGCCTAACTTGCTGGTGATCGACGGCGGCCCGGCCCAAGTCGCGGCGGCGGTCCGCGCGCTGGACGAGCTGGGCGTCGTCGACGTCGCGGTCTGCGGCCTGGCCAAGAGGCTGGAGGAGGTCTGGCTGCCCGGTGAGGACGAGCCGGTGATCCTGCCGCGCAGCAGCGAGGGCCTGTACCTGCTGCAGCGGGTGCGTGACGAGGCGCACCGGTTTGCCATCACCTATCACCGGGCCCGTCGCGCCGCCGCGCTCACGGCCAGCGAGCTTGATGTGATCCCCGGGCTCGGGCCGGCCAGGCGGGCCACGCTGCTGCGCCAGTTCGGCTCGGTGCGCAAGCTCCGCGGGGCTACGGTGCAGGAGATCGCCGATGTGGCTGGCTTCGGGCTGCGCACCGCTGAGGCGGTCTACCAGGCGCTGCACGCGGACGTGGGGGGCGGGGCATGAGCGGGGACATGAGTGAGGGTGCAGCTGGCACGCAGGAGATCGTCGTCATCACCGGGCTGTCGGGAGCCGGGCGGAGCACCGCCGCCAAGTCGCTGGAGGACCTGGACTGGTTCGTGGCTGACAACCTGCCGGCCGACATGCTGCCGACGATGGCCGACCTGGCCAGGCGTACCAGGGGAGCGGTGCCCAAGCTGGCTGCCGTTGTTGACATCCGCAGCCGGGCGTTCTCGACGGACATCAAGTCAGCGATCAGCGACCTGAACGCGCGCGGCGTCCGTCCGTTCGTGGTCTTCCTGGAAGCCTCCGACGAGACGCTGGTACGCCGGTTCGACAGCGTGTCCCGGCCGCATCCGCTCCAGGAAGGCGGGCGCGTGGCCGACGGCATCGCCGCCGAGCGGGAGCTGCTGCAGGGCATGCGCGCCGAGGCCGACCTGGTGCTGGACACCTCGCTGCTGAACGTGCACGAGCTGCGGTCCCGGATGCGGGACGCGTTCGCGACCGAGGCGGATGCCGCCTTGCGGGTAAGCATCGTGTCGTTCGGCTTCAAGTACGGCCTGCCAGTTGATGCTGACATGGTGGCTGATTGCCGGTTCCTGCCCAACCCGCACTGGCTGCCTGAACTTGCGCCGCTCACCGGCCGGGATCAGCCAGTAATGGATTACGTGCTCAGCCAGCCCGGCGCGACCGATTTCCTCGACGCCTTTGTCCGCGCGGTCGAGATCGCGCTGTCGGGGTACGACCGGACGGGCCGGCATTTCGTGCTCATTGCCGTCGGCTGTACCGGCGGTAAGCACCGCAGCGTCGTCATGGCGGACCAGATGGCGGCCCGGCTGTCGCGGGGCTGGCCTGGCCTCGAGGTGACGCACCGGGACCTGGGCCGTGAGTAGCCGGCCGCCAAGCTACAAGGTCGTTGCGCTTGGTGGCGGGCACGGCCTGTACGCGTCGCTGTCCGGCCTGCGCCGGGTCACCAGGGACCTGACCGCCATCGTGACGGTCGCCGACGACGGCGGTTCCAGCGGCAGGCTGCGGCGCGAGTTCGGCGTGCTGCCGCCCGGAGACTTGCGGATGGCGCTGGCCGCCCTCTGCGGCGACGACGCCTGGGGTACTACCTGGAGCCGCGTCATTCAGCACCGTTTCTCCGGCACCGATCAGCCCGGTGCCGATGATCCTGGCGCCGATGGCCTAGCCGGGCACGCCGTGGGCAATGTCTTGATCGTGGCGCTCTGGGAGCTGCTCGGGGACACCGTGCAGGGCCTGGACTGGGTAGCGCGCCTCCTCGGCGCGCATGGCCGGGTGCTGCCGATGTCGGCAGTCCCGCTTGACCTTGTGGCCGAAGTTGAGGGGGCAGACCCGGACAGGCCGGACGACCTGAGCATAGTTCAGGGCCAGGTGGCCTGCGCGACGACGCAGGGACGGGTACGGTCGGTATCGCTGATACCCGCCAACCCGCCCGCGTGCCCGGAGGCCGTGCAGGCGATCGGGTCGGCGGACTGGGTCGTGCTCGGGCCTGGCTCGTGGTTTACCAGCGTGCTACCGCACCTGCTGGTGCCGGAGCTGGCCGCGGCATTGATAGGCACTCGTGCGCGGAGGCTGGTAGCGCTGAATCTAGCGCCGCAACCCGGTGAGACCGCGGGGTTCTCGCCGCACGCGCACCTGGAGGTCCTTGCGGATCACGCACCTGCGCTGGAGATCGACGTCGTGCTTGCTGACCGTGCTGCCGCGCGAGGCGCCACGACGGAACTGGAGAAGGCCGCGGGCCTGCTCGGCGCGCGGCTGGTGCTCGCGGATCTGGCTATGGGTGATGGGTCACCCCGGCACGATCCGCGGCGCCTGGCGGGCGCATTCGCGCAGATATTTGAGGGGGAGTGAGACCGATGGCGCTGACCGGCCTGGTCAAGGACGAGCTCAGCCGGGTCACTGTGCTGAAGCCTTGCTGCCGCAAAGCCGAGGTATCAACCATCTTGCGGTTCGCTGGCGGGCTCCACCTGGCCGCAGGCCGCATTGTGGTTGAGGCCGAGCTGGACACTGGCGCGGCAGCGCGCCGGCTGCGCAAGGACATCGCCGAGGTGTTCGGCCATTCGTCTGACTTGCTCGTGCTGGCCCCCGGCGGTCTGCGCAAGGGGAATCGCTACCTGGTCCGCGTGCACACCGACGGCGAGAGCCTGGCCAGGCAGTCCGGTCTGGTCGACAATCACGGCAGGCCGGTCCGCGGGCTGCCCAGGCAGGTAGTGTCCGGCACGACCTGTGACTGCGAGGCGGCCTGGCGCGGTGCGTTTCTGGCGCATGGCTGCCTGACCGAGCCTGGCCGGTCCATGTCGCTCGAGCTGACCTGCCCCGGCCCGGAAGCCGCCCTGGCGATGGTCGGCGCAGCCCGGCGGCTGAAGATCCACGCCAAGGCGCGCGACGTGCGCGGCGTGGACCGGGTCGTGGTCCGTGACGGCGATGCGATCAGCGCGCTGCTGACCAGGCTCGGTGCACATGACAGCGTCCTCGCCTGGGAAGAGCGCCGCATCCGGCGCGAGGTCAGGGCCACCGCGAACCGGCTGGCCAACTTCGACGACGCCAATCTCCGGCGCAGTGCCCGCGCCGCCGTAGCCGCCGGCGCCCGGGTCGAGCGGGCGCTGGAGATCCTCGGTCCCGAGGCGCCTGATCACCTGATCGTGGCCGGCGAACTGCGCATCAAGCACCGTCAGGCCAGCCTGGAGGAACTGGGTCAGCTCGCCGAGCCTGCCCTGACCAAGGACGCGATCGCCGGCCGGATCAGGCGGCTGCTTGCGCTGGCCGACCGCCGTGCCCTGGAACTGGGCGTGCCGAACACCGAGGCGACGCTGACCGCCGACATGCTCGTGCCTTAGGTCGCGGGGCTAGGTCCGGCCGCTGGACCTGGCTCTGACGGGCCCGACTCGGGTTCGGCCGGCTGCACGAACATTGGCTGGGCCGACTCTGGTGGCAGGTCCCCCGCCTGCGCGGCAGCGTTCGGCGTCTGTCCCCAGACCGGTGTCACCGCTGCCGGACCGGCCGCGGTTCGCTGGCTCTGCAACGGGATCCTGACCGCGGCGACGGCCGCGACTGCCCAGAACAGCAGGCCGAGTATGCCGACGTTGCTGGGATAGAAGTGCAGCAGCCCGTACGGTCCGCCAAGGTGAGCGAGGATGAAGGAGAGGGCAAAGTGGGCTTTCATGGCCTTGAACACCATGGCCAGAAGCGTGCCGAGCGCGCATCCGGCCACTGCGATCACCGCTCCTGCGATGATCGTTGGCCGGTGCCGGGGCCGGTACTTGGCGACGACGGCGCCGACGCCGGCCCCGATCAGCAGCCCGATAAGGGATAGCTGGAGATTGAAGAGCATCGCCACCAGGCCCCAGAGCACCGCCCCGGCCAGGGCCACGGCGATGGCGAGCCCAACGGCGATGAGGGCGTTCTGGCGGGTGGCTGGCAACGTCGGCCCTCTCCTCGGGGAAACTAGCTGGCTGCCAGAATAGGGGTAAGGTGCGGTCGTCAATACCTGAGAACAGAAGGAGTGCGCTGCAGTGACAGTCCGGGTGGGGATCAACGGGTTCGGCCGTATCGGGCGGAACTTCTGGCGGGCGGTTCATGCCGCAGGCGGCAGCGGCGTCGACATCGTCGCAGCGAATGACCTGGGCGATCTGGCCACGTGCGCGCATCTGCTGAAATACGACACGCTGCTGGGCACGCTCGACGAAGACGTGACCGCCGACGGCGACACGATCCGGGTGGGCGACCATGCCATCAAGATGCTGGCCGAGCGTGACCCGGCCGCGCTGCCGTGGGGCGAACTCGGCGTCGACGTGGTGATCGAGTCCACCGGTCGGTTCACCAGCGCGCAGGACGCGGCCAAGCACCTGGCCGGCGGCGCACGCAAGGTGATCATCTCGGCGCCGGCCAAGGGCGAGGACATCACCATCGTGATGGGCGTTAACGACGACCAGTACGACCCAAGCCGGCACCACATCATCTCCAACGCGTCCTGCACCACCAACTGCGTAGCCCCGATGGCCAAGGTCCTGCACGACAGCTTCGGCATCCGCAAGGGCCTGATGACCACGATCCATGCCTACACCAACGACCAGGTGATCCTGGACTTTCCGCACTCCGACCTGCGCCGGGCCCGGGCCGCGGCGCAGAACATCATCCCGACCACTACTGGCGCGGCGAAGGCAACGGCGCTGGTGCTGCCCGAGCTCAAGGGCAAGCTCGACGGGCTGGCGATGCGGGTGCCGGTGATGGACGGCTCAGTGACCGACCTGGTCGTGCAGCTAGACCGCGAGGTCACCGTCGAGGAGGTCAACGCGGCCTACCGGGCCGCGGCGGAAGGCTCGCTCAAGGGGTACCTGCACTACACCGCCGATCCGATCGTGTCCTCCGACATTGTCGGCACGCCGTATTCCTGCACCTTCGACTCGTTGCTGACGATGACGTTCGGCGACCAGGTCAAGGTGATCGGCTGGTACGACAACGAGTGGGGCTATTCAAACCGGCTTGCCGACCTGGCCGCCCTCGTCGGGGCGGGCCTGCCCGCGCAGTCGTAATGAGCACGGTCATGAAGGGCATCGAGTCGCTCGATGTCGCAGGCCGGGTCGTGCTGTTGCGCGCCGATCTGAACGTGCCGCTGGATGGCCCGAAGATCACTGACGATGGCCGGATCCGGGCCAGCCTGCCGACGATCAACGCATTGACCGAACGGGGCGGCCGGGTGCTGATCTGCGCCCACCTCGGACGGCCGAAAGGCGAAAGCTACGCAGACCGGGCGGCAGCCGGCCCGTCGCTCGCCCCGGTGGCGGACCGGCTTGCCGAGTTGCTTGGCCGGCCGGTACCGCTGGCCGGCGATGTCGCTGGCGATTCGGCCAGGGCGGTGGCGGCCGGGCTGGCCGACGGGGACGTGGCGCTGCTGGAGAACGTCAGGTTCGAGCCCGCCGAGACCAGCAAGGACGACGCCGTCCGGGCCGGGCTGGCCGCCCGGCTGGCCGCGCTGGCGCAGGTCTACGTGGGTGACGGTTTCGGCGCGCTGCATCGCAAGCACGCCAGCGTCTACGACCTGCCTGGGCTATTGCCGCACGCGGCCGGGGAGCTGGTCACTGCCGAGGTCGGGGTGCTTGAGCGGCTCACCAGGGAACCGGCACGGCCGTACGTGGTCGTGCTCGGCGGCGCCAAGCCATCGGACAAGCTCGCGGTCATCGCGAACCTGCTGGACAAGGCCGACCGGATCCTGATCGGCGGCGGGATGTCCTACACGTTCCTGAAGGCCCAGGGCTACGAGGTGGGCAAGTCGCTGCTTGAGCCGGACCGGATCGAGGATGTCAGGAAGGTCATGGCGGACGCAGCCGCGCGCGGCGTCGAACTGGTGCTGCCGGTGGACCTGGTCGGGGCCGTCGAATTCGCGCCCGATGCCGAGCACGAGGTGTTCCCGGTCGGCGCGTTCCCGGCTGACCGGGAGAGCCTCGACATGGGGCCCGCGACGAGGGCCCTGTTCGCGGCCAAGCTGGCCGACGCGGCCACGGTGTTCTGGAACGGCCCGGTCGGCGTATTTGAGTTCCCGGCCTTTTCCGGTGGCACCCGGGCCGTCGCCGAGGCTATCGCCGCGCTGCCGGGCCTGACCGTGGTCGGCGGCGGCGACTCGGCCGCCGCGGTCCGCCGCCTAGGCCTGCCGGAGGATGGCTTCAGTCACATCTCCACCGGTGGCGGGGCAAGCCTGGAGTACCTGGAAGGCACGACCCTGCCTGGCCTGGCAGCCCTTAAATGAGCGCGCAGGGCGCCAGGAAGCCGCTGGTCGCGGGCAACTGGAAGATGCACAACAACCATTTCGAAGCGATCGCCCTTACCCAGAAGCTGGCTTTCGCGCTGCGGCCCAAGGACTACGCCGCGGCCGACATAGCGGTGCTGCCCCCGTTCACGGCTTTGCGCAGCGTCCAGACCCTGATCGAGGGCGACAAGCTGGACTTGCTGTGGGGTGCCCAGGACGTCTCAGCGCACGAGGACGGCGCCTACACCGGCGAGGTGTCCGGCCGGATGCTGGCCAAGCTTGGCTGCCAGTTCGTGCTGGCCGGGCACTCTGAGCGCCGCCAGTACCACCACGAGGACGACGCTCTGATTAACGCCAAGGTCAAGATGGTACTGAAGCGGGAGATGACGCCCGTTCTGTGCGTCGGGGAGCCGCTGGAAGTGCGCCAGTCCGGTCAGCACCTGGAGTACGCCCTCGGCCAGCTGGATGGCGGGCTGGACGGCCTTACCGCGGAGCAGGTGGCTGGCCTCGTCGTCGCCTATGAGCCGGTATGGGCTATCGGGACAGGTGAGGTGGCGACCCCGCAGGACGCTCAGGAGGTCTGCGCGGCGGTCCGCGCCCGGATTTCCGCCGTTCACGGGCACGCCGCCGGGCGGGAAGCGCGTATCCTGTATGGCGGGTCAGTGAAATCTGACAACATGCCCGCGATCATGGCTGAGCCGGATATCGACGGTGCCCTGGTCGGCGGCGCAAGCCTCGATCCCGGCGAGTTCGTGAACATCTGCCGGTATCGTGATCAGAGCACGACCGCCTAACCTCACCGGGAGAGACGAGAACCGCAGTGACTGTTGCCTTCTCCGTGATCCTCATCCTCACCAGTTTGCTGATGATCCTCCTGGTCCTGCTGCACAAGGGCAAGGGCGGTGGCTTGTCAGACCTGTTCGGCGGTGGCATCTCCTCGTCTCTCGGATCCTCGTCCGTGGTCGAGCGGAACCTGGACCGGATCACGATCTTCACCGGGATCATCTGGTTCATCTGCATCGTGGTCCTGGGAATCCTGCACAAGACCTGAGTGGGCTAGCTGCAGCCAGCATGGCTGCGCGGTCGGGACGCCTTTAAGCAAGGGGTGAGCAGTGAGCAGTGGCAACGCCATTCGCGGCAGCCGGGTCGGGGCTGGGCCGATGGGTGAGGCCGAGCGCGGCGAGGCGGCCCCGCGGGTTCGCGTCTCGTTCTGGTGCTGCAACAAGCACGAAACCATCCCGAGCTTCGCGTGCGACGCGGCGATCCCTGAGTTCTGGGACTGTCCGCGTTGCGGCCTGCCGGCTGGGCAGGACGAGGCCAACCCGCCCGCTCCGCCGCACGCCGAGCCCTACAAGACCCACCTGGCCTACGTCAAGGAGCGGCGTAACGACACCGATGGCGCGGCCATCCTCGCTGAGGCCCTCGACCGCCTGCGCAAGGGCGCCTGATTTTAGCTAGTGAGCGAAGGCACTGCGCTGGCCGTCGGGCAGCAGCGGCACCGGCGGCTGCTTCGCGGACGTTAGCGCGGCAACTTGCGTGCGCAAGTCGCTGATCAGCAAGTCGGCCAGGTCCATGGAAAAGCCGTTGCGCACGACGATGCGCAGCACCGCCACGTCCTGCAGATTCGCCGGGAACGTGTAGGCGGGCACGAGCCAGCCGCGCTGCCGCAACCGCTCGGAGAGGTCGAAGACCGTGTAGCGGGCGGCGGCGGGATCGGCTAGGCGGAAGGCCAGCACCGGCAGGTCCGAGCCGTCCGAGAGCAGCTCGAATGGGCCTATCGCAGCGATCTGGGTCGCCAGGTGCTTGGCGACCTCCTGGCAGGCAAGCTGCACGTCGCGGTAGCCCTCGAAGCCGAGCCGGATGAAGTTGTAGTACTGCGCGGCAACCTGGCTGCCGGGGCGGGAGAAGTTGAGCGCGAAGGTCGGCATCTGGCCGCCCAGGTAGTTCACGTTGAAGACCAGGTCGTCAGGCAGGGCGGCCGCGTTACGCCAGACGATCCAGCCGACGCCCGGGTAGACCAGCCCGTACTTGTGACCTGAGGTGTTGATCGACGCCACCCGCGGCAGCCGGAAATCCCATTTGAGGTCGGGCGCCAGGAACGGCGCGACGAAGCCACCGGACGCGCCGTCAACGTGCACGGGGACGTCGCGTCCGCTCTGTTGCTGATACGCATCGAGCGCGGCGGCGATCTCCGCGACGGGTTCATAGCTGCCGTCCATGGTGGACCCGAGCACGGCCACCACGCCGATGGTGTTCTCGTCGCACCGGGCCGCTGCCTCCGGGCCGGTCAGGTGCAGCCGCCCCGGCTCCATCGGCACAAGCCGCGGCTCGACCTGCCAGTACCGGCAGAACTTCTCCCAGCAGACCTGGACGTTGGCGCCCATGACCAGGTTGGGCCGGCCAGCGGGGGAGTCCTGGCGGGCGCGCCAGCGCCACAGCAACGCGAGACCGCCGAGCATGCAGGCCTCGCTGGAGCCGGTCGTCGAGCAGCCGGTTGCCGCGCCGGCGCGCTCGTGGGCAGCGGTAGGCGCGTGCCAGAGGTGAGCCAGGATGTTCACGCAGCGGCTCTCTAGTTCCGCGGTCTGCGGGTACTCGTCCTTGTCGATCATGTTCTTGCTGAAGCAGGCAGCCATCAGCTCTGCTGCTTGCGGCTCCATCCAAGTGGTGACGAAAGTCGCGAGGTTGAGCCGGGCATTGCCGTCGAGCATCAGCTCATCGGTGATGATCTGCAGTGCGGTGGCCGGAGCCATCGACTGGAGGGGCAGCTGATGCTTGGGAACCGGGTGCTCCAGCTCCCGCACGTAGGTCGGCTTCAGGTCGAGGATGGCCGACCCGGCTGTCTCATCGACCTTTTCGTGCAGAGCCATGCCGTTACTCCTATGCAGATTCGGGTGATGGCTGCCGCAGGTAGCGGCAGAGCAGGAAGTCCGCGTCGGTCAGTACGTGGGCCAGCGTCAGGCTGGTAGGCACGCTACGGGCCGCCGGAGGCACCGCGACCACCCGGCCCGCAGCCGCATCGGTGAGCACCGGGCTGATCGTGAGGCAGAACTCGTCGAGCAGCTGAGCGCTAACCAGCTGACCAAGCAGGCTCGGTCCGCCCTCGACCAGGATGTGCGCGTAACCGCGGGCGGCGAGCGCAGTGACCGCCTGCCGGACGTCCACCCGCCGCTGGCCCGCGACGATGACCTCGGCGCGGCTGGCCAGCGGACCGCCCTGAGCCGCTGCCTGGGCGCTCGTGATGATGATCGTGTGCTCTGCCGTCAGCAGCGCTGCACAGGCCTCCAGGTCGAAGCTGGCGGTCACGACCGCGATCACCGGCAGCGCGGCACCGGCTGGCCGCAGCCCCGTCCAGATCCCGGCCGCCGACACTGGCCGGTAGCGTTCTGTCCGCGCCGTGCCGGCGCCGACCAGGATAACGTCGGCCAGACTGCGGAGCACGGTGAAGACCATCCGGTCGGCTGGTCCGGACAGGCCGCCGGACCGGCCAGCGATGGTCGCGGCGCCGTCGGTGCTGGCCACCATGTTGGCCCGTAGCCAGGCGCGGCCGGGGACGGGCTCGACACCGGCGCGGAACATGTCGGCGACGCCGGCAACCCCGTCAGGCAACGGGCCGGCGCTGGCCTTGGGCGTGACGGTCCAGTCTGGGCCGTGCACGGGATAGATCTGCCGCACGGCCAGCAGTTAATCAGAAGAGGTAACGGGGTCCGGACCGGCCCTCAGCCCTCGCAGGCGCGCAGCACCACAACGGCCCGGCCGGCCACTTCCCGGGTGCTTCCTGCCTTTAGCGGTTCAGAACTATCTTGCCGGGCGAGTTCCGCTGCGTCGGTGCCTACGACAACCTGCCAGGCGGGGGCGAGGTCGGGGGCGGGCAGGGTGAAGGACACGGCCTGATCGTGGGCGTTGAACAGGAGCAGGAAACTCTGGTCGGTGACGGCCTCGCCGCGCGGGCCCGGCTCGGTGATGGCGTTGCCGTTCAGCAGCACAGCGATGGACCGGGCGTACCCGGAGCGCCAGTCGGCGGTGGTCATCTCCTGGCCGGCCGGAGTCAGCCAGCTGATGTCACGCTGCTGGCCGCTGAAGAAGCGCCGGCGGCGGAACACCGGGTGCTCCCGCCGGAGCGCGATCAGCGCGCAGGTGAACTCGAGCAGGTCGGCATGCTCCGCCGCTGACTCCCAGTCGACCCACGAAACCTCGTTGTCCTGGCAGTAAGCGTTGTTGTTGCCACCCTGAGTGCGACCTAGCTCGTCACCGGCCAGCAGCATCGGCACGCCCTGCGCGCAGAACAGCGTGACGAGGAAGTTACGCACCTGCCGCGCCCGCAGCGCATTGATCCGCCGATCATCGGTCGGGCCCTCGGTGCCGCAGTTCCAGGACCGGTTGTCGTTGGTGCCGTCGGCGCCCCGGTCCCCGTTACCCTCATTGTGCTTGTCGTTGTAGCTCACCAGGTCGGCGAGGGTGAATCCGTCGTGGCAGGTGACGAAGTTGACCGAGGCGACGGGCCGGCGCGCGCTGGTCTCGTACAGGTCGCTGGACCCGGTCAGCCGCGAGGCGAACTCAGGCAGTGTGGCGGGCTGACCGCGCCAGAAATCGCGGACCGTGTCCCGGTACTTGCCGTTCCACTCGGTCCACAGCGGCGGGAACTTGCCCACCTGATAGCCACCGTCGCCAACGTCCCACGGCTCGGCAATCAGCTTGACCTGTGACACGACCGGGTCCTGCTGGACCAGCTCGAAGAACGACGACAACCGGTCCACCTCGTGCAGCTCTCGGGCGAGCGCGGCGGCGAGGTCGAACCGGAAGCCGTCGACGTGCATCTCCAGGACCCAGTACCGCAACGAGTCCATGATCAGCTGAAGCGCGTGCGGATGCCGCACGTTGAGGCTGTTGCCACAGCCGGTGTAGTCCAAGTAGACCGACGGGTCGCTGTCGCTAAGCCGGTAGTAGGCCGCATTGTCGATGCCGCGGAAGGAGAGCGTGGGGCCGAGCGCGCCTGACTCGGCGGTGTGGTTATAGACGACGTCGAGTATCACCTCGATGCCGGCTGCGTGCAGCGCTTTCACCATCGACTTGAACTCCGCGACCTGACCGTGCGGTTCGGTCGAGGCGGAATAGGTGTTCTGCGGCGCGAAGAAGCCGATCGTGTTGTAGCCCCAGTAGTTCGTCAGCCCGCGCTGGTCGAGCTGCAGCTCAGGGACTGACTGGTGGACTGGCATAAGCTCGATCGCGGTAATCCCGAGCTTGCTGAGATGATCGATGATCGCGGGTGAGGCCAGGCCCGAGTAGCTGCCGCGTAGCTCGGGAGCGACCTGCGGGTGACGCATCGACAGGCCGCGGACATGCGCCTCATAGATCACTGTCTGGTGGTAAGGCGTGCGCGGCTGCCGGTCGCCAGCCCAGTCGAAGTAGGGGTTGATCACGACGTTGCGCGGCATGAAGGGCGCGCTGTCGGCCTGGCTGATCGTGTCCGGGCGGCCGGGCTCGTAGCCGAACACGGCGGGATGCCAGCGCAGGCTGCCGTCGACTGCTTTGCCGTACGGATCGAGCAGCAGCTTAGCTGGATTGCAGCGGTGGCCCCGCTGCGGTTCGTACGGGCCGTGGACACGGTAGCCATATCGCTGGCCGGGCCCGACACCGGGCAGGTAACAGTGCCAGACGAAGCCATCCACCTCGGTCAGGTCGATCCGCTGCTCGCTGCCGGCGGAATCGAACAAGCAGAGCTGGACTCGCTCTCCTACCTCGGAGAACAGAGCGAAGTTGGTGCCTGACCCATCCCAGGTAGCCCCGAGCGGATAGGCGGCACCAGGCCAGACTTGCATTCGCTGACCTTACCGGCTGGTTGCCCGCGGTCCGCCCGCGGACAGTGCCGACCGCTCCAGGATGGCAGCGAGGTCGGCGGCGCCGGGGAGCGTGCCGAACGGCGCACCAGGCCCGCCGGGCGCGGCGGACAGCCTAGTGCTGGTGAAAGCGTCGGCGACCGCGGCGGGCGCGAATCGGGTGAGCAGCGCGGCCTGAAGCGTGATCGCGAGCTGCCCCGCCAGCCGCCGCGCCTGCGCCTGCGCCGCGGGGCCCGCCGCTATCGCGTCCTTGAGCAGCCCGCGCAGGCCGGCCGCGGCGCTGTCCAGGCGGGGGTCGCTGCCTGCGGCCAGGTCGATCTCGGCAAGCAGCGCGTCGGCCGCGTCCGGTGTCCTGGTGAGCGCCCGCAGCACGTCAAGGGCCGTCACGTTGCCCGAGCCCTCCCAGATGGAGTTGAGCGGCGCGTCCCGCAACAGCCTGGGCATGCCGGAGTCCTCGACGTAGCCGTTCCCGCCCAGGCATTCCAGCGCCTCTGCGGTGATCACCGGCGTGCGCTTGCAGACCCAGTACTTGCTGGCAGGCAGGGCGATGCGGAGCAGCGCGGCCTCAGCCTGGTCGCCGCGCGCGGCCCGGTCGGCCGCACCAGCCAGCCTGATCGCTAGCGTGCTGGCCGCCTCGGATTCCAGCGTGAGGTCGGCGAGCACCGCTGCCATCGCCGGATGCTCGATCAGCGCGGCGCCGAAGGACCGGCGGTGGCTGGCGTAGTGCGCGGCCGCAACGCACGCCTGCCGGATGGCGGCAGCGCTGCCCAGCACGCAATCAAGCCTGGTCGCGCTGACCATGTTGATGATGGTCGCGACGCCACGGCCCAGGTCGCCCACCGGCCACGCCATCGCCTGGTCATACTCGACCTCGCTGGAGGCGTTCGAGGTGTTGCCGAGCTTGTCCTTCAGGCGCTGGATCAGCATGCCGTTCCGGCTGCCGTCTGGCAGCACCCTGGGCAGCAGGAAGCAGGACAGCCCCTCTGGTGCCTGCGCCAGCACCAGGAACAGGTCGCACATGGGCGCCGAGCAGAACCACTTGTGCCCGGTCAGCAAGTAGCTGCCGTCACCGGCTGGCTCGGCGCGGGTAGTGTTCGCCCGGACGTCTGAGCCTCCCTGCTTCTCGGTCATCGCCATGCCGGCCAGCAGTCCGGCCTTGTCGGCCGGGGCGCGGAGGCCAGGTTCGTACACCGGCGCTGTCAGCCGGGGCTCGAATATGGCCGCGAGCTCAGGGGCATGCCGCAGCGCGGGCACGCACGCGTACGTCATCGACACCGGGCAGCCGTGCCCGGCCTCAGCCTGAGTCCAGACCATGAACTTGGCTGCCCGGGCCACGTGCGAGCCGGGCGTCGGGTCAGCCCAGGGCGCTGCGTGCAGGCCATGGCTGACCGCGACGGTCATCAGCTCATGCCAGGACGGGTGAAAGTCAACTTCGTCGATCCGATGGCCGCGGGCGTCGTGCGTGCGCAGCACAGGCTTGTAAACGTTTGCCAGCCTGGCGTGCTCCTGGGTGCTGGCCGCCCCGGCGAGCCGGCCGAGCTTGTGCAGGTCGCCGACGGCCCAGCCGCCGCCCTCGCGGTGCACGGCCGCGAGCAGCGCAGCGTCGTCAGCGACGTCGTAGTCGGCTAGGACCGGGACCTGATTCAGGACATCGTGAGTGGTGTGCACCGCAGTGTTTGGTGGCTTCAGGAAGTGTGAATGCCGCACTCGGTCTTGTTGGTACCAGCCCACCTGCCGCTGCGCGGGTCCGCCCCGTCCGCGACCCTGGCAGTGCAGGTACGGCAGCCAATGGACGGGTAGCCGTCATAGACCAGCGGGTTGACCAGCACTCCGTTCGCGGAGATGTAGTCGTCGACCTGCTTCTGTGTCCACTCCACGATGGGGTTGACCTTGATCATTTCGCGCCTGGCGTCCCACTGGACGACCTTAGTGTCGCTGCGCGCGTCGGTCTCCTCGCGGCGGACGCCGGTAAACCAGCCGTCGTACGGGCCGAGCGCCTCCTCAAGCGGGACCACCTTGCGGAGGTAGCAGCACAGGTCGGGGTTCCGGCCGTAGAGGCGCGGGCCCAGCTCAGCGTCCTGCTCCGCGACTGTGGTAGGCGGTGTGACGTTGATCACATTCACCGGATAGACGGCCGACACCGCGTCCCTGGTGCCGATGGTTTCCGGGAAGTGGTAGCCAGTGTCGAGGAACAGGACGTCAACGCCCGGCATGTGCTTGGAGACGAGGTTGACCAGCACAGCGTCGGTCATCGATGAGGTGATGCAGATCCGGCGACCGAAAGTCTTCGCTGCCCAGGCGATTACCTCATCAGCAGGGGCCCCCGCCAGTGCATCGGCCGCCTCCGCGGCTAGCCTCTCCATGTCGCTGGGCTCCTCCTCGCGGCGGCGATCCACCTGTCCCGGCAGCCTACCCGGCTCGCGCGCCTGAAACGCGGAAGCAGGCTGGCTAGCTAAATACACTATGGCTAAACGCCGGCAACTGCACGCTCTGTCGCGTAAGTCACAAGAATCACGAGGCATACCTGTCGTCACGATTCCGGTGCCCAGCCGCTATGAGCGCACAGCCACCGTACCCGGCAACCAGCGCGTAGCGTCAGGTATTCCGGGGCGATGGGATCGGTCTTAACCCTGGCGAATCCAGCCAAGGCGGGTGTCCGCCGGTGCTGTCGACCGCTGATGCTGGCAATCACACCAGGTGCCGCCTGGGCAATCCTCGTGGTGCTGTGCGCGGCATGCTTGGCAGACCATGACCGTCGTCAGGCCGCGTTGGCCCGGCGCATCCGCCGACGGCGCTCCGACGAGCGCTCATCCTCGTTGAGGCCGCCCCAGGTGCCGTACTTCTCCGGCCTGCTGACCGCGTAAGTGAGGCACTCCGCCCGCACCGGGCAGGAGTTGCACACCGACTTAGCCTTGCGCTCGCGGATCTCTCGTTCCGGCTGCCGCTCTCCGTCCGGCCCGAAGAAGAGCACAACGTCGCGACCCCGGCACGCTGCCTCATCCTGCCAGCCCCAATTGGGCCGTGGCATCAGGGCGGCTTGACGGCGTACCTCAGACATGGATGGCTCTCCTCAAGCGGGTTAAGTCAGTGCGGTATCGGTCTGGTCAGCGCACCGTCCAGCGCCATGTAGAGTGCGCTAGACAGAGGAAACTCGCGCGGCGTGACAATTTGCCCCGTCGCATGATGCAACGCCCGGCACCGGCCTGATGTTCCCGGGCGCGCGGACCGCCGCACAATCATGCCACCTTCGATCTGGCCTGCGCAGCCGGGATAGCCAATTTGCCGCGTCCCCGCCTCGTGGTTCGGGTCACACTAAGTGATCATTAACTGGACAGATCCATGCCAGCAGGCCACCATAGCTTCATGTCCGCGTCCGACGCAGCACCGCTGCCTCGTCTCGGCGAGGTGTTCTTCGACGTCAGAGGTCATTCCCGGAGTTTGCGGCTGAGCTGGTATGCCGACACCGGCGTCGCTGTCTTCAGCATCTGGCAGGGCGGTAAATGCACCGGCACGTTCCGGCTGCCGATAGATGATCTGCCCAGGATGGTCGAGATCTTGCAGCGCGGCCCGGAGAACCGGAGGCCGCGCGGCGGGCGTTCAGCGGGCTGGGAGCCCGACCACAGCCAGGATCACCGCCAGGACCGGCAGTATGGCCAGGACCGCGATTACGGTGATGACGTCGGCTACGGGCAAGACCAGGCTTACGGTCCTCAGCCCGGCTACGCCGATGGCCCTGATTACTACCAGGGTCCTGATTACGACGAGGCGACGCATTACGGTAACGACCGCGGCTACAGCTCCGAGCGCGTTGTACCGCCCTATGTGCAGGGCACTGGTGATCCCTACAGCGCTGACAATTTCAGCACCGGCAGCAGGGACCGCGAAAGCTTCGGACGTCCCGCCTATCCGGCGGATCGGCCGGCCGGGCCGCCGCAGTATGACGAGCCGCCGTGGAGTCCGGCAGGCTATTCCGAGGAGCAGGACTATCGGTAGCCGGCAGTCGTTACCTGCCTGCCATGGGGCGCAATAAAAGCGCACGCCATGCTGTTTCCGAAGGTCCCCGGAAATGCCTCCCCGAGAAGGTTGCCCGCAGGCCGTTACAGCGACCAAGCGGCAGGGAATAGATTCGCTCGCGGGGGAAGGGGGACACCCAAGTGGCTCAGAAGATCTCAGTCACGTTCGCATGTGACTACGACGCCAGAGAGATTCCCGAAGGTGAGCACCTGACAAGGTCGTTCAGCCTTGATGGCCGGGATTATGAGATTGACCTTTGCGAGAAGCACAGCGAGAAGTTCGATGAGGTCCTGAAGAGGTTCGCTGACAAGGCCCGGAAGGTAACGGGCCGGGTTGGCAAACCGAAGCGGCGCACTACCGCGCACCGTCAGCGCAGCGCCGATATCCGGGCGTGGGCGAAGCACAGCGGCATGGAGGTCAGCGACCGCGGCAGGATCCCGGCGAACGTCATCGCGAAGTACGAGGCCAATAACTAACTGACGCTGGGACGGCCGGGCGCGGGGCTAATTCGTAGTCGCCGCGCCCGTTTCGTCCGGTTCGTTCGGCAGCAGCAGCACCGATGCTGCGAGCGCCTGAGAATTAGGCACCAGGGCCGGTCCGTCGTCGGTCTGCAGCCGCACGTAGGTCAGGCTGATGTCAACGACGATGCCGTCAATGGTGCCGGACAGCGCGCCGGCCCGGAACCGCACGTGATCTCCGACCCGGAATGGCCGGGCGAACAGCAGCACCAGGCCGGCGAACAAGTTAGCCAGTGACTGCTGGGCGGCGATGCCGAGCAGCACACCTGCGACCGCGCCGCCGAGTAGCAGCTTGGTGGTTGGCACTCGGCCGATGTCCAGCGTGATGAGCAGGATGGTGAATACGCCGACCAGCACCAGCACGTACCTGACCACGCCGGCGTGCGCCTCGCCGATCACCGGCTGGAGACTGGCCCGCGCTTTCGCCGACAGCCCGACGGCGGCGATGAGCCCGAAGACCAGAAAGGCTGCGGCGCCGGCCAGGGTGATGATCTGCTGCGTCGGGCTTGCCTGGCTGAAAGGTATTTTCTTCGGTACGCCCCAGCCCTCGGCCGCCACCGCGCCGGCGATCGCGAGCACCGCCGCGATGATGGACCGCCACGGCGCAGCCTTCTTCTTGACTAGCTGCATCCGTGCTGCCATCTCCAGCTGATGTCGCTCCTGCAAATCCACGCCACTACGCTACCGACGCCCTGACGTGCCTGAGCCCGGGGACAGCTTCCCCGGGCTCAGGCAGTGAACTAGCGCCTAGAGGTTGAACAAGGCCTTGCCGACCGGGAAGACGACCTTGCCCTTGTGGCCGTTCATCACGCCAGCGGCCGACGCGTACCAGGCGACGGCTGCTGTCACGATGCCGAGGTAACCACCGACCACGATCCACTTCGAGCTGGTGGGGTCGGGTGGCAGGGCAGGAACGCTGGTGGTGAAGTTCCCGATGACCAGGAAGAGCTCGGTGAGTTCCAGGGTCAGGAAAACTCCGAACACGGCCATGTTCACCTGCGTGCTGATGATCATCATATAGGAGTTGAAGATGAGGAAGGCGAGCAGGATCCAGCCCAGATCGCGGTTCAGCGCGACCGGATGTGTGGCGAGCGGGGCTATGAAGTGCAGCCACAGGCCGACACCGATCCAGAACCCGCCGTAGGTGGAAAAGGCGGTGGCGCCGAAGACGTTCTTGTTGCGGAACTCCCACATGCCGGCCAGCAGTTGAGCCACGCCGCCATACGCGATCGCGTAGCCCCACCAGTCGAAGCCGGTGGAAGTCTTCGCCCAGCCTGCATTGACCGCGGACAGCAGGAACGTGGTCAGCGCGAACGCTGCGAGCCCGAGAGGTGCCGGGTCGGCGACAGCCGGCGCAACAACTGCGGGAGCATCATCTGTGGTGCTCAACTGATTCCTCCTGGAGGGGCTTGCCTGTCCGGCCACGAGCACGCTGCTGGGGCAAGGCAGGCGTGGTGGATAGTCGGAAGGCCGCGAATGTGCTGGCCACGCGTGACTGGCCGGCCGGGTGAGCAAACCCGGCGCCGCAAGTCTCGCATTCGGTACTTACCGATACGAGCATGGCCATTCGCTGACCTTCCTTGTCTTCACACCTGGCTCACCAGAACCAGATAGAAGATCACGCCCTGAGCGTAACGCTGGCAGCCCAATTTAGGGAGACCCATCTTTCGGCGTACCGAGCTATATGCCTGGAGTGGCGGCTGAGGCTGTTTCATTGCGGCGCAGGATTCCAGCTAGCCCGGCCCGGGTGGCCAGCACGACGAGCCTGTCGCCTGCGCTGATCTGGTAAGACGTGGCAGGCGCCCAGTCAGCCGCTGCCTCGGCAAGCCGGCGCACGGCGATGACTTTGAGCAGGCCGTTGGCGTGCAATCCGGCAATAGGCTGGCCGGCCAGACCGCCGCCGCCGATAGCGGCCACTTCGGCGAGCAGCAGCACATGTCGTCCGACGGCGATCGTCCGCAGCACCTGATGATCGAGGACGGCCGCTGCGAAAGCCGGGGCGGCCAGGTAGGACGTCGAACGCGAGACAGCGTTGCCGATCGCCATTTGTACCCGCTCGGCCAGGTCGTCGTCATATAGGCGGACTACTATTCGCGGCTCTGCCGCGAGCGCCCTGCCATTAAGCGCCGTCTCCAGGTTGACTATGTCGCTATCGGTAACCGAGACAAGAGCCTGGCAAGCGCCAATGCCGGCCGCCCGGAGCGTCTCTTCCCGGTGCGTCTCGCCGATGATCACGCGCACGCCGAGCCGCCGGGCCAGCGGCATGCCCGTCGCGTCGGCTGTCTTATCGATTCCGACCACGTCGATGCCGAGATCATGCAGCTGGCCGACAATCGCGGTGCCGACCTCGCCGAGGCCAGCCACGATGACATGCCCGCTCGGCGGCGGGCCAGACGCCATGGCGCCCGGAATCCGTGCGCCCACGATGGCTGCGGTCACCAGCGGCAGGACTGCCACTCCGGCGAAGGTCAGCAAGACCTGCGCTATCTTCTCGGAGCTGGCCAGCTTGGGGTCGCTGACCGCCGCGCCCGCCGCATCCAGCAGCGTGAGGTAGACCGAAGTCAGCGGCGCATGCCTGGCTGCGAGCGCAAGCAGGGCGAAGCCAGCGCAGATCACGGCCAGCAGCACGGTGAAGGCCAGCCCCATCTTGCTCCGCAGCAGCCTGCGCGTCAGCCGGAGCGGCGCGGTCAGCTTCCGCCGACGCCGCCGCGAGAGCGGGTTGCGCGGGGTGCCGTCCGCGACCGCGAGCACCAGGCCTGCCGAGGTGTCGCCGGCCGGCAGCAGCTGCGGCGCCTCCGCATCGCTGTTCGCGGCCAGCCCGCAGATGACCCTGGTCGGCTGCCACGTCCTCGCGCCTGGCGACGTATATCGTCCGGCCCGCGATCCGGACGTGGCTCGGAGCCGGCTCGCCTAGCGCAGCTGCGACCAGCGACGGCGCTGCCATCTGGGCTTGCGACAGCACCGCGCAATCGGCGAAGAAGGTGCGGATGCGCTCGCCGAGCGCGGCGTTCGAGATCGCGATCACCATGCGGATCTGCGGGCTGATCTCCTGCGCACGCAGCGCGGCGTGGAAGTTGCCAAGATCATCCTGTTCGAGCAACGCCAGCCCGCGCGCCTGCTGCAGGCCTGCCGCCAGCAGGGCGTCAGCGCTGAGCTCAGCTCGCTCGAGCAATTGCACGTCGGGCATCACGGCCAGCTTCGCGCCGGGCCCAGCACTGGCCGTCGGCACGATGGCGGTGACCGGTAATCCGTACTTGAGCGTTATCTCCTCGGCCAGCCGCGTGGTGAGCGCGTTCGCGCCGCAGATGATGATGTGATCGCCGGGCTCGGGCCGGTCGGCCTGGGCGGGCAAGATGCGAGTCCTGTCACGCCTGCACGGCGGGGATTCCCGCCACAGCGGCGAGCGACTCGCCGTAGATCTCGTCCGGATCGAGCCTGCGGAGCTCTTCGGCCAGCAGTTCGGCGATCTCGCGGCGATGGAGGGCCACGTGCCGGTCCGGCTGCCCCGGCCTGGTCAGCGAGGCGACCCGGCCGTCCGGCCGGCTGATCACGACGTCGCCGGCAGCGGTATGGAGACGGACCTCGGTGATGCCAGGCCCGCCGGACGTCTCCCGGCTGACCGGTACGTCGAGCCGGCTTTTCAGCCAGGCCGCGAGCAGGTCGGCAGTCGGGTTGTGCTCCTCCGCGCTCACCACGCCGCCGGTAATCTCATCCGGCTCCTGGTCGACGGTCGCGGCCAGCAGCGATCGCCACGGAGTGGCCCTGGTCCAGCTCAGATCGGTGTCGCCCGGCTGGTAGCCGGCAGCCAGCGCGGCGAGCGCCTCAGCAGGCGCTTTCGCACGGGCGGCGTCAGTGATCCGGCGCTGCGCCAGCGCGCCGAGCGGCTGCAGTGCCGGTACCGCCGGGATCTGGCCGGGCCACCAGGTCACCACCGGCGTATCCGGCACCAGCAGCGGCATGATTACCGAGTCGGCGTGCTCGCTCATCGGCCCGTAGAGCCGGAGCAACACGGTCTGGCCGGGCGTGCCGTCCCCGGACCGGATCTCGGCGTCAAGCCGGGACGGCATCCGGGCATCCCGCGCGATCACCCCGAGGACCCGGCACGGATGCTCGCGACCGGCCTGGCTCGCGGCCCGGACGGCGTCGTGCTGGCCGGACTCGTCGGTCATGATGATCAGGTTCAGCACGACCCCGGTGGCCAGCCCGCCCATCTGGTCGCGGATCCTGGCCAGAGCGGCGCGGATATCGGCGGTCGTGGTGTCGGTCAGGTCAGTCAGCATGTCCCGCTCCTAGATCCGCCGCCAGGCACGGCCGTCCCGGGCGAGCATCTCGTCCGCGCTGGGCGGGCCGGGGGTGCCGGCCGGATACTGCTCAGGCTTGGCGTACCCGGCCCAGAATTCCTCGATCGGATCCAGGATCATCCAGGAAAGCTCTACTTCTTCCTGCCGCGGGAACAGCGGCGGGTCGCCGATCAGCACGTCGAGCAGCAGGCGCTCGTAAGCTTCCGGGCTGGTCTCGGTGAACGACTCGCCGTATGCGAAGTCCATGTTCACGTCCCTGACCTCCATCGCCGATCCGGGCACCTTGGAGCCGAACCTGAGCGTGACTCCCTCGTCCGGCTGGACCCGGATGACCAGCGCGTTCTGGCCGAGTTCCTCGGTGTCGGTGGCGTCGAACGGCAGGTGCGGGGCGCGCTGGAACAGCACGGCGATCTCGGTCATCCTGGTTGGCAGCCGCTTGCCGGTGCGCAGGTAAAACGGCACCCCGGCCCACCGCCGGTTGTCGATGGTCAGCCGGATCGCGGCGTAGGTCTCGGTCGTTGAATCGGGCGGAATCCCGTCTTCCTCCAGGTACCCGCGAACCGGGATGCCGCCTTGCCAGCCAGCCGAGTACTGCCCGCGAGCCGTCCCGGTCACCAGGTCCTCCGGGATCTGGACGGCCGCCAGCGCCTTTTCCTTCTCCGCGCGCAGCGACTCGGCGGCGAACGACAGCGGCTCCTCCATCGCGGTCAGCGCGAGCAGCTGAAGAAGGTGATTCTGGATGACGTCGCGAGCCGCGCCGATGCCGTCGTAATAGCCGGCCCGGCCACCGATCCCGATGTCCTCCGCCATCGTGATCTGGACATGATCGACGTATCTCCGGTTCCAGATGGGCTCGAACAAGGTGTTGGCGAAGCGTATCGCCAGCAGGTTCTGAACCGTCTCCTTGCCGAGGTAGTGGTCGATGCGGAACACCGCATGCGCGGGGAACACCGCGTCGAGCATGGCGTTCAGCTCACGGGCGCTGGCCAGGTCGTGGCCAAACGGCTTCTCGATGACCACCCGGCGCCAGGGCCGCAGCGGACCTGGCGTGTCTGGCGGGTTCGACAGGCCCGAGCGCTTGAGCTGGTATATCACCTGCGGGAACGCCTTCGGCGGCACGGACAGGTAGAAGGCGTAGTTACCGCCCGTGCTGCGCTCGGCATCGAGCCGGGCTACCGTCTGCGCCAGCTGGTCGAAGGCAGCGTTGTCGGCAAACTCGCCGGGCACGAAGCGGATGCCCTCGCTTAGCTGCTCCCAGACGTCCTCCCGAAACGGCGTGCGCGCGTGCGCCTTCACCGCGTCATGAGTGACCTGGGCGAAATCCTCGTCAGCCCAGTCCCGCCGGGCGAACCCGACCAGCGAGAAGCCAGGAGGCAGCAGGCCGCGGTTGGCGAGGTCGTAGATGGCCGGCAGCAGTTTCTTCGTCGCGAGGTCGCCGGTGACTCCGAACAACACGAGCACGCACGGACCAGCTAGCCGCGGGATCCGCCGGTCCCGCGGATCGCGGAGCGGATTGGGCATCATGTAGTGCTGCCGCCAGCGACCATCTCGCGGCTGATGGTGGCCAGCAGCTCGGCCCAGGACGTGGCGAACTTCTGCACGCCCTCATCCTCCAGCACCTGGACGACATCGTCGTAATGCACGCCGAGCGCCTCGAGTTGCGCGAAGACGCTGCGAGAGTCGTCGTAGGTGCCGCGGATGGCGTCGCCGTGCAGCTGGCCATGATCCGCCGTCGCGTGCAGGGTGGACTCGGGCATGGTGTTCACGGTGCCGGGTGCGGCCAGCTCGGTGACGTACATGGTGTCGGGGAAAGCCGGGTCCTTCGTGCTGGTGGACGCCCACAGCGGGCGCTGCGGGCGGGCACCGCGCGCCTTTAGCGCCTCCCAGCGCTCAGTCGCGGATCTCTGCTCGAAGAGCTCGTACGCCAGGCGCGCGTTGGCAAGTGCGGCCTTCCCGCGCAGCGCTTTCGCCTCCGGCGTGCCGATCTTGTCCAGGCGGGCGTCCACCTCGGTGTCGACCCGGCTGACGAAGAACGACGCGACCGAGGCGATGCTCGCCGCGTCGCGCCCCGCTGCGGCTTCCAGCCCAGCCATGAATGCGTCGATCACCTGTTCGTAACGTGCCAGCGAGAAGATCAGCGTCACGTTCACGCTGATGCCCTCGGATAGGCACTGGGCGATGGCGGGCAGTCCCTCGACCGTGGCCGGGATCTTGATGAACAGGTTCGGCCGGTCCACCATCCACCACAGTGCGCGCGCCTCAGCGATGGTCTTGTCGGTGTCCCTGGCGAGCCGCGGGTCCACCTCAAGGGAAACGCGTCCGTCAACGCCCCCGGTCGCGTCGTAGACCGGCCTGAGCACGTCGCAAGCCCACCGGATGTCGTAGGTCGTGATCGCCCGGGCAGCCTCATCAACGGACACCTGGCGCACGGCCAGGTCTGCCACCTGCTCGGCATAGGCGGTGCCGGTTGACAACGCATGCGCGAATATCGTCGGGTTCGAGGTAACGCCCCGAACGTGGCTGTCCCTGACCAGCGACGCGAGGTTCCCGCTAGTAAGCCGTTCCCTGCTTATATCGTCGAGCCAGATGGCCACGCCCATCTCGGTCAGCTGGGCCAGCGTGTCTTGCTGCGCCGTCATGTCAATCTCACTCCTACCGATTTAGTTCGCGGGGGCGGACATTGGCGAGGCTGTCCCTGGCTGCCTCGGCCACGCTGTCGGCCGTGATGCCGAATTCGGTGTACAGCTTCTTGTAGTCCGCGGACGCGCCGAAATGTTCCAGGCTGATGCTTCGGCCCGCGTCGCCGACGAACTGGCGCCAGCCGAGGGCGATGCCGGCCTCCACGCTCACCCTGGCCCTGATGTGCGGCGGTAGCACCTGGTCACGGTAGGAGCTGTCCTGCTCGCTGAACCATTCGACGCAGGGCATGGACACGACCCTGGCCTTGATGCCGTCTTCGGTCAGCAGCTTGCTCGCCGCCAGCGCCAGCTGGACCTCGCTGCCGGTGCCGATCAGGATGACGTCGGGCTGAGCCCCGTAGCTGTCGGCGAGCACGTAGCCGCCCTTGGCTGTGCCCTCGGCGCTGGCCAAGCCGGAGCTGTCGGCCGAGCGCTCGAACACTGGCAGGTTCTGCCTGCTGAGGCACAGGGCCGCGGGATGGTTGGTGCGTTCCAGGATGGTCCGCCAGGCCACCGTGGTCTCGTTGGCGTCGGCGGGCCGGACGACGTCGAGCCCGGGGATGGCGCGCAGCGCCCAGAGGTGCTCAACGGGCTGGTGCGTCGGGCCGTCCTCGCCGAGGCCGATGGAGTCATGCGTCCATATGTAGGTGACCGGCAGGCCCATCAGCGCTGCCAGCCGCACCGACGGCCGCATGTAGTCACTGAAGACGAGGAACGTCCCGCCATACGGGCGAGTCAGCCCGTCCAGTGCGATGCCGTTGAGTATCGCGCCCATGGTGTGCTCGCGGATGCCGAAATGCAGCACGCGGCCGTAGCGGTCGCCGGGGAACATCCTGGTCTGGTGGATCTCCGGCACGAAGGACGGCTCGCCCTCCATCGTGGTGTCGTTGCTGCCGGCCAGGTCCGCGGACCCGCCCCACAGCTCCGGCAGTATCGGCGCCAGCGCATTCAGCACCGCACCGGATGCCTTCCTCGTCGCGATGCCCTTGTCATCGGCCGGGAAGTCGGGCAGCACGTCAGTCCAGCCAGCGGGCAGCCGGCGCGCGGACAGCCGGTCGAACAGCTCGCGCTGCTGCGGATGTGCCTTCGACCACGTGGCGAACTGCTCATCCCACGCGGCGTGCGCTTGCTTGCCCCGGTCAGCGACCTTGCGCGCGTGCGCCACAAGCTCGTCTTCGGCCGGGAAGCTGGCCTGCGGATCGAAGCCGAGTACCTCCTTGGTCGCCGCTACCTCGGCCGCGCCGAGCGCCGAGCCGTGCGCGGCGCCAGTGTTCTGCTTGTGCGGGGCCGGCCAGCCGATGATCGTGCGGAGTGAGATGAACGACGGCGCCGTCGTGGTTTCCCTGGCCGTCTGCAACGCGTCGTACAGGTCCTGCACGTTCTCGTGGTAGCCGTCTGCCTGCCGCCAGCTCAGCCGCTGCACGTGCCAGCCGTAGGCCTCGAACCGGGCCGGGATGTCCTCGGACTTAGCGATATTGGTGTCGTCCTCGATGGAGATGTTGTTGTCGTCGTACAGCACGATCAGGTTGCCGAGCTGCTGGTGCCCGGCGAGAGAGGACGCCTCGTGGCTGACGCCCTCCTCCATGTCGCCGTCGGAGACGAAGCAATAGATGTGGTGATCGAAGGGGCTGGTGCCCGGCTCCGCGTCGCGATCGAACAGGCCGCGTTCGCGGCGGGCGGCCATGGCCATGCCGACCGCGTTCGCGATGCCCTGGCCGAGCGGGCCCGTCGTGGTCTCCACGCCGGGAGTCAGGTGAAGCTCGGGATGGCCCGGTGTCTTGCTGCCCCAAGTGCGGTAGTGCTCCAGGTCGTCCAGGGTTAGCCCGTACCCGGACAGATATAGCTGAATGTACAAAGTCAGGCTGGAATGCCCGCAGGACAGGACAAACCGGTCCCGGCCAGGCCACAGCGGATCGGCAGGATCGTGCCGGAGGATCTTCTGATACAGCAGGTAGGCCGCCGGCGCGAGACTCATTGCCGTGCCGGGATGACCTGACCCAACCCGCTCCACCGCATCCATTGCCAGGACGCGGATCAGGTCTACAGTCCGTGCGTCCGTCTCAGACCATTCAAGCGCTTCCAGCGCGTCGCCACTCACCGCTGTCCGGGCCCCTTTCGGCGCAGATGCCATTACGGCACGACCCTATCCCTGGTACCTGCGCCTCTACCCTGCCCCATGCGGGTTAACAGACGGTTGCCTGATCCGCTGAGTGCCTACTGCAGCTCGCGCAGGAATTCCAGGATGGCGGTGTTGACCAGGTCCGGGTGGCTCAGGTTTGAGGCGTGCGAGCCGCCTTCGACCTCGACAAAGGTGGCCGGGCCGCCCAGTCCGTCGCGAACCGCTTCCGCGCGGGCCATCGGTATCGCGGCGTCCGCGGTGCCGTGCACGATCAGCGTCGGGCAGCTGATCTCGGCGAGCCTGCCGGTGATGTCATCGCGGTCCATCAGGCACCGGAATGCAAGCCTGAGCTCGTCCCGGTCCGCCCCGGCCCACTTAGCGAACCACGGCTGGTAATCCACCGGGCCGTCAGGCGGTCCGAGGATGATAGACGCGACGACGTCCTGGACCGGCGCCGGGCCCTGCTCCATCCAGGTCTGCTCCATCTGCTCATAGGCGGGAGCGACAGCCGGATCCTCCCGGCCAGCCTGGCTATCGATGAGAATGAGGGCGCGGACCCGCTCTGGTGCGGTCAGCGCGGCGCGCAGGCTGACGAAGCCGCCCTGGGACATCCCGCCGAGCACCGCCTGCTCAATGCCGAGCTGGCCGAGAAGGCCAAGCACGTCGCTGGCCTAATCCCAGTAGCTGAACTGCCCGGCTGCCCGGGTGCCGCCGAAGCCGCGCGCATCCCAGGTAATGACCCGGTACGCCGGCGCCAGCGCCTCGACCTGCGGGCCGAACATGGAGGAGTCCATGAGGTAGCCGTGGCTGAGCACGACAACGGGTCCGTCACCACCGGTGTCGGAGTAGGAGATGCTGGTTCCGTTCACGACCTGAGTGGGCATGGCCGACAAGTTACCGCGAGAGCGACTTAGCCCGAAAGAGCGCCGCGATCGCGCAGTGCGTACGGGATCAGCAGCGCGGTAATCCAGATGGCCGTGGCGCCGGTAACGTGCACCCACACCAGCCCGGCCGGCAGGCCCGCGAAATACTGCGCATAGCCGACGGCAGCCTGCACCGCGATAAGGCCGAGCAGCAGCCAGCCGAGCCGGACCGCGCGGGGCGGCGCCGACCCGAGCCGCAGTCCGACAAGCAGCGCCACGATCAGGCCGCCTAGCAGCCAGCCGATGTCGGCGTGCAGTTGCGCGACGGCCGCGAGCGGCAGGTGATACCTGGCCACATTCGCGGCGCCGGCCAGCGGACCAGTACCCGTTACCACGGTGCCGGCGGCCATCATGAGCGCGACGGTGCCGATCACGCCATAGGAACTGACCCGCACTAGCCGCGGTACCAGCGGCCGGCCGGGGCGGCTGTCCTCCTGGCAGCGGACGTAGAGCGCGACGGTGCCGGCGATCAGTGCCACCGAGGCGAGGAAATGCACTGAGACCAGTGCCGGGTTCAGCTTGGTGATCACGACCAGGCCCCCGAGCACCGCCTGGGCGGCGATGGCGCCGGGCTGCAGGGCCGCCAGCCAGAGCAGGTCACGGCGGCGCCTGCCGTCCTGGCCGCGGAACTGCCAGGCCGCGACGCTGACGCCGACCGCAACCACGAAGATCGCGATGGTGACGAGCCGGTTGCCGAACTCGACCCAGCGGTGGATGAGCGGGTCACCGGTCGTCCCGGTGGCGGTGACGCTGTGCGCGGTGCAGGCCGGCCAGTCCGGACAGCCCAGGCCGGACTGGCTGAGCCGGACGGCGGCGCCAGTCAGGATGATGAGCGCCGAGGTGATCAGCCCGGCCAGCGCCCAGCGTCGCATGACAGCGGGCGACGGAGCCAGCAGCAGATCGGCTAGCGTCCGGGCCCGGGCGGCCGGGCCGGCCGCAGCTTCCATGCTGGTGGCAGGCGCGTCCGGGGCGGTGAGGTCTGCTGGCACGCGTCCATGTTAGGAGCGAATGCCAGCAGGTGGGAGCGCCGGCGGCGAAGTCAGCCGCCAGGGGCCGGCTCATCGGGCACCGGGCTGCCGCGCGCGGCTCCGGCGCAGGCGATCACCACGAGGCCGATAGCCAGCCATTCACGGGCCACGAGCGCCTCGCCCAGCAAGATCAGGCCCGCCAGCGCGGCAACGGCCGGCTCCAGGCTCATCCAGATGCCGAATGTGCCGGCTGGGATGCGGCGCAACGCCTCCAGCTCAAACCGGTACGGGATGACCGACGAGAGCAGTCCGATCGCCATACCCTCGGCGAGGGCAGCCGGACGCAGCAAGCTTCCGCCTGCCTGCGCGACGGCCGGTCCTGTTACCACCAGGGCGGCCACGATCATGGCGATCACCAGGCCGGATGAGCCACTGAACCGGCGGCCGGTAGCCCGGCTGAGCAGGATGTACCCGGCCCAGCAGGTGGCCGCGACGAGCCCGAAGCCGATTCCGGTTGCCTGGATGCTCAACCCGAACATGCCGTGCGCGTGGTGCCCGCTGGCGCCTGCGGCAAGCGTGGTGCCGCCCCGGGTCAGCAGCACTACGCCGCCCGCGGCCAGGATCACCCAGGCGACATCGAGCAGCCGCCGCGAGGACGCCACTGCCACCGCGAGCGGCCCGAGGAACTCGATGGTGACCGCGACGCCGAGCGGGATCCTGGCGAACGACTGGTAGATGGAGAAGTTCATCAGGCCGAGCACGACCCCGAATGTGACGGCGACGGCCAGATCCCGCCAGGCGCGGTCGGCGACCGCCTGGCGGACGACGCCGCCAACGCCGCGCCCGGCCAGCACCGCGATGATCACGGCCGCCCACCACAGCCGCAATCCCGTCACCCCGGCCGGGCTGAGCTGGCTGAACATCCGGCCGGCCAGCCCGGCCCCGGCCTGTACCGAGACGATGCCGGAGAAGACCAGCACCGACGGCGGAATCGCGGCCAGCGGTGACCGGCTTACTCTCACTCCCAGCGGAAGGTCCTGGCGGTCAGGGCAATGGCGGCCACCGCCCACACGCACAGCACCAGCAGGTCGCGGGCCGGGACGCCGCCAGCGTGTGCCAGGACCGAGCGGAGCCCGTCCGACAATGCGCCGGCCGGAAGCAGCTTCAGCACCGACTGGGCCGCCGGCGGGAACTTGGTCAGGGGTACCAGTACGCCGCCCAGGCCGAGCATCACCAGGTAGAGCAGGTTGGCAGCGGCCAGCGTCGCCTCCGCACGCAGCGTTCCAGCCAGCAGCAGCGCCAGTCCGCTGAAGGCGGCAGTGCCGGCCAGCAGCAGCAGCGGGACCCAGATCGCCGCATCCGGTCTGGCATTCGGCTGCCAGCCGAGCAGCGCGCCCACCGCGAGCACTATCGCGGCCTGGGCCAGCTCGACCGTCAGCACCGTGACGGTCTTGGCGGCGATGAGACCCTGGCGAGACAAGGGTGCTGCCCCGAGGCGCTTGAGCACGCCGTACCGGCGCTCGAAGCCGGTAGCGATGGCCTGGCTGGTGAACGCGGTGGACATGACGGCGAGCGCGAGTATGCCCGGCACCACGAAGTCGATCCGGCTGCCGCGGCCGATGCTGATCAGGGCCTCGTGACCGAATGCGATCAGCAGGAGTACCGGGATGATGAGGGTCAGCAGCAGCTGCTCGCCGTTCCGGGTCAGCGTCCGCAGCTCCAGCCCGGCCTGGGCGATGATCATCTTGCGTATCGGCGCGGCGCCGGGCGCCGGGGCGGGCCAGTCCTGGCTCAGCAGTTCGGTCACCGCAGGCCCCGCCCGGTCAGCTCGAGGAACAGATCTTCCAGCGTGCGGCTCTCGATTTGCAGGTCCCGCGCCAGCACGCCGTGCTCGGCGCACCACGCGGTAACGGAGGCGATGAGCTGGGGGTCCACTCGGTCGGCAACCTCGACCAGGTAGTGGCCGGCGGGCGATTCCTTCGCGGCCGAGCCGGGCGGCAGGGCCGCCAGCAACGCGTCCGTGTCCAGTCCGGGCTCGGCCCGGAATCGCAGCTGGCCAACAGACCCCGTCAGCTCCGCCGGAGAGCCATCGGCCACGAC
This sequence comes from Streptosporangiaceae bacterium, assembly GCA_052143255.1. GTDB lineage: Bacteria > Actinomycetota > Actinomycetes > Streptosporangiales > Streptosporangiaceae > JAJYUU01. The sequence continues at coordinate 44,381 of JBKQTJ010000207.1, read as the reverse complement.
CAGCCCCCGGTCGACGATGACAACCTTGTCGGCCAGCCGCTCGGCTTCTTCCATGTAATGCGTCGCCAGGATCACTGCGGCGCCGGCCGCTCGCAGTCCCTCGATGAGTTCCCAGGTCGCGTGCCTGGCCTGCGGATCCAGGCCCGCCGTCGGCTCATCCAGAAAGACCAGCTCCGGTCGGCCGATCACCGCCGCGGCCAGCGAAAGCCGCTGCTGCTGACCGCCGGACAGGTGCTTGTAGCTGGTCCGGGCCGAGTTCGTCAGGCCGAGCGCCGCCAGCAGCGCAGCCGGATCGAGCGGCCGGGCATAGAAGCTGGCCATCACCCGCAAGTACTCTCCGGCCCGGGCACTAGTCGGCACGCCACCGGTCTGCAGCATGATGCCTACCTTCGGCCGCAGCTCGCGCCCGTCGGCCACCGGGTCGAGGCCAAGCACGCGCACCGTGCCGGCGTCCGGACGCCGATAGCCTTCGCAGGTCTCAATGGTGGTCGTCTTGCCTGCCCCGTTCGGCCCGAGTATCGCCGTAACCTGGGCACGCTCGGCGCGCAGCGACAAACCCGCGACCGCGGCGACGTTGCGGTAGCGCTTGACCAGGCCGTCGATCTCCACGGCCGGCGGATTGCTCACGCTCGCGAGTCTAGGCCGTTGCGGGCGGCTCGCTGTCTGACGCGGCCACGAACGCTGCTAGCTGCTCAGACTGCGCCAGCCGGCTCGGCTCGTGCAGGTACATCATGTGCCCGGCCTCGTAATAGCTGAACTCGATGTTCGAGGTCAGCTCCGCCGGGATCGCCAGGTGCGCGAACGTGTGCTCGGCAGCGAAATACGGCGTCGCGGCGTCGTGGTATCCGCAGGCCACGTGCACCCGCATATGCGGGTTCGCCCGCATGGCCGCCGCCAGCTTGTCCAGCACGAACACATGCTGGTTCTCGAACTCCGCGTACGACCAGGGCCGCACGCGGTCGGTCAGCACCTCATACGGCAGGTCGCTGGAGTAGCCGAGCTCGGCGCGCACGTAGTGATTGAGCGCGGCGGTGTACGGGCCGATGATCGCGCTGATGGACGGGTCGTCAGACCAGAGCTCACGGCCGTAGTCGGTGTCCCAGCCGGTAAACCGGCCATCGATCCGGCCGACCACCTGGCGCCGGTCGCGCAGCAGCTCGGTGAGGAACCTGACGTGCTCGGGCCGCAGGTCTACCCGGTCGACGTAATCGGCCGACAGGCCGGTGAGCTCCGCGAGCCGCGCGCACGCCTGCGTCCGTTGCTCGGCGCTGAGCCTGGCGCCCCGGCCGAGCGCCCACGGATAGTCCCGGCGGGCGAACTCCTCAGCCTCGTCCAGCACCGCGCGCAGCTGCCGGTCGCCGTGCTTGCCGTGGTAGTGCGCGATCGCGGCGTAGGTGGGCAGGTAGAGCACATAGGGATCGTCGTTGCCGCCGCCGAACTTCACCGAGCCGAAGTCAAGGATCGCCGAGATCAGCATCAGCCCGTTCAGGTACAGCCCGTACCGCTCTTGCAGGTAACGCGCCAGGCCAGCGGCTCGCGTCGTGCCGTAGGACTCGCCGCACAGGTACTTGCGCGATAGCCACCGGCCGTTGCGCGTGGTCCAGAGCCGGATGACCTCGCCGACCGACTCAATGTCGCCGCCGTACCCGTGGAAGTCGCCTGGCTTCTCGCCCTTGACCGCGCGCGAGAACCCGGTCGACACCGGGTCGATGAACACCAGGTCGCTGTGGGCCAGCAAGGTCTGCGCGTTGTCCGCCAGGCCGTACGGCGGCGGCAGCAACCCGCCTACGTCACCCATCAGAACCCGGCGCGGGCCGAGCAGGCCCAGGTGCAGCCAGACGCTCGAGGAGCCCGGACCGCCATTGAACGCGAACGTCACCGGCCGGGAAACCGGGTCGTCGCAGTCCGCGGTGTATGCGGTGACGAAGACCTCTGCCTTGGGCTGCGGTCCGTCGAACTTGTCGTCGGTCTGCCCCTCCTTGCGCAGCACGATCCGCCCGGTCGTGACCGTATACGTCAGCTCCGTCGGGGTGCCATCCGGGCCGTCAACCATGATCGAGTGCGTGGTCGTGACCAGATCGTCGGCGGGCTCGGCGGCGGCATCCTTGCGGTCGATTTCGGGCCCTGGATCCGGGGGTGATGGCTGCGTCATATCAGAACAGTAGCCGGGTTTGCGGTGGTTACTGCTGCTGAGGGGTTCAGTCTCGGATGTGCCGCACCCTCGACATACTGTCGGTTTCGTTCGTCACGAATCGGGATGAACCGGGCGCAGAAATTACCGAAACCGCCAGTAAGTGGAGTCAGGCGGGCCACACGGCTCGATCGAGGAATGCTTCGACGGCCGTGAAGACCCGGCTCAGGACAGCAATCGAGGCTGACGCCGGCCCGGGCACGAACATGGCATGACCGGCACCGGTGATCTCGACGACATCCGCGGTCAGTGACCGGGCGACGTGCCCGTCCCAGTACGGGTCGGCAGTTCCCCCCGCCAGCAAGATCGGTGCCGCCGCGCGGCGCAGCGCCGCCACGGTCAGCTCATCGGTCAGCAGGGGCGTGAACCACACCGCCGCCAGGCCACGATCCGCCGCCACGGGAGCCGCTAGCGACCCGAGTGATTTCCCTATCACCAGCGGCCGGGCTCCTGCTGCCGTAAGTTCCTCGACGGCAGCCGCGATCTTGGAGGTAACCATCTCGCGATGCTGGCTGATCCCTTGGCCTCGGGACAGGTCCCACGAGATGACGCGAACAAGAGCGCCGCGGCGCTCTGCGGCGAGCTTGGCGTAGGTCAGCAACGGCACTTCAGCGTTATTGTTTCCGCCGGGCGCGAGGATGGCGGACCGGTCCTGCTGCTGACCTGACATGTGCCTGATCCTGACGAAGGTCGCAGTGGTATGCCGGGTCTGTCGGGATGCTACCGGCCGTGGAAACGCGGTTTGCGTTTCTCGACGAACGCGCGGCTGGCCTCGCGGTGGTCCTCGGTATGCGCGGTATGCACGTGGTGCGTCACCTCGAGGTCCATACAGTCACCCAGCTCGCCGGCCACGGCCCGGTTCAGGTTCTCCTTCATGTAGCGGTACGCGATGGACGGCCCGTGCGCCAGCTGGTGAGCCCGCGCCATGACTTCACGATCGAAGTCGGCCGCCGGGAAGATGGCGTTGACGATCCCGAGCCGCTCGGCTTCCGCAGCGGAGAGCTTGGCCGACAAGTAGTAGAGCTCCTTTGCTCTGCTGCTGCCCACCAGCTGCGTGAGAAGCCAGGTCCCGCCGTAGTCTCCGGCGAGGGCAACATTGGCGAAAGCAGTGGTCAGCACCGCGGTCGGCACTGCATAGCGAAGATCGCAGGCCAGCGCGAGCGAGAGGCCGGCCCCGGCTGCGGGTCCTGGGAGGGCGGCGATAGTCGGCTTGGGCATGTTCCACAGGCGCCCGCTGGTCGCCCGCTGGCTCAATCGCTGCCGGTGGATGACGGCGTCCAGCGATGGATCGGCGCCGTCGCCGCTCCCGCCTGCCGTCCGCGCGGCCATGCTCTTGACGTCGCCGCCGGCGCAGAAGGCGCCGCCCGCTCCGGTGAGCACGACGCAGCCAACCGCTTCGTCGGTTTCCGCCTGGGCAAGGACCTCTGCCAGCGCGGACAGCATCGGTTGCGACAGGGCATTGCGGCGGTCGGGCCGGTTCATGGTGATCAGCACGACGCCATCGTCGATCTCAGCGCGCAGGTCATCGGTGCCGGTATCGAGCGCGGTCATGTCAGCCTGCCTCGCCGGCGAAACGGACCCCGCCGATAGTCCAGGGCCCGCCGCCCGGCAGCCCAGCGATGGTTACTGCGCTAATGCCCTCACCGTGACCGGCCTGGGCAGCTACGAATTGCAGTCGCTGGTCGGCGGCTGGTAGCTCTACCACCGCGGACCGCCCGCCGCTGTCAGCCGGGATTCCCAGCACCGCTGCCCATCGTTGCGCCGCCGCAGTTGGGTCTGCGACCTCGATCGTCAGACCGGTCAAGCCGCCGGGAGCATGCTCGGGCTCGTGCCCCGTCCATGACGGGCCGGCCCACCGCCACGACTCCGGCGGCGCTGCCCAGTCGACAGACACGATCGCGCCGGGAACGTCGCCCGGATGCAGGTGGGTCGCGGCGATGTCGGGCAGGTCGGCCGACCAGACCACCCGCACCCCCAGGTCGGCGAGCCGGGCGCGGGCGGTGGCAATCTCCGGAACCTGAAAGATTGCCATGTAACCGCCATCGCCACCGCGCCGCTCAAGGTACCGGCCCGCCGCGGTATCCGCCTGCGCGGGTGCCACCACCTCCACGAACGTATTGCCGACGGCGAATACAGCGTTGGTCAGGCCGAACCGGCCCACTCCCGGATCGTGAAAGGGCTGCGCCCAGCCGAACGCCTGACGTAGCTCGTCGGCGACCTGACCGCAGTCGCGTGCCACCAGGGCCACCTGGCGCAAGCGGGGTCCGGTCAGGTTCGGCCGAGAAGCAGACACGGTGATGCGAGCGCTAGAGGCTTAGAGCGCTCGGGAAGCGAGTCTGAAAGTCCAGCACTCCGACCCAGCTCGGCGTGATGGCGATGCGCGCCATGGGCTTCCCGCGCAGTGTGCTGACCCAGGCCGGACCCTGCTCCGGGCCGAAATAGCGCGTCGCCGAAAGCGCATACTCAGGCACAACGTCGTCCAGCATCTCGATGGTCGAAGTGCCGCGTACCAACAGCACCTTGTGCGGAAAGGTGTTGTCGTCGATGGTCAGCGCGACTCGCGGGTCCGCGGCGAGCGCCTTGAGCTTCGGGGCCTTCTGCGGCGAGCCGAGGATGAACATGTCACCGTTCCAGTGAAACCAGATCGGCACGACTCTCGGGGTGCCGTCGGTCCAGGTATAGGCAAGCCTCGCGGGAGTGGCCGAACCTAAGAGTTCCTCGGCGACCGGATCATGAAGCAGCTGTACCCCGCCCTGACTCGCCATGTCAGCTCCTGGCCGTGCGAAGAAAAGTGGGCTCTGGAAGGTGGCCAGATCGTACACCTGAGCGGCGAGCCTTACTAGACTGCGCCGCGTCCACCAGCACGTTCTCGCACCCCACTGCAATCAGTGACAAAGGTCGGGCCGGGGCGGGTACCAGTGACGGCGGCCGGGCCAGAGAGGGGGCCGGCCGCCTGTGAACAACTTCGCGGCCCGCCGGGGCATAGTCACCCAGCGGGCGCCACCGGTGACGGCGCGGAGATGATCTGCCTGACGATGAACGACGCCAGGGACGCCCATTGCTAACTTCGATGACCTCTACCGGCTTGTCGTCGCACGAGTCGGCACCGCGCAGGCGGTCGACGACGGCATCGACCAGCTCCTGTCCCGATCTTGGGACGAGTTCGTGCGCGGATGTCGCGAGCAGTGCGCCTAGCTCAGTAGTTCTTACCGCATACCGGACACAACCAGCCGCGCGTATTGCACGCGTCACGGCATTGAGTGGTGGCTGTCCTACCCCGGCCCTTGCAGACCTCGCAGCGCAGCATCCGCTGGACTTTCCGGCACCTCGGACAAGGTCGATCTTGATAAACGGCCACACCCGGCTCCCGACGCCTGGATTGATGCATGCCTGACGATACGGTCACTGTATGCCGCTACCTGCCAGCCTTGAGGAGACCGATGTCATCGGCATCCGAGCCGGATCTCAGTAACCACCATCGCAACACGTTGCGTGAACTGTTCCAGCATCCCCTCAGCCACAACATCGAGTGGCGCGCAGTGATCTCGCTGCTGGAGGCCGTCGGCTCGGTCACCGAGCATCATGACGGCAAGCTTGCCGTCACGGTGGGCTCGCAGACTGCGTTCTTTGACCGTCCAACGGACAAGGACGTCGACGTGCAGGACATCGTTGACCTTCGTCGGCTGCTGAGCACCGCCGGCCTGCGACCGTAGTTCGGGCTGGTCAGCTGGCGTGCTGACGCGAAGCTTCGACCAGGCTGGTGAACAGGCTCGGGTCGTCGTCGGCTTCGGGATGCCACTGCACGGCGAGCATGAACGAGTCAGCCGTCTGGAACTCCGCCGCTTCGATGGTTCCGTCGTCGGACCAGGCGGTGGCTACCAGCCCGGTCCCGAACCGGTCAACGGCCTGGTGGTGACGGGTCGGCACGGCGGCCTCGGTCCGGCCGAGCACCCCGGACAGCTGCGAGGCAGGAGCGACGCTTACCTTGTGCGTCCCGTATCCACCGACGTCCGGCGAATGACCGTCGTGGCCGACCAGGTCGGGCAGGTGCTGGTGCAGCGTGCCGCCGAGCGCCACATTGATCACCTGCAGGCCGCGGCAGATGCCGAGCAGCGGCAGCCCGGTGGCCAGCGCCTGGCGGCAGAGCTCCAGTTCCGCCTCGTCGCGGGCCGGATTGGCCGGACCGCAAGCCGGGGACCGGGCCGCGCCGTAACGGGCCGGATCCACGTCACCGCCGCCGGACAGGATGAGGCCGTCGAGGCGGCTCAGCAGGCGGGCCACGCCTTCTACCGGCGGCAGCAGCACCGGCAGGCCGCCAGCCCGGGTGACCATGTCGACGTAGCGCTGGGGCAGCAGCGTGGCGGGCAAGTCCCAGCTGCCCCAGCGGGCTTGCTGGGCGTAGCAGCTGATTCCGATTACCGGCTGGTCTGTCACGGATCCAAGGGTGTCACATAGGCGCCAGCGATGCCGCCGTCGACCAGGAACTGAGACGCGGTAATGAAAGAGGAGTCGTCGCTGGCCAGGAAGGCCACCGCGGCCGCGATTTCCTCCGGCTCGGCGAACCTGCCCATCGGCACGTGCACGAGCCGCCGCGCGGCACGCTCAGGGTCGGCGGCGAACAGCTCTTGCAGCAGCGGTGTGTTGACCGGTCCGGGGCAGAGCGCGTTCACCCTGATGCCCTCGCGGGCGAACTGCACGCCAAGCTCGCGGCTCATCGCCAGCACCCCGCCCTTGGAGGCGGTGTAGGAGATCTGCGACGTAGCTGCGCCGAGCACGGCCACGAACGAGGCCGTGTTGATGATCGACCCCTTATGCTGTCGCAGCATGTGCGGCAGGACGTACTTGCAGCACAGGTAGACCGAGGTGAGATTGATCTCTTGCACCCGGCGCCAGGCGTCAATGCCGGTGGTCAGGATCGAGTCGTCCTCGGGCGGGGAGATGCCGGCGTTATTGAACGCCACGTCGATGCGGCCGAACTGCTCCGCGACGTGATCGTAGAGCTCCCTGACCTGATCTTCATCCGCCACGTTTGCCGCGATGAACGTGCCGCCGGTCTCGGCCGCCGCTGTCTTGCCCGCGGTCTCATCGATATCGACGGCGACGACGGTGGCGCCCTCGGCAGCGAGCCGGCGTGCGCTGGCCAGCCCGATGCCGCTGCCCGCTCCGGTCACCACCACGACCCGATCCTGCAGTCGCTGCATCCTTGTCTCGACCCCGTTTCCTATTCGGTGGAAATGAAGACGTTCTTTATCTCCGTGAATGCGTCCACGGCGTCGGGCCCTAGCTCCCGGCCGAGTCCGGACTGCTTGAAGCCGCCGAACGGCGTCCAGTACCGAACAGACGAATGCGAGTTCACCGACAGGTTGCCGGTCTCCACGCCGCGGGCAACCCGGATCGCGCGGCCGACATTACCGGTCCAGATCGAGCCGGACAGGCCGTAGGGAGTGTCATTGGCCAGCGCGATCGCCTCCGCCTCGTCGGCGAACGGCGTCACCGTCACGACCGGGCCGAAGATCTCCTCGGTATAGGCGGGGCTGCCGGTGCTGACCGGGGCGAGCACGGTCGGCGGGTACCAGAAGCCAGGCCCGTCCGGCGCGCTGCCCCGGAAGGCGACCGGCGCGCCGTCTGGCACGTAGCTGGACACGTGCGCCCGGTGGGCAGCCGATATCAGCGGGCCCATCTCGGTGCCATCGGCAGCCGGGTCGCCGACCCTGACGGCCTTGACCGCGGGTTCCAGCAGCGTCATGAACTTGTCCAGCACGCTGGCCTGGACCAGGATCCTGGATCGCGCACAGCAGTCCTGGCCGGCGTTATCGAACACGGCGTACGGCGCGGTGGCCGCCGCCTTCTCGATGTCGGCATCGGCAAACACGATGTTCGCGCTCTTGCCGCCGAGCTCCAGCGTCAGCCGCTTCACCTGCCGGGCGCAGCGGGCCATGATCTGCTGGCCCACCTCCGTCGATCCGGTGAAGACGATCTTGCGGACGAGCGGATGGTCGACGAGCCGCTGCCCGACAACGCTGCCCTTGCCGGGCAGCACCTGGAACACGCCCTCCGGCAGCCCGGCCGCAAGCGCGAGCTCGCCGATCCGGACAGCCGTCAGCGGGGTCATCTCGGCTGGCTTCGCCACGACCGCGCACCCGGCTGCAAGCGCCGGGGCCATGCCCCAGGACAGGATCGGCATCGGGAAGTTCCACGGCACGATGAGGCCGACCACACCGACGGGCTCGCAGAAGGTGACGTCCAGGCCGCCCGGCACCGGGATCTGCTTGCCGGTCAGCCGCTCTGGCGCAGCCGAGTAGTACTGCAGCACGTCGCGGACCTGGCCGGCTTCCCAGCGGGCCTGGCCGATCGGATGGCCGGAGCCGGCGACCTCCAGCGCGGCGAGTTCCTCGACGTGGCTGTCGACGGTGGCGGCAAAGCTGCGCAGCAGCCTGGCGCGGTCGCCGGGCGCGACGTTCCGCCAGGCAACCTGCGCCCTGGCTGCCCGCTCGATCGCGGCGTCTGCTTCGCTCGCGTCGGCCTGAGTGACGCTGGTCACGGCCTGCTCGGTGGCAGGGTTGATCACGGTGTACGCAGTCATGGCATTTACAGCCGCTCGAAGCAGCGGCGCAACTCCCAGTCGGTAACGGCGGCGTCGTAGGCGGCTAGCTCGACGCGCGCATAGTTGACGTAGTGCTCGATCACCGCCGGGCCGAACGCGGCCCTGGCGATCTCGCTGTGCTGCCAGAGCTCCAGCGCGTCGCGCATCGTGCTGGGCATCCGGCGGCTGGTGTCGGCGTACGCGCTGCCCTCGAAGGCGGGCTCGAGCGGCAGCTTGCTGTCGATGCCGTGCAGGCCGGCCGCGATCATCCCGGCGGTGGCCAGGTACGGGTTCACGTCGCCGCCCGGCGTGCGGTTTTCCGGCCGCAGCGAATAGCCGTGCCCGACCAGGCGGATCGCGCAGGACCTGTTGTCCACGCCCCAGCGGACCGAGGTAGGTGCGAAGCTGCCTGGCACGTACCGCTTGTAGGAATTAATGTTCGGCGCGTAGAACAAGGTCAGCTCGCGCATGGCGGCCAGCTGGCCGGCCACGAAGTGCTCGCCGAGCTCCGACAACCCGTGCTGACCGTCTCCAGCCAGCACCGGCGAGTCGTCGGTGCCGCGCAGGCTCAAGTGGATGTGGCAGGAGTTGCCCTCCCGGTTGTTCGGCTTGGCCATGAACGTGATGCTCACGCCGTCCTGCGCCGCGATCTCCTTCGCACCGGTCTTGTAGATCGAGTGGTTGTCGCAGGTGGTCAGCACGTCGGCATAGCGGAACGCGATCTCGTGCTGGCCGAGGTTGCACTCGCCCTTGGCCGACTCCACGTACATGCCGGCGCCGGCCATGCCGGCGCGCAGGCGCCGCAACAGCGGCTCAACCCGCGAGGTGCCCAGGATGGAATAGTCGACGTTGTAGCCATTGGCGGGAACGAGGTCCTGGTAGTTCTTCGCCGCGGCTTGCTCGTAGCTGTCAGCGAAGACGACGAACTCCAGCTCGGTTCCGGCCAGCGCGATCAGGTCCCGCTCGGCCAGCCGGGCGACCTGCTGCCGGAGGATCTGGCGGGGGGACTCGACCACCGGGGTGCCGTCCAGCCAGGTCAGGTCGGCAACAACGAGCGCAGTGCCGGGATGCCAGGGGATGCGGCGCAGCGTGCTCATGTCCGGCCGCATGACGAAGTCGCCGTAGCCCCGTTCCCAGGACGAGATCTGGTAGCCCTCGACGGTGTTCATGTCCACGTCGACTGCGAGCAGGTAGTTGCAGCCCTCGGAGAACTCCTGTGCCACCTCGGCCAGGAAGAACTCCGCCGACAGCCGCTTGCCCTGCAGGCGGCCCTGCATGTCGGTGAGGGCGAGGATCACCGTGTCGATCTCGCCCTCGGCAGTGAGCTGGCGCAGCTCGTCCAGGGAGAGCATCCCTGGCCGAGCCGCGCCAGCGTGCAGGTTGGTCATGATCAGGCCGACAGCTCTGCCTCGATGGCCGCCAGTTCCTCGGGTGTGCCCTGGACGCGGGGCCCTTTGAACCACTTGCGCGCCGATACCAGCCAGTAGATGCCCGCGAACCCGATCACTGCGACCACTGCGATCGGCGCGTAGTTGAAGGTCTTCCAGCCGATTGGGCCGAACTGGGGCAGCATGAACAGGATCGTGATGAAGACGACCCAGGTCACTGCGATCCAGCCGATTACGTAGCTTCGCCGGCCGAGGTGCCACGGGCCGCGCTGGAAGTTCTCGCCCTGGCGCAGCCGCAGGAAGGTCGGCGCAACGTAGGCGATGTACAGGCCGATGACCGCGATGGACACCACGGCGCCGTAGGCAGCGCCGTTCCACAGGTACGGCAGGCCCAGGATCAGCGCGCCGGCCGCGGCCAGCCAGATTGCGTTGGTAGGTGTCCGCGTGCGCTTGTTGACCCGGTGCCAGATGGCCGAGCCCGGCAACGCGCCGTCGCGGGAGAACGCGTAGATCATCCGGGAGTTCGCCGTCACCGAGGACATGCCGCAGAACAGCTGGGCGCCGATCGCCACCAGCAGCAGTAGCTCAGCGCCAGTCCGGCCGATCGAGTCGAGCCAGATCTGCGCCGGGGCGGCGCTCCCGGCAGCGGCCTCAGTCGCGTAGTTGCCCGGCTGAATCGCGAACGTCAGGCCGATCAGCAGGACCCAGCCGGCGATCAATGAGATAAGGATGGACATCACGATCCCGCGCGGTCCGCTGCGTGCTGCGCTGCGAGTCTCTTCCGTCATGTGCGCGGACGCGTCGTAGCCGGTGAAGGTGTACTGGGCCAGCAGCAGCCCGACCGGCAGGATGTACCACCAGCCGATGTGGAACCCGGAGAGATTCTGCAAGTCAGTGAACACGAACTTGGCCGAGGCATGGTGCGCGCCAGCCTTCAGGCCGAAAGTGACCGTGCCGACGATGATGAGCACCCCAGTGATGTGCCACCAGACGCTGACGTCGTTCAGCAGCGCGACCAGCCTGATGCCGAACTGATTGAGCATGCCATGCACGAACAGGACGATCGCGTAGATCAGGATGGTGTGCCAAGGCGTCGACACGCTAAATCCGAACCAGAGGTCCAGCAGGAAGTTGATGAAGAACGCGGCGCCGAAGTCGATGCCGGCCGTGATGGATACCTGGCCGAGGAAGTTGAACCAGCCGGTAAACCAGGACCAGGCGGGTCCGTTCGTTCTGGCCAGCTTGGCCGACCAGTAATACAGGCCGCCGGCGGTCGGGAAACTGGAGCAGACCTCGGCCATGGACAGCCCGACGAGCAGCGTCATGATGCCGACGATCGGCCAGCCCCAGACGATGATCGCGGGACCGCCTTCGTCCATCCCGAAGTAGTAAGTGGTCAGGCAGCCGGACAGGATCGAGATGATCGTGAACGAGACCGCGAAATTCGAGAAGCCCGACATCCGTCGGCGCAACTCCTGGGCGTAGCCAAGCCGATGAAGTTCTTCTTCATCGCTTGTGATCGCTGTTTCATTGACTGACACGAGGGGCTCCTTGGACTGCGGTAGTGCCGTCGACGGGGTCAGGGTCTGAGCCATGCATCTCAGGTCTGGCGGAGGACAATTTTAAATGGTCTAATAACAGACCAATGATGAGCAGGTCCGGGGCTTTGCGCAAGACCTTTGGCCAGATTCGTCACTGGCGCCCCATCGGTACCGGGCGCGCTGGCTTAGAGTTTGGTCGTGTTCCCTGCAGGGGCGGAGGGTCGCGTTCGGTGAGCATCGGGTCTGAGGCGGTTGGGTCTGAGGTCGGGGGCCGGGCGACCCGAGTGGACCTGACCGGCGTGGTGCGGCCGGTCCGCGAGGGTAACGCGTTCGAGGAAACTGTCGAGCGCTTGCTGACGATCATTAAGCTGGGCATGGTGGCGCCCGGCGAGAAGTTCCCGCCCGAGCGCGAGCTAGCCGCACAGCTCGGTATCAGCCGGCTGACGCTGCGGGAGGCCATCCGGGAGCTCAGCGAGGCAGGTTACGTCAGCTCGCGACGCGGCCGGCTCGGCGGCACGTTCGTGACTTACACCAGACCCGCGCCCGACAAGGCCGAGTTGCGGCGGCTTGCGCTCGAGGATGCAGACAAGCTTTCAGACGCACTGACGTTCCGGCTCGCGGTGGAAAGCGGAGCCGCCGACGTGCTGGCCCGCCAGTGCGCGGCCAGTCCAGAGGACCGCATCCGGGACGTGCTGACCGCGAAGCTAGAGGACGTGAACGCGGCCGGCCCGGCAGATTACCGGCGCCTGGACACGCTGTTCCACCTGAGCATCGCGGAACTGGCCGGATCCAGCTTGCTGGCCGCTGCCTGCGCCGACGCGCGAATGCGGCTGAACGACCTGCTGAACGCCATCCCGGTGCTGCAGCGCAACATCGATCACACCGCGGGCCAGCATACGGCGATCATCGAGGCCGTCCTGGCCGGCGATCCGCTCGCAGCCAGGACGGCCGTGGCCGAGCACCTCGAGGGAACAGCAGCGCTGCTGCGCGGTTTCCTCGGCTAGGACCAGTGCCCGATTGTCCACCAGGTGGGGACCAACGCCCCTGCCGGACCGGCTACTGCAGGCGGTACCCCAGGTCGCAGGAGGTGGTATCGATGTTTATCGTTGATGCCGCGCTGGAGCATACATGCGGCGAGTTCCGTGCACGGGCTGCCGAGGGAGCGATCACCGCTGCCGAGCGCGATCTGCTGATCGACGGGGCAATCTTGCTCGCCGTCAACATTGAGGAACTCTTGCAGGATGCCCGCGACGGCCAGCCGGCGAGCTGGCTCGATGCCGGCCAGCACCACTCGGCCACGCGCTGGGATGCGAGGTTGTCCGCGTAGATGCTCGAGGCACGACCAGACGCTGGATCTCGGGGTTGTTGAGCTGAACAAGGTACGAAGCGCCGTTATCAGCCGGCCAGTCCGTCAGCAGCGCCTGAGCTTGGTTGCGCTCGGCGTTGGTCCTGCGCCAGCTGCGACCACTCCGGGCTCACCCGCGAACCCGATGCGAGTGAACATGCGCAGGCATGTTCACGCCGGCTGCATCGCCCACAGCGGGGTCCGCTCTCGGGACTGGCATCTGTCCCGGCGGGGTGCCGTGGTGGGGATGGTTCCCCTTGTTGCGGCCCGGGCGGGACTGCCAGCATGGCTGCCAGTCGGCCGTCGACGGGATAGGCGGCGGTGATCGCGTGTCCGGGGAGTGACCATGAAAGTGAGCCGGGCGGGGACCGGTGCGGGCAGCCGGCGGGCAAGATCGGTGCGGCGGCCCGGTGTGCTGGCGGTGCTGGCGGCCGCGGCGGTGGTATGCACCGGGCTGCTGTCGGGCGCGGGCGCGGCGTGGGGCGTGTCGGCCGCGAGCGATCCGGGCGCGGCGGCTGCGCGGGTGCACTGGGGCAGGGCGGAGCCGGTGCCCGGCCTGGCGGCCCTGAACAAGGGTGTTAACGGCGACGTGAACTTCTATATCACCGCTTCGGTCACTGCGATCTCGTGCTGGGGCGCGGGGGGTTGCGTGGCGGGTGGCTTTTATGCCGACCGGCATGAGCATCTGCAAGCGTTTGTGGCGCGGGAGCGCAGGGGGCGGTGGGGCAAGGCCATCGAGGTGCCCGGGACGGCGGCGCTGAACCTGGGCGGGAACGCGCAGGTCACTCAGGTGGCGTGCGCGCGGACGAGCGTGTGCGTGGCGGTGGGCCGCTACACCAACCAGGGCGACGGGGGCGAGTATTTCACCGTGACCGAGCGCAACGGCCGGTGGGGAACCGCGGCGCCGGTGCCCGTGCCGCCGCTGAACGGAGTCGGGATCAACGCGGCATGGTGCGCGCCCGGCGGGCTATGCGCGGCGGGCGGAGGGTTCACCGACGCCGGCGGCGCGACCCAGGTATGGGTAGAGACCGAGACGCACGGCCGCTGGCAGCCGGCGCTGGAGGTGCCCGGCATCGCCGCACTGAACGTCGGCGGTAATCTCCCCGGCGGCGGGGCCGGCGTGCAGTCGGTATCGTGCGCGTCAGCGGGCAACTGCGCGGTCGGCGGGAACTACGCCAGCGCCGCCTCTGACAGCACCAATGGTTTCCCGCCGCTGCAGCCGTTCGTGGCCACCGAGACTAACGGCACCTGGGGCGCCGCGCAGGAGGTGCCCGGCATCGAGGCCATCAACAACATCGACTGGGCGGACGGCGAGACCACCTTCATCGCCTGCCCGTCGGCGGGCAACTGCACCGCGGCCGGTACCTACCAGGACGGTAGCTACGACTCTGGGTGCGACCAGCAGTGCTGGGGGACGTTCGTGGTGAACGAGCGGCACGGCACGTGGGGTCAGGTGAAGGCCACCTGGATCGGCTACCCCTTTACGCTGACCTGTCCGGCCGCCGGTGACTGCGTAGCGGGCGGGGCCTACGTTGACTCCTACGATAACTACACCGCTGAGCTGATCAGCGAGACGAATGACCATTGGGTCGGTCCTCGCCTGATTGCCAGCATTCAGCAGGTCAACTCGGTGTCCTGTGCTTCTGAAGGCTACTGCGCCGCTGGCGGAACGAACGGCGGCGACAGCGCGTTCGTGATGAGCGAGTGGCACGGCACCTGGGGGAAGGCAGTAACGCCAGCTGGCCTGCCAGCCCGGTACAACGTGAACGGGCCGGGAGGGGCGACAGTCCGCGCAGTGGCGTGCCCGCCCAAAGTCACCCTCTGCGTCGCCGGCGGCAACCAGACCCCCGCCAACGGCAACCGTGCCCAGGCATTCATCGTCAGCCAGGCGCGATGACGGCGCGGCGGCTATACCTCAGCGAAACGCCGGGACGCCGGTGTCAAATCGGCGTTCTGGCTCGTCGGCGAGCATGCGTTTCGCTAACCTGATCGCGCCCCGCAGACCGCCGCCTGGGATTGCAGCGGCGCGCGTGTACCGGCTCAATCAGGAAATGCTGGCGAAGTTCACTACCAGGCTTTCCGGACCGCGCAGGTTCAGGTTCGGCTTGTACGCCAGCCCGCTTTCGTGCAGTTCAGGCGCCACCACACGGCCGGCGAACTCCTGCAGCGCGATGCCGGCCTCGAGCCTGGCCAGCGGCGCGCCCAGGCAGAAATGAGGTCCGGCCGCGAAGGCGAGATGCGCGGTCGCGCCGCGCGTGATGTCGAAGACATCAGGGTTCTCGAACGCCGCCGGATCGCGGCCGGCGGCCGCGAGCAGCAGCAGCACCAGCGCTCCGTCCGGGGCAGCGATGTCGCCGACCCGCATGCCGCCGCGGGCCACTCGGGCAGTCATCTGCACCGGCGCGTCATAGCGGAGGGTCTCCTCGACAGCGCTGGGTGCGAGTTCCGGGCTGGCCTGGAGCAGAGCGAGCTGCGCGGGGTGGCGCAGCAGCGCCAGGATCCCGTTGGAGATGAGGCCGACCGTAGTTTCATGCCCGGCGACCAGTAGCAGGATGCAGGTTGCAATCACCTCATCCTCGGTCAGCCGTTGGCCCTCGTCCTCGGCCCTGATCAGCTCGGACAGCAGATCCTGCTGCGGTTCGGCCCGCCGCGCTGCGACGAGGCCGCGGAAGTAGCCGGCGAACTCGTCGCTGGCCACCTGCGCGCATTCCTCGCGGCCCTGCAGTTCATCGGGCCTCATGCCGAATCCGGGCTGAAGTGAGTGCGCCAGCCGCGCCGACCAGCCGGCGAACCTGGGATGGTCAGCGACAGGCACGCCGAGCATCTCGGAGATGATGCGCACTGGCAGCGGATAGGCGAGCTGGCTGACCACCTCCAGCTGGCTAGCGTGGGCCGCCGCGTCCAGTAGCTCCGCGGTGATGGCCCGGATTCGCGGCTCGAGCCTGGCGATCATCCGCGGCGTGAACGCTTTGGACACCAGCCGCCGTAGCCTGGTGTGATCGGGCGGATCGAGCGACAGAAACGACGGCCGGTTAGCGCGGCGCCCGCCATCAGGTGGCGCGAGCAGGGACCGGTGCCGCTCGCTGCTGGCATTCGGATCACGAATCACCGCCGCGATGTCAGCGTGCTTGCCGGCCACCACGAGTGCACCGTCTGCCTCCGCGAACGGCGACGCCGCGCGCAGGCCGGCCAGTACCGGGTACGGGTCGGGCAAGGTTGCCGGGTCAGCGAGATCGGCGAGCGCGGGCCGCTGCAGGGTCGTCATCGGCGACATCTCCGAGAGAGGAGGGAACGGGTTCGGATTCAGCTGACGGCCGGGGCAGGCACGCCGACTGGGTTGGGGAACGGAATCTCGGCAGCGCAGGCAGCGCTGATGGCGCGAGCAGGCTGGCCAGCCCGGTAATGCGCTCGCTGCCGAGGCGGGCCCAGGGCCGCGCGGCGGCTCGGTCGGTCGCTTCCTCGATGCTGCGGTGCAGAGCTAGCCCTTCCTCGGTCGCCGGGCTCGTGTGCTCTCCGGAATCCTTCGGCAGGCCCCGCTCGGTCAGCCGGGCGGTGGCCGCGGTCCATTCCGCGTCGGTCCAGCCGCGAGCAGGCTGGATCCGCTCCCGGCTGACGCTGGCCGACACGTGGCCCCGGCCGCCCGTGGCCAGATCCACGGCCACCCGCAGCACGACTGACTCGCAGTCGTCGACGTCGGCCGCGAAGTAGCTGATCACGTGCACCGGCTCGAAGAGCGCCCACATCCGCCTGGCGGCCAGAGCGGCGTCGTTCATGCGGCCATCATCGCAGGCTTCCGGACAAATCGATACATGCTAACCGCGTTAGGAAGGGCACGGCGGTTAGAAATCCGGTACGGGAGCGAACCGGGTTGCTCGTTCCCGTCGACATACTGGGGTGTGAACAGCGGTCTGGACGGCCACAGCGACGCCATGCTGCTGCGCGCTGTAGCTGCCGGCGAGGAGTGCGCGCTGGCGGAGCTCTATGACCGGCATGCGCCGTCGCCTCGGCCCGGCGCAGGCGCTACTCGGCAACCCGGAGCTGCTGGTGCTCGATGAGCCGGCCGCCGGCCTCGACCCAGAGCAGCGGCTGCGTTTCCGCGAACTGCTGTCCGACTTGCCCGGAGCACCGGTCGTCGTGCTCGCCACTCATCAGGTCGAGGACGTGACCGCGATCTGCTCCCGGGTCGTGGTGCTGCTGGCTGGGCAGGTCCGTTTCGACGGTACCCCGGCAGACCTGGCCAGCCTGGCGGCTGGCCAGGTCTGGCGGGCCGAGGCCAGGGACGCGTCGGCGGAGTTGTCCTGGCGGGCCGGCGATGGCCGGTGGCGGCACATCGGACGTGCCGTGCCGCCCGGGGCTGAGGTCGTGCCGCCGACCGCTGAGGACGGGTACCTGCTGCTGTCGGGGGCGGTGGGCCGGGCCGATGACGACGCGGAGGCTCCCGGCCGCCGGTCCCGGCGGCTGCGCGGAGCTCGGCGATGACGGCCGGTTCCGTGGACCCCGCGGATCAGGCTCCCGGCATGTGATGCAACCCATGTCCGGGCCCGATTGCGGGCCCGGAAGTATTTACGGCACAATGATGTTGTGAAATACGTGGGACAGGCTAACGAGGCTCGAGGCGCTGGCGGCGCTGGGCTTATTGCTACCCTGGGAGGGCCTGATTCGGGCACTCGCGGGCGGATTGCCCGGCTTATCCTGGAGAACGGTCCCGTGACCGCGGCAGGACTGTCGGTCAGGCTAGGCCTTACCCCGGCGGCCGTCCGCCGACACCTCGACAACCTGCTGGCCGACGGCATGGTCGAGGCGCGGACCGCGCGATCGTATGCCAGCCGCGGGCGTGGCCGCCCGGCGAGGATGTTCGCCATCACCGACGCCGGCCGGAGCGCGTTCGAGCACGCCTACGATGACCTGGCTACCAGTGCCCTGAGGTTCCTGGCCGAGACGGCAGGGCCGGGCGCTGTTGCCAGCTTCGCCCGCCAGCAGATTTCCGAGCTTGAGCGCCGGTACCGGCCCGTCGTCGACGCGGCCGCGCCGGCCGACCGGGTCAAGGCGCTCGCGGCTGCGCTGTCCGCGGACGGCTACGCGGCGTCCGCGGGTCATGCCCCGGCGGCCGGCGGGGGAGACCAGCTCTGCCAGCACCACTGCCCGGTGGCTCATGTCGCCGCCGAGTATCCGCAACTCTGCGAGGCCGAGACCGAGGCATTCGGCCGCCTGCTCGGCACTCCCGTGCAGCGGCTGGCCACCATCGCGCACGGCGACGGGATCTGCACCACGCACGTAACGGCACCATCGCTGGTGCACAGTCGCACTACTACCGAGGCCGGAGGAATCTCCGCATGACCACTATCGCCCACCCCGAACTCGAGGGGCTCGACCGATACAAGTTCGGCTGGTCCGACTCGGACACAGCCGGGGCTGCCGCGCGCCGTGGTCTGAACGAGGACGTCGTGCGGGACATCTCGGCCAAGAAGAACGAGCCAGAGTGGATGCTGGACCTGCGGCTCAAGGGCCTGAAGCTGTTCGGCCGCAAGCCGCTGCCGACCTGGGGCTCTGACCTGTCCGGCATCGACTTCGACCACATCAAGTACTTCGTCCGGTCGACCGAGAAGCAGGCCGCCAGCTGGGATGACCTGCCCGCCGATATCAAGAATACCTACGACAGGCTCGGCATCCCTGAGGCGGAGAAGCAGCGCCTGATCGCCGGCGTGGCCGCTCAGTATGAAAGCGAAGTCGTATATCATAAAATACGCGAAGATTTGGAAGAAAAAGGTGTTATATTTCTCGATACGGACACGGCACTCAAGGAGCACCCGGAGCTGTTCCGGGAGTACTTCGCCACGGTGATCCCGGTCGGTGACAACAAGTTCGCCGCGCTGAACACCGCGACCTGGTCGGGCGGCAGCTTCATCTACGTGCCGAAGGGCGTCAAGGTAGATATCCCGCTGCAGGCCTATTTCCGGATCAACACCGAGAACATGGGCCAGTTCGAGCGGACCCTGATCATCGTCGACGAGGGCGCCAGCGTGCACTACGTCGAAGGCTGTACCGCGCCGATCTACTCCTCTGACTCGCTGCACTCGGCCGTGGTCGAGATCATCGTCAAGAAGGACGCGCACTGCCGGTACACCACCATCCAGAACTGGTCGAACAACGTCTACAACCTGGTTACCAAGCGGGCAGTGGCCTATGCCGGGGCGAGCATGGAGTGGGTCGACGGCAACATCGGCTCCAAGGTGACCATGAAGTACCCGGCCGTGTACCTGATGGGGGAGCACGCCAGGGGCGAGACGCTGTCGGTCGCCTTCGCCGGCGCGGGCCAGCACCAGGACGCCGGGGCCAAGATGGTGCACTGCGCGCCCAACACCTCCTCGACCATCGTGTCCAAGTCGGTGGCCAGGGGCGGCGGCCGCACGTCCTACCGTGGCCTGGTCCAGGTGCAGGAAGGCGCCGACCACTCCAAGTCCACGGTCAAGTGCGACGCGCTGCTGATCGACAAGGTCAGCCGGTCGGACACCTACCCCTATGTCGACGTCCGCGAGGACGACGTGGAGATGGGGCACGAGGCGACGGTCTCGAAGGTCTCGGATGACCAGCTGTTCTACCTGATGAGCCGCGGCATGACCGAGGACGAGGCGATGGCCACGATCGTGCGTGGATTCGTCGAGCCGATCGCGCGTGAACTGCCCATGGAGTACGCGCTTGAGCTGAACCGGCTGATCGAGCTGCAGATGGAAGGAGCGGTCGGCTGATGGCTGGCCTGCAGGGGGCCGTCGAGACGGCTCCTGTGTCAAGGCTGCACGAACGGCAGTCGTTCGAGCCTGCTGACTTTCCCGTGCCGTCAGGGCGCGAGGAGGAGTGGCGGTTCACGCCGCTGCGTCGTCTTCGCGGTCTGCATGGGGATTCTCTTGTCGGTGACGGGAAGGTGGGGGTCGTCGGCGATGCCGCACCTGGGGTCAGCATTGAGAAGGGCGAACATGGTGACCCCAGGGTCGGCACCGCCTACGTCCCGGCCGATCGGGTCAGTGCGAAGGCATTTGCCGGATTCACCGAGTCGACCATTGTCACCGTGCCTGCGGGCGTTGAGAGCGAGACGCCGACTTGGATCGCGGTGCGGGGGGAGAGCGCGGACGGGGCCGCGTTCGGGCACACAGTCATTGATGTGCACGCGAATGCTCGGGCCGTTGTGGTGCTGGAGTACTCCGGGTCTGCGACTTATGCGGACAATGTTGAGTTCGTGATCGGCGATGGGGCGTCGCTCGCTGTTGTGTCGCTGCAGAGCTGGGCCGAGGACGCAGTGCATTTGTCGCATCATCACGCGCAGCTGGGCAGGGATGCCCGGCTGACGCACACGGCCGTGACACTGGGCGGCAGCGTCGTCCGGTTGGCGCCGTCGGTGCGGTTCGCGGGGCCTGGCGGCGACGCGGAGCTCAGAGGACTGTACTTCGCCGATGCCGGGCAGCACATGGAGCACCGGCTGTTCGTGGATCATGCCGAGCGGAATTGCCGCAGTCGGGTCAGCTACAAGGGCGCGCTGCAAGGCCAGGACGCGCACGCCGTGTGGATCGGTGATGTCATCATCCGGCCCGAGGCAACCGGGACCGACACCTACGAGTACAACCGCAACCTGGTGCTGACCGACGGCACCCGCGTCGACTCAGTCCCGAACCTGGAGATCCTGACCGGTGAGGTGGTCGGCGCAGGGCACGCAAGCGCGAGCGGCCGCCTCGAAGATCACCACTTGTTCTACCTGATGGCCCGCGGCATCCCGTTCGTGGAAGCCAGGAAGCTGGTCATCCGTGGCTTCTTCGGCGAGCTTATCGGCCAGATCGAGGTCGCTGAGCTACGGGACCGGATCACCGCCGCAGTCGAGGGGGAACTGGCATGACCGAGTTCCGCCGCGCCTGCTCGCTGTCGGAACTCCCGGCCGACGGCGCGCTCGGCGTAGAGGTGGCCGGCGTACCGGTCGCGGTCATCCGCACCGGCGGCGAGGTGTTCGCCCTGCATGACGTCTGCTCCCACGAGGAGGTCCCGCTGTCCGAGGGCGAGATCTACGACCACACGGTGGAGTGCTGGCTGCATGGCTCGTGCTTCGACCTGCGGACCGGCAAGCCGACCGGGCCGCCGGCCACCAAGCCGGTCGCTACCTACCCAGTGAAGATAGACGGCGATGACGTACTCGTCGGGCTGACCTAAGAGAGAGAGCCACATGTCCACCCTTGAGATCCGTGACCTGCACGCCAGCGTGACGGACGCCGCCGGGGAAAGCCTTGAGGTGCTCCGCGGCGTCGACCTGACCATCACGGCCGGGCAGACGCACGCGATCATGGGACCGAACGGCTCCGGCAAGACCACGCTGGCCTACGCCATTGCCGGACACCCCAAGTACACGGTGACCCAGGGCTCGATCACGCTGGACGGCGAGAACGTGCTAGCGATGAGCGTCGACGCCAGGGCGCGGGCTGGGCTGTTCCTGGCCATGCAGTACCCGGTAGAGGTGCCGGGCGTGTCGGTGTCCAACTTCCTGCGCACCGCGATTACCGCGGTCCGCGGCGAGGCACCCAAAATCCGCACCTTTGGCAAGGAACTGCGCGAGGCCATGGAGCAGCTCTCCATGGATCCGTCGTTCGCGACCCGGAACCTGAACGAGGGCTTCTCCGGTGGCGAGAAGAAACGCCACGAGATCCTGCAGCTTGAGCTGCTCAACCCGAAGATCGCCATCCTGGACGAGACGGACTCTGGTCTCGACATCGACGCACTGAGGATCGTCGCGGCCGGCATCAACCGGTTCCGCGAGGATCCGGCGCACGGCGTGCTGCTGATCACGCACTACACCAGGATCCTGCGCTACGTGCGGCCGGATTTCGTGCACGTCTTCGTGGCCGGCCGGATCGCCGAGGAGGGCGGCTCGGAGCTGGCGGAGGAGCTGGAGACCAATGGCTACGAGCGGTTCCTGAAGGCGGGCGCATCGGCGTGACGGCCCAGGGCGGGATATCAACGGCGGCGGAGCGGGCGGGCCGCGCCGACCGGCTGGATGTCGACGCGATCAGGGCGGATTTCCCGATCCTCGGCCGCGCTGTTCGCGGCGGGAACCGGCTGGTCTACCTGGATTCGGGCGCGACCTCGCACAAGCCACGCCAGGTGCTGGATGCTGAGCGCGATTTCTACACCACGCACAACGCGGCCGCGCACCGGGGCGCGCACCTGCTCGGCGAGGAGGCGACCGACGCTTACGAAGGCTCCCGGGCGCGCATCGCCGCGTTTCTGCGGGCCGACGCTGGCGAGATCGTCTTCACTAAGAGCGCGACCGAAGCGGTCAACCTGGTCGCCTACGCGATGAGTAACGCGGCCACGGCCGGGCCGGAAGCGGACCGGTTCGCAGTTGGCCCCGGTGACGAGATCCTGGTAACCGAGCTTGAGCACCACGCGAACCTTGTTCCCTGGCAGCAACTGTGCCAGCGCACCGGCGCCTCCTTGCGCTGGTTCGGCGTCACTGAAGACGGCCGGGTGGACCTGACCAACATCGGCGAGCTCATCAACAGCCGGACCAAGCTGGTGGCCGTTACCCATCAGTCGAACGTGACTGGCGCTGTCCCGCCGGTGGCTGAGATCGCGGCGGCCGCGCATGCCCAGGGCGCGCTCGTGCTGGCCGACGGCGCGCAGTCGGTACCGCATCAGCCGGTCGACGTGACCGCGCTGGGCGTTGACTTCCTGGTCTTTTCCGGGCACAAGATGCTCGGGCCATCCGGCATCGGCGCGCTCTGGGGGCGGCGCGAGCTGCTGGCGGCGATGCCGCCGTTCATCAGCGGCGGCTCGATGATCGAGGTCGTCCGGATGGAGGGCTCGACGTTCCTGCCGCCGCCCGAGCGCTTTGAGGCGGGTGTGCCCGCCGCGGCGCAGGCGGTCGGCCTGGCTGCGGCCTGCGATTACCTGGACGCCCTCGGCATGCCGAACGTCGCCGCGCATGAGGAGGCGTTGACAGCTCATGCCCTGGCGGCGCTGGCGGGCATCGGCGGGCTGCGGGTGCTCGGGCCGCTCACTACCGAGCACCGGGGCGGTGCGGTGTCGTTCGTGCTCGACGGCATCCATCCGCATGACGTCGGCCAGGTGCTGGACGAACTGGGGATAGCAGTTCGTACCGGGCATCACTGTGCGTGGCCGCTGCACCGGGCGCTGCATGCGCAGTCCAGCACGCGGGCCACCTTCTACGTGTACAACACCCACGACGAGGTAGAGGCCCTCGCGGACGGAATAAGGCAGGCGCAGAAGTTCTTCGGGACGGCGTGATGGAGCTTGAGTCGATGTACCAGGAGATCATCCTGGAGCACTACCGGCGGCCGCTGCATGCTGGCCTGCGGGAGCCCTTCGACGCCCAGGTGCAGCACGTCAACCCGACCTGTGGCGACGAGGTGACGCTGCGGGTCACGCTCAAGGACGCCGCCGGCGAGCCGGTAATAGCGGATATATCGTACGAATCGCTCGGGTGCTCCATCAGCCAGGCCAGTGTGTCGGTCATGGCCGACATGATCATCGGTAAGTCCGTCAGCGAGGCAATGGCCGTCAGCGACGAGTTCCTGCGGCTGATGCAGTCCCGGGGCGAGATCAAGCCGGACGAGGATGTGCTCGGCGACGCGGTCGCCTTCGAAGGGGTTTCGAAGTATCCGGCCCGGATCAAGTGCGCGCTGCTGGGCTGGATGGCCTGGAAGGACGCGACGGCCAGGGCGCTCAGCGAGCGCGGCGAGAATTAGGGAGCGCAGATGACCGACATCGCCGACACCGACACTGCTGGCAGTCCGGATGACGAGGACGTGCTGGAGGCGCTGCGGGACGTGGTGGATCCCGAGCTTGGCGTGAACGTGGTTGATCTCGGCCTCGTCTACGGAGTTACCGTCGAGCCTGACCGGACGGCCACCATCGACATGACCCTTACCAGCGCGGCCTGCCCGCTGACCGATGTCATCGAGGACCAGACCAGGGTCGCGCTGGACGGGCTGGTTCACGATTTCCGGATCAACTGGGTCTGGCTGCCACCATGGGGCCCGGAGAAGATCACCGAAGACGGCCGCGAGCAGCTGCGGGCCCTCGGCTTCAACGTCTGACCGCGCTCAGCATGCAGGGCTAGCACCTCCTCGCCGGTCCCGCGGGTTGCGCCATGCGGCGGCTAAGCCCGATAATGCGGTGCACCCGTGATCACGGCAGATGCGCAGTCGGGCCGGCACGGTACGTGGTGGAGGAACGGTGACAAACACTAGCCCTCCGCAGTCGGACACGGCGGGCTTCACCGCCGGGTTGCGGATCTCCGGGTACCGGCTGGAGCAGCAGATCGGCCGGGGCGGCATGGCTGCTGTGTTCCGGGCGCACGACGAGCGGCTAGACCGTCAGGTGGCGCTGAAGATCCTGGCTCCCGTGCTGGCCCAGGACGACGGGTTCCGGCAGCGTTTCATCGCCGAGTCGCGCGCTGCGGCCGCGGTCGAAGACCCGCACATCATCCCTGTCTACGAGGCGGGCGAGGCCGACGGCGTGCTGTTTATCGCCATGCGCCTGGTCCGCGGTGGCGACCTGCGCACGATGGTGGCCCAGCACGGCCCGCTGGCGGCCGCGCGCGCTGAGTGGATCTTGTCGGCGGTCGCCTCCGCGCTCGACTCTGCCCACGCCTGCGGCCTGGTGCACCGCGATGTCAAGCCCGCGAACATGCTGCTCGATATGCGCCCCGGCCGGCCCGACCACGTGTACCTGTCCGACTTCGGAGTGAGCAAGGCATCGGTGGGATCGAGCGGGCTGACCGGCAGCGGCCAGTTCATCGGCACCGTGGATTACGCCGCACCTGAGCAGATCCACGGCCAGCCGGTGGACGGCCGGACCGATCAGTACGCGCTTGGCTGCTCGGCTTTCGAACTGCTCTGCGGGCACCCGCCGTTCTTCGGCAAGCAGTGGCTGGCTGCCATGTACTCGCACCTGTCGGCACCGCCGCCTGCCGCGACGGCCGTGCGAGACGAGCTGCCCCCTGCGGTCAATGACGTATTCGCCCGCGTGCTCGCCAAGTCGCCGGCCGATCGCTTCCAGACCTGCCAGCAATTCACCGGAGCGCTGCGAGAGGCCCTTGGCCTTGAGCCGTACGCCGTCGGCGGGCATGCAGGTGAATCGCCGCCCCGGGACGGCGATGCCACCCTGGATCCGGCCGCGTTCGACCGCTTCGCGTTCCGGATCAGAGGGCCGGCCGAGTGGGCTGGCGCGGCCGGAGCAGCCGCGGCCGGCACGGACCCGCGGGCAACTGCGCAGCTGACGGCCGCCGGGACGGACCGGCCGCCGGCGGGCGCCAGCTCGGTCAAGCACGCTCGCAAGGTACTGCTCGCGGCCCTGGCGGGCGTTGTGCTCCTCGGCGGTTCGGCGGCCGGCGTCCTGCTCACCCGCGGGCAGGCGCCCTCGCCTGCCCGGTATCAGTTCGCCCGGCAGTCCTATCCTGGCGGGCTGGGGATCACCCAATTGTGGACGCTCGCAGGCCGGGGCGGGTCCTCGCTAGCGGTGGCGATCACGGTCACCAATGCCGCGAGCAAGGCGGTGACCGCGGAACTTGTGGAACCGATCCCGGTGGCGGTAGCGAGCGACCTGCATGCGGTCAGCTTCACCGGCGCGGCTACGCCGCTCGTCGCCGGCCGGCTCGTGGTATGGGACCTGCGGCTGCCGGCTGGCGGCCGGGCCACGGTCGGGTACCAGGTCCCTGAGGCGCCCAGCGGAACGAGTGAGTCGCGGCTGATGCGGTGGGTGCAGGCATACACCGCAGTGTCCGGGCAGCAGGTGCTGACGGCGGTCCCGCATGCGGGCCTGCTCAAGTCGGTGTGGATCAGCCCCCTTAACCTGCACGTGAACGTCGGCCAGGCCGGCCGCCTGACGGCCTACGCCCGCCTGTACAACAGCGCGCTCGCCCCGCGCGCGGACCTGGCCGGGGCCGTCTGGACGTCGGCGAATCCGGCCGTGCTGGTCGTGGATGCTAGCGGCACGGTGATCGGCATGTCGCCCGGCGTGACCCTGGTCACCGTGGAGATCGGCGGCATCCGGGCATCGGCGACCGTGGTGGTCAACGGCTCAGGCGTGCTGCCGCCGCCCGCGTACAGCCTGCCGCCAGTCCAGCCGAGCGCGTCGCCGTCACCGTCGCCTTCGGTCTCGCCGTCGCCAACGGGGACTTCGCCGTCATCGGGATCGCCGTCAGCATCAGGCACGCCGCCGCCCTCGACGCCGCCGCCCTCGCCGGCCCCCGGCTGAGTCTGCCTGGGGCGGCATGGGGAGGCCTCCCCTTGCCTGCAGGTCCACCGGGCTGGCAGTGTGCTCGCTGAACGGCCGCGGGCAGGCAGGACCAGCGGCCCTGACCGCGTGTGCCGGGGGTTTGGCATGGGGAATCGGTGATGAGCCGCCCAGGTACCACTGTCGTCGCTGCCGGTCCCCGGGAGTTGCAGCCGGCCGGCGCGCCGGCAGTGCTCACAGCCAGCAGAGAGGTGACGGCGGCGCGGCCCCCGCTGTGGCTGGTGCCGCCGGTCCTGACGCTGGCGGTGACGCTCTGGGGAATCCAGGGAGCTTCGTATTCCCGGGATGAGTCGGCGACCTTGTCCGCCGTACAGCGGCCGTTCCACGGGCTGGTCCGCATGCTGGGCAGGGTCGACGCCGTGCACGGCCTGTACTACGTGATCATGTGGCCGGTTATGCGGTTGCTCGGACCCGGCGAGGTAGCGATGCGGCTGCCTTCCGCGCTGGCGATGGCGGTCGCAGCGGCGGCGATCTTCGGGTTGGGCCACCGGCTGGTATCGCCGCGAGCCGGGCTGGCCGCTGGCGTGTTGTTCGCGATCCTGCCAGAGGTCAGCCTGTACGGCCAGACCGCTCGGCCGTATGCGATGGCGACTGCACTTGCCGCGGTCGCCAGCTACCTGCTGGTGCGTGCGATGCAGGCCGCAGCCGCCGGCGAAACCGACAGGATGCGCGCCTGGCTGCTGGCATACGGGGCCTGCCTGGCTGCGCTGGGATACATGCACGTGTTCGGGCTGCTGCTGGCAGCCGCGCACGCGGTGCCGGTCGCGCGCGCCTGGCTGCGCCATCCTGGCGGCAGGCACGGCAGGTCGCTGGCGGTGACCTGGGTGGGCGCGTGCGTGGCCGCCTTTGCGATCGCGAGCGCCGTCATCGGGGCGGGCCTGGCGCAGCGAGCAACCGCGCTGACCTGGGTCAAACCTGGGTCGTGGATAAGCCTCGCCGGGCTCACGAGCCTGATCGGCCCGCGTCCGATGGCCGCAGCGGCTGGCGCGGTCGTCTTGTGCGCGGTAGGGGCCAGCGCCATCGCCGGGCGGACGCGGCTGCGGGCCAACTGGCCAGCCGACCTGATCACCCTGTGCGTGCCCTGGCTGATCTTGCCCGCGGCGATCCTGATCCTTGCGTCGTCGCTCGTCGCGCCCGTGTACGTATTCCGGTACGTCATTTTCTGCATGCCGGCCGCTGCCTTGCTGGCGGGCGCTGGACTGGCGGCAGTTGGCTGGCGGGCCGGGACCGCAGCGCTCGCGATCATCGCGGTGCTCGCGGTGCCGACACTGCTGCAGGTGCGCACGGCAGGTGGCCACGGCGACGACATCCGCAGGATAGACCGGATCCTGGCGGCGAACGTCAGGCCCGGCGACGCCCTGCTCTACCTGACGTTCGGTGAGCCCATCGAGATGGCTTATCCGTACGGGCTCCGGCAACTGAAGAACGTGGCGCTGGGCGCGCCGCCGAGCTACTCTGCCAACCTCGGCGGGACGTGGGCGCCGCTGCCGGTGGTCCAGCAGCGGATCGAAAGCGCCAGCAGGATGTGGCTCGTGCAGCTGGCCTACGGCCTCTACGAGAGATCAGCGGCGCCGACGCCCAAGATCCTGCGGAACCTTGGCTTCAGGAAGGTTCGGACCTGGCACACCGCCGGCGTCTGGCTAACCCTGTATGCGCGGCGCGCGGTCAGCCGCTTCGCCCGCTGATCCTGCACCCCCCGCTACCGCCCCGACGCCGGTTGGCTGAGGCTGGCCCGTCGGTGGCGGCGGTTGCCCGAGCCTCCGGCCGGGTAGATCCGGCTGATGCAGCGGGTAGGGAGGCGACACGGCCGGTGAACCTGGATTTCCTGCGGCCGCTATACGACGAGATCGGCGATTACGTCTCGGTGTACCTGGATACCGACCGGGTTCATGAGAACGCGCAAGAGGCAATCGGGATCCGGTGGCGCACCGCCAGGGACCGGCTGGCTGCGGCTGGCGCCAGCCCGGCCTCGCTGGATGCGGTCGCGGAGGTGATCGGGGATCGCGACGATTTCGCGCCGGGCCGGGCGGTGTTTGCGCGCAACGGCGATGTCGCGTTCACTGGCGCGCTGACCGCGCCGCCGCGGCGCGAGATCGCGCGGCTCGCCGCGCTCCCGCACCTGATGCCGCTGATGGCCCAGCATCACCCGCCGATCCCGCATATTCGGGTAAGCGCCACCCGGGTCGGCGGTGAGATCGTCGCGATCGGAGGCACCGGCGAAGCCTGGCGGGACTGGGTGGCAGGCCGCCAGTGGCCGGTGCACAAGACGCAGGTAGGGGGCTGGTCACAGGACCGTAATCAGCGCCACGTCGAGGAGACCTGGAACGAGAACGCCAAGGCGCTGGCGGCGCAGGTGGCGACGGCGGCCGCCCAGGTTGGCGCCCAGCACGTCGTCGTGGCCGGTGACGTCCGGGCCCGGACGCTTCTGCTCGATCACCTGACCACGCCACTGCGGGAGTCCGCCACCATGGTGGAGCAGGAAATAGCCGCGGACGGCCCGGCCATGGCTGAAGCCGCGGACCGGGCGCTAGCGGACTGGGCCGATCGTGACGTCCGGAGCCGGTTCGACGACTGGGGGAGCAGGCTCGCGCACGGGCGGGCGGTCGAAGGGCTGGAAGCCACAATGGCGGCCTTCCGGGATGGCCGGGTGTCGGATCTGTTCCTCGCGGACAACCCGTCTTCCACCGCGTCAGCGTGGATCGGACCGGCCGGCGCTGACCTCGCGGCCTCCCGCGACGAGCTGCTGGAACGGATGGTGCCTGAGCCGGTCGTCGACCGGGCCGATGCGGCCATCGTGCGGGCTGTGGTCCGCACTGACGCTGAGCTGCACTTCCTGCCGCCGGATCTGGTGGCAACTGGTGACCCGGCGGCCTGCGGCGGCATGGCCCGGCCGCGGGACGGCGTGTGCGGCTCGCTCCGTTTCCCGCTGGGCTGAAGCTCAGCCTGCCCGGTTCCGGTCCGGCGGGCCGGCCGCGAGCCGCTCGCGGAAGTCCCGCAGCGAGTCGGCTTTCTGGTCGGTAGCTGCCCAGCGGGTCTCGAGCCACCAGGTACACCCGGCCGCCTGCCAGGCGGCGACCGATTCCGCGGCCGCACCGGAGTCTGCGGTCGGCGTCTCGCCGTCGGCGATCAGGTCGAATCCTGGCGGCACGTCATGATCGGCCAGCCAGCTTGCCACTGCCCTGGCGTCCTCCGGCCCGGGATCGCCGTCGACCCGCTGGTACTGCGGGATCACCCCGTCACATCGCAGCGCCCGCCGCATTGACTTCGGCGCGGGCCACACGCCGACCACCCAGATCGGGATGCGGTCTTGCACGGGCTGCGCCGCCGCGCCGAGGTCCATGCGGCCCGTCTCGTAGTCGTAATGGTGCCCGTGATAGCTGCGGCCGCCCTGCCACAGCGTGCGGATCAGGTCGATGCCCTCGTCCAGCAGCCCAGCCCGCTCGCGCAGGTCCGTCGTCTCGCCGGTGTCGGGCAGGTCAGTGCCAAGCGCGCCGACTCCGACGGCCAGGATGGCCCGGCCCGCCGACAGCTGGTCGAGCGTCGCGACCTGGCTGGCAACCTTCCATGGCCGCCGCCACGGCAGCGGCGTCAGCATCGTGCCCAGCCGGACCTTGCTCGTCCTGGCCGCCATCGCGGCAAGCATGGTCCAGGCGTCCGCCCCGTACGCCGCCTCCCAGACGAAGACGCCGTCCCACCCGGCCGCCTCGGCGAGGATCGCCAGCTCAAGTTGCTCGGTCGCGGTGCCCGCCGGGATGACGGCACCGCAGCGAATCGATTGCGGAGTCATATTCACGGTGTTACCACTGCGGTCTGACAGTCTGACGTTCATCGCCTGGTAGGGCGCCTTTCGGCCGGCAGGTGACAGCCGGTAGCCATGGTCGGCTAGACTCGCCACATCATGACTCGCGGCCTGCTTCTTCCCGGCCGCGGCGAGGCCCGGTAACCAGCCCGGTCGGCCCCTCGCCGCGGGTCGTTCTGCTGCGCCGACCGATGCCCATCCGGTGCAATCCCCAGGAGCAGACCAGTTATGAGCAATCCTTGCTTTCAGCGACCCTCTGGCATGCCGTGCCATCGTTACCGCCCGTTCCCCGTCATTGACCTGCCGGACCGGCAGTGGCCGGCTCGCACCATCACCGCAGCGCCGCGGTGGCTGTCCACGGACCTGCGGGACGGCAACCAGGCCCTGATCGACCCCATGAGCGTGGCTCGCAAGCAGGCCATGTTCGAGCTGCTGGTCAAGATGGGCTACAAGGAGATCGAGGTCGGTTTCCCGGCGGCGAGCCAGACAGACTTCGACTTCATCCGCAGCCTGATCAACAGCGGCGCGGTCCCCGACGACGTGCGCATCTCGGTACTGACCCAGGCCAGGGAAGAACTCATCAAGCGCACCGTCCAGTCGCTGGTGGGCGCCCGGATGGCCACGGTGCACATGTATAACGCAGCGGCTCCGCTGTTCCGCAGCGTGGTATTCGGCTGGGACAAAGACGGCAGGCAGGAGTGCAAGGCCGTCGCG
The DNA here is from genome assembly GCA_052143255.1 of Streptosporangiaceae bacterium. Taxonomy (GTDB): domain Bacteria; phylum Actinomycetota; class Actinomycetes; order Streptosporangiales; family Streptosporangiaceae; genus JAJYUU01. The sequence goes on along the minus strand of JBKQTJ010000207.1, from coordinate 13,527 downwards.
GTGGACGGCACCCGGGCGGTCATGAAGTACTCCGGCGAGTACCTGGCCGGGACCGACTTCGGTTACGAGTACTCGCCGGAGATCTTCATGGATACCGAGCTGGACTTCTCGCTGGAGATCTGCGAGGCGGTCATGGATGCCTGGCAGCCAGGCCCGGACCGCGAGATCGTGCTGAACCTGCCCTGCACCGTGGAGCGGTCCACGCCGAACGTGTACGCCGACCAGATCGAGTGGATCAGCCGCAACCTGTCCAGGCGCGAGCACATCGCACTGTCGGTGCACACCCACAATGACAGGGGAACGGCAACCGCGGATGCCGAGCTGGCCATGCTGGCGGGCGCGCAGCGGGTGGAGGGCTGCCTGTTCGGCAATGGTGAGCGGTCCGGCAACGTTGACCTGGTCACCCTCGGCCTGAACCTGTACAGCCAGGGCATCGACCCGATGATCAACTTCAGCGATATCGACGAGATCCGGCGGACCGTCGAGTACTGCAACGGAATAGGCGTGCACGAGCGCCATCCGTACGCCGGCGACCTGGTGTACACCTCGTTCTCCGGATCGCATCAAGATGCGATCAAGAAGGGCTTCGACGACCTGGAGCGCAAGGCCGCCGCGGCAGGCAGGCCGATGAGCGAGCTGCCCTGGCAGATGCCGTACCTGCCGATCGACCCCAAGGATGTCGGCCGGACCTACGAGGCCGTCATCCGGGTGAACTCGCAGTCCGGCAAGGGCGGCGTGGCCTACATCATGAAGTCCGACCACCACCTCGACCTGCCGCGACGGCTGCAGATCGAGTTCAGCCAGGTGATCCAGCGGCACACCGACACCGAGGGCGGCGAGGTGGACGCCGGGCAGATGTGGCGGATCTTCGCGGCTGAGTACCTGGAGCCGGGGCCGTTCGAGCTGGTGAGTTACGCCTCGGCGAGCGAGGACGGCACCGAGCGGGTCAGCTGCGTCGTGCGGGCTTACCAGACCGAGCACGCCCTGGCTGGCCGCGGCAACGGCCCGATCGCAGCGTTCTGCGACGCGGTATCCGGGATCGACATGGGCCTCGGCGGCGTTGGCGTTCGGGTGCTCGATTACGCTGAGCACGCGCTGACCGCGGGCCGCGACGCAGAGGCGGCGGCGTACCTGGAGATCGAGGTCGGCGACCGGGTGCTGTGGGGCGTGGGCATCAGCTCGTCGATCGTCCGCGCCTCCATGAGCGGCGTGATCAGCGCCCTCAACCGGGCGGCACGGCTCCGGGCGGCCAGGACCCGGGCGAGCTGAGGCGTGGACACCGGCCGACGCGCCGCGCAGCGTTGGCTAGATGTTGACCCCGAGCGCATCGAGACCTGGCTGGAATCGTTCGGGCAGCGACACGGCTCGGCAGTGACCGAGGCCGGCACCGAGATCGTCACGCTGCGCGCCGCCGATGGTGCGGTGGCCGAATGTCACGTGCCGTTCCCGCCCATGCCTGCCGGCCGCTCGGGTGCGGATATCGCGGCGCACGCGGGCGCCGACCGGACCGTCGCGGTGCTGCTGGTGCGGCTCGGCGGGTACGCGGCCGGCGTGTTCGCCGGCCCCGGCGCCCAGCTGGTCGCGTCGAAGGTCGGCAGCCGACTCGTGCACGGCCGCAGCGCGGCCGGAGGCACGTCGCAGCACAGGTTCGCCCGGCGCCGGGAGAAGCAGGCCAGGGAAGCGCTGGCAGCAGCGGCTGACTGCGCCGTCGGCGTGTTCAGCCGATACTCCGGCGGGCTTGACGCGCTGGTGCTCGGCGGCGACAAGCGCGCGATCTCGGCGCTGCGCGACGATGTCAGGCTGCAGCCCTACTTCGATATTGCGGTGGCCAGGTTCCTCACGGTGCCCGATCCGCGGCTGGCCGTGCTGACGGGCACGCCCCGTCAGTTCCGCGCAATCCGCATCAGGCTCACCGAGCCGCCGCGGTAGAAACTGCGTGGCTGGCCGTGTCCGGGCTCCGGTAGACTATGGCGTATGCAACCGCTCCTGTCGTGACGCCGCGCCCCGGTCCAGGGGTGAAGTCTGTCTGGCGTCCGACCCTAAAGTGGAGCGAGTTTTCCCATGATCTCGGCACGTGAAGTCGAGCTGCGCGCGGGCGCGCGCTTGCTGCTGGAAAGCGCATCTTTCCAGGTCGCCGCTGGCGACAAGATAGGCCTGGTAGGCCGTAACGGGGCCGGCAAGACGACGCTGGCCAGGGTGCTGGCGGGCGAGGGGCAGCCGGCCGCCGGGCAGGTGCAGTCGGGTGGCTCGGTTGGCTACCTGCCGCAGGACACCAGGGTGGGTGACCTCGAGGCACTGGCGATGGACCGGATCCTGTCCGCGCGCGGCCTTGACTCGCTGCTGGCCGGCCTGCGCGAGGCCGAGCTGCAGATGGCCGACGCCAACCCGGGGCGGCGGGACGCCGGCGTCCGCCGTTACGGCCATCTGGAGGAGCGGCTGACCGTGCTGGGCGGCTATGCGGCCGAGTCAGAGGCGGCCTCGCTGGCGGCCAGCCTGGGGCTGCCGCAGAAGGTGCTGACGCAGCCGCTGCACACGCTATCGGGCGGCCAGCGGCGGCGCATCGAGCTGGCCCGCATTTTGTTCGGCGGTTCCGACACGCTGCTGCTGGACGAGCCGACCAACCACCTGGACGCGGACTCGGTCAGCTGGCTGCGCGATCACCTCCGCTCGTTCCGCGGCGGCCTGGTCGTGATCAGCCACGACACCAGCCTGCTCGACGCTGTCGTCAACAAGGTGTTCCACCTGGATGCCGACCGCAGCGAGCTGGACATCTACAACCTCGGCTGGAAGGCATACCTGGACCAGCGGGAGACCGACGCGCGACGGCGCCGCCGGGAGCGGATGAATGCCGAGCGGCAGGCCACGGCCCTGCAGTCGCAGGCCGACAAGATGCGAGCGAAGGCAACCAAGGCCAAGGCCGCGCAGAACATGCAGAAGCGAGCCGAGCGGTTGCTCGCGGGCGTGAGCGCCGACCGGTCCGCCGAACGCGTGGCGAGGCTGCGCTTCCCGGTGCCCGCGCACTGCGGGAAGACTCCGCTGAGCGCGCAGGGGCTGTCGAAGTCGTACGGCTCACTGGAAGTTTTCACCGATGTCGACGTGGCCGTCGATCGTGGTGCCCGGGTAGTCGTGCTCGGACTGAACGGCGCGGGCAAGACCACGCTGCTCCGGCTGCTTGCCGGGGTGGAGGAGCCCGACACCGGCCAGGTCGTGCCGGGCCACGGGCTGCGCCTGGGTTACTACGCCCAGGAGCACGAGACCCTGGACAATTCGAGAACGGTCCTGGAGAACATGCAGTCAGCCGCGCCGGACCTGGCCGAGCGGGAGCACCGCAGCATTCTGGGCTCGTTCCTGTTCTCCGGCGACGACGTGGCGAAGCCGGTCGGCGTGCTGTCCGGCGGTGAGAAGACGCGGCTCGCGCTTGCCCTGCTGGTCGTCTCGGGCGCAAACGTGCTGCTGCTCGACGAGCCGACGAACAACCTCGACCCGGGCAGCCGCGCTGAGATCCTCTCCGGTTTGCGCCGGTACGCCGGCGCCATCGTCCTGGTCACCCACGATGAGGGCGCGGTCGAGGCACTGCAGCCCGAGCGCGTCGTACTGCTGCCCGACGGCGTCGAGGATTCCTGGAGCGAGGAGCTCGCCGACCTGGTCGCCCTTGCGTAGGACAGCACGGTGCTCGCGAGGACCGCGCGGGCCGAAAGAATGATCTTTTTTTGCGGGCGTCTGGGTAGCCGATCACCGGCGAATGGGTGATCATGGCGGGATACGGTAACGCAGCGGTCAACACAGCTCACCGGGAGGTTCGCGTGACCGAGACTCTCAAGAAGGGCACCCGGGTTACCGGTGCCGACCGCACCAAGCTGGCGGCTGACCTGAAGAAGCGGTACGGCGCGGGCGAGAGCATCAGGTCGCTTGCCGCGTCCACGGGCCGGTCGTACGGGTTCATCCACCGCATCCTGAGCGAGAGCGGCGTTGCGCTGCGCGGGCGTGGCGGCGCGACCAGGGGTAAGGCTAAGTCAAAGGCCTGATGACCAGTCCAGGTGGTCCACCATCGGGCGGCGTCGAGCTGACCATCGACGGCGTCGTCGCCACGGTCACGCTGAACCGCCCGGAGCGCCGTAACGCGATGACCCCGGCCACCTGGCACGGGCTCGCCCGCGTTGGCGATGCCATACCAGAGCAGGTCCGCGTCGTGGTGGTGCGCGGCGCCGGTCCATCCTTCTGCGCGGGCATCGATCTAAGGCTGTTCAGCGCGGACGGCGTGCCCGGTGAGGAACGGCCACCGGCCGCGGACACGGCGGATTTCGACCAGAAGATCGCCGGGTACCAGGCCGGTTACCGATGGCTGCGCAACCCGCAGTTCGTCTCGGTTGCCGCCGTGCAAGGGCACGCCATCGGGGCCGGCTTCCAGCTCGCCCTGGCGTGCGACCTTCGGGTCCTCGCCGATGACGCCAAGCTGTGCATGAAGGAGCCGGCCCTCGGACTAGTCCCTGATCTGACCGGGACCAAGCCGCTGGTCGACCTGGTCGGGCTCGCCAGGGCCACCGAGATCTGCCTCACGGCCCGGATGGTGAGCGCAGACGAAGCTCTCCAGCTGCGGCTCGCCGAGCTCGTCGTGCCCGGCGCGGAGCTGGACGCAGCGGTGACCGACCTGGTGGCTGCGCTGCTGTCGGTGAATGCTGACGCGGCCCGGGCCACTAAGGCACTGCTGGCTCAGGCGGCCGCTAACACGCTGGACCAGCAGGCGGCGGCCGAGCGCCTGGCGCAGGCCAGCCTGCTCAGGTCCAGGGCCGGGCAACCAGGGGCCGTTACCTGATCAGCAGTTCGCCGTCAGCGGAGCCGGGATGATCCCGAGCTGCTGCTAGGTTCACCGGTCATGACCATGCAAACCCAGTGGCACGCCATGCGGGGCTTCACCCGCGATCCGTCGGTGACCCAGCAGCGGCTGAAGCCTGGGACCGTGCGGCGGATTGCCGGGTATGCCCGGCCCTACCGGCTTGACCTCTCGGTCTTCCTGGCGGCGGCCGCGCTGGACGCGGTGGTCACTGTGCTGTACCCGGTGCTGATTGCCGTGGTCATCGACAAGGGCATCATCCCGAAGCAGACCCACGTTGTGCTCGGCGTTGCCGCTGCCGTTGCGGGATTGGCCATCTTCGATGCGTTCCTTGGCATCGTTCAGCGGTATTTCACCTCACGGGTCGGCGAGGGCCTGATCTACGATCTGCGCACGCAGGTGTTCGAGCACGTCCAGCGGCAGCCGATTGCGTTCTTCACCAGGGCGCAGACCGGCTCGCTGGTCAGCAGGCTGAATAACGATGTCATCGGCGCGCAGCAGGCGCTGACCTCGACACTGGCCTCAGTAGTGTCGAGCGTGCTGCAGCTGGTACTCGTGCTCGCGGCGATGTTCTTCTATTCCTGGCAGATCTCGGTGATAGCGCTGGTGCTGATCCCGGTCTTCCTGTACCCGGCCAGGCGGGTCGGCCGCAAGCTGCAGCGACTTACCAGGGAGTCGATGCAACTGGACGCCCAGATGGGCTCGACCATGACCGAGCGGTTCAACGTGGCCGGCGCGATGCTGGCCAAGTTGTACGGGCGCCCGGCCGATGAGGTGGACCTGTTCTCCGGGCGGGCGGGCCGGGTTCGTGACATCGGCGTGCTGACTGCACTGTGGGGCAGCGCGCTGGTTACCGGGCTGGCGCTGCTGGCCACGCTCTCGACCTCGGTGGTGTACGGCTACGGCGGCTGGCTGGTCATCGGCGGGTCCCTGCAGATCGGCGCCATGGTCGCACTGGCGACGCTGCTGAGCAGGCTGTACGGGCCGATCACGTCGCTCTCGAATGTGCAGGTCAACGTGATGACGGCGCTGGTCAGCTTCGACCGGGTCTTCGAGGTGCTGGACCTCAAGCCGCTGATCGATCAGAGCCCGGCGGCGCAGCCATTGCCACCGTTGCCCGGTGCGCCGGATATCGAGTTCGATCACGTCAGCTTCCGCTACCCGGCGGCTTCGGAGGTGTCGCTGGCCTCGCTTGAATCGATAGCCCTGCCGGTGCCGGAGAAGGCCGGGCCCGGCCACAACGCGCTCAGCGATGTCAGCTTCCGGGCCCCAGCGGGCAAGCTGACCGCGCTGGTAGGACCGTCGGGTGCGGGCAAGACGACTATCACGCACCTGGTATCGAGGCTGTACGACCCGACGGGCGGCGTAGTCCGGATCGCCGGCGCGGACATTCGCGAGGTAACGCTGGAGTCGCTGCACGACGCGGTCGGTGTCGTCACCCAGGACGCCCACATGTACCACGACACGATCCGGGCGAACTTGCTGTATGCCCGGCCGTCGGCAACCGAGCAGGAGCTGATACTGGCTTGCCAGGCGGCGCAGATCTGGGACCTGGTGGTGGCGCTGCCCGACGGGTTGGACACCGTGGTGGGTGATCGGGGTTACCGGCTGTCCGGCGGGGAGAAGCAGCGCGTCGCGCTGGCCCGGCTGCTGCTGAAGGCGCCGTCGGTGGTCGTGCTTGACGAGGCCACAGCGCACCTGGACTCCGAATCCGAGGCGGCCGTGCAGCGCGCGCTGAGGACCGCACTGGCCGGCCGCACCTCCCTGGTCATCGCCCACCGGCTGTCCACGATCAGGGAAGCCGACCAGATCCTGGTCGTGGACGACGGCCGGATCGTCGAGCGGGGCGAGCATGAGAGCCTGCTCGCGGCCGGCGGCCTGTACGCCGACCTGTACCAGACGCAGTTCGCGCGTCAGGAAGCCGCTTCATCAGCCTCAGTTAACTCACCGTAGCCGACCCGTCGCAGGTCCGGCCCGGCGACCGACTCGATCTCGGTTACCTGCGCCGCGGTGAGCTGCCGGTGCCATGAGCCCGGCCCTGGGCCGGGCGGCGCGACCGGGCTGACCGGCCCCCCGGCGTCGCCGACGAAGGCGGACAGGGCGGCGGCCGTGGCAGCCGGATGGCGGACCAGGTGCTCATAGCGCAGGGTCGTCAGCTGCTCGGCAGACATGCTGGTCCGCAGCCTGGCCATGGCACGGACCGAGCCACGCCACCGCAGCGCGCACTTGCCGGCCAGCGTTAGTTCCGGCCAGGTGGCCAGGTCCTGCTCGCTCTCGATGCCGAAGAAGGGATTGGGGAACTCGGTCTCTACGTTGGCCATGCCTGGCTTGAACCAGGCCAGCGACTGGATGTCGGCCAGCATGGCCGCCACCACGTCCCGGCCATCCCGCACGATCTGGATCAGCTTTGCGTCCGGGAAGGCGTCGACGAGGGTGTCGGCGCAGTACATCAGGTCCGGGCTGGCGTCGCCGTACCTGACGATGTCCCGTTCGGCTACGCAGCAGGCGCGCCCGTTTACCTGGCCAGCGTCGCGGCACAGCGGCGAGCAGGTGAGGCAGCCGTGCGCCGTCACCTGCCAGGCCTGGGCGAACGCGTCCCGCATCACGGTAGCGGCTGCCTCGCTGCGGCCGCGCTGAATCGACGGGCTCCGGGCAAAGGCGTACACCACGCCCTGCACGGCTTCCTGGCCGATGGTGACATGGAAGCCGCGGGACTGCTTGAAGGCGCGCCCGAGGAGGTCTGCGCCGGAATGCGGAGCGCTGATGATGAAGACCGGTTGGCGGACCTTACGGCCGTTAACGATCAGAATGTGCGGGCGGGGTGCCATAGCTACCCATCAGTGTGACACTGCCGGCGAACTGCCCGAGTCAGTGCAGCCGCTCCTTCCGGCCGCCGGTGCGGCGGCAGTGATCGCCTTCATGGCTCGCCAGGTTCAGCGCAGCCTGGATGAGCGGTACGTGGCTGAACGCCTGCGGTGTGTTACCGACCTGCCGACCGTACCGGGGATCGTATTCCTCGCTCAGCAGACCGAGATCGCTGCGCAATGCCAGCAACCGCTCGAAGACGGACACCGCCTCGTCGTACTCGCCGATCAGGTGGAGCGCGTTGACCAGCCAGAAGCTGCAGGCCAGGAACGCTCCCTCAGCGCCCGGCAGGCCGTCGACGTCGGCTCTGGCACCTTCCTGCACCGCCTTGGCGGGCTGGGTGTACCGCAGCACCAGGCCGTCCCGCATGAGCTCGCGCTTAATGACCCAGACCGTTGATTCCACCCGCGGGTCATCAGGCGGCAGGAAGCCCACCTCCGCGATGAGCAGCACCGAGGCGTCGAGTTCGGCGCTGCCGTAATACTGGGTGAACACGCCGCGCGCGGTGTCGTAACCCTGGTCGCAGACCTGCGCGTGAATCTCGTCCCGGATCGCGCGCCAGCGCTCGACTGGGCCCGGATTGCCCTGCTCGACCAGGTGGATCGCCCGGTCGAAGGCAACCCAAGCCATCACCTTGGAGTGGACGAAATGCCGCCTCGGACCGCGGACCTCCCAGATCCCCTCGTCCGGCTCGTGCCAGTGCTTCTCCAGGAAGTCCAGTAGCTGTCGCTGCAGGCTCCAGGTGTGCTTGTCGAAGCCCAGCCCTGCCTGGCGCCCCAGCGTGAGGGCATCGATCACCTCGCCGTAGACGTCGAGCTGGCGCTGGTCGACGGCGGCGTTCCCGACCCGGACCGGCGCGGACCGCTCATAACCCGCCAGCCACCCGATCTCCCACTCGGCCAGCCTGCGCTCTCCGGCAACGCCGTACATGATCTGAACGTCCTTGGCGTCGCCAGCCACGGCACGGCCGAGCCATTGCCGCCAGCTGTCGGCCTCCTCGGTGTATCCCGTGCGCAGCAGCGCCTCGAGCGTGATCGTCGCGTCGCGGAGCCAGCAGTAGCGGTAGTCCCAGTTGCGGACCCCGCCGATGTCCTCGGGCAGCGATGTGGTGGCTGCTGCGACGATGCCGCCGGTCGGCCCGTAGGTCAGCGCCTTGAGGGTGATCAGGGACCGCAGTACGGCATCCCGGTACGGGCCCTTATAGCTGCATTTGGCCGACCAATCAGACCAGAACTGACGCGTGGCCCCGAGCGCCTCCTCGGGGTCGACGGAGGGTGCCGGTGGCAGGTGGGACGCCTGCCAGCACAGCTCGAACGACATCCGGTCGCCGGCCTGCACCGTGAAGGTGGCCTCGTGCACCATGTTCCGGCCGACGTTCGGGACCGGGCTGAAGAAGCAGACCGAGTCGGGCCCGGCGATGGCCCTGATCGAGTTCCCGCTGCGCATCACCCACGGGATGATCCGGCCGTAGCCGAACCTGAGCCTCAGCACGGACTCCATCTCGACGCTGCCCTCGACGCCTTCGACAATCCGGATGAGCACCGGAGTCGAGTCATCGCGCGGCGGCATGAAATCGATGACCCGGACCACGCCACTGAGGGCGTGCCAGGTGGTCTGCAAGATCAGCGAGTCGCCTTCGTAGTGCCTGCTGACCTCACCGCGGCGGGCGACAGGCCCCTCCAGCGCCGTCGGGCAAACGCGCCACTGACCGTTGCGCTCGTCGCCGAGCAGCGCCGCGAAGCAGGCGTCTGAGTCGAACCTGGGCAGGCAGAGCCAGTCAACGGAGCCGTCCCGGCTGACCAGCGCCGCCGTTTGCATGTCCCCGATAAGCGCATAGTCCTCGATCAGACCGGCCATGTTGCCTCCTGGTCCTTGCCCGGCCGCTACGGCTCGGCCGGTCCCTCAAGCCTGACATGGGACGAGCACTGCTCGTGGCTGGTCTAAAGTGGCGGCGTGCGGGAATCAACCAGCGCAGCCGCGCGCCTGGGTGCCGGAGTGGCTGCGGGCTTGCTGCTGGCGGCCCTGACCGGGTGCTCGCAGATGGACGTGGCGCTCTCCAAGCAGTGGATCGTCGTCGACTTCAATCCCAGCACTTCGATGGCAACCGAGCTGCACGTTCGGGCCGCCTGCTCGCACATCCAGAACGCCCCTCCGATGGCCGTGCCCGCTCAGCACTCGGAGATCAACATCATGTACGGTGTGCGGTTCGACACCACCAACGCCTCGCCGGCCAACCTGGCTCAGCTGCAGACGTGTCTGCAGAAATTCAGCTCGGTAGCCGGTTTGGAGCCCGAAACCGCCGGGGACGAGGGCAGCTAAGCCGGTCAGGGCCGCTGGCGTGGCCTGCCGGTTGTGAGATAGCGCACAATCAGGCGCGATGCATGGGTCGCGCTGGGGCGGGGAAACTAGTTCTTTGACGTGCGCCGATCCACCTGATGCGAAGGCGCAGGGCACCGGAGTACAGGCCTAAAATCTTCCATCAATTCCATTCGGTAATGTAGACTTCTGTGCGGCTAAACCCGAGTAAAAAGATCGGAAAAGGTGGAGCGATGAAGAAGATACTTGCCGGACTCGCGGCGGCGGGCGTCGCCCTGCTGGCTGCGGGCTGCGGATCGTCAGGGTCGTCTGGCGCCGGGTCGGCGAGCGACCCGGGCGGCAGCGTAACGCTGCGGCTGGGCTTCCTGGAGAACATCACCCACGCGCCCGCCCTGGTGGGCGTCAAGGAGGGCTTCTTCACCAAGAACCTGGGCAACGGCGTGACGCTCAAGCTGTACCCGTTCAGCACCGGCACTGAAGAGGCCACGGCGCTGCTCGCCGGTCAGCTAGACGCCGCGTACGTAGGCCCGAATCCCACGATCAAAGCCTGGCAGGAATCGAACGGCAGCCTGATCAAGGTCATCTCCGGGGCCGCCTCTGGTGGCGCCGCGCTGGTGGTGAAGAAGGGCATCACGGCCGCTAGCCAGCTCAAGAACCAGAAACTGGCCACACCGTCACTCGGCAACACCCAGGATGTGGCGCTGCGGTACTGGCTGAAGAGCCATGGCCTCACCACGACCACGACAGGCGGCGGCGACGTGCCGATCACGCCGATCACGCCGAACTCCGACGCCGTGCTCGCCTTCGAGGCCGGCAAGATCGCGGGTGGCTGGGAGCCGGCTCCCTACGACGCCGAGATGGTGGCCGCCGGCGGGCATGTGCTCGTCAACGAGGCAAGCCTCTGGCCAGGCGGCAAGTTCGTCACCACGAACCTGGTGGTAACCCAGGCATTCCTGGCCGCGCACCCGACGGTCGTCAGTGACCTGCTGAAGGGCCAGATCGAGGCGAACAGCTTTATCGCCACGAACAAGTCAGCTGCCGAGACCGCTGCTAACGCCGAGCTGACCAGCCTCAGCGGCAAGGGCCTCAAGCCGAACATCCTGGCCGCGGCCTTCGACCAGGTCACCTTCACCAACGACCCGATAGCGTCGTCGCTCGCCACCGACGCGCAGCATGCCGTCGCCGTCGGCTTGCTCAGCCCGGTGAAGAACCTCAGCGCTATCTATGACCTGGGCCCGCTGAACAAGCTTTTGTCGGCTGCCGGGCAGCCGCAGGTGAGCCCGTGAGGGTCAGCGACCAGCAGGTGACGCCCCCGGCAAGCCCGGGGGCGTCAGCCCTGTCTCCAGCCACTCCAGTCCCCGGGTCCGCTGATGCGATCAGGATCACCGATGTCAGCAAGGTGTACCGGACCGGCAGGACCGAGCTGCTCGCGCTGGACAAGATCTCGCTGACGGTGCACGACGGCGAGTTCGTCTGCCTGATCGGCGCCTCCGGTTGTGGCAAGAGCACCCTGCTGAATCTGGTCGCGGGACTGGACCAGCCGACGGCAGGGCAGGTCGACACCGGCAACCGCCATGTCGGGCTGATGTTCCAGGAACCCGCTCTGTTCCCGTGGCTTACCGCCAGCCGCAACGTCGAGCTGGCTCTGCGGGCCAAGGGGGTGCCCCGGGCCGAGCGGCGCGACAAGGTCGCCGAGCTGCTGGCGACGGTCCGGCTCGGCGGCTTCGGCGACAAGCGCCCGCACGAGCTGTCCGGCGGGATGCGCCAGCGGGTGGCCCTGGCCAGGGCGCTGGCCCAGGACGCCGACGTGCTGCTGATGGACGAGCCTTTCGGCGCGCTGGATGCGATGACCAGGGACCTGCTGCACGACGAGCTGGAGCGGATTTGCTCGGACCGGACGCTGACGGTTCTGTTTGTCACCCACAACGTCCGGGAAGCCGCGCGGCTCGGCGATCGCGTCATCGTGCTGAGCAGCCGGCCCGGCCGCGTGATCGAGGAGTACAGGCTGCCCAGAGTCGGGCAGCGCCGGATTGACTCGCCTGAGGTATCTGGCGTCGCCGCCAGGCTCACCGACCGGCTGCGCGAGGAGATGGGGCGGCATGGCCACTGATCAGGCACTGCGGGGACTTGACAGCCTTGAGCTGCAACCTGGCCAAGGCAAGCCGGAGCCCGGCCGGCTTGCCCGCCAAGCGTGGACGACGCTCTGGCCGAAGCTACTGGCGATCGCGCTTGTGCTGGCCATCTGGGAGCTGATCACGCTCTCCGGATGGAAGAAGTATGTCCTGAAAGGTCCCGGTCCCGTCTTCTCCGACCTGTGGCAGCAGATGCAGCATGGCATGCTCTGGTCCACCATCGGCTGGACCTTGCGCAGCGCAGTCGTTGGCTATTTCGTCGCGCTGCTCATCGGCTCAGTCGTCGGTCTCCTGGTGGCGCGGATCAAGCCGCTGCGCGCGGCGGTCGGGTCGATCATCACCGGGCTGCAGACGATGCCGTCCGTGGCATGGGCGCCGTTCGCGATCATCCTGTTCGGCGAGGACAACTCGGCCATCCTGTTCGTGGTCATCCTCGGAGCTGCTCCGTCGATAGCCAATGGCCTGATCAGTGGCGTGGACTACACGCCGCCGCTGCTGCTGCGGGCCGGCAAGACGCTGGGCCTGCGAGGCTTTGCGCTGTACCGGTACCTGATCCTGCCGGCCTCGCTGCCGGCCTACGTGGCGGGGCTCAAACAGGGCTGGGCGTTCGCCTGGCGCAGCCTGATGGCCGCCGAGCTGTTCATCGCGATCATCGGTCAGATCTCGATCGGCCAGCAGCTGAGCGTCGACCAGCAGAGCCTCGATTTCACCGGCGCCAGCACGGTGATCATCGTGATCCTGGTGATCGGGATCGTAGTCGACACGATTTTCACCAAGGCTGACCTGGCGGTACGCCGACGGCGCGGACTGCTGGATCCGGCTGCGATGGCCTAAGCGCGGTCTGCCGCGCCCGTCAGTGCGGCGTGTGGTGGTAGACGCCGAACACGTTGCCGGCTGGATCGCGGATGGCGCCGGTCTGCATATGATCATCCACCGAGTCTGGCCCGTAGACGCGCGCGCCGCCGAGGTCGGCCGCGCGGGTCAGCACAGCCGCCACATCCGGCACATTCGCGTAGACCGTAGCCCAGTTCCCGAGCCGGGCGGTTCCGATGCCGCCATGAATGCCTCGTGACGTGCCCGTGTCCACCATGCGGTAGCCCTCGCCGCCGATCTGCCACCCGAAGATCTCCGCATAGAACTGCTGGCTGCGGGCGGCGTCCGGGCCGAGTATCTCGAACCAGTCGACCGGCGCGCCGTCTCCGGCTCCCGGTCCCATTTCAACGTCGGGTCGGGCCAGCACCAGACCGACGACAAGCCCGTCCGGGTCGGCGAACCGCGCGAAGACTGCCATGCCGGGCAGTTCGGTTATGGGCAGCATGGTCTTGCCGCCAACGAGGTTGATCTTGTCGAGCGCGGCCTGCAGGTCATCGGTCTCGATGTAGA